>CBFHJA010000062.1:0-20307 GCA_965656085.1 uncultured Aliishimia sp. | reverse complement strand
TGCTCGCCCATGGCGAGCCTGCCGTCGGGGCCGAGGCGGGCGAGCAAACTCTCGGCGGTGAGTTGCGGGAGCGGCGCGGCACCGGGTGGGCCGACAAGGACAAGGCGGTTGCCGAAGGGCTCGGCGCGCGTGCCGGGCTGCAGGTGGCCGCGCTCTTCGAGCCAGTCCATCCAGACCGGGTTCGCCAGCAGCACCACATCGGCGGGCGCGCCCTGATCGATCTGGCGGGCCATGGTGCCGGAGCCTCCGACCGACAGGCGCGGGGCGGGGTTCATCGCGGCGGTGATCTCCTCCAGCACGTCGGTCAGCGAGGCGGCGGCGAAGACAAGCGGGGGCTGTTCGGCGCGCGCCGCCAGCCGGTCCGCGCCGAGCAGCCCCAGACCCAGCCACATGCCGAGGCACAGGGCGAAAAGAAAACCGATACGCTGTTTCATCGCGTCAGAGTATCGCCAAGCCGCGCGGCATTCACAAGCGCCTGCGCCCGGCTTTTCGCGCTGTGGCCGGGTGCCGCTCGAAACTCCTCTGACACGCGTCATGACACTGGTCAGGGCGCGGGGAGTCTGATAAACTCGATGCTACAGGCAAAAATGTGTAGAGCGGTGTGAATGTCCGCCCCGATGATTAAACAGCTTCCCCTAAATTTACGCGCCTCGCACAAACGGGATGTGCGCAGCCAATTTGCCGCCCTGTGCTACCGGGTGCGGACCGGGCGTCTGGAAATATTGATGATCACCTCGCGCCGGTCCAAGCGCTGGATCGTGCCGAAGGGCTGGCCCATCGACGGGATGACCCCTGCCCAATCCGCCGCGCTTGAGGCGTGGGAGGAAGCCGGGGTGATCGGCAAGCCCATCGACCTGTGTCTGGGGCTCTTTTCCTATCGCAAGATCATGGAAGACGCCGAAGACCTGCCCTGCGTGGCGATGGTCTATCCGGTCAAAGTGAAGAAACTCGCCAAGGACTTCCCCGAAGCCGGGCAGCGCAAACGCAGATGGGTGTCGCGCAAGAAAGCCGCGCAGATGGTCGAGGAGCCCGAGCTTGCCCGTATCCTGCGCGATTTCGACCCAAGGCAGTTCGTCTGAGGGCCGGCCCGTCAGCCGATGGCAGGCTTGAACGCGGGCGTGATCTGGTTAGATATCAGGGGTCGATACGCGTGGAACATTCATGATCTCATACACTCTGAAATGCCGCGACGGGCACCGCTTCGAAAGTTGGTTTCAATCAGCAGTCGCCTTCGACAGCCTGAAGAGCGCGGGGCATCTGAGCTGTGCGGTCTGCGGATCGGGCGAGGTGGACAAGGCCATCATGGCGCCTGCGGTCAGCGCATCCCGTGACGCGCCCGCGCCGCCGATGCCCGGCCCCACGCCCCCGCATCCTCAGACACCCGCGCAGGCATCCAACGCGCAGCCCGTGGCCCGGGTGCCCGCAGCTGCGGATATGCCCGCGGAGGTGCGGCATGCGCTGGAGAAACTCAAAAAGCACGTTGAAGCCAATTCCGACTATGTCGGCACCGGATTCGCGCGGCAGGCCCGCGACATGCATCTCGGTGACATTCCGGAGCGCTCGATCTATGGTGAGGTCACGCCAAAGGACGCCAAAGACCTACTGGAGGACGGTGTGCCCGTCCTGCCCTTGCCCTTCACGCCCACAAAGAAAGCGAACTGAGACATGACCATCGTGATCACCGGCGCAAGCCGCGGCATTGGCGCAGGCCTTGCCAATTGGTACCGCGCGGAAGGCGCGCGGGTCGTCGGGGCCGCCCGCGCGGGGGGCGATGTCGCGCTCGACGTGGCCGATCCCGCGCAGTTCTCGGGGCTTGCCAACGCGCTCCACAATGAGCCGGTGAGTCTGCTGGTCTGCAATGCCGGGGTCTATCTCGACAAAGGAGAGGATCTCGACACCGGCTACGCGCCACAGCTTTGGGCGCAAAGTTTTGCGGTGAACGTCACCGGCGTGTTCCTGACGGTGCAAACGCTGCTGCCGAACCTGCGCGCGGCGGAGAACGCCAAGATCGCGATCATCTCCAGCCAGATGGCCTCGCATACCCGCGCGCCGGGGGGCAGCTATATCTACCGCGCCTCGAAGGCCGCCGCGCTCAATCTGGGGCGCAACCTTGCCAGTGAGCTGGCCGCCGACGGGATCGCGGTGGGCATCTATCATCCGGGCTGGGTGCAGACCGATATGGGCGGCGGGCAGGCCGATATCGACGTGGATGCCTCGGTCTCGGGCCTCGTCGAGGAATTCGCTACGCTGGACATGACCAGCACGGGCTGTTTCCGCACATGGGAGGGGCGCGATCACGCGTATTGATCCGCGCTGCGGCAAAGACCCGCGCCGTGCTGCGCGCCCTTGCGCCTCTATCGCCGGCAAAGTAAACGGCCCCGGACCATCACGCGGGGCGTATCATGCCAGTTCTCGTCATGAAATTCGGTGGCACATCTGTCGCCAATCTGGACCGGATCGCGCGCGCCGCCAAGCGGATCGGCGTCGAGGTGGCGCGCGGCTATGATGTGATCGTGATCGTCTCGGCCATGTCGGGAAAGACCAACGAGCTTGTCGGATGGGTGGGCGAGACCTCCCCGCTCTATGATGCGCGCGAATATGACGCCGTGGTGTCCTCGGGCGAGAACGTCACCGCCGGGCTGATGGCACTGCGCTTGCAGGAAATGGATATCCCGGCGCGCTCGTGGCAGGGCTGGCAGGTGCCGCTCAAGACAACCTCGGCGCATGGCTCGGCGCGGATCGAAGAGATTCCACCCGACAATATCAACGCCAAGTTCGCCCAAGGCATGCGGGTTGCGGTGGTTGCCGGGTTTCAGGGGATCAGCCCCGAAGGCCGCATCACGACGCTGGGCCGGGGCGGGTCCGACACCACCGCCGTCGCCTTCGCCGCCGCCTTCGAGGCCGAGCGCTGCGATATCTATACGGATGTGGACGGGGTCTACACCACCGATCCGCGCATCGAGAGCAAGGCGCGCAAGCTCGACAAGATCGCCTTCGAGGAGATGCTGGAACTGGCCTCGCTGGGCGCAAAAGTGTTGCAAACCCGCTCGGTGGAGCTTGCAATGCGGTATAATGTGAAGCTGCGGGTGCTTTCGAGCTTCGAGGATGAGATGTCGGATCAGGCTGGCACGCTGGTGTGCGCCGAGGAGGAAATCGTGGAAAGCAATGTGGTCTCCGGGGTCGCCTATAGCCGCGACGAGGCGAAAATGACGCTGCTGAGCGTGGCCGACCGGCCCGGCATCGCGGCCTTGATCTTCGGCGCGCTCAGCGAGGGCGGGGTGCTCGTGGACATGATCGTGCAGAACATCTCCGAGGAGGGGCGCACCGACATGACCTTCTCTTGCCCCACCGATCAGGTGGCCCGGGCCGAGACGGCGCTGGCGGCGGCGAAGGAGGACGGGCGGCTGAATTTTCAGGAACTCGTGGCCGATACCGATGTGGCCAAGGTCTCCGTGGTGGGCATCGGGATGCGCTCTCATACCGGCGTGGCCGCGAAGATGTTCGACTGCCTGAGCCGTGAGGGCATCAACATCAAGGTGATCACCACCTCCGAGATCAAGATCTCGGTTCTGATCGACCGCAAATACATGGAACTGGCCGTGCAAGCCCTGCATGATGCGTTCGCGTTGGAAAAGGCGCCGGTCTGAGCCGCGCACAGCCTCAAGTTGCAAATCGGGGTTCGCATCGCGGCCCGGCTTGATCTAAGCTGGACGGGATCACGCGAACGGGAGCGCGCCAGAATGGCCGACACCAGCACAAGCGATAGCCGGGCGATCCTGAGCGGGCTGCGGGACCTGATGGCGGGGGATGATTCGGGGCAGGCCCGGCTCGACAAGATCACCACGCTGGTCGCGGGCTCGATGCGCTGCGAGGTGTGCTCGATCTATCTGTTTCGCGACGACGACACGCTGGAACTCTGTGCCACGGAAGGGCTCAACCCCGAGGCGGTGCACCAGACACGGATGAAGCTCGGCGAGGGGCTCGTGGGGCGCGTGGCGCGGCGTAAACAGGTGGTCAACGCCGCCGATGCGCCCTCCGCGAAGGGGTTTCGCTACATGCCCGAGACCGGAGAGGAGATCTTTTCGAGCTTCCTCGGTGTGCCGATCCTGCGGCTTGGCGATGCGCTCGGCGTGCTTGTGGTGCAGTCCAAGCAAGCGCGCGAGTTCAGCGCCGACGAGGTCTACGCGCTGGAAGTCGTGGCGATGGTGCTCGCGGAGATGACCGAGCTTGGCGCCTTCGTGGGCGAGGGCGCGGCGCTGTCGGCGCGGCACAAGGAAGCTGTGCTGCTGCGCGGCATGGTCGGGCAGGAGGGTGTGGCCGAGGGCCATGTCTGGCTGCATGAGCCGCGCGTGGTGGTCGTGAACCCGGTCGCCGACGATCCCGATCAGGAGCTCGTGCGGCTCGATGAGGCCCTCGAACACTTGCGCGTGGGCGTCGACAAGATGCTCTCGATGGCCCGTCGGCAAGACACTGAACAGCTCGAAGTGCTTGAAACCTATCGCATGTTCGCCAATTCCAAGGGATGGCGGCGGCGCATGGAGGAAGACATTCGGCTCGGGCTGAGCGCCGAGGCCGCGGTCGAGAAGGAGCAATCGCTCGCCCGGGTGCGGATCGGGCAATCGGGCGACAACTACCTGCGCGAGCGGCTCAGCGATCTCGACGATCTGAGCAACCGCCTGCTGCGCCTGCTGACCGGGCAGGGCAAGGATACCGGGGCAGCGCTGCCCGACGATCCGATTCTCGTGGCGCGCAATATCGGGCCCGGCGAGCTTCTGGAATATGGCCGGGCTCTGAAGGGAATCGTGCTCGAAGAGGGCTCGGTGGGCAGCCATGCGGCGATCGTGGCCCGGGCGCTGGCAATCCCTCTGGTGGTCAACACGTCGCGCATTACCACGGATGCGCTCAACGGCGATCATATCATGGTCGATGGCGAACAGGGCGTGGTGCATCTGCGCCCCGACGAGACCGTGGTTGGGGCGTTTCGCGACAAGATCGCGATGCAGGCCGCAGCGCAAACCCGCTACGCGTCGATCCGCGACAAGCCCGCCGACACCCTGTGCGGCAAGACGATCAGCCTGCATATGAATGCCGGGCTGATGGCCGATCTGCCCTCGCTGGAAAGCTCCGGCGCGGAAGGGGTGGGGCTCTTCCGCACCGAATTGCAATTTCTCGTGCGCAACCAGATGCCGCGCCGCACCGAGCTTGCGCAGATCTATGCGCGGGTGCTGGATGCAGCCAAGGGCAAGCGCGTGGTGTTCCGCACGCTCGATATCGGCTCGGACAAGGTGCTGCCCTATATGCGCCCGAACGATGAGCCGAACCCGGCACTGGGCTGGCGCGCGATCCGGGTGGGGCTCGACAAGCCCGGCGTGATGCGGATGCAGTTGCAGGCCCTGCTGCGGGCGGCGGACGGGCGGCCGCTGACGATCATGTTCCCCTTCGTGGCACAATACGAGGAATATACCCGCGCGCGCGCGGAAGTGGACAAGGCTCTGGAGCGTGAGGCCAAACTCGGCCATGCGCTGCCCTCCGAGCTTGAGGTCGGTGCGATGCTGGAGACCCCCAGCCTTGCCTTCGCGCCGCGCAAATTCTTCGAGGATGTGGGGTTCCTGTCGATTGGCGGGAACGATCTCAAGCAATTCTTCTTCGCGGCGGACCGTGAGAACGAGCGGGTACGGCGGCGCTATGACACGCTCAATGTCAGCTTCCTGAGCCTGATCGAAAAGATCGTGGATCGCTGCGCGGAGACGGGCACGCCGCTGAGTTTCTGCGGTGAGGATGCGGGGCGCGCTGTCGAGGCGTTGGCCTTTGCGGCGATCGGGATGCGGACGCTGTCGATGCGCCCGGCCTCGATCGGACCGGTCAAGAGCCTTCTGCGGCGCTCCAATCTGGACGAGGTGCGCAAGGTGATCTGCGATGCGCGCCACCGGGGCGAGATGAGCGTGCGGCCGGCGTTGATGGAGTATCTCAAAACGCAGGGCTGATTTCGCGGTGTGCCTCGTTGCGCGCAGCGGCACACAGGGCTGCGGGCGACGCTGAGCAGGGCGAGAGAAGCAGATTTTCCGCTGTTGTGTTTGGTTTCAAGCGGTTGGCGCGTGACGTTCAAGTCTGACGGTGACGCTGGAGAAGTCGCTTTGAGAACTTGAGCTTGTTCACGTAGAAAGCTGTTTTTAAAGTAAGTTCACGGATTGGGATGCAGAGGAAAGAGGGTGCGAAGCGTTGCCGCTCCGCACCCGAAGGCGTTAGGTGTCTACCGGGCCGTTTTGGCCGGTCTGTCACGGGCGGCTTAGTCCCGTGTTGGTCAATCTTGCGCGTGTGGCTTCGTTGGATACGATCTACGCATAGGCTTTACACACCGAAGTGCATTTAATTCTTGACCATTTCGAACCTCAGGCAGTTTTTGCACCGAAGCCCATCCACAGGGGGTGATCTGTGGGCCGGTTTCACCGACTGACACCTGTCTACCGCGATCACGGTTAAGGGCGGGTAAACGGGGCTGGAAAATGCGCACAGGGCCGCATGGGCGGTCAGCCGCCCTCCGCCAGATCGGCCATTGCCGACAGGAACGCCGCCACTTCGGCCAGCGAGTTGTAGTGGCACATCGAGACGCGCACGCAGCCATCGAGCCCGAGCGGGGTGAGGATGTTGCCGCTGTAATGGTCGGGTTTGCGCAAATGCGTGCGGATGCCCTGATCGTTCAGGCGCGCCACCACCTCCGCAGCGGGCAGCGCCGCAAGGGTCAGCGAGACCAACCCCTCGCGGGCCGGGTTCTCGACGCCGCCGAGGATCGTCACGCCGGGCAGTTCGGTCAGCCCCTTCTGGTTGCCCGTGCCGAACAGCATCGCGTCGCAAAGCGCCTTTTCATGGGCGTGGATCGCCGCGCCCGCCGCCTCGATCCGGGCGCGGGGCGTGTCCGCGTCCGAGACCTTTCCGCCGAGCCAGTCGAAATAAGCCACCACGTCGGACATGGTCGCATAGCTGCCGGTGTCGCGGGTGCCGAACTCCCAGGCCAGTTCCGGGCCGCCCACCAATTGCTCATGGGGCAGGGCGACCAGCCGGTCCGAGACCCATGCGACGCCATAGCCATGGCGGGAGAAAACCTTGTAGGGCGAGATCACGTAACCGTCGATGTCGTAGCTGGCGATGTCGATGCCCCCGTGGCTGGCATGCTGGATGCCATCGACGATGATGAAGCACTCCGGCGCTGTCGCCCGGATTGCGCGGACGATCCCGGCGACGTCATTGCCCATGCCGGTCACCGGCGAGGTGTGCAGGATCGTCGCGACGCGGGTCTCGGGCGTGACGGCAGCCGCGTAGGCCTCGGGCGTGACCAACCCGCGCGCGTCGTCATGGGGCGCGAGGCTGTAGGGCAAGTCCAGCGCCTCGGCCCATTTGGCACAGGCCGAGCGGGTCGCGGGGTGCTCGACGGTGGAGCCAAGCAGCGCGCCGCGCGTGGCCGTGGCCGCCGTGCGGATCAGGCGGAACAGAAGTTCGGTGCCGCTCTCGCCCACGAAAACCATCCCCGCGGACACGCCGAAGAACGTCTTGGTGTCCTCCTTGGCCTTGGCGATCACGGCGTTCAGCGCATGGGAGGCGCCATTCTCGCGGCCCTGATTGTCCGGGATCGCGGCGAATTTGGTGGAGGTCTCGACCACCGAATTGAGCGTCAGCGCGCCGCCGGCATTCTCGAAAAACACCCGAGGGCCAGTGAAGGGGCACGTCTCGACATGGGCAAAGCGGTCGCGGATCGCGTCCAGCAGACCGGGTGTGTCGGTGATGGAAAGGGTCATGTGTCAGGCTTTCATTTGAGCGATGAGGGCGTCCGCGTCACCCTGCCAGACCGTCCTGCGGGCGCAAGCCGCTTTGCGACGTTTTTCGCGCCGGGCTCCGCCATGCCGCAGCGGTCAGAACAGGAAATCGTTCGCCGTCAGTTCGGCCATCGTGAAATCGTTGATCCGGAGCAGGCCGCCGAAATCGAGTGTGATCCGGACATGCGGGCCATCCTGAACCGCGTCGGCCCACACCTCGGCAAAGCCCTCATAGCCGCTTTGCCGGAAATCGAGCTTGTCTATGCCGTCATCGAAATCGCGGATGATATCGAAGCCGCCCCCGCCATTCGCGATGGATTTGAACACGAACTCATCGCGCAGACCGTCGCCGTCGAGGAATGCAAACCCGCCGAACAGCACGTCATTGCCGGGGCCGCCCTCGAGCCTGTCGGGGCCATTGCCGCCGACCAACCGGTCGTTGCCCGGCCCGCCTTCGATCAGATCATCGGCGCCATCCCCGCGCAGATCGTCATCGCCGGGCCCGCCACGCAGGATGTCGGAGCCAAAGGAGGCGGAGATATCGTCATTGCCGTCCTGTCCGTCGAGGATGTCATGGCCAAGGCCGCCCTCGATCCAGTCATCGCCCGCCCCGCCCAGCAACGTGTCATTGCCGCCGAGCCCAAACAGTCTGTCGCCGCCCGGTCCGCCATCGAGAAAATCGTCGCCGCCAAGGCCATCGAGCACGTCCGCGCCCATGCCGCCGAGCAGCGTGTCATGGCCCGCAAGACCGATCAGCACATCGTCGCCAAAGCCGCCATCGAGGCGGTTCCCGGCCCCATCGCCGACCAGACGGTCGTTGAACGCCGTGCCGATCACGTTCTCGATCGACACGAAACTGTCCACGCCCTCTCCCCCGCCCAGATCGGCAGGCGCGTGATTGAGGAACACCGCCACCCGGCCGGGGGCATTGACATAGCTCGCGGTGTCGATCCCGGCGCCGCCATCAAGCAGATCATCGCCGCGCCCGCCGATGAGCACATCGTCGCCCGCCTCGCCATAGAGCCCGTCATTGCCGAAGCCGCCCTCCAGCCGGTCATCGCCCGGTCCTGCGCGCAGCGTGTCGAACCCGGCCTCGCCGCGCAGCCAATTGTCCAGACTGCCTGTGCCATCTCCAGCCAGCGCCGTCAGCACGTTGGGGCCATCATCGCCGCGCAGTTGCGCTGCGCCGGCCACGGTGAGGTTTTCGATCCCGGAGAAGCTGTCCGCCGGAAGCGTGCCGCCGGGGCCGAGGGTCTGGCGCCCGGTCTTCAGATCGAAGAGCACATCCGGGCCCCATTGCAGGGCCGTGGCCTGAAGCGTGTCCATGCCTAGCCCGCCGTCGTAGAGATCGGCTGTGCCTGCCGGGCCGGTGTCGATCAGCAGATCGTCGCCGTCGCCGCCAAAGACGCTGTCAGCGCCGCCCGCCCCGGTGAGGATATCCGCGCCGGCTGCGCCGCGCAGGATATTCGCGCCGCCATCCCCGGTGATCTGGTCGTCCACCTGCGTGCCATGGACCTCCTCGACATTCAGCAGCGCCACCGGCGTGCCAAGGCCAAGGCCGAGGGTGCCAGCGCTCAGATCGGCGGTGATGCCGGTCACAAGCTCGCGGCTGACATCGACACTGTCCCAGCCCTCTCCACCGTCGAAGGCATTTGCCAGCGCGCCGAGCAGCCACGCGTAGCGGTCGTCGCCCGCCCCGCCGATCAGCGAGTCGCCGCCCCGTGTTTCAAACAGATCATCCCCGGCACTGCCGGTCAGGGTCTGGCCGGGCAGATCTCCGCCGCTTTCCGTGATGTGGATCAGATCGCCGGACCCCTGCGCGGCGCTCTCCCATGTGGTCAGCGCCAGCGCGGAGAGATCGAGACCCGCCGCGCCGGTGACGTCGATCTGCACGATCTCGCCTGTGCCGGGCGCGGCATTGCCGGTCACGCCGCCGATCGCGCTCCGCGCCTGCGCGCCGGTGAGCAGCGCTGTGCGGGTCAGCCCTGCGCCCGGGGCGAAGGTCAGTGTCTCGAAGCCCGACAGGGTCGCGGCGCGCAGGTCCGCCAGCCCGCTCCCGGCGATCACGATCCGGTCGGTGCCGCCGCCGCCCTCATAGCGCGCGCCCGCCGCCAGCCCGGTTGGGGCGGTCAGACGCAGCGTGTCATCGCCCTCTCCAAGCGTGACCATATCTGCGCCGCCCTGTGGTTCGAACGTATCTGCACCGCCGTGTAGCGAGACCGTGCTCGCAGAACTCGTCCCGGTCACCCATTCGGCGTCATCGCCGCCGGTCAGCGCAACCTGCTCACCGGGGCCTGCACCAAACCCGGGCAGGAGCGCGCCGAGATCGGCCTGCGCCGCGCCGTCCATCGCGAAATTCACGGTGAACATCTCGCCGCCCTGCCGCGCCAGAACGGTGATCCCGGTCAGGCCCATGCTCTGGGCCTGCGCGATGCCGAGCGTCACCGTCAGATCGCCCGCCCTGTCCCCATCGGTGAAAAAGGCGAGCGTTTCGATCTCCGTGAGCGTGATCGTGGTGAGATCCAAGGCGCGGTCGCCGCTTGTGGGCGCGGTGAGCACCAGCATGTCGGTGCCGTCGCCGCCCTCATAGGTCTCGCCCGGGGTCAGATCGGCGGCGCCGCCCGCGAGCCAGAACTGGTCGTCGCCATCCATCCCGTAGAGCGCATCAAGCCCGTCGCGCCCGTGCAGAATGTCCGCGCCGGCGCCGCCCTGCAGGATGTTGTCTGTGTCGTCGCCGGACAGATCGTCCCCGAAAGCAGAGCCCAGAAGCGCCTCGAAGCCGGAAAAGCTGTCGGCCGTGGCATCCCCGCCGGATGCGCTGCCGCTGGCCAGATCCACCGTGACCGCGCCGGGCGACGCGGCATAGCTCAGCGTGTCCTGCCCGGCGCCGCCCGCCAGCACATCCGCCCCGCCACGCCCCGCGATCACGTCATCGCCGCTGCCCCCGGTGAGGATATTGTGCCCCGAGGTGCCGCGCAGATCGAAGCTGCCGGTGCTCGCCAGCGTGTCGCCGTCCACATGCTCGAACCCTGTCACCGCGTGCTGCAGGCCCTGCCGCGTGTAGAGTCCGGCTTCGAGGTCGATTATGTGGGTGCCGCTGACATGGCCGATGCGCAGCGTGTCCATGCCGCTGCCGCCGTCGATGCTGTCACCGGGGTCTTGGAAATCGCCTGCCGCAAGATCGAGCACCATAGTGTCGTGCCCGGGCCCGCCGCGCAGGATGTCTGCGCCCGGCCCGTCCCGCAGCGTGTCGTCGCCCGCGCCGCCGTCGAGCAGATTGTCGGCTGCGTCGCCGGTGAGCATGTCGTTGGCGCTGCCGCCGAGGACGGTCTCTATCGAGGTGAAGCTGTTGCCAAGCGTGTCCGTGCCCGTTTGCAGGTTCACGGTGAAGGGCAGGAAGGGGGTGTCGAGCGAACTTCCGGCGATCTGGAACGTGTCGGTGCCGGCGCCGCCATCCATCTGGTCGGCGCCGCGCCCGGCGACGAAGACGTCGTCGCCCGCGAGCCCGATCAGAGTGTCGAACCCGTCGCCGCCTTCCAGGCGGTTGGCGAGCGGGTTGCCGGTCAGGTGATCGTTGGTGAACGAGCCGATCAGGTTCTCGATATTGACCAGCGTGTCGCCCTGCGCATGTCCGCCCGACCCCGTGCCAGTGGTCAGGTTCACGGTGACGCCGCTGTTCGAGCTGTCATAGCGGGCGGTGTCCGTGCCCGCGCCGCCATCGAGATGGTCCGCGCCTGCAAGCCCTTCGAGCGCGTCATCGCCGCCATGGCCGTAGAGGAAATTGGCGTCGAAGGAGCCGGTCAGGTCATCGGCGTAGAGATTTGTGCCCGACAGGCGCTCGATCCGGATCAGCCGGTCGCCTGTGGCGAGGCTGCCGCCCGCGGTGATGATGCCGGTGGTGAGCGAGGCCGTGAGCGCCGCGTCGTCGTCGAAATAGCGCACATGGTCGGAGCCGCCGCGCCCGTCGATCTCGTTTGCTCCGACCCCGGGGGTTATGGTGTCGTCATAGGCTGAGCCATCGACATTCTCGACGTTGAAATAGGTGTCGCCGGCGGAATGGGCGAGCGGGCCGCCAAGGCCGAGGCCAAGGCGCAGATCGACCGTCACGCCGCCGAGCGAGGTGCTGAAGCCGATCGTGTCGGTGCCGGTGCCGCCGTCGATTGTATCCGCGCCCGCCCCGCCCTCGATGAGGTCGTTGCCGCCCAGACCGTTGATGATGTCGTCACCGGGACCGCCCGTCAGTGTGTCATTGCCGGGGCCGCCGTCGATGGGTCCCTCTCCGCTTTGTCCGCGCGTTAACCTTATCACCCGAAAGGTTAACGGAGTGTTCAGACAGTTGCCTACTCAAGGTTGAAACGTGGCCGGTCCGGCCCCGCCCGGCGCCCGCATTCCGCCTTGGGCGCTCAGATTTCGATCACGTCACTCGTCAGTGCCGCGAGCATTCCTGCGTCCATCCCGTCGATGCGCAGCACCTCGTCGGCATGGACGATATGGCCATGGCCCGCCCAGTCCCCGTTGAGGTGATAGTCCACGCTGATATCGAGATCGTCGAACGTCGCCACCTCCCACGCGGTCAGGTCGATCCGGTCCTTGCCGGGCTGCAAATCGGTGATCACATCGCGCGCGCCGTCGCGGACCAAGACGAACAAATCCTTGCCATTTCCGCCGCGCAGGAAGTCGCGCCCGCCGCCATCCTCCAGATAATCAGCCCCGTTATGGCCGCGCAGATCATCCTGCGCGTCGCTGCCCATCAGCACATCCGTGCCCTGCGTTCCAGTCTGCTTGCCGCCGCCCTCCGCCGACCGACGCGGCGCAAGCCCCTCGAAAAACACTGTGTCGCCCGCGCCATAGGTTAGCCAGAGCCCCGCGTCCGTGGCATTGAAGGACACCCCATCCAGCGCCGACATGCCCGCGACGCTGAACGCATCCTCGCCATTGATGCGGATCCGGTCCGTCCAGAAGGTGAAATCCGTGACCGTATCGTGCCCGTCGCCGGTCTCGAAGGTGAACGTGTCCCGCTGCGCGCCACCCGTCAGCCGGTCATTGCCGGTGCCGCCTTGGAGCAGGTCATAGCCCGCCCCGCCGAAAATCCGGTCATTGCCCGCGCCGCCATGCACGTAGTCGCTGCCGCCACCGGCTTCCACGAGATCATCGCCGCCATACGTGAAGAACCGGTCACGGCCCTCATGAGTGCGCACGGTGTCATCGCGATACCCGACCTCGGTGAGTTCGATCCGCAGATTCGCCCAGGCCTTGAGCGAGACATCCAGCGTGTCGGCGAACACCACCCGGGCGCCGGGATAGGTAATTTCGGGGGCGGCCCCGGCGCTATCACCACCCGCGCCGCCATCCCACAGATGGGTGAACGCGGTGACATATTTCACATCGTCCAGCAGCGCGCCGGCATGAAGTTTGACGCCGGACTGCTCCGCGCCGCTGCGCTCGGAGACAAACAGCACCGTGCGCGCCGGACTTGCGAAGCCGTGCAGGTCGAGCAGGCCCTCGGCCGACCAGTCCAGCACCGGATCGAGCCCCGGCAGACTTTCCTGCATCAGGCGGAACATTTCGCCGGCGATCGACAGGCGGCCATCTCCGAGATCCACCATCGACGTGCCTTGCGCCGCGTTGAACGTCAGGGGCCAGATCTGCGCTTCCGTGACTCCGTGGGTCACCATCTCGTACATGGTTTCCACCAGCATCGCGGCATGGCGCAGCCCGGCATTGTCGGGATGATTGCCGGTGGCGGCATTCCATTCGGTGATATGGTAACTCATCGGTGCCGCGCCCGGCGTGCGGTCGATCCGGTCTTCGAAATTCTCGAGCTGGCTGAACAGGAAATTGCGCCCGTCATCCACGCCGTCGAGACCCTTGCGCTGATACATGTGCAAGATCACCCCGTCGAGCGCGTCGGCCGCCCCCGGCACGGCCCTGATCTGCGCGCTGAGCGCGTTGAGTTGCCCGGCTGCCGAGCCTTGTCCGGGGGTCGTGACCGGCACGTAATCCTCCGGCACCACCCCACCGAAATGCTTGTCCACATAGGCCTGGCTGCGCAGGGTCTCGACGCCGTCCCGCGATTCGATGAAGTTCTGCACGTCGTTGCGCGGCGCGTAAATATCGGAGGCCGCGGCGGTGGACTGTGCGGCGATGCGCACCGTGTCATTCTGACCCAACTCCGCCAGCACCGCCTCAAGATGCAGTGCGACACGCGCTGCCAGAAACCCGTATTCGCCCGCGGTCATCTGGCCCGAGCCCCAGAACTCGTTGCCGATCTCCAGAGCGGTGATCGTCACGCCCTTGGCGGCAGCTTCCGCGAAAGCGGCGCGCACGAAAGTCTCGATATCCGCGAGATATCCCGCTGCAAGCACATCGCGCGCGCCATAGTGTCCAGCGCGCAGAGCGTCGATGGCGCTGTCGCGAAAGCCCACCCGTGTCGGAACGACGATCTGGACATCGGCGCCGATCTGCGCGGCAGCGGCGAAAAAGCCATCCATCGGCGTCAGAAAGGTGCTCGGATCGGCAACCGAAACAGTGCCGTTGGGGTTGGTCATGTCGAAATGGTGTTCGGTGGTGCTGCCACCGGGAAAGCGCAGCGTGCCCGCGCCAAGCTCCGCCACAAGCGCGGCAAGACCGGCGCCGGGGTCGGTGATTTCCTGATCGTAATTGGTGACGACATTGATGCCGAAATGGGCGTCCGACAGCGTTACGCCCCCCGGCTCATCTGTCCACTGCGTCAGATGATAGTCTGGCATGTCCTACCTGTGTCTTTCTCCCGCTGGCGTTATCGGTGCAAAGACCTGAACAGAGCGTTAAGCGATGCCGTGCGTGCCGTGGGGGCGCGCGGGGCCGGGCGGCAGGCTATCTGCCTGAAAATCCCGTCAAAAGCAGCAGACGCTGTCCGTTCTGTGCCGCCGGTACCGCGCCGGGTTTTCTGTCCTGCCTTTGTGGCAAATTGCGCGTATTCCTCGGAGACGCCCCGGCCGGTCCGCCTGCGCGACATCACGCTGCGTTCACCGCCAGAAAGCGTCAAAATTGCCCAGAGGGGCGTTGACACTCTTTGGCGCTTCTTCATAATCCCATTCCGTAGAGCGAAACTCCGTTCCATAACGAACGGGATCGCCGCACCAATGCGCGCCGCACCCGCGGTACACTCGTATTTGGACCAGGGAGGAGACAAGATGAGACTTATGACGACCGCATTTGCGGCGCTGAGCCTGACTGCAAGCATGGCTTTCGCGTCCGAAATCAATCTGCCCAAGCAGCTGAGCTGGACGGCATACGACACCGGTTCGGCCGGCTACAATCAGTCCGTCGCCATCGGCGCGGCGTTGCAGGACGCAGGCGGCATCAACCTGCGCGTTCTGCCCGGCAAGAACGACATCTCGCGCATGGAGCCCCTGCGCCAAGGCCGGGTGCAATTCTCCGCCACCGGCGTCGGCGGCAGCTTCATGGCACAAGAAGGCGCGTTCGACTTCGGCGCCGAGAACTGGGGCCCGCAATCCGTGCGCGTGCTGATGGCCAATAACGGCGGCGCGATCAACCTCGCTGTCGGCGTGGCCGGGGATCTCGGCATCGAAACCTATGCCGACCTCAAGGGCAAGCGGGTGGCCTACATCGTGGGCGCGCCCGCGCTGAACGTGAACACAGCCGCCTATCTCGCCTATGGCGGGCTCACATGGGACGATGTGGAGCGTGTCGATTTCGGCGGCTTCGGCGCAAGCTGGACCGGGCTGATCGAAGGCCAAGTGGACGCCGCCTTTGCCTCGACCAATTCCGGACGCGCCTATGAGGCCGCCGCCGGCCCGCGCGGCCTTTTCTGGCCGCCAATCGATCCAACCAATGAAGAGGGCCTTGCCGCGATGCAATCCATCGCGCCGTTCTTCCAAGTCAACAAGGCCCGCGTCGGTGCGAATATCGACGGCACCGACGGGTATCAGGGCGCGGGCTATGCCTACCCGGTGCTGACAGCCATGGCCGAGACCGACGCCGATCTGGTCTACAACATGACCAAGGCCATGGTTGAGCTTTTCCCCGCCTATGACGGCAATGCGCCGGGCATTGGCGGCTGGGCCATCGACAAGCAGAACTTGGAATGGGTGGTTCCCTACCACGAAGGTGCGATCCGCTACTATCAGGAGCAGGGTCTTTGGAACGATGCCGCGCAAGCGCATAACGACAATCTGATCGCCCGGCAGGAAGCCCTGCAGGCGGCATGGGAAGCGCTGAAGGCCGAAAACCCCAGCGACTGGACCGCGGCGTGGAGCGAAGCGCGCAAGAAAGCGCTGGCCGATGGTGGGTTCTCGGTCGTCTTCTGATCTGAACTCGTAAGGTTTGACCCCCGGGCTGCGTCATGTGGCCCGGGGGTTTTTGGGTCCGCAGCGTCCAAGGGGGAGAGGGCATGGCCGACACCAGCGCCTCGGAAGAGATACAGACACCGCAGCGCCTGTCCGGCGCGGCAAGGTGGGTCGTGATCGCAGGCACGCTGCTCTCACTGCTGCTGGTCGTAAACCAGCTCTTTAATCTGCAAATCGGCGGCGTCGTCTTCATCGACGGCCGCTACCTCTACATTCTGGGCGGCATGTATCTGGCGCTCAGCTTCCTGATTTTCCAGTTCAGAGGCGGCAAGGGCGGCCAGCCGAGCCTGCTGGATTGGGGCCTTTTCGCGCTGGCGGCAGCCTGTACCTATTACCTCGCGCTGAATGCGCAAAAAAACCTCAGTTCGGGCTGGGAATACGCCGCGCCCGAGTTCGCGCAATATGTCTCCGTCGTCTTTTTCGTTTTGATCTTGGAGGCCACGCGCCGGGCGGGGGGCATGGTGCTCTTCCTGATCGTGACGTTCTTCTCGATCTATCCGACCTTCGCGGGCCTCGTGCCGGACCCGTTCTCGGGCTTCCAGTCCACGTTCTTCGAAACGGTCTCCTATCACGTTTATTCCGCCGAAAGCTCCTTCGGCATCCCGATGAAGGCCTTTGGCGGCGTGGTGATCGGCTTCATCCTCTTCGGGGCGGTGCTGCAACGCACGGGCGGCGGGCAGTTCTTCAACGACCTTGCGCTCGGGCTGGTGGGCGGCTACCGGGGCGGGGCGGCGAAAGTGTCGATCTTCGCATCCGGCTTCATGGGGTCGATGTCGGGCTCTGTGATCTCGAACGTGCTGACCACGGGGGCCGTGTCGATCCCGGCCATGCGCAAGACCGGCTTTTCCGCCAAGACTGCCGCGGCCACCGAGGCCTGCGCATCGACGGGCGGGGTGCTGATGCCGCCGATCATGGGGGCCACGGCCTTCATCATGGCCTCGTTCCTGTCCAGACCCTACGTTGAGATCGCGCTTGCCGCAGCGATCCCGTCGATCCTCTATTACTTCTCGCTCTTCGCGCAAATCGACGCCTATTCGGCGCGGCGTGGCCTCAAGGGGCTGCCCAAGCCCGACCTGCCGGTGCTCAAGGAAGTCCTCAAGGAAGGCTGGCCCTATGTGTTCGTCTTCGCGCTGCTGCTGTTCATGATGATCGGGCTACGCCGCGAGACCTCGGCGCCGTTCTATGCGACCGTGCTGCTGCTCATCATCAACCAGTTTCGCGCCCGCTACCGGCTCAACATTGAACGGATGTGGGACATGATCGTCGGCGTCGGCATGGGACTGGCGGAGCTTACCGCGATCTTGCTTGGCGTGGGGCTCATCGTGGGGGCGTTCTCCGCCACGGGGCTCGCTGGTACGCTGGTCAATGAGCTTGTTTTCATGGCCGGTGACAATACGCTGGTTCTGCTGCTGATGGGCGCGGTGACGGCGTTCATCTTCGGCATGGGGATGACCGTGACGGCCTGCTACATCTTCCTCGCGGTGGTGCTGGCTCCGGCGCTGGAGGCGGGCGGGTTGAACCAACTCGCGGTGCATCTGTTCATCCTCTACTGGGGCATGGTGTCCTTCATCACGCCGCCCGTGGCGCTCGGGGCCTTCGCCGCCTCGACCATGGCAGGCTCGAACGCGATGAAGACCGGGATCGAGGCCATGCGCCTTGGCGGAGTGATCTATATCGCGCCGTTCTTCTTCGTGCTGAACCCGGCGTTGGTGGGGCAGGCCCCGGCATGGGAGATCGTGGTGGCGCTGACCTGCGCGCTGATCGGCGTGGCGATGATTTCCTCGGCCTTGCAGGGCTATATCTCGCTTGTGGGTCCGATAGACGGGGCGATGGCGATCCCGCTGCGGGTGCTGCTGTTCTTCGGCGGGCTGTTCATTGCCAAGCCGCAGACCGATCTGCTGGAGATCGGCTATCTGGCATCCTTCGTGATCGGCGCGGCGCTTTGCGCACTTCCGATGCTGGTGGCCTGGCGCGCCGGGCAAGCCAGACCGAGCCCTGCGGAGTAGGCCTATGCAGATCAAACCCGCAGACCCGGTGACCCCGATCACGGTGGATGTGGTCCAGCGCATCCGCGAGAATGCGGCTGCGCATCCGGGCCGGCTGGCCCTGTTCTGCGCGGGTGAGACCCGCACATGGGGGCAGTTCGACCGCGATGTGAACCGGATCGCCAATCTGGTGTTGGCGGTGGCCGGGCAGGGGGCCAACCTTGCGATCATCTCGCCGAACTCGATCCCTTACGCGGAGCTATTCAACGGCATCCTGCGCGCCGGGGCCTGCGTCGTGCCGCTCTCGACCATGGCCGCGAAGGACTCGCTGGCGAAGATGCTGGACGATTGCGCCGCGCGGGCGATCTTTGTTGCCGCGCAGTACCGCGATCTGGTGGAAGACTATGTGCAAGGCTCTGGAATCGCTGCGTTCTCCATCGACTTCGACGCGCCCGGCTACACGCGCCTCGACACGGCGCTGGCAGGGCAGCCGGAGACCGACCCGCTGATCCCGATTGCGCTCACGGACCCGTTCAACCTGATCTATTCCTCGGGCACCACCGGCACGCCCAAGGGCATTGTGCAAACCCACCAGATGCGCGCGGCGCAGATGGACCGGGTGACGCCCAACGGCTATGACGCCGAGGCCCGCACGCTGCTCTCCACGCCGCTTTACTCCAACACCACGCTGGTAAGTTTCTTCCCGACCCTGTTCGGCGGATCGACGGTTTACCTGATGCCGAAATTCGACGCGCGCGGCTATCTGGAATTGGTGCACGAGCACCGGATCACCCACACGATGCTGGTGCCGGTGCAGTACAAGCGGATCATGGATGTGCCGGATTTCGATGCGTTCGATCTGTCCTCGATGCAGGCGAAGTTCTCAACCTCCGCCCCGCTCCGGGCCGATGTGAAGGCCGATGTGCTGGCGCGCTTCCCCGGGAAACTCTTGGAATTTTATGGGCTTACGGAAGGCGGCGGGGTCGCGGTGCTGGCCGCGCATGAGCATCCGGACAAGCTCCATACCGTGGGCAAACCCGGCCCCGGCAATGACATGCGCGTCATCGGCGAGGATGGTCGCGAGTTGCCGCAAGGCGAGGTGGGCGAGATCGTGGGCCGGGGGCCGACGATGATGGCGGGGTATTATGGCCGGGCAGACCTCACGCAGGAATACCTGTGGCACAGCCCGGAGGGCGAGGTTTTCTTCCGCTCCGGCGATATGGGGCGTTTCGACGCGGACGGGTTCCTGATCCTGTCGGATCGCAAGAAGGACATGATCATCTCGGGCGGGCTGAACGTCTTTGCCGACGATCTCGAACGGGTCTTGCTGGCCGACCCGGATGTGGTGGATGCCGCGGTGATCGGTGTGCCCTCCGAGCAATGGGGCGAGACGCCGCTGGGGCTGGTTGTGCTGCGCGCCGGGGCCGCCCGGACCCCCGAGGACATCCGCGCTGCTGCCAATGAAAAACTGGGCAAGCACCAGCGATTGAGCGCGGTGGAGCCGCGCAAGGACTTGCCCCGCTCGACGATTGGCAAGATCCTCAAACGCGAGCTGCGCGCGCCCTATTGGGAGGGCGTAAGCGCCTGAATGGAAAGGAAATGAGATGCCTAAAGACCAAGCCATGAACGGCGCGGAAAGCCTCGTGCACTCGCTGCTGGCCAGTGATGTGGAGGTCTGCTTCTCGAACCCCGGAACGTCCGAAATGCACTTCGTGGCCGCCCTCGACCACATCCCCGGTATGCGCTGCGTGCTGGCGCTTGCGGAAGGCGTCGCGACAGGGGCGGCGGATGGCTATTACCGCATGGCGCGCAAGCCCGCCTGCACGCTTTTGCACCTTGGGCCGGGGCTCGCGAACGGGCTGTCGAACCTGCATAACGCCAAGAAGGCGGGCTCCGGTGTGGTCAATGTGATTGGCGAGCACGCCAAGCCGCATATCGAACTCGACGCGCCGTTGACCTCTGATATCCAAGGGATCGCCGGTCCGGTAAGTCATTGGGTTCACACATCAAATGACACGGCGACGGTCGGCGTGGATGCCGCCGCTGCGGTGCAGGCGGCGATGACCGGGAGCGGGCAGATCGCCTCGCTGATCCTGCCGGGCGACACGGCGTGGACGGCGGGGGGCGAACCGGCGGGCAAGCGCGACGTGCCGGCGCGGGCGG
>CBFHJA010000061.1:0-21180 GCA_965656085.1 uncultured Aliishimia sp. | reverse complement strand
GTGGAACTGATCGCGCCGATCGCGATGGAAGATGGCCTGCGCTTCGCGATCCGCGAAGGTGGCCGCACGGTTGGCGCAGGCGTCGTCTCCAAAATTATTGAATAATTTTGGATCGACGCCGGTGGCTGCAAGCGGCAGTTGCTCCAAAGGAGCAATGAGAGCGCAGCGGGCACACCCAGACTTTCTGGGTGCTGGTGAACGAGCCAGCACCCACCGCAAAAACCGGTTCGAAGAGGGGGCGTAATTCCGCGCCTCCTCCTCTCAACTGACAAAGACCCGAAAAGGGAATGGAAACATGGCCCAAAGCCAAAACATCCGCATTCGCTTGAAGGCGTTCGACTACCGTGTGCTGGACGCCAGCACGCAGGAAATCGTCAACACCGCCAAGCGGACAGGCGCCTCCGTCCGTGGCCCGATCCCGCTGCCGAACAAGATCGAAAAGTTCACCGTTCTGCGCGGCCCCCACGTCGACAAGAAATCCCGTGACCAGTTCGAAATCCGCACGCATAAGCGCCTGCTGGATATCGTTGATCCGACCCCCCAGACCGTGGACGCGCTCATGAAGCTCGACCTCGCCGCTGGCGTGGATGTCGAGATCAAGCTGCAAGCGTAAGCAAGGGAGTAGCGAGATATGTTGCGCTCTGGCGTTATTGCGAAAAAAGTCGGCATGACCCGGCTGTTCATGGAAGACGGTAAGCAGATCCCTGTGACCGTTCTTCAACTCGACAAACTGCAGGTTGTGGCTCAGCGCACGCCCGAGACCGATGGCTACACGGCTGTCCAGCTCGGCGCGGGCATGGCAAAGGCCAAGCGGACCTCCAAGGCGATGCGCGGGCATTACTCCGCCGCCAAGGTGGAGCCCAAGCGCAAGCTGGCCGAGTTCCGCGTCGATCCTGACAACATGATCAAGGTTGGCGAGGAGATCACCGCAGACCACTACTTCGAGGGCCAGTTCGTTGATGTGGCGGGCACCTCCATCGGTAAAGGCTTCGCGGGTGCGATGAAGAGGCACAATTTCGGGGGCCTGCGGGCGACCCACGGTGTGTCGATCTCCCACCGCTCGCATGGCTCCACCGGCCAGTGTCAGGACCCGGGCAAGGTGTTCAAGGGCAAGAAGATGGCTGGCCACATGGGCGCCGCCCGCGTGACCACGCAGAACCTTCAGGTCGTCAAGACCGACAGCACCCGGGGCCTGATCATGGTCAAGGGCGCGGTGCCGGGCTCCAAAGGCGGCTGGGTGACGATCAAGGACGCGGTCAAGAAACCGTTCCCCGAGAACGCGATCCTGCCGGCGGCCCTGAAATCCGCTGCCGAGGAAGCCGCCAAGGCCGCTGAAGAGGCTGCAGCAGCCGCTGCCGCCGAAGCAGAGGCAGAAGCGGCGCGTCTTGCAGAAGAGCAGGCGGCCGCAGAAGCAGAGGCGCTGAAAGAGGCGGAAGCCGAAATTCAGGCCGAAAAGAAAGAGGGTGACGAATAATGAAACTCGACGTCATCAACCTGGACGGCGGCACAGCCGGTTCCGTGGATCTCGACGAGGCCCTGTTCGGTCTCGAGCCACGCGCCGACATCCTGCACCGCGTCGTCCGCTGGCAGCGCAACAAGGCGCAGGCTGGCACGCACAAGGTCAAGACCCGGTCCGAGACCTCCTACTCGACGAAGAAGATCTATCGCCAGAAGGGCACCGGCGGCGCACGCCACGGCGACCGCAACGCGCCGATCTTCCGCAAGGGTGGGATTTACAAGGGCCCGACCCCGCGTTCCCATGCGCATGACCTGCCCAAGAAGGTCCGCAAGCTTGGTCTCAAGCACGCTCTGAGCGCCAAGATGGCGGCGGGCGAGCTGGTCGTGATCGACGCGGCGGCTGCTGAAGGCAAGACTGCGGCGCTGGCCAAGCAGATCAAGGATCTGGGCTGGAAACGCGCGCTGGTGATCGACGGGGCCGAGGTGAATGAGGGCTTCGCGCAAGCGGCCCGCAACATCGAAGGTCTCGACATCCTGCCGACGGCGGGGGCGAACGTTTATGACATCCTCAAGCGTGACACGCTGGTGCTCACGAAGGCGGGTGTCGAAGCACTGGAGGCTCGTCTGAAATGAGCGCGAAGGCAGAACATTACGACGTGATCCGCAAGCCGGTCATCACCGAGAAATCCACCATGGCGTCCGAGCATGGCGCGGTGGTGTTCGAAGTGGCGATCGACAGTAACAAGCCGCAGATCAAGGAGGCCGTCGAGGCGCTCTTTGGTGTTAAGGTGAAGGCTGTGAACACGACGATCACCAAGGGCAAAGTGAAGCGCTTCCGCGGTCAGCTTGGAAAGCGGAAAGACGTGAAGAAGGCCTATGTGACGCTCGAAGAGGGCAACACGATCGACGTGTCGACCGGCTTGTAAGGTGGTGGTGGGCAGATTGCCCACCCTACGGTGAAAATTGAGAACCCCGGCCTGTGATGGTCCGGGGTTTTCCTATTTTAGTCTTACACTGTATTCAAAAGCACTTATCCAGTTGGTCGGATACATAGATGCTAGCGTTGCTACCATCAGTGCCAACGCACAGTCGTCACGAAGGTAAAGAGTGGACTTGTAGACAACTTGGCGGCCGTCAATCAACTTGTAGCCGCGCACGTATGCATGCGGTAACGGCTGTGACAATTTCAGGATCACCGTCCAATTTTGCAGTCCATTGGAAACAGCATAGTTCGACAATATCTCTTGATAAGCGCGGGGATTTTCTTGGTGATCCGACGAAGAAACCGTCAGAAACTCCGCACGAAGCACCTCAGAATGCGAGTGTTCGTAGCGTACACCTTCAGCACCCAGTGAAAATACTTGGCTAACTCTTGGTTGCTCCGGAAATGCAACGATTAGATCGCAGTCATTTCGTTCGATCCAAACGTCTGCTGCGGCGATACTTCCAGAAAACAAAGCGACAAAAGGCAATAAGAGTTGGAGCATACTACAGTCCTCCTGAGTGCACTGTGTGACGATTTTGCGCCCGTAATCAAGCCCGACGGGCGCCGGGCGCGCGCCGGACCGGCCCCGTGGGCCGGCGCGATTGCAACGTCAGCCTTCCCGTCCCACCGCCACAGGCAAATCCCGACCATAAATCGCGGCGTTCACCAGATAGTTGCGCCGCCCCCCGGTCCGGCGCGCGCCCGGCTTGCACCAAGCGATCCGTAGGGTGGGCAATTTGCCCACCACCCCCGACCACAAAGGTTAACGCCCCCCACCGTACGCCTCGTTAACCACCGTCTTAACGCACCGTGCGTATGTACAGGTGCCATACGCGGAGCCATACGCCCTGCCATACGCGGTATGGCCCTTGTTTTACGGGCGTTAACCCGTCTTACCGGGGGGTGGGCGCAAATCCGGTTCGCGCCAGCGGACGCTGCGTTAACCAAATCGCCCACCGAACGGTTTTCCTTGACGCACCGCTCCACACCTGTCATACGCTCCCTTGCTACGTTCTACCTCTTTCGACCCATCTCTCCCTTCATACGGCGACTGGCTTTCGATCTTGTCACAACGCCGCCAGGTTGCCGCATTCTGCGGGCAACAATGAAGTAAAAGGAGACCACGGTATGGCCAATGGCACCGTGAAATGGTTCAACGCAACCAAAGGTTTTGGATTTATCGCCCCTGAAACAGGCGGCAAAGATGTGTTCGTGCACATCTCTGGTGTGGAGCGCTCCGGTCTGACCGGCCTCGCGGACAACCAGAAGGTCACGTTCGACCTCGAATCCGGCCGTGACGGCCGCGAGAGCGCGGTTAACATCGCCCTCGCGTAAGTCGCGCGGACGGGGCCAAGCCCCTTTCGACAGCTTTGTGGAACCCCCGGTCTGGAAGCAGGCCGGGGGTTTTTCATATCCCGCGCCCGCGTCGCCGGGCACGGTTTTTCTTGACGTGCCGCCTTGCAGACCCCATATCCCCGACTGCTACGTTACCACTTTCGACCCTATCCCTCCTTGAGGTGGTCTGGCTCTCGATCTTGCCTAACACCGCCGGGCTGCAGCGATCCTGTGTGCAGCAGATATCATAAGGAGACCACGGAATGGCCACTGGCACCGTGAAATGGTTCAACACCACCAAAGGCTTCGGCTTCATCGCACCGGAAGAGGGCGGCAAGGACGTCTTCGTCCACATCTCCGCCGTCGAGCGTTCGGGCCTCACCGGTCTCGCTGACAACCAGAAAGTCAGCTACGAACTGCAGGCTGGCCGGGACGGGCGCGAAAGCGCTGCGAATATCGAACTGCTCTGAGCCTTCGGATCAACGAGAGTGGCAGGCCGCGCAGGTGGCCTGCGCACGCGCGGAAAGATCGGTGTCGCCCCGTGAAACCGCGACGAGTCCGGCATGCAGACCGAGGCCCGCGCCGAAGAACACTCCAAGAACAGCTATAAATATCAGCAGCTTACGCATGTCGCCCTCCGCGTCTGCAATGCGCGGTGCCCATCCGCCTCCACGCAGCGCGCTTTTGACGTGTCGATACCGCATGTCGAAACACTCAAAAGCGCCCGCCACCTTTCAGCGCCCCCGCTAAAGCGGCACGTCGTCGTAGCCGCGCTTCGTTCCCGAGGCGCCCGCGCGCATTTGCTCCCCCATCAGGTCCATCACACCTTGCGTCGCCATCATGTAGTGTTCGATCGCCGTCTTGACGTAATCGGTCTGCACGTTCAGCACCTCGGCCGGGGTGGTGCAGGAGAGCAAATCCTTCTGCGCCTTGAGCGTATGATCGAGCCGCATGGACATGAACTGCACGCCGGAACTCATCAATTCCAGCGATTTGGTGGCAGCGTCCGGGTTCAGGGCCGCGAAGCCCTGCATCATCATCGGAACTTCGTTTTTCGACTTCGATTTCGAGCCAGATGTCATGGTCAATCCCCACCGTCTTGTTTTCATTGCAATTCCGGGCGCCGAGAGCACCAGTGTCGGCCTTGTGTAGCAGGCATGGGCGACCGCTGCATTGATCTATGTCTATCACGCGGGGCGGGCGCTTGACGCAGTCCGGCAGAGCGAGTAGACCGCAGCATCCGCGCCGCCCCGGATTCGTCCGGGGCGTGTGCGTTTTACCGGGCACCTGCGGGGGCCTACAACCATAGCCCCGCATCTCATCAGGCGGGGCCTGCAATAGCAAACGGAAGACAGTAACATGGCACTCAAGTCGTACAAGCCGACGACGCCGGGCCAGCGTGGGCTGGTTCTGATCGACCGTTCGGAGCTGTGGAAAGGCCGCCCGGTCAAGTCCCTCACAGAGGGTCTGACCAAGCATGGCGGACGCAACAACACCGGACGGATCACGATGCGCCGCAAAGGCGGGGGCGCGAAGCGTCTCTATCGGATCGTCGATTTCAAGCGTAACAAATTCGATGTTCAGGGCGTGGTCATGCGCATCGAATACGACCCCAACCGCACGGCGTTTATCGCGCTGGTCCAGTATGACGATGGCGAGCAGGCCTATATCCTCGCGCCGCAGCGTCTGGGCATTGGCGACAAGGTCATCTCCTCGGCCAAGGCCGACATCAAGCCCGGCAACACCATGCCCTTCTCCGGCATGCCGATCGGCACCATCGTTCACAACATCGAGTTGAAGCCCGGCAAAGGCGGCCAGATCGCCCGTGCGGCAGGCACCTATGCCCAGTTCGTGGGTCGTGACGGTGGCTATGCCCAGATCCGTCTGAGCTCCGGCGAGTTGCGTCTCGTCCGGCAAGAATGCATGGCCACCGTGGGGGCCGTGTCGAACCCCGACAATTCCAACCAGAACTACGGCAAAGCGGGCCGCATGCGTCACAAGGGCATCCGCCCGTCTGTGCGCGGTGTCGTGATGAACCCGATCGACCACCCCCATGGTGGTGGTGAAGGCCGGACCTCTGGCGGTCGTCACCCGGTTTCCCCTTGGGGCAAGCCGACCAAGGGCGCCCGGACCCGCAACAAGAACAAAGCGTCGCAGAAGCTGATTGTCCGCTCGCGTCACGCCAAGAAGAAAGGGCGTTAATCAATGGCACGCTCCGTCTGGAAAGGGCCTTTCGTGGACAGCTATGTCCTCAAGAAGGCCGAAGCTGCCCGCGAGTCGGGCCGCAACGACGTGATCAAGATCTGGTCGCGCCGCTCCACCATCCTGCCCCAATTCGTGGGCCTCACCTTCGGTGTCTACAACGGCCACAAGCATATCCCGGTGAACGTCTCCGAGGACATGATTGGTCAGAAGTTTGGCGAATACTCCCCGACGCGGACGTATTACGGCCATGCCGCCGATAAAAAAGCGAAGCGGAAGTAAGTCATGGGCAAGGAAAAGAACCCCCGCCGCGTGGCAGATAACGAAGCAATGGCGAAAGTCCGGATGCTGCGTACAAGCCCGCAAAAGCTGAACCTCGTTGCCGGTCTGATCCGTGGCAAGAAAGTCGACAAGGCGCTGATCGACCTGACTTTTTCGAAAAAGCGGATCGCGCAGGACGTGAAGAAATGCCTTCAGTCCGCGATCGCCAACGCCGAGAACAACCACAATCTGGACGTGGATGAGCTGATCGTGGCGGAAGCCTGGGTCGGCAAGAACCTCACCATGAAGCGCGGGCGTCCCCGGGCACGTGGCCGGTTCGGCAAGATCATCAAGCCGTTCAGCGAGCTGACCATCAAGGTCCGCCAGATCGAGGAGGCCTCGTAATATGGGTCAGAAAGTCAATCCGATCGGTATGCGTCTGCAGGTCAACCGCACCTGGGACAGCCGCTGGTATGCCGACACCAAGGATTACGGGAACCTTCTGCTGGAAGACCTGAAAATCCGTGAGTTCATCAACGAAGAATGCAAGCAAGCGGGTATCGCCCGTGTGATCATCGAGCGTCCGCACAAAAAGTGCCGCGTGACGATCCACACCGCGCGTCCCGGCGTCATCATCGGCAAGAAAGGCGCGGACATCGAAGTGCTCCGCAAGAAACTCGCCAAGATGACCGACAGCGAGTTGCACCTGAACATCGTCGAGGTTCGTAAACCTGAACTCGACGCACAGCTCGTCGGCGAAAGCATCGCCCAACAGCTGGAGCGCCGGGTCTCTTTCCGCCGCGCCATGAAGCGGTCTGTGCAGAACGCGATGCGCATGGGTGCGCTCGGCATTCGGGTAAACGTCGCAGGCCGTTTGGGCGGTGCAGAGATCGCGCGGACCGAATGGTACCGCGAGGGCCGTGTGCCGCTGCACACCCTGCGCGCGGATATCGATTACGCACACGCAGAAGCCTCCACACCTTATGGCATCATCGGCATCAAGGTCTGGATCTTCAAAGGCGAGATCATGGAGCATGATCCGTCCGCGCGTGACCGTAAGGCACAAGAGCTCCAGGACGGGCCGGCACCACGTGGTGCAGGCGGTCGTCGTTAAGGAGGACTGATCAATGCTTCAACCAAAGCGCACAAAATTCCGCAAACAGTTCAAGGGCTCCATCAAGGGTCTGGCGAAGGGCGGGTCGGACCTGAACTTCGGCACCTTTGGCCTCAAAGCCCTTGAGCCCGAGCGGGTCACCGCACGTCAAATCGAGGCGGCCCGCCGCGCGATGACGCGTCAGATGAAACGTCAGGGCCGGGTCTGGATCCGGATCTTCCCGGACACCCCGATCACCGCCAAGCCCATCGAAGTTCGGATGGGTAAGGGCAAAGGCTCGGTCGACCGTTGGGCGGCCAAGGTCAAACCCGGCCGCGTGATGTTCGAGATCGACGGCGTTGCCGAGGATGTGGCCCGCGAGGCGCTGCGTCTGGCCGCGATGAAACTGCCGATCAAGACCCGCGTGGTTGTCAGAGAAGACTGGTAAGATCGCGCTTGCCGCAACCTGTGCGCGGCAGTCGTTTTTCCTAGAAAAACGATGAGAGCGTCACCCGGTAGCAATCCTTGGACCCCCGTTGCACCCGCAGCGGGGGTTTCTTTTTCCGCTCCTGACCTTAACACCCCACCCGGCACCCCGCAGGGCAGGGCACGGCTCTTTGGCGGCGAGGCCCCGGATCAGGTCCGGGGCGCTGCGGACAAAAGAGCCCGTGTTGCGCCAACGTGCCCGCTGGACAGAGCGCATCGGTCTGTGGAACGCTCCCCCCATGCGACTGACCGCTTCTCTTCTCTGCCTCTCTGTTGCGGCCACCGCCGTCACAGCAAGCGAGCTGTGCACCGAGGACGCGATGATCGTCTTCGACGGGTCGGGATCGATGGCGGAATCCGGGTTCAACGATATCGACGCGCCGCGCATCATCGAGGCGCGTGAGGCCATGCGGGCCGCCTTGCCGGAGATCGCGGAGATGCGGCGGCTCGGCCTCATCATCTACGGTCCGAGCGCGCGCAATGCCTGCTCCGGTGTCGATCTGCGGTTTCCTCCGCGCGAGGACGCCGCCCGGCCGATCATCGACGCGCTAGACGCCTTGGAGCCCGAAGGCAAGACAGCGCTCACCGAGGCCGTGCGCCGTGCGGCGGGGGTTCTAAACTACCGCGAGCAGCCCGCAACCGTCGTGCTCGTCACCGACGGCAAGGAAACCTGCGGTGGCACCCCGTGCCGGCTCGCCTCCACGCTCGAACGGGACGGGAGCGATCTCACAGTGCATGTGATCGGTTTCAAGGTGCGGGGCGATTTCTTCGACTGGGCACAGGCGCGTGAGCAATATGCCGCCGCCGATGCCCCGGCACGCTGTCTGGCGGATCTCACTGGCGGGACCTATGTCCGCTCGGAAACGCTCGACGAGCTTGTCGCGGCCCTGCGCGTGACCTTAGGCTGTAACGTTCTGTTCTGAGCCCGCTGCCGGGTCAAATGCCGTCCAGATAGTGGCCGATCGCCTCTTCCAGTGCGGTCTCTTCATATTTGAAATGCGAGGCGACAGCTTCGTGGAGCTTGGCGAAAATCGCGCGCAGTTCGGCAAAGCCGTCGGGGCTCGGGCTGTCCATCATCCGGTGCGCGGCCGCCGCGAGGCGTTCGAGAAGTTCATGCACCACCTCATGTTCTGCCCGCAGCTTCGCGACCACGGCCGCAAAGCCCGTGGCGCGGCGTTCCAGATCCGGGAAAATGTGATGCTCTTCGATATTGTGGTGCATGGTCAGGATGCGGCACTCCTGCCCGCAGAGCGAGCCGAAAGCGCGGTAGTTCTGCGCCATATCCGTCGACAACACGATCTGTGCCAGATGCGCCGGAGGCGTGTCCCCGGTCTCGATCCGCTCTATCACCGCAGCGATCCGGGCCATGTCGCGCAGGTAACCGGCATGGATCATCGCCAGTTGGCGGCCCTTGCGGCGGTCGGCCTCGCTCGCTCCGGGCACCGGAGGAGCCGCCGGGCGCGCGTCCTCTTCAAGGTTCAGGGCGTCCAGCGGCGTGCCGCGCAGCGCGCTCACGGGGCGTCCAGCCATTTGTAGTTGAAGCTCACCGAGATGCGCTCGTCCTCGGCCATATTCATTGGCACCTCGTGGCGCAGCCAGCTTTCCCACAGGAGCACGTCGCCCACCTCCGGTTTGACGTAGATGAAGGGCTGTAATTCCTCGCGGGCGTCCTTGCGGCGTGGCGGCGCGGCCATCATCCGGCCCGACCGTGGATCTTCCAGTTTCAGCGCCGAGGCGCCCTCGGGCATGGCGACATAGGTCGTTCCGGAAATCACCGAATGGGGGTGCAGGTGCGACGTGTGGATGCCGCCCTGCGGCAGGATGTTGATCCAGATATCCTCAAGCGCGAGGGTTCCGCCGCCCAGATCCCATTCCAGATCCTCTGCGAAAGCGGCCACATGGGCGTCCAGAGCCGTGACGACATCGGCAAAGATCGGGAACCGCCATGGTAAATCCGTCAGCGAGGCATATGAGGTATAGCCAGGGTAGCCCTGCTCGGCGCACCAGTCCTGTCCAGCCTCGTCATCCTCGGCAATCGACCAGCAGGCGGCTTCGAGATCGGTCTGGGACACCGGCGTGTCCGCGGTCGCAAGCGCGGCATTGTAGAGGCGGGTGGCAAACAGGGAGGAAATCTGCGTCATGGCGGCGGTCCTTTAAGGCTTGCCGCGCTATAGGTCAGTGCCGCCCCGGTGTCCAACCGTTTGCCCGGCGCGCCCGCGCCTTGCGGCTAGCCCCGCCTGCGCGTGAGCAAACGGTCGAACGGGGCGTCGGATTCCTCGATCGCGTAGCTGGACCGGGTCAGAAGCCAGTTCCCGCCAATGTTGCGGAACACCGACTGGCTCGGGATGGCATCGCGCAATTGATAATGTCCGCGCATGATACGGGTCACATGCGAGCAGATCAGTGTGTCCGGCGCAGTGAACTCTGCGGAAATGCAATCGCGGATCCGGATCAGGTGCGGGTCCGCTTCGAGTTGCTCGCGCACGAACATGAACACCTCCCGCAGTGCCGCGTGCGTTGCAACGGTTTTCTGGACAGCGAACGTGTCGATTTGATGGGGCAGGTAGAAAAAGGCGGCAAAGAGATCGAAATCGTCGGTGCGAAACGCTTCACCGGTCATGTCGAGGACGTGTTGGTGGATATGCATCGGGTTGTGCAGATCAATCTCGAACCGCGCGCGGTTGAGATGTGGCACAGTGGGACGCGGCGCGAGCGGCAGGACGCCCGAAGCAGCGCCATGGATATCAACATCTGGCATCTAACTCATCTCTGTCGAACTCATTACACGGTCGATCTGTGCGCTCGCGCCTCCCGGTAAGTGCAACTGTCACGTGTTTCTTTGGGGGCAGACAAGAGCCTTGCGGTGTGATCGGCGGAAAACACGCTGATTTACTACCCGTGCGGGAAATTTGGCTTTGTCCCGCAACTGACTTCAAGGAATTTCCAAGCCACCGTGAGACAAAAGTCGCAACCAGGGCGCCGCTTGCGTATGCGCAGCGAAAAGCCAGCGCAGAGGGGTTGCTTTATGGTCTGCACCGTCGTAAATGGCGCGCTCATCATGAACTCCACTGGAATCAGGGTGACCCTCGCGAGAGGCAAGGGGCCTGCCAGTGATGTTGGAAAGGACACAGGCGATGAACGCCACCGAACTGCGTGACAAAACGCCGGATCAGCTCAAGGAAGAGCTGGCCAACCTCAAAAAAGAATCGTTCAACCTGCGCTTCCAGCAAGCGACGGGTCAGCTTGAGAACCCGGCGCGGATGCGCTCGGTGAAGCGCGACGCTGCGCGCATCAAGACAATTCTGAACGAAAAAGCCCGCGCTGCGGCGGAATAAGGAGCGACACCCATGCCCAAGCGTATCCTGCAAGGCGTCGTGACCTCCGACGCAAACGCGCAAACTGTTACCGTGTCCGTCGAGCGCCGCTTCACGCACCCGGTTTTGAAGAAGACCATTCGTAAGTCCAAGAAATACCGGGCGCACGATGAGCAGAACGCCTACAAGGTGGGAGACACGGTCCGCATCATCGAATGCGCGCCCAAATCCAAAACAAAACGCTGGGAAGTGCTCGAGGCTTAAGTCTCGGGCATAGCCCGGTTTGAACGAAACCATGGGGACATGGGCCAAATGCTCCCCCAAAGGTCAGGAGAAACCACATGATCCAGATGCAGACCAATCTGGATGTAGCTGACAATTCCGGCGCCCGCCGCGTTCAGTGCATCAAGGTCCTGGGTGGTTCCAAGCGTAAATACGCATCCGTGGGCGACATCATTGTCGTCTCGGTCAAGGAAGCCATCCCGCGCGGCCGCGTGAAGAAAGGCGACGTCCGCAAGGCTGTCGTCGTGCGCACGGCCAAGGAAGTTCGCCGCGAAGACGGCACCGCGATCCGCTTCGACCGGAACGCCGCCGTGATCCTCAACAACAACAACGAGCCTGTCGGCACCCGTATCTTCGGGCCGGTTGTTCGCGAGCTGCGCGCAAAGAACTTCATGAAGATCATCTCGCTCGCCCCGGAGGTGCTGTGATATGGCTGCCAAGCTGAAAAAAGGCGACAAGGTCGTCGTGCTGACCGGCAAGGACAAAGGGAAAGAGGGGACCATCGAGTCCGTCGATCCCAAGGCCGGCAAAGCTGTCGTGGGGGGCATCAACATGGCCATCCGCGCAACCCGTCAGAGCCAAACCGAGCAAGGTGGCCGCATCCCCAAGGCGATGCCGATCCAGCTCAGCAATCTGGCGATCCTCGACGCAAACGGCAAACCGACCCGCGTGGGCTTCCGCATGGAAGGCGACAAGAAGGTCCGCTTCGCCAAGACCACAGGGGACGTGATCGATGCTTGATACAGCAACCTACACCCCGCGCCTGAAGGCCCAGTTCGCTGAGACGATCAAGGCGGCCATGAAGGAAGAGTTCGGCTACAAGAACGACATGCAGATCCCGCGTCTGGACAAGATCGTTCTGAACATCGGCTGCGGTGCAGAAGCCGTGCGCGACAGCAAGAAAGCCAAGTCCGCCGTTGAGGACCTGACCAAGATCGCCGGCCAGCAGGCCGTGTCGACCAAGGCCAAGAAGTCCATCGCTGGTTTCCGCGTGCGTGAAGACATGCCGCTCGGTGCCAAGGTGACCCTGCGCGGCGACCGGATGTATGAATTCCTCGACCGCCTGATCACCATCGCGATGCCGCGTATCCGCGACTTCCGTGGTGTGAAGCCGTCCTTCGATGGCCGTGGCAACTTCGCCATGGGCATGAAAGAGCACATCGTTTTCCCCGAGATCGACTTCGACAAGGTCGACGAGGTCTGGGGCCTGGACATCATCATCACCACCACCGCGGCAACTGACGCGGAAGCCAAGGCGCTGTTGAAGCATTTCAACATGCCCTTCAACGCATAAGAGGGATACGAGAAATGGCTAAGAAATCCATGATCGCCCGCGAAGTGAAGCGTCAGAAGCTGGTGGAGAAATACGCTGCCAAGCGCGCCGCACTCAAGGAAATCATCAACGACGAGAGCAAGCCGATGGAGGATCGCTTCCGCGCTTCCCTGAAACTCGCGAAACTGCCGCGCAACAGCTCGGCAACCCGTCTGCACAACCGTTGCCAACTGACGGGCCGCCCGCATGCTTACTATCGTAAGCTGAAGGTGAGCCGGATCGCGCTGCGGGACCTTGGCTCGAAAGGCCAGATCCCCGGCATGGTCAAGTCGAGCTGGTAAGGAGGGTTTAACACATGAACGATCCTATCGCCGACATGCTCACCCGTATCCGCAACAGCCAGATGCGTGGCAAGTCCACCGTCCTGACGCCGGCCTCCAAGCTGCGCGCCTGGGTTCTGGATGTGCTCGCGGACGAGGGCTACATCCGTGGCTACGAGAAGACGACCGGCAAAGACGGTCACCCCGCTATCGAAATCAGCCTGAAATACTATGAGGGCGAGCCTGTGATCCGCGAACTCCAACGCGTATCCAAGCCCGGCCGCCGTGTGTATATGGGCGTGAAAGACATCCCGCAGGTCCGTCAGGGTCTGGGTGTGTCGATTGTCTCCACACCGCAAGGTGTGATGTCGGATGCAAATGCACGCGCCAAGAATGTTGGCGGCGAAGTGCTTTGCACCGTATTCTAAGGAGAGCCAGATGTCTCGAATTGGTAAGAAACCGATTGATCTGCCCAGCGGCGTGTCTGCGTCCGTGTCCGGTCAGACCATCGAAGTGAAGGGCCCCAAGGGCGTCCGGACGTTCTCGGCAACCGACGATGTCACGCTGACCGTTAAGGACAACGTGATCAAGATCGAGCCGCGCGGCAAGTCCAAGCGCGCCCGTCAGCAATGGGGCATGTCCCGCACGCAAGTTGAGAATTGTGTCATCGGCGTGAGTGAGGGCTTCAAGAAAGAGCTTGAAATCCAAGGCGTTGGTTACCGGGCTCAGATGCAGGGCAACACCCTGAAGCTGAACCTTGGCCTGTCGCACGACGTGGATTACACCGCGCCCGAGGGCGTGACTGTGACCGCGCCGAAGCAAACCGAAATCGTTGTGGAAGGCATTGATCAACAGCTTGTTGGTCAGGTTGCTGCGAACATCCGCGCGTGGCGCGCGCCCGAGCCCTACAAGGGCAAAGGCATCCGCTACAAGGATGAGTACATCTTCCGCAAAGAAGGCAAGAAGAAGTAAGGACCTCACAGATGGCAAACAGCAAACGCACATTGATGCTCAAGCGCCGCCTTCGGGTTCGCAACAAGCTTCGCAAAGTCAACGCCGGGCGCATGCGCCTCTCGGTGTACCGCTCTTCCAAGAACATCAGCGTTCAACTGATCGACGACGTGAACGGCGTGACCCTCGCCTCGGCCTCCTCGCTGGAGAAAGACCTCGGCATGATCGGGAAGAACAACATCGAAGCAGCCACCAAAGTGGGTGCAACGATTGCCGAGCGCGCCAAGAAAGCCGGCGTGAGCGAAGCCTATTTCGACCGTGGCCCCTTCCTCTATCACGGGAAGATCAAGGCTCTGGCCGATGCAGCCCGCGAAGGCGGTCTGAAGCTCTAAGGACAGCGGTGGGCAAATTGCCCACCCGACACCACCGCGTGAGGAGGGCAATCTGCCCCCCTTCGATGATCCGGGCCCCAGACAACCCGATCCGGGGCACCAAGGATCGGACAATAGGCCGAAAGGCCTGATATAAAGGATTGCCACATGGCAGAACGTGAAAACCGTCGTCCCCGCCGCAACCGCGAGGATGAGACTCCCGAATTCGCTGATCGCCTTGTTGCGATCAATCGCGTGTCCAAAACCGTGAAAGGTGGTAAGCGTTTCGGCTTCGCCGCGCTCGTGGTTGTGGGCGACCAGAAAGGCCGCGTCGGCTTCGGCAAAGGCAAAGCGAAAGAGGTCCCCGAGGCCATCCGCAAAGCCACCGAACAAGCCAAGCGCCAGATGATCCGCGTGCCGCTGCGCGAAGGCCGCACCCTGCACCACGACATGGAAGGCCGCCACGGCGCCGGCAAGGTCGTGATGCGCACCGCGCCGGAAGGGACCGGGATCATCGCAGGTGGTCCAATGCGCGCCGTGTTCGAAATGCTCGGTGTGAAGGACGTTGTGTCCAAGTCCATCGGCTCGCAGAACCCCTACAACATGATCCGCGCCACCATCGACGGGCTGAAGAAAGAATCCTCGCCCCGCTCGGTTGCACAGCGTCGCGGCAAGAAAGTGGCTGACATCCTGCCCAAGCGTGAAGACGCACCGCAAGAGTCCGCCCAAGTGGCTGAGGAGGCCTGATCCCCATGGCGAAGACTATCGTTGTCAAACAAATCGGCTCCCCGATCCGCCGCCCCGCGAAACAGCGCCAGACGCTGATCGGGCTCGGCCTGAACAAGATGCACAAGACCCGCGAGTTGGAGGACACCCCCTCCGTGCGCGGCATGGTCAACAGCATCCCCCACCTCGTGGAGATCGTCGAAGAGCGCGGCTGAGCCTCCTCCGACACCGACAAACAAGCGAAACCCGGTCCCTGCGGCCGGGTTTTTCATTGAGCACCGCCAAACCCTTGCGTGGGAGGCGAAGCCGACCAGCCCCCGACCCTGGGTGGGGGTGAAGCCCCCTCCCGTGGGGAGGGTCGGGGGCTGGTCGGCTTCGCCTCCCGGGAAAAAGGGTCGTGCTGAGTGCTACTGAGCTATCGAAGGCTTTTCTCTTAGCCCTTCTGCCCAATCTTCGGCTCCGTCCCCGCCTTCAGCCGCGCGATATTGCTGCGGTGGCGCCAGAAGATCAGCAGGGTCAGCAGGATGCTCAGCACCAACATCGGCGTGGTCCCGACGAACACCACCAGAAAGCTGCTCGCCGCCGCGGAGATCAGAGAGGCCATCGAGGAGATGCGGAACAGTCCCGCCCCGATCAGCCACGCAAGACAGCACCCGATCCCCACAGGCCAATCAAGCACCAGCATGAGCCCGAGATAGGTCGCCACCCCCTTGCCGCCGTCAAAGCGCAGCCAAACCGGGTAGCAATGGCCAATCATCGCCATCAGACCTGCGATCTGCGCAGCGTCCTCGCTCGCCAAGGCACGCGCCAGCAACACCGCTGCGACGCCTTTCAGCGCGTCGAGCAGCAAGGTCAACGCGGCGGCCTTCTTGGAACCGGTGCGCAGCACGTTCGTCGCGCCAATGGAGCCCGAGCCAATGTCGCGCAGATCGCCAAGGCCCATGACCTTGGACAGAACGATACCGAACGGAATTGAGCCGAGGCCGTAGCCGATCAGCGCCCACAGGGCGAGCATCAGGGCGGGGGTTTCGAGCAGCGGCATCAGGTCTCTCCGAAAACGCGGGTGCCATCGACCCAAGTCCCAAGGACCCTACCTTGCAGCCGGGCGCTGTCAAACGGGGTGTTCTTGGACTTCGAGTGCAGGGCGAAGCGGTCGAGCACAAAGGGCGCGTCCGGGTCGAACAGCACCAGATCGGCGGGCGCGCCGACCGCCATGCGGCCCGTGGGCAGGCCAAGTCGCTTGGCGGGGTTCAGCGAGAGCGCGCGCCACAGTGTTGGCAGGTCGAGATAACCCGCGTGGACCAGCCGCATCGCCGCCGGGAGAAGGGTTTCCAGCGCCACCGCGCCAGACGCCGCTTCCTCAAATGGCAGACGTTTGCTTTCCTCATCCTGGGGCGTGTGCATTGAGGAAATCACGTCGATCAGCCCAGAGGCCACGGCCTCCACCACGGCGAGTCGATCTTCTTCGTCGCGAAGGGGCGGCTTGAGCTTGAAGAAGGTGCGGTAGTCCGCAACGTCGAGCGCATTCAGCGTCAGGTGGTGGATCGACGTGCCCGCCGTAATGTCGAGCCCGTTGCGCTTGGCGCGCTCCAACGCGGGCAGGGCGCGGGCGGTGGTGATCTGGTCCACATGATACCGCGCGCCCGTCATCTCCAGCAGAGCGATGTCGCGGTCGAGCCCCATGCGTTCGGCCATGGGAGACACGGCCGGCAGGCCCCGGAGCGAAGCGAATTTGCCGGAGGTCGCCGCCGCGCCCTTGCTCAGGATCGGTTCCTGCACATGGCCGATGACAAGCGCGCCGCAGGATTTGGCATAGGTCAGCGCGCGCTGGAACACCTTGGTATCGGTGACGATATGATCGCAATCGGTGAAGGCAACCGCGCCCGCATCCATCAGGAACCCGATTTCGGTCATCTCCCGCCCCGCGCGCCCCTTCGTCAGCGCGGCCATCGGCAGCACATGCACCGGCGCGTCCGTGGCGGCCCGGCGGGTGACGAATTCCAAGGTCTCGGGCATGTCGATCGCAGGGTCGGTATCGGGCCGCGTGACCATGGTCGTCACGCCCCCCGCCGCCGCCGCGCGCCCCGCCGAGGCGTAGCTTTCCTTGTGCCGCTCGCCGGGCTCGCAGACCTTGACCCCGATATCCACGATCCCGGGTGCCAGCACCTTGGCGCGGCAGTCCACAATCTCGGTTTTTGTCGGCGCACTACCGTTCACGTCCTGAATGGTGCCGAAGGAGACCGTCAGATGCCCCGGCTCCAGCGTGCCGGTATCGGGGTCGAGAAGCTGGGCATTGGTGAAATGGATCGTGGACATGGACAGCTCTCGTGCGTTTTGACCCGGTATCCGCGAATGACGCTGTGGTGTCTAGGGGGCAGGGCCGTGAGGGCGGCGCCGGTCCGTTTATGCGATCCAGATCATCAGCCACGTGAGCAGCGCGATCACGATCAGCGCGAGCATCGCGATGCGGCCGGACATCGCGGCGTCGGAAGGCTTTTTCTTCGGCGCCGTCAACTCCGTCGCGGCCTCGCTTGCAAGGGTCTGGGTGGCCTCCCAACGCGTGGGTTCTTGATTGAGCGTTGCGATCATGGTCAGGTCGGGGCCAAGGGTGAACTCGGTGTCGGTCTCGAACACGCCCGGATAGAGGATGAGGACAAAGCCGCTCAGCGCCTCCAACCGGGCCTTATGCGCGGTGAGTTCCTCGGCAGGCACGCCGGGGCCGTCGAGCAGAAAGCCCGCGAGGCCGATCTCGTCCAAATCGTCGACGGCGATCAGGTCCACATGGGTCAGCCGCGCGTCATCGCGCCCCAGAAGCTCCGCGATCAGGGCGCTTCGGCTTTCCTCGTCCTTTACCTTGCGCAGCGCGGTCTCGGCGCGGTTCACCGCGAGCACCACCACCTGCCTTGGGTGGAAAGCGGGGAGTTTGACGGTCTGTGCCATGGGGTCCCTTTCTTGTCGCGCGGCTACAGGTAGGGCGCATCATGCCCGCGAGCCAGTGCCATTGTGCGGTCTGGTTGCCGCTCAGGCTGCGGCACGGCGCGCTTTGAGGTTGCGGGCCAGAAGGTCCATCGCGGCCATCCGCACCGCGACGCCCATCTCGACCTGATCGCGGATTACCGAGCGGTTGATGTCGTCGGCGAGCGTGCCGTCGATCTCCACGCCGCGGTTCATCGGTCCGGGATGCATCACGATGGCATCGGGTTCGGCGTGGCTGAGTTTGTCCGCATCGAGCCCGTAGCGGTGATAATACTCGCGCTCGGACGGGATGAAGCCACCGTCCATCCGTTCTTTCTGGAGCCGGAGCATCATCACAACATCCACATCCGCGAGCCCCTCACGCATATCGTGGAACACTTCGACACCGAACGCGTCGATCCCGGCGGGCAGCAGCGTCGGCGGGGCAATCAGGCGCACCCGGTTCTCCATCTTGCCAAGCAGCATGATGTTCGAGCGCGCGACACGCGAATGGGCGATATCGCCGCAAATCGCGATGGACAGCCGGTGCAGGCGGCCCTTGGCGCGGCGGATCGTGAGCGCGTCGAGCAAGGCTTGCGTGGGGTGTTCGTGCCGACCGTCGCCTGCGTTCAAAACCGCGCAATGCACCTTTTGGGCGAGCAGATCGACAGCGCCAGACTGGGGATGGCGCACCACCAGCAGGTCAGGCTGCATCGCGTTCAGCGTCAGTGCCGTGTCGATCAGTGTCTCGCCCTTTTTGATCGAGGAGGCCTGCATTGCCATGCTCATCACATCCGCCCCGAGCCGTTTACCTGCCAATTCGAACGAGGCCTGCGTGCGGGTAGAATTCTCGAAGAACATGTTGATCTGCGTGAGGCCCGCCAGCACGTCCGAATGCTTCTGGTCCGAGCGCGACAGGTCCACATAGGTGCCCGCAAGGTCGAGGATCGTCGTGATATCGCTCTGGCCGAGGCCTTCGATGCCGAGCAGGTGTGGGTGCGGATAGGTCATGGGCGGCGCTCCGTTTCGCTCGGTTATATGGACCGGGTCGAAGCGGGGCAAGACGGGGCAAGAAGGGCCGCCCATGGCGGGGGCCTGTGCTCTTTGCCAGACCCTTGGAACGCGTATAGCCAATGGCAACCGGGGTAGGTGAGAAGGGTTAGGGCCGGTACGATTGGCGTTGCGCGGCGGCGGGCCTGTCTGCTGCGTTGCGCTTGGCTCGGGGGCGCTTTAGTTTCCATCCATGGATTCGGTGGAGTATTACAGCGCGCTCTCCGCGCTTGCCTGGCAGGTCGAAGCCGGGGTGGATGCCGCTGTGCTCGATGCGCCGCTTGACCGCTATAAGCTGGATGCACAAACCGCCGCGCCGAAACCCGCCGAGGCCGTGGCAGCGCCCCCTCAGGCCCCGGCGGAGGCCGATCCGGTCGCCGAGGCTGTGACCGCCGCGCAATCGGCAGAGGATCTGGAGGCGCTCCAGGCCGCCCTCGCCGCCTATCCGCATTGCGATCTGGCGCGGGGCGCGCGCAATCTGGTGTTCAGCGACGGCGTGCCGGAGGCGTCCGTGATGATCATAGGCGAGGCGCCTGGCCGGGACGAGGACCGCGAGGGGCGGCCCTTCGTAGGCCGCGCGGGGCAACTGCTCGACAAGATGCTCGCCGCTATCGACATGAGCCGCGACAGCGATGTGTATATCACCAATGCGCTGCCATGGCGCCCGCCGCAAAACCGCGATCCCAAGCCCGAGGAGATCGCGATGATGAAGCCCTTCCTGTCCCGCCATATCGCGCTGGCCAAGCCGCAATATCTTGTGATCATGGGGAATATCTCCTGCCGTGCCTTGCTTGGCAAAACCGGGATCACGCGGCTGCGCGGGCAGTGGGACAGCGCCGAGGGCCTGCCCGCCCTGCCGATGTTCCACCCCGCCTACCTGCTCCGCCAACCAGCCATGAAACGCCACGCCTGGGCCGATCTGCTGGCCCTGAAGGCGCGGCTGGGGGCGGGCGTGTGAGACCCATGGGCGCGCCGTGCAGGCCGCGCGAAACCAGTTGCAGAGAGTGCCAATGAGCCGAATTGACGACAGCAAAGAGTTCATCCCCGTTCGCATCGCCGTTCTAACCGTCTCCGACACCCGCTCGCTTGGCGAGGATAAGTCCGGTGACACGCTGGTGGGGCGGATCGAAGGGGCAGGGCACACTCTCGCGGCGCGTATGATCCTGCCCGATGAGCGCGATCAGATCGCCGCGCAGCTCCGCGCATGGGTCGCGGACCCGGAGATTGACGTGGTGCTGAGCACCGGCGGCACCGGACTCACGGGGCGCGATGTCAGTGTCGAGGCGCACAGGGACGTCTACGAGAAGGAAATCGACGCGTTCGGGACAGTGTTCACCATCGTGTCGATGCACAAGATCGGCACCTCGGCGGTGCAAAGCCGCGCCACGGCCGGGGTTGCGGGCGGGACGTATCTCTTCGCGCTGCCGGGCAGCCCGGGCGCGTGCAAGGACGCGTGGGACGAGATTCTCGAAAAGCAATTCGACTACCGCCACCGGCCCTGCAACTTCGTGGAAATCCTGCCAAGGCTCGACGAACATCAGCGCCGAAAGTAGCGCCACACGAGAATTTGTGCCGCACGCACGACGGAAAACCGCCCCAATGACGTGATATCCTTGGTATTCATGGCGCGGTGGCTATCTTAGAGCCAAGGCGGGCCAGACGTTGAAAGGGTCCTTGATGCGGTTTTTGCGACAGTCTCTGACCGGGGTGTTCCTCGCTGCGATGGCGGTGGGCCTGCTGGTCTATGCCGCCTCGCTGATCCGCGGCGCGGTCGAGGAGCGCATGGCCGATGAGGGCTTCGCGCCGCCCGCGCGGGAGCGCGTCTTCGCAGTCGGTGTCGAGACCGCCGTGCCGGGGCGCGAGGTGCCGGTGCTGCGGGCCTATGGCGAGATCCGGGCCGAGCGGCAGCTTGAACTGCGCGCCACAGCACCGGGGCGGCTCGTCGATTTGTCCCCGGCCTTCGTGGAAGGCGGCCATGTCGAGGCCGGCGAACTGCTCGCGCGGATCGACCCGGCGGAGGCCGAGGCGGCGCGGGACCGGGCGGTGGCCGATCTCGCCGATGCCGAGGCCGAAGTGCGCGATGCGCGTGCGGGGCTGGGGCTGGCGCAGGACGAACTG
>CBFHJA010000060.1:0-21621 GCA_965656085.1 uncultured Aliishimia sp. | reverse complement strand
GGGCAACGTGTTCACATGGGTCAATTCTCAGTGAAAATTTGGGGGTCTACCGGGTCACTTCTCAGCGGAAATCAACAATCAAAGGGCGTCTTCGTGCCTGGTACCGCGTCAGGGGCCGAGATTACCTGAGTCGTCGAATCGATGCGCTGACCAAGACCTTGCCCTGGGTGGATGGATTACCGCCATTCCGACTCTTGGAGATGTCACGCCAATGGGGAAGCTGCACTCCATCCGGTGAGATCATCATCAATCCACATGTGATCAAAGCTCCACGAAGCTGCATCGACTATGTATTGATCCACGAACTCGCTCACCTGAAGCACCATGACCATGGACCCGCATTCTGGAACTTGATCGAAGCCCACGCTCGCGAGTGGCGGAAAGCCAAACATCATTTGGATGGGCTGGTCGAGGTTTTGTTGGATTGAAACGAGGTAATAGATGCCGCTCCCCACAAGCTTGACTTTCATTTCACGCTCTCAGCCTGCTGATCACTTTGGTGGACTGCAAAAAGCAAAGTATGCGGATATCGGCTTCCAAACGCACCTCTATCGCCCCTCAGACTGAGCTTTTGGGGGCATTTCTGGGGGCATCTTGCAAAAATATGTTTTTTCTTTCCTTGCAGATCAATGCTCTAGAATATTTTTGTGGGGCCGTGTGGGGGCACCATATAATCCACCAATATGTTGGTATCCAAGTAATTTTTTGCCTCTGTAAGGAACCGCCGGCCTTATGGGAGCCTACTTCGTGCGGTGTGTTCTTTCCCATGGGAGCGCCGGGCCTCTGGGGATTACTTTGCAAGCAGCCTGTCGCGCAAATTCGACAGATCGCCCGCCGGTAGGCCAATATCTTTCAGGTAGCCCCGTACCGAGCCATGGCGGCGGTCGATCAGGTCCAATGTCGTCGCCATGGTCAGTGGCGCACAGGTCAGAAACTGCGCGTGTCTTTCCGCGTCGCCCCCGGTCCGGCGCGTGCGCTCAAGCAATTCCTCGACCAGATCGCCGATGAAATCGCCAGTGAGCGCGTAGTCGGTCAGGATGGTGTCGCGGTCCACGCCGGCGATCTCCAGCAACAGCGCGGCCACAAGCCCGGTGCGATCCTTGCCCGCCGTGCAATGGAACAGGATGGCCCCCTTGGGCGCGGAGGCGATGGTCGCGAGGATATCGCGCATGGCCTCGGCGCGCTCCAGAAGGGCGGTGAGGTAAAATCCGACAAGAGGATCATCCCCGGCGGCCTCATGCGTCGCCGTCAGCGCAGGTGCCAGATCGTCATAGATCGGCCGATGGTAAAAGCCGATCTGCGCCTGATCGATATACGGATTTGGCTCCGCGTCAAGCTCAGCCTGCGAGCGCAGGTCGATCACCGACGTCAACCCTTCGGAGCCCAGCAGGTCCGCCCCCTCATCCGTCAACCGATGCAGCCCATCCCCGCGCAGCAGGCGCCGCCACCGTGTGACCAGCCCGTTCGCGGTCTTGTAGCCGCCAAGGTCCCGGACATTGAGGAGCCCGGGAATATCAAGGCGGCGTTGGAAATCCTGCTGCATTTTTAGGGCCTTACCGGAACGCGCGCAGCCGCGCCTCTTCGAGCACGCCAAGCTCTCGACGCTCCGGCGTCAGGGAGACGAAAGACACCGACAGCCCCGAGGACCTGAGCACGCAGAGCCCCATGCTGGTGCCTTCCACGATCCGCATGTCGCGCTGTTCGAGAATGTCCACGGTGGAGTTCAGCCCCATGCAGGTGATCACCGGCACCCCGTGCCAATGGTGGACCTGATCGAGATGCACATGGCCCGACAGGACTCCGACAACGCTGCGCCCGGCGATGATCTGTCCGAACTGCTCAGAGCTGTCCGCATCGAGGCTGGCCCAAGGCAGGGTGCGCTCGTCCATGCGCGGCGGGTGGTGGGCGACCACGAGCTTGGGCAGGTCCGGCTCCCGATCCAGCGCGGCCCCCAGAAATGCGAGTTGTTCGGGGTCCAGCCGCCCGGCCACATGGCCCGGCATCAGCGTGTCGAGCGTGATCACATGCAGCCCGCCCTCTACGGTCTCATGCACGTAGGGCGAGTCCCCGGTGCCGGTTTCGAACACCTCCGCAAAGGGCGCGCGCTTGTCGTGATTGCCCAAGGCCAGCACCAGCGGCGGGGCCAGATCCGCGAGGATCTCCCGCAGCAGCGCGTAGGATTGCGGAGCGCCGGTATTGGTCAGATCGCCGCTTGCCACCACCAGATCGGGCGCAGGCGCCATCGCGTTGATCGCCGCCACCGCGCGCTTGAGCGTCTGGATCGTGTCCGTCTTGAGCGCCGCGTCCCCGATATCGGGGTGCGAGATGTGAAGGTCGGTCAGGTGAATAATGCGGGTCATAGCAATCCGGCGGCTGTCAGAAGGGAACGTGTATAGGGCGCGGCGGGCGCGCGCATGATCTGCTCGGCTGCGCCATATTCGACGGTCTTGCCGCGCTCCATGACAAGGATGCTGTCGCAAATGCTGCCCACTACAGCAAGATCATGGCTGATGAACAGGATTGCAAGCCCGAGCGCGTCCTGCAGGTCCATCAGCAGGTTGAGGATCTGGGCCTGCACGGACATATCGAGCGCCGAGACCGCCTCATCGGCGACCAGCAGGGCGGGGCGTGTCACGATGGCTCGGGCGATGGCCACGCGCTGGCGCTGGCCGCCGGAGAACTCGTGGGGGTACTTGCCCGCATCGCCGTCACGCAGCCCCACTTGCTCCAGCGCCTCGGCCACGCGGCACCCGTCGGCTTGCCCCATCGCCCGCAGCGGCTCGGCGATGGACCAGCCCACGGTGCGGCGCGGGTTGAGGCTGCCATAGGGGTCCTGAAACACCAGTTGGAACTGGGGCCGCAGCGCGCGCAGATTGGCGGCGGAGAGCGCTGCGAGGTCCTGCCCGTCGAACAGCACCCGCCCGGCATCTGGTTTCTCGAAGGCCATGACCATGCGGGCGAGCGTTGATTTGCCCGAGCCCGACTCGCCCACGATGCCCAAGGTCTTGCCGCTCTCCAGCGTGAAACTGGCACTATCCACGGCGGTCAGCACCGGGGGCGGGCTCAGCAGCGCGCGGCGCGGCAGGCGGTAGCGGCGCGTGACGTTTTCCACCGACAGCAGGGTCACGCCGGGTCCTCCTGCAAATGGCAGATCGTGCCGCCCTGCGGCACGGGCCGCTCGAACGCGCAGCACGGCAACTCCATCGGGCAGCGTCCGGCAAAGCGGCAGCCGGTGGGCAACGCGGCGAGGGGTGGCACGGAGCCCGGGATCGTCGGCAGCCTTTTGCGCTTGCCGCCCAGATCGCGCACGTTCTCGGGGCTTGGCCGGGCCGATAGAAGCCCTTGCGTATAGGGGTGCCGGGGGGTTGAGAGCACATCGGCGGTCTTGCCCCGCTCGACGATATCGCCGCCATACATGACCAGCACATCCTCCGTGGCCCGCGCGACGGCGGCAAGATCATGGGAGATGAACAACAACGCCATTGTGCGCTCCCGCGCCAGCCGCGCCAGCAGATCGGTGATCCGCAGCGCGACATTGGCATCGAGCGCCGTGGTCGGCTCGTCCGCGATCAGCAGCGCCGGATCGCAACTCAGCGCGAGCGCGATCAGCACCCGTTGCCGCTGCCCGCCCGAAATCTCATGCGGGAACTGCCGCAGCCGGGCCTCGGGCTCGGGAATGCCGACCTCCTCGAACAGCGCCAGCGCGCGGGCGCGGGCCTGCGCGCGGCTCAGCCCCAGATGCACCATCAAGGGCTCCATGACCGTATCGCCCACCCGCTTGATCGGGTTGAGCGCGGCCATCGGCTCCTGAAAGATCATCGCCACCCGGCGTGCGCGCAACGTCTGCCAACGTGTCTCCGGGGCGCCCGCCATCTCCGCGCCATCCACCGTGAGCGCGCCGCGCACCGTCGCGGCCTCCGGCGTCATGCCGATCATCGCGAGCCCGAGCATGGTCTTGCCCGAGCCGGATTCGCCGACGATCCCAATGCGGTCTCCGGGCCGCACCTCCAGCGAGACCTCTCGCACGGCCTGCCCGGCCCCGAACTCCACGGAGAGGTCCTGCGCCGCGATCATCGTGCCCGCGCCAATCGTGGATCGGTGACGTCTCGCAGCCCATCGCCCAGCAGGCTGAAGCCCAGCACCGCGACGACGATGCAGAGCCCCGGGTAGATCGCCAGTTGCGGCGCGAGATACATCAACGTCTGTGCCTCCGAGAGCATCCGGCCCCATGACGGGGCGGGGGGCTGTGCGCCAAGGCCGAGATAGCTCAGCGCGGCTTCGGCAAGGATCGCGATGGCGAACTCGATGGTCGCCTGCACGATCACCGGCGCGGCGATGTTGGGCAGGATGTGATCGCGGGTGATCGCAAAGCGCCCCATCCCCGCGGCACGCGCGGCGAGGGCATATTCGCGCGTCCAGATCTGGTTCGCCGAGGCCCGAGAGACGCGGGCGAAGACCGGAATGTTGATGAAAGCGATGGCAATGATGGCGACGGTGAGCGAGGGCCCGAACACCGCCGCGAGCATGATCGCGAAGAGAAGCGCCGGGAAGGCGAAGCTGATATCAGCAAAGCGCATCACGATGTCTTCGACCAGCCCGCCAAGCGCCGACGCCAGCAGCCCCAGCGCCACACCGATGGATCCGCCGATCAGCACCGCTGTCAGCGCCACCGCGACCGAGTTCCGTGCCGCCGCCATCAGTTGCGAGAGCACATCCCGGCCAAGCTGGTCGGTGCCGAGCCAGTTCTCCGCCGAAGGCGGGGCGAATTTGTTGCGGATATCGAGCAGCGTGTGGTCATAGGGCGTCCACACCAGCGACAGCGCCGCGACGCCTATCACGAGCCCCACCAACCCCGCGCCAAGAATGAGGTTCACGGGCAGCCTTTTCATGAGCGGCTCTTGAGGCGCGGGTCGATCACCAGATAGAGCAGATCGACGATGAAATTGGCGGTGACCACAATGGCCGCGAAGAGCATCACCAGCGCCTGCACGGACGGCAGATCGCGATTGGCGATGGACTGGAAGATCAGCCGCCCGAGGCCCGGCAGGTAGAACACGTTCTCGATCACGATGGTCCCGGTGACGAGGGCAGCAAATTGCAGCCCGACGATGGTCACGATGGGAATGAGCGCGTTGGGCAGGATATGCCGACAGAGCACCCGCTGGCGCGAATAGCCCATGGCGCGGGCGGTGCGCACATAGTCGAGCCGCATCACTTCGAGCGCCGAGGAGCGGGTGACGCGCGCCAGCACCGCCGCCTGCACCAGCGCCAGCGCCACAGTGGGCAGGATCAGCGCCCGGATCGCCGCCACGGGCTCGGACCAGCCGGGAAAGCCGCCCGGCGGCAGCCAGCGCAGCTTCACCGCAAAGAGCAGCACCAGCAGTATCGAGAGCCAGAAGGCCGGGACGGCAATGCCAAGCTGGCTGAGAAACATCACGCCCCAATCGCCGGGCTTGCCGTGATTGGCCGCCGCGCCGATGCCGAGGGTGAGGGCGAGCAGGATGGTCAGGGTCATGCCGGAGAGCGCGAGCGAAACCGTCAGCGGCAAGCGCTCGACAATCAGATCGGAGACCGGCACGCGGAAGGAATGGCTGACCCCGAAATCGCCCTGAAGCGCGCCCCAGACCCAAGTTGCATAGCGCACCAGCACCGGATCATTGAGCGAGAGCTCCTCACGCAGAGCCGCCAGCGCGTCCTCGGTCGCGTCGAGGCCCAGAATGGTCAGCGCCGGATCGCCCGGCAGGATGTTCATCACGGCAAATACCACCGCGGACACCACGAAGAGTGTCAGCACGAAGCTGAGGGTGCGCCTGAAGAGGAAATAGCCCATGCCGCAGACCCGCGCGCCGCAGCCAAAGCTCGCGGCGCGCGGGCAATGTGCCTTAGTTCACGGTCACGCCTGCCAGCGGCTGGAACAGCACCGCGCGCGAGGACCAGAAGCCGTCAACGCCGGTCTTGTAGACTCCGAGTTGCGGAAGCTGGAACAGGAACCCGTGCACCGCCTGATCGGCGACATATTGCTGCGCCTCCTTGAGGAGCGCATTGCGGGTCGCGGGGTCCGCCTCGCTGCTGATCTTGGCCCACAGCTCGTTGTAGGCGGCGTCGTCATAGCCGTAAAAATAGTCCGGCCCGCGCGCGAAATTGCCCAGATCGTTGGGCGAGGTATGCGCGATGATCGTCATGTCGTAGTTCTTCTTGCGGTAGATCTCGTCGATCCAGAAGCCCCATTCCACGTTCTCGACCTTGGCGTCGATCCCGGCCTCGGCCAGTTGCGCCTGAATGATCTCCGCCGAGCGGGTGGCATAGGGGAAGGGCGGCACGCGCAGGGTCATGGTGCTGCCCGCCACACCGGCTTCCTCGAAGAGCGCAGCGGCCTTGGCGGTGTCATGCGGGTAGGTGCCGGTCAGATCGACATGGGCGGGCCCGTGCGGCGGGTAGAAGCTGCCGATCGGCACGGCCTGTCCATACATCGCCCCGTCGATGATCTCGCCCCGGTCGAAGGCATGGCTGACCGCTTGGCGCACACGGATGTCGTTAAAGGGCGGCTTGGAGTTGTTCATCGCAAGGATGACCTCGCCCTCGGTGGAGCCGACCACGACGTTGAAGCGCGGATCGGCCTCGAATTGCGGCAATAGCTCGGGGGCGGGGAAGCCGGGGAAGGCGTCAATCTCTTCCGACAGAAGGGCTGCGGAGGCGGCGGCGGCGTCGGAGATGAACTTGAACTCCACCCGGTCCAGCGCCACGGAGGCCGCATCGCGGTGACCCTCGTTCTTGGCCAGCACCAGCTTGTCGCCCCGGGTCCAGCTGTCGAACTTGAACGGGCCGGTGCCGACGGGCGTTGCGTTGTTGGTCTCGGCGCTTTCGGGCGCGACGATGGAGACATCGCCCTGCGCCATGTTGAACAGGAAGAACGCGTCTTGTTTGGAGAGCGTGATCTCAACGGTGCCGGGATCCTTTGCGGACACGCTGGCGATGGATTTGAAGAGCCCCTTGGAGGGGTTCACGGAGTCCTCGGCCATCGCCCGGTTGAAGGTGAAGACCACGTCCTCGGCGTCAAAAGCGCTCCCGTCATGGAACGTGGCGCCATCCACGAGATCGAACGTGTAGGTCAACCCGTCCTCGGACACGGTCCAGCTTTCAGCAAGCTGCGGTGCGACCTCGCCAGCTTCGTTCACGGTGGTGAGCGACTCGTAGACGTTATGCGCGAGCATCCCGTCGATGGAGGCTGTGGCGTCGGCGGTGGGGTCGAGCGAGGTGGGCTCTTGCTGCAACCCGATGACAATCGCGGTCTCGGCGGCGGCAAGGCCGGGCGTGAGGGTTGCAGACAGCGCCAGAACGGCGAGGACGTCTGTGGGTCGTTTCATTTGGAAAGACATGATGATGGGTTCTCCCTGTGCATCGTCGGACAAAGCGTTGCGTCGTACCGTTGCCCTTACGTCAGGATGCGCGAGGCGGGGCAAAGGCGTCAAGCGCGTCGCGATTGTGAATGCCGCGCCCGTGTATCGGTTTCATGTCGTGTGTGTATAAGTTTGGTGTCACCGCAGGGCGCGCGCTGCGATGGGCACGGGCGCACGCGGCGGGGTTACTCGGCGGGGGCAAAGCCAGTGATGAGTTGCCGCAGCCCGATGGCGGCCCCGGCGAAGATCGCGAGGAAGGCCACCGGGGCGCTATAGGCCAGCATCGAGAAGGCCGAGATGCCTTGACCGACGCTGCACCCCACCGCGAGGATCGCGCCGGGCCCCATCAGCGCCGCGCCGAGCATCTGGCGCTTGAGCTCGCGCGGGTCCTCGCAGGCCTCCCAGCGGAAATGGCCCTTGGACCACGATCCGAGCGCGGCGCCGAGCACCACGCCGACCACCGAGCCGACCGAGAAGGAGAGCATGTTGCCCGAGGCGGTCATGCTGTAATAGATCGTGTCGCCAATGGGGGCGGCGAAGGAATGGGTTTCGACGGGCTCGGCGGCAAAGCCGGTGCTCGCGACCCAATAGGTGCCGACCCAGCCCGAAACCACCGCAAGCCCGACCACCGTGCCCCAGAAGATTTCGGTGTAGGCCCGGCGCATCTCCGAGCTTGCCAGCGCAACGACTAGACAGGCGCTGCCGGTGAGCAGCCCTGTGGTGAGCGCGGATATGCCATATGTTTCCAAGAGTTGCGTGATCCCCTGCGGGCTCGCCGCGCCTTCCTCGACGGGAAAGAGCCAGACGCGGGCATGGGCGAGGGGGCCGGACATTACGAAATAGGCCGACAGCCCCATTACGAGCACGATGACGAAGGAGCGCAGATCTCCCCCGCCGAGCCGGGCGAGCGCGCCATAGCCGCAATTGCCCGAGAGCGCCATGCCATAGCCGAACATGAGCCCGCCGACGATGGTGCCGACGGGGTTCCAGACCCGGTCGAGATAGGCGCTTTCGGCGGCGTCCATCCAGCCTGTGTGCAGCGCCAGATGCACGCCAATGATCGCCACACCGATGGCGACGCCCCACATCCGCAACCGGCGGGTGTCGCCGCCATAGAGTGTGTCTTCAATGGCTCCGAGGGTGCAGAAACGTCCGATCCGCGCTGCAAGCCCGAGGGCGATCCCGCCGATCAGGCCGATCAAGGCATCTGTGTTGGCTTCTCCGAGCAGGTCGAGCATCCGGCGTCCTTCTGGCTCCCGGATGCTGGCGAGGCTCCGGGGTTAGTCGTGCCTGCAGAACAGGTCGTAGACGACTTCCATGATTTGCCGCGGGCGCTCATCTGTCAAGCTGTAGTAGATGGCCTTACCGTCGCGGCGCGGCTGGACGAGCCCTTCGAGCCGGAGGCGGGAGAGTTGCTGCGAGACGGCGGCTTGCCGGGCCGAGAGCAGTTCTTCGAGCTCGGTGACGGATTTCTCCCCGGTGGCCAGATGGCACAGGATCATCAGCCGGCCCTCATGGCTGATGGCCTTGAGAAAGTTCGACGCGGCCTGCGCGTTCTCCATCATCCGGTCCATGTCCTCGGTGCACATGTTCTTGTCGAACACGGGCAGGCGAGAGGGTCGCTCGTCGAAGTCCTGATTTGTCGATGTGGGCAGATCCAATGTCATGTCGTCTTAACTCGCTTGCTCCAAGGGGATGCCAGCGGACTCGAACATGCGAGCAAGCAGGCCCCAAAAAAAGTCTTCGCCGGGATAGCCTTCCATCCGGCCGACCTCGCGCCCGTCCTCTATCAAGATAAAGGTCGGGGTGAAATGAACCGGGCGGACAAACTCCACCTCTGGCGTGTCCAAGTGCAGGTCGTATCGCTTGAGCGGCGCGGTCCGGCCTTCGTCGGTGTTGGGATATATGTGGGCGATTTCCTCGTTCCACTTGGCGCACCAATAGCACCCGCGTTCTTCGGCCATGAGAAGGTAGGAATCGGCCCAGCTTGCCACAGGCGCGGCCAGCGCTGCGATCATGACCAACTGTTTCAACATCTCATGGCCTTTGCCAAAATTGCCGGGTTGCGTTTCGTCGATCATAATCTAATGTTTGAATATCTCAAGGCAAAGGCGCGCGATTCATGTTCGATGTGACTTTTTTGGGCGCGTTACTGGCAGGTTTGCTGTCTTTTCTATCACCTTGCATCCTGCCAATCGTCCCGTTTTACCTCAGCTACCTCGCCGGGGTGAGCATGAATCAGATCTCTGCGGAGGCCGAGGTCTCTGGGGCGGTGCGCACGCGTGCGGTGATCGCGGCCAGTTGTTTCGCGCTCGGCGTTATTACCGTCTTCGTGGGGCTCGGGGCCACCGCGACCGTGTTCGGCTCCATGGTGCGGGAGTATTTCGACATCCTGCGCTGGGTTGCGGCGGCGATCATCATTGCCATGGGGCTGCATTTTCTCGGCGTGATCCGCATCGGCATTCTCTACCGTCAGCTTCGCGCTGACACGGGCACCAGCACCTCGGTGGGCTTTGTCGGGGCTTATGTGATCGGGCTCGCCTTCGCCTTCGGCTGGACGCCTTGTGTCGGCCCGGTGCTGGCGGCGATCCTCTTCACGGCGGCGGGGCAGGACACGGCGGGGCAGGGCGCGTCGCTGCTCTTTGTCTACGGCCTTGGCATGACGCTGCCCTTCATCGCGGCGGCGCTGTTCATCGGCCCGTTCATGCGCTGGATGGCGCGGTTCCGCAAACATATGGGGCTGATCGAGAAGCTGATGGGGGCGCTGTTGATCCTCTTCGGCGTTCTGATCGCCACCAACTCGATCAACGTCATCGCGCAATGGATGCTCGAACATATCCCGTGGTTCGGCATGATTGGCTGACACGGGAACAGGGAAGGGAGGACCCTCTATGCAACGTCTTATCATGACAGTTTTCGCTTTGCTCTTCGCGGGCACGGCGTTCGCGGCGGAGCTTGGCGACGATGGGCTGCACAAGCAGCCCTGGATGCGCGATACGTTCAAGGATTTGTCCGAGGATCTGGCCGAGGCCAATGCCGAGGGCAAGCGCCTGATGATCATGGTCGAGCAGCGGGGCTGCATTTACTGCAAGAAGATGCATGAGGAGGTCTTCGTGATCCCGGAGGTCTCCGAGTATATTGCGGAGAATTTCTTCGTCGTGCAGATCAACATGTTCGGCGATGTGGAGGTGACGGACTTTGATGGCACGGCGCTGCCGGAGAAGGATATGGTGAAGCGCTGGGGCGCTTTGTTCACGCCGAGCATTTATTTCTTCCCGGAGGTTGTGGAAGGTGATGTCGTTGCAACTCAGGCGGCAGTGGCCCACATGCCTGGGGCGTTCGGTCGCTGGACCACATTCAACATGCTGAACTGGGTGGTGGAGAAGGGCTACGAGACCGACGAGCCGTTCCAGAAATACCACGCACGCAAATTCGCTGAACAAAGCCAGTGACTTGCTGCACGTGCAGCATCGGACATGCTGCACGTGCGAGAAGAATGTTGCGGGATTTTCTGCAAATGCGAACAAATCCAAAAATTCAAACAAGTGAATTTGATGTTGCGTTCGCGCGATTGTGTGCCGTAGTGTGCCAAGTATCCAAGGCAAGGAATCGACCTAGGGAGGATATATGAAAAACGTTTTGGGAATGGGCGCAGCCTTGGCCATCTGTGCCGGCGTCGCCTCGGCAGAGGTGATCAAGCCGCAGGATGTGGTCTACGACGACGGGGCGGTCGCAACCTCCCTGACCGGCGTTCCGGGCGATCCTGAAAATGGCGCTGTCCTGATGAACAAGGGCGCGGGCAACTGCATCGCCTGCCATGAAGTCACCGCGCTGAACCACCTGCCGTTCCACGGCGAAATCGGCCCGATGCTTGACGGCGTCGCCGATCGCTGGAGCGAAGCCGAAATTCGCGGGATCGTGGCGAACGCCAAGGTCATGTTCGAGGGCAGCATGATGCCGTCCTTCTACAAGACCAGCGGGTTCGTGCGTCTGGGCAATGCCTATACCGGCAAGGCGTATCCCGAAGGCGAGGAGGTCATGCCTCTGCTGACCGCGCAAGAGATCGAAGATGTGGTCTCTTATCTGATGACACTCAAGGAAGAGTAATCTTTCCAAGAATGGAGCTTAATATGGAACTGACACGGCGCAAGATGCTCGTAATCGGCTCCGGCACGCTGGCAGCAGCCAGCATGGCCGGTCTGCCGGCCTTCGCGAGCCTGACCGACGACGCAATCGCGGCCTTCACGGGCGGCGCAGAAACAGGCGAGGGCGGGGTGACGATCACTGCGCCGGAAATCGCTGAGAACGGCAACACGGTGCCGATCTCGGTCAGCGCACCGGGCGCGGCCTCGATCATGGTGCTGGCGGACGGCAACCCGACCCCGGCTGTCGCGACATTCAACTTCGGCCCGCTCGCGGCCTCGCACAGCGCGTCCACCCGGATTCGCCTCGCGGGCACGCAGAACGTGGTTGCCGTTGCGAAAATGCAGGACGGCTCGTTTCAGATGGCGAAAGCCAACGTGAAAGTCACAATTGGCGGCTGCGGCGGCTAAGCACAGGATTAGAGGAGAATACCCATGGCATCTGGTGTGAAACCCCGGGTCAAAGTCCCGAAAACAGCTGCGGCTGGCGAAGCCGTCACCATCAAGACCCTGATCAGCCACAAGATGGAAAGCGGTCAGCGCAAGGATGATGCGGGCAACAAGATCCCGCGCTCGATCATCAATCGCTTCACCTGCGACTTCAATGGCCAGAACGTCATCGACGTAACGCTTGAGCCGGCGATCTCGACCAACCCGTATTTCGAATTCGAAGCGACGGTTCCGGAAGCCGGTGAGATGAAGTTCACCTGGTACGACGATGACGGCTCGGTCTACGACACAGCCAAAAAGATCAAAATCGGCTGATCGCGAGCAGCGTATTAGGGAGGAATCAGAGTGAAACCCACCACAACACTGGCCAGCGCGGTGGCCCTGATGGCTGCCGCATCCATGGCAACCATGTCCTACGCGGGCCCGGGTCCGGACGAGGACCAACTCGTCGTCAATGAAGAGATCGAGATGGTCACGGAAACTGCGGCTCCCGCCCATGCCGATGGCCTCAGCACGATCTATTCGGGCTGGCGGTTCCGGTCGGACGAGACGCAAGCCATGCAGATGGATGATTTCGATAATCCCGCGATGATCTTCGTCGAGGCGGCCGCCGAGGCGTGGGAAACAGCGGAGGGCACCGAGGGCAAGTCTTGCTCCTCCTGCCACAACGATGTCGAGAGCCTTCGCGGCGTGCGCGCGGTCTATCCCAAGTGGAACGAGACAGCGGGCGAAGTCCGCACCATCGAGATGCAGGTCAATGACTGCCGTGAAAACCAGATGGGCGCTAAGCCCTACAAATATGACGGTGGCGACATGGCGGCGATGGTGGGTCTGATTTCCTCTGTCTCCCGCGGGATGCCGGTCAACGTGGCCATCGACGGTCCGGTTCAGTCGACTTGGGAGAAGGGTAAAGAGCTTTACTATACCCGGACCGGTCAGCTGGAGTTGTCCTGCGCGAACTGCCACGAAGACAGCTATGGCATGATGATCCGTGCGGACCATCTCAGCCAGGGGCAGATCAATGGCTTCCCGGTGTATCGTCTGAAGAACACCAAGCTGAACACGGTCCATGCGCGCTTCAAAGGCTGCGTGCGCGACACCCGTGCCGAGACCTTCAAGCCCGGCTCGCCCGAGTTCGTTGCTCTGGAGCTTTATGTCGCCTCGCGCGGCAATGGTCTGAGCGTCGAAGGCCCATCGGTCCGTAACTAACTTTTGGAAAGGCCCCTTGCGGATGCGCAAGGGGCCTTTTTCGCCCGCGCTATATTCAATTATGCGCATATGTCTTGAGAAGGTAAAAGAACCATGATCTCGCGCCGCGATTTTCTTCAGGTCAGCATGGCCGCCTCGGCCCTCGTTGGGGCTTCCGGTTTCGGCAACTGGGCGCGTCTGGCTGCACAACAAAGCCTGACGCAGGATCAACTGCTGGAATTCGACACGTACGGGAACGTGTCGCTGATCCACATCACGGACATCCACGCCCAACTCAAGCCGATCTATTTCCGCGAGCCGTCGATCAATATCGGCGTGGGCGGCAACAAGGGCGCTGTCCCGCATGTCACCGGCGCTGACTTCCGCAAGCTCTACGGCATCGAAGACGGCAGCCCGAGCCACTATGCGCTGAGTTCCGGTGACTTCGCCGCGCTCGCACAGGCCTATGGCCGGGTTGGCGGCATGGACCGTGTCGCGACCGTCGTAAATGCGATCCGCGCCGATCGGCCCGATGCACTCCTGCTCGATGGCGGGGACACGTGGCACGGCTCCTATACCTGCCTCAAGACCCAAGGGCAGGACATGGTCAACGTGATGAACGCGCTTGAGCCCGATGCGATGACCTTCCACTGGGAATTCACACTGGGCTCCGAGCGCGTGCAGGAACTGGTCGAAGGACTACCCTTCGCGGCGCTCGGCCAGAACATTTTCGATGCAGAATGGGACGAGCCCGCCGAGCTCTTTGCCCCCTACAAGTTCTTCGAGCGCGGCGGCACCAAGATCGCCGTGATCGGTCAGGCCTTCCCCTATATGCCCATCGCCAATCCGGGCTGGATGTTCCCCGAATACTCCTTCGGCATCCGCGACGAGAACATGCAGGCCATGGTGGACGAGGTGCGCGCGCAAGGCGCTGAACTGGTGGTGTGTTTGTCACATAACGGCTTCGACGTGGACAAGAAAATGGCCAGCATGGTCACTGGCATCGACGTAATCCTCACCGGTCACACGCATGATGCGCTGCCCGAACCGGTTCTGATCGGCGACACGATCCTGATCGCGAGCGGCAGTAACGGAAAATTCGTCAGCCGCGTCGATCTGGACGTGCAGGGCGGCAAGATGATGGGCTTCCGGCACAAGCTGATCCCGATCTTCTCGGATGTGATCACGCCCGACCCGGACATGGCCGCGCTGATAGGCGCCGAGCGCGCGCCCTTCGAGGCCGAGCTGTCCGAGGTGATCGGGCAGACCGACAGCCTGCTGTATCGTCGGGGCAATTTCAACGGCACTTGGGACGACCTGATCTGCGACGCGCTGCTCAGCGAGCGCGATGCCGAGATCGCGCTCAGCCCCGGCGTGCGTTGGGGGCCGTCGCTGGTTCCCGGTCAGGACATCACCCGTGAAGACATCTTCGGCGTGACGTCGATGAGTTACGGCCAAGCTTACCGCAACGAGATGACCGGTGAGTTCCTCAAGGTCGTTCTGGAGGACGTGGCCGACAACATCTTCAACCCCGACCCCTATTACCAGCAGGGCGGGGACATGGTTCGTACCGGGGGCCTCGGCTACCGGATCGACGTGAGCAAGCCGCAGGGCGAGCGCATCTCGAACATGACCCTGCTGAGCACCGGCGAAGCCATAGACCCAAGCCGGTCCTACACCGTAGCAGGCTGGGCAAGCGTGAACGAGGGCACGGAGGGTCCGCAGATCTGGGATGTGGTGGAGAGCCATATCTCCAAGCTCGGGACCGTCACGGTGCAGGACAACAACAGCGTCGAAGTCGTCGGCGTTTAACTCAAGAATGGAGACCTGAAGACATGGGTGAGACTTTCAAATCCTCCCGTCGGGCCTTTTTGCGCGGCAGCGCTGCGGTCGCGGCGGGATCCGTGGCGGGCGCGGCCTCGGCCAGCGGCCCCGATCCGCTGATCACCGAATTGCAGGACTGGGCCTCGGGGCTCGGGGTGGGCGTGGACGAGACGCCGTACGGCCTGCCGATCGAATACGAGTCCGACGTGATCCGGCGCAATGTCGAATGGCTGACCGCCTCGCCGATCTCCTCGATCAACTTCACGCCGATCCACGCGCTGGAAGGCACGATCACCCCGCAGGGCTGCGCCTTCGAGCGGCACCATTCCGGCGCGATCGAAATGCGCAAGGAAGACTACCGGCTGATGATCAATGGTCTCGTGGATCGCCCGCTGGTCTTCACCTACGAGGACCTCGAACGCTTCCCGCGTGAAAACCACGTATATTTCTGCGAATGCGCGGCGAACACGGGCATGGAATGGGCGGGCGCGCAGCTCAATGGCGCGCAGTTCACCCATGGCATGATCCACAACATGGAATATACCGGCATCCCGCTGCGGGCGCTCCTGAAAGAGGCCGGTGCGGATATGGCGGCGGACAAATGGGTCTATGTGGAAGGCGCCGATGCCTCCTCCAATGGCCGCTCGATCCCAATGGAGAAAGCGCTCGACGATGTGCTCGTCGCGTTCAAGGCCAATGGCGAAGCGCTGCGCATGGAGCATGGCTACCCGGTGCGCCTCGTTGTGCCCGGTTGGGAAGGCAATATGTGGGTCAAGTGGCTGCGCCGCGTCGAGATCGTCGACCGCGCCGTGGAGAGCCGCGAGGAAACCTCGAAATACACCGATGTCTATGAGGACGGCACCGCGCGCAAATGGACATGGGTGATGGACGCCAAATCGGTCATCACCTCGCCAAGCCCGCAAATGCCGATCAAGCACGGCAAGGGGCCGCTGGTCATCTCCGGGCTGGCGTGGTCCGGCCACGGCCAAATCACCCGCGTCGATGTCTCCAAGGATGGCGGCATCACTTGGGAGACCGCGCGTCTTGGCAAGCAAGGCGACACCAAGGCCCTGACACGCTTCTATCTCGACACCGATTGGGACGGCGCGCCGATGCTGCTGCAATCCCGCGCGATGGACGAGACCGGCTATGTACAGCCGACCAAGGACGAGCTTCGTGAGAAGCGCGGCGAGAACGCCGTTTATCACAACAACTGCATCCAGACCTGGTATGTGAACGTAGAAGGGATCGCCGAGAATGTCGAAGTCAGTTAACCCGCTCTGGCCCGCACTGGGCGTCACCGGCATTTTCCTCGGCGCGGCCTTTGCCTTCACCACCCGCGGTTACAAGGCCGAGGAGGCCGCTGTTGCACAGCAACAGGCCGTCGCTGCACAGGCACAGGCGGCCGAACTGGCCGCGGAAAAGGACAGCCTGGCCGCGCAGATCGCGCAGGTGCAGGCCGACGCAGAGGCCCGCATCGCCGAGCTTGAAGCGCGCCCGGTCGCGGCCTCGCTCACCGCACCGGCGCCCGACACGGACGGCACGTTCGGCCTTGGCCGCGAAGCCCATCCCGAAGAGATCGCCGCGTGGGACGTGGACGTGCTGCCCGACGGGCGCGGCCTGCCCGAGGGGCGCGGCGATGTCTACACCGGCGAAGAGGTCTTTGCCGACCAATGCGCGGCCTGCCATGGCGATTTTGCCGAGGGCGTCGACAACTGGCCGGTGCTCGCCGGCGGGTTCGACACGCTCGCCGATGAGGACCCGGTCAAGACCGTGGGCTCCTACTGGCCGCATCTGTCCACAGCTTGGGACTATATCCACCGCTCGATGCCGTTTGGCGCGGCGGGCACGCTGACGGCGGATGAGACCTATGCTATCGTCGCCTATATTCTCTATTCCAACGATCTGGTGGATGACGAGTTCGAGCTCAGCCACGAGAATTTCGCCGAGTTCGAGATGTATAACGGCAATGGCTTCGTGATCGACGACCGGCCTGATCTGGAATACTCTGAATGGCGCGCCGAGCCTTGCATGAAGAATTGCAAGCCGGAAGTCGAAGTGACCATGCGCTCGGTGTTCCTCGTGAACACGCCCGAGGAGGGCGGCACCGAGTCGGTGATGAACAACGCCACCATCGAAGGACTGCCGAGCTTCTCCGCAACCGGTCCGTCCTTTATCCCTGAGGCCCCTGAAAAGCCGGTCGAGGAGGCGTCTGTGACACCGGCGGCGGCAGAAGCGCCGGCAGCCGATGAAGGGGCCGAGCTGATCGCGGCGGGCGAGAAAGTGTTCCGTAAGTGCAAGGCCTGCCACCAGATCGGGGACGGCGCGAAGAACCGCACCGGCCCGCAGCTTAACGGCGTGATCGGCCGGACCATGGGCAGCGTCGAGGGCTTCAAGTACTCCAGCGGCTTTGCCGATGCGGCTGCCGAGGGGCGCGTGTGGGATGAAACGGAACTCGCGGCGTTCCTCGCCAAGCCCAGATCTTACATGGACGGTACCAGCATGGCCTTTGCGGGTCTGAAGAAGGAAAAGGACCTCACGGCGATCACGGCGTATCTGAAGAGCTTCGGAGAGTAAGCGATGCGGGCTGTGAAAACCTTGTCTTCAATCTGTCTGGCGGCGGTGCTTGGCACCGCCGCTGGCGCGGATGAATTCGGGGATCCCGTGGCTGGCGAGAAGGTGTTCAAACAGTGCCGCGCCTGCCACCAGGTCGGCGCGGGCGCGAAGAACCGCGTTGGGCCGCACCTTAACACAGTGTTCGGGCGCAAAGCCGCTGGGTTGGAAGATTTCCGCTACTCGGAAAGTCTCGAACGCGCGGGTCGGAACGGGCTCGAATGGCACGCCGACACACTCGATGCCTATATCGAGAATCCGCGCTCTTTCGCGTCGGGAACACGGATGAATTTCCGTGGCCTCAAGGATAGAACCGACCGGTTGGACGTGATCGCTTATCTGCGGACATTCTCCGACAATCCGGCCAACATTCCGGAGGCCGATCCAACCGCCACCGGGACGGATCACGATCTCGCCCCCGAGATCCTCGCCTTGGTGGGCGATCCCGAATATGGCGCTTATCTCAGCAGCGAATGCACCACCTGTCACCAGACCGATGGTGGCGATGACGGTATTCCCTCGATTGTCTACTGGCCGGAGGAGGACTTTGTGCTCGCCATGCATGCCTACAAGAACAAACAACGCGGGCATCCGGTGATGCAGATGATGGCGGGCCGTCTCAGCAACGAAGAAATTGCAGCGCTCGCCGCATATTTTGCTACACTCGACGAGTGACCAAAGCGAAAAACAGGGAGGAGACCCAAATGACGCTGGACAGAAGGACGTTTCTTGGAACAACGGCGGCGGCGAGTGTTGCGCTGGCGGCCCCGATGGTACTCGCGCAGGGCAGCGGCAAACCGCGTGTCGTGGTGATCGGCGGCGGGGCGGGCGGCGCGACGGCGGCGCGCTATCTCGCGAAAGACAGCAAGGGCGAAATCGACGTGACCCTCGTCGAGCCCACACGCACCTATTTTACCTGCTTTTTCTCGAACCTCTATCTTGGCGGGTTCAAGGAAATTGACGATCTTGGCCATTCCTACGGCGGGCTGGCCGCGAGCGGCGTGAACGTGGTGCATGACTGGGCCGTGGGCGTGGACCGCGATAACAAAACCGTGAGCCTCGCGGGCGGCGCATCGCTGAAATACGACAAGCTGGTCCTGAGCCCCGGCATCGACTTCGTCGACATGTCCGTGCCCGGCTGGGATGTCTCGGCGCAGAACGCCATGCCCCATGCCTACAAGGCTGGCTCGCAGACCGAACTTCTCAAGGCGCAGCTGATGGCGATGCCGGAAGGCGGCGTGTTCGCCATGGTCGCCCCGCCAAACCCCTATCGCTGCCCGCCGGGACCTTATGAGCGGATCTCGATGGTGGCGCATTACCTCAAGAACAACAATCCAACCGCGAAAATCATCGTCGCCGATCCAAAGCCCAAATTCTCCAAGATGGCGCTGTTCCAGGAAGGCTGGAACAAGCATTACGCGGGCATGGTGGACAGGATCGGTCCGGATTTCGGGGGCGATATCGTCGAGGTGGACGCGAATGCGATGACCGTCTCGATCGACGGCGAAGTCACCAATGTCGATGTCTGCAACGTGATCCCGGCCATGAAGGCAGGGCGCATCGCAGAGATCGCGGGCGTGACCGAGGGCAACTGGGCGCCGGTGAATGCGGCCGACATGTCCAGCAAGGCCGACGCGGATGTCTATGTGCTCGGCGATGCGTCGCAGCAGGGTGACATGCCCAAATCGGGCTTCTCCGCCAACAGCCAGGCCAAGGTTTGCGCCATGGCGATCCGCGGCGCGCTCACGGGCTCGAATGTCTTCCCGGCGAAGTTCTCCAACACCTGCTGGTCGCTGATCGCCACCAATGACGGCGTGAAGGTCGGTGCGACCTACGAGGCCACCGACGAGAAGATCGCCAAGGTGGATGGCTTTATCTCGGAAACCGGCGAATCCTCCGATGTGCGCGAGGCCACCTATATCGAATCCGAGGGTTGGTACGCAGGGATCGTTGCCGACATGATGGGCTGACGCCCCCATCCATGGCGCCCCGTGCTTGAGGTACATCAAGTGCGGGGCGCTTTTTTGCGCCAGACTGGCGGGGCTGAAAGAGGAGACAAGCTCATGAAATATCTGATTTTCGCCGCCGCTGCGTTTGGATTTGCCGCAAGTAGCGCACTGGCCGAAGAAATGATCACCACGCCCTATGAGGGCAGCTTCGACGATGCCGGCTTTGCTGTTGAAAGCGCCATCGTGGATCGCGGACTCGTCGTGGATCACGTCAGCCATGTAGGCGACATGCTCAACCGCACCGGCGCGGATGTCGGTGCCGACACGCAGATTTTCGATGCGGCTGATATCTATATGTTTTGTTCCGCCGTGCTCTCGCGCGCGGTCATGGAGGCCGATCCGGCGAATATCGTGCATTGCCCCTATCCGATCTTCATCATCGATCAGGGCGGCGAGGTGGTCATCGGCCATCGGGCCTATCCCGACGGGGAGATGCAAGAGGTGCAAAGCCTGCTTTCCGAAATCGTAGAAGAGGCAGTCTCGTTCTGATGGATTACAACGCGTTCTTTGCCGGGGAACTGGCGCGTCTGAAGGAAGACGGAAACTACCGCGAATTTGCGGAACTCGAACGGCATCGCGGAGCCTACCCCCGTGCCACCTGCCATAACGGCCCGGAACGCGTGACCATCTGGTGCTCGAACGACTATCTTGGCATGGGGCAGAACGCCGATGTGCTGGCCGCGATGCACGCGGCGCTGGAGCGCAGCGGGGCCGGGGCAGGGGGCACGCGGAACATCTCCGGCACGACCCATGACCACGTCCTGCTGGAGCGCGAACTGGCGGACCTGCATGGCAAGGAAGCGGCGCTTCTGTTCACCTCCGGCTACGTGTCGAACTGGGCCGCGCTCGGCACGTTGGCGGCGCGCATTCCGGACTGCGTGGTGCTCTCCGATGCGCTCAACCATGCCTCGATGATCGAAGGCATCCGCCATTCGCGCGCTCAGAAACTTGTCTGGAAACACAACGACTTGGCGGATCTTGAGGCCAAGCTCGCCGCGCTTCCGCCCGAGCAGCCCAAGCTCATTGCCTTCGAGAGCGTGTATTCCATGGATGGCGATATCGCGCCGATCCGGGAGATCTGCGATCTGGCGGATCGCTACGGTGCGATGACGTATCTCGACGAGGTCCACGCGGTGGGTCTGTACGGTCCGCGCGGCGGTGGCATCGCGGAAGCCGAAGGGCTGATGGACCGGTTGACGGTGATCGAAGGCACGCTCGGCAAGGCGTTTGGTGTGGTCGGTGGCTATATCGCGGCTTCGGCGGAACTGTGTGATTTCGTTCGCTCTTTTGCGTCAGGCTTCATCTTCACCACCGCTTTGCCGCCTGCCGTGGCGGCGGGCGCGGCGGCGTCGATCCGGCACCTCAAGCAGAGCGCGGCGGAGCGCGCCGCGCATCAGGCGCGGGTGGCCGAGGTGCGCGCCAAGCTCGACAGCATTGGCCTGCCGCATATCGACAATCCCAGCCACATCATTCCGGTGATGGTGGGCGATCCGGTGAAATGCAAATTCATCTCCGACACGCTGTTGCGGGAGTATGGGATTTATATCCAGCCGATCAATTACCCGACCGTGCCGAAGGGCACGGAACGGCTGCGGATCACGCCCTCGCCGGTGCATTCGTCGCAGGATGTCGAGCGGCTGGTGGCGGCGCTGGAGGATCTGTGGGCACAGTGCCGATTGGCGCGCAGGCCGATGGCGGCGCAGTAGGCGGGGCCGAAGGGTTAACGGTGCGTGCGTTGCGCGATTGGCTGAAAATCGCGAGATGCCTTGAGACACGGGTTAACGCCATAAAAACAAGGGCCATACGGTGTATGGCTCGGCGTATGGCTTCGCGTATGGCAGCTGTACATACGCACGGTGCGTTAACCCACCCCTTCACGGGGCGTACGGTGGGGGTGCGTTAACCATTTGGGCAAGGCGGTTGGTGGGCAGATTGCCCACCCTTATCTCTTTGCGATCTGCCATAATGAGAGTCAGCGGACGAGACCCCGTCCCACCC
>CBFHJA010000059.1:0-22105 GCA_965656085.1 uncultured Aliishimia sp. | reverse complement strand
CCCCCCGTCGCAACCGCCCCCGCCCGCGCGCCGGCCACCCCGCGCGTGCGCGACCTGCGGCTCGATTTCTTTCGCGGCATCGCGATGTTCATCATCCTCTTTGCGCACACGCCGGGCAATTTCCTGACCTCTTGGATTCCCGCCCGCTGGGGCTTTTCGGACGCCACCGAGATGTTCGTCTTCTGCTCGGGCATGGCCTCAGCCATCGCTTTCGGTGCGACCTTCGACCGGGCCGGGATGTTTTTAGGCACGGCGCGGGTGGTCTATCGCATCTGGCAGGTCTACTGGGCGCATGTGGGGCTGTTCTTCGCCACCGCCGCGCTTCTGGTCTATGTCACCGATCTCGACAGCACGACGCGCAACTATTGGGGGCAACTCAACCTCTGGATGCTCTTTGTCGAGCACCGCGAGGGGCTGTGGGAGAACCCCAATATCCTGTTGAGTTTCATGACCCTGCAATGGGTGCCGAACCTCTTCGACATCCTGCCGATGTATATGGCGATCCTTGCGCTGATGCCGGTAATGATCGTGCTCGCGCGGGTGCATTTCGGCGCGGTTGTGGCTCTGTCGATCTTCCTGTGGGTCATGGGACAGCGCGCGTGGACCGAAGCGCTTGGCCTGCCCTATCTCAACTTCACCGCCGAGCCATGGGTCGGCGGTGACGACTGGCAGCGGCGCTGGTTCCTGAACCCGTTCGGCTGGCAACTGGTCTTTTTCACCGGCTTTGCCTTCATGCGCGGCTGGCTCCCGAAACCGCCCGTGACCCCCTTGCTGATCGGCGTCACCACCCTGATCGTTCTGGCCAATATCCCGCTCAGCAATATCGGCGTGCGCGAGTTCGGCTTCGACTGGGCGCGGGAGTGGCGGATCGAGAACCGGCAGCTCATCTCGAAGACCGATTTCGGCCTGCTGCGCTACGTGCAGTTCCTGTCACTGGCCTATCTGGCGTGGGTCATCGCGGGGGACAAGGGCGACCGACTGCGCGCCGGGGCGGGGGCGCTGGGGCGGCTCTGGCAACCCGTGCTGAGCATCATTCTGAAGGTCGGGCAGCAATCGCTCGCGGTCTTCGTGGTGTCGATCTTCGTGGCCCGCTTCAACGGCTTCGCGATGGACATGCTGGGCCGGGAGACCGGAACCGTTTTGGCCGTGAACGCGTTCGGGATGCTCGTGCTGGTTTTGGTTGCCTATGGCGCGGGCTGGTTCAAATCGCAACCGTGGCGGGGGGCGCGCTGATGCTGCGGCGTGAGGTTCTGACGATGATCGCGGCGCTGGCCGCCTCCCCGGCGGCGCTGCTGGCGGAAGAAGAGGCCGAGCCCGGCCTGCAACTGGGCGCGGCGATGCCGTTCAGCCGCGACGCGCTTTTGGAACGCGCCCGGGCCATGGCCGCCCGCACCTACAGCGCGCGTGCGATGATCCCCGCCCCGTGGCGTGATCTGAGCTATGATGAGTACCGCAAGATCTGGTTCGACAGCCGCAACGCGCTCTGGGAGGGCACGGAACGACCGCAGCGTGTCGATGTCTTCCCGCCGGGGCTCTATTTCCCGCGCCCGGTGGAGATCTACGCCGTCGCGGGCGATCAGGCCCAGCCCCTGCGCTTCGACATGGGCGTGTTCGACACCACCGACAAATTCCCCGAGGTGCCCGTCGATGACAGCTTGGGCTATTCCGGCCTGCGCCTGCGCGCCGAGCTCGATCAGCCCGGCCTTTATTCGGAATACGCCGTGTTTCAGGGCGCGAGCTATTTTCGCGGCATCGGCACCGGGCTGACCTATGGGCTCTCGGCGCGTGGCTTGGCGCTCAAGACCGGCGATCCCGAGGGCGAGGAGTTCCCCGAGTTCATCGGCTTCTGGATCGAAACCCCGGAGCCGGGCGCGCCCGAGGTTGTGCTGCACGCTTTGCTCGATAGCCCCTCTTGCACCGGGGCCTACCGCTTCGTGATCCGGCATGGCGCGACCCTCACGATGGACGTGACCGCCAGCCTCTTTGCGCGGCAGACCTTGCGCCATGTGGGCATCGCGCCGCTGACGTCGATGTTTCTCTTCGACGACACCGCGCGGGACCGGTTCTCGGATTTTCGCCCCGCCGTGCATGACAGCGACGGGCTGCTGATCCACAACGGGGCGGGCGAGGTGATCTGGCGACCTCTGGCCAATCCGCGCACCCTGCAAATCAGCGCCTTCGCCGATGACAGCCCGCGCGGTTTCGGGCTGATGCAACGCGCCCGCGACTTCTCCGCGTTCAACGATCTCGAAGCGCTCTACCACAACCGCCCCGGGGTCTGGATCACGCCTGGCGAGGACTGGGGGCGCGGGTCGGTGGCGCTGGTGGAGATTCCCGCCGACAAGGAGATTTACGACAACATCGTCGCCTATTGGCGTCCCTCCGCCCCGATCGCGGCGGGCCAGCGCCATGACATGAGCTACCGCCTCGACTGGGGCGCGGATCCCGCGCCGCAGACGCGCGATCTGCTGGCTGTCCGCAACACGGCGATGGGCGAGAACGCCTTCGGGCCGGGCCATCTGATCGTGATCGACTTCGCGCCCGGCCCCGCCCTGCCCGCAGATCTGGGCATGGTGGGGCGGTTGATCCGGTCCTCGGCGGGGCAAGTGAGCGAAGGGGTGCTGCAACGCAACCCCGAGACCGGCGGACCGCGTCTGGCCTTCCGGTTCGAGCCGGGGGGCGCGGAGGTGGCCGAGTTCCGGGTGCAACTGAGGGCCGAGGATGGCGCGCCGCTCTCCGAGGTCTGGCTCTACCGGTGGATCGCGTAATGGCCCCTCTGATGCCTCCGCGCGACGGGCTGGAGATGCGCGCGCAGAACCTCTCGGCGCGCCCCAGGGGGGACAGCCTGCACCTCCCCGATGTGCCCTTGGCCCCGGTCTGGTGGCGGCTGGTGGTCTTCGCGCCCGCCCTCATGGGCACCGCTGCGATGCTCGCGGGGCTGTTTTCATGGCTGAACATTGGCGGGATGACATGGCTTGAATGGACGCTGTTGGCGCTGATCGGGACCTGCTTTGTCTGGGTCGCGCTGTCGGTCTCCACGGTGGCGGTGGGCGCGCTGGGGCTCTTGCGACGTCCGCGCCCTGCCCCCCTGCCCGAGCCGGGCGGGCTCTCCGTGGCCCTGCTCGTGCCGATCCACAACGAGGTGCCCGAAGACGTGTTCGGCAATGCCGCCGCGATGCTGGATGATCTCAAGCGGCGCGGCGGGCTGGAGCGCTTCGATCTGTTCATCCTGTCCGACACCACCGATCCCGCTATCGCCGAGGCCGAGCAGCGCGCCACAGAGATGCTGCGCCGCGATGCGCCCGAGGGCGCGCGGGTCTGGTACCGCCGCCGCGCGGAGAATACCGACAAGAAAACCGGCAATCTGGTGGATTGGGTCACCGGCTGGGGCGCGCGCTTTGATGCCATGCTGGTGCTCGATGCCGACAGCCTGATGTCGGCCCGCTCGATCATGGCGCTCGCGGACACGCTCGCCGCCGACCCCGATGCCGGGCTGGTGCAGTCCTTCCCGGTTCTGATCGGCGCGGAGACCGTCTTTGCCCGCCTGCAACAATTCTCCAACATCGCCTATGGCTGGCTTCTGGCCGAGGGGCTGGCGCTGTGGTCGCGCAGCGAGGGCAACTATTGGGGCCATAACGCGATCCTGCGCACCCGGGCCTTTGCCGCCTGCGCCGGGCTGCCGCATCTGCGCGGCGGGCGGCTGATCCTCAGCCATGATTTCGTCGAGGCCGGGCTCTTGCGCCGCGCGGGCTGGCGGGTGCGTTTCGTGCCGCATGTCACTGGAAGTTATGAGGAAACGCCCGGCACGCTCATCGACCACGTGATCCGCGACCGCCGCTGGTGCCGGGGCAACCTGCAACATCTGCGCCTGCTGGGAACCCCGGGCCTGCACCCGGTCTCGCGGTTCCACCTCTTTGCCGGGGCGATGGCCTATCTGCTCGCGCCCGCGTGGTTCGTGCTCCTCGCGGCCTGGGCGCTCTTGGGCAAGAACGAGACCGAGAACGTCATCCGCTATTTCAATGAGGCCAGCCCGCTCTATCCCGATTGGCCGCAAATGACGCAGATCGACGAGGCACTGTTTCTGGCGATCATGTATGCGGTGTTGCTCACACCCAAGCTCGTCGCCGCCGCTGTGATCGCAGCGCATCCCAAGGCCCACCGCACATTTGGCGGGCGGGGGCGGTTCGGGCTGGCGGTGCTGATCGAGGTCGTGCTGAGCATTGCCTACGCGCCGATCCTGATGATCCAGCAATGCCGGGCGGTGCTGCGGGCGCTGCTCACGCGCGAGGCGCTCTGGGCCCCGCAAAACCGCGTGTCACGGGGCTATGGTCTGGGCACGCTCCTGCGGTTTCACTGGATCGAAACCACGGTCGGCGTGCTGCTGCTCGCCGGGCTCGGGGCCGGGCTGGTGTCGTGGTGGCTGACGCCGATCATCGTCTCGCTGGTGCTGGCGGTGCCGCTCTCGGCGCTGTCCGGGGTAAACCTGCTTCGACATGCGCCCCCGGCGCTGCGCATCGACAGCCCGCACACGCTGCGCGAGCCTGCCATCGTCACCCGCGCCCGGCTGGAGCGGGACCGGATGAAAGCCCTGCTGGGCGGATCGGTTCAGGAGCCCGCCGAGTAGCCGCTCCCCCGCCGCCGGGCCTGTGCCCGGGTCCGTTCGGGGCAGAAAAGGTTAACGCAGCGAACGGGCGCAACAGCCCGGAACATGAAAACGCCCGAAACGCGGGTTAACGCTCTAAAAACAAGGTCTGGCAGGCGTATGGCTGGGCGTATGGCTAAGCGTATGGCACCTGTATGGCTCGATTTCGATTCGTTCCGGGGTTAATGCACCGTGCGGTGGGTGCGCGTTAACCTTTGGGCCGCGACCTTGGCAAATGCTCAATCCCCGCTCTGCTCGAACCAGTCGAGCGCCCTCTCCGCCCAGCCGTTTGGCACCGAATGGCCGCCGGGGTGCAGGGCGAACATGAGCGCGCTGCCGGGCGCGCAATCGGTCCAGACCCGCGTCCAGAAGCGCCCCTCGGCGCTCCGGGCCTGCGGCATGTGGTTGCGGCACCCGTTGGCGCGCCGCCAGATGTCGAGCCCGGCGAAGATATCGCCCTGCACCACCGCCCCGTCCGCCAGCGCGTCCGCCCCGCGCACCGCCCGGCCCTCCAGCGGCACAACGCCATCGCTCCAGCCATGGGTGTGCAGCAGGCGCACCGGCCCGGCGCAGCCCTCGGGATGCGGGCGCCAGAAGCCGCCGCCCACAGGGGCATAGGCAGCAAAGGCGCGCGGCGCGGCGCAGGCCGTGTAGGAGGTCATCGACCCACCGATGGAAAAGCCCGAGAGCAGCACAGTGCCCGCGTCGAAGCCGAACCGCGCGGCGGCATCGGTCTTGACCGCTTGCAGAAAGGCGATCTCATCGCGGCGCGCGGGCCAGTCGGGGTGGAAAGCCCATGTCCGGCCCGAGCGCCCCGCGCGCGGCAACCCGTTGGGGGCGATCACGGCATAGCCCGCCTCGGTGAAGGTCCAGACCATGCCCGTCAGGCGCAGCGTGCCCGCGCCGCTGCTGCCCCAGCCATGCAGGAACATCAGCGCGCCTTTCGGCGGGCCGTCTTCGGGCAGAACCACAAGATAGCTGCCTTCCGCAACCGTGCAGGGGTCCTCCGCCGTGCCGCAGGCCGCTGCCGCCATGCCCGCCCCGCACAGCCACAGGACGAGGCCGAGCGCGAGCCGCCTCACCCTTGCGCCTGCAGCGGCAAACCCGCACGCAGCCAGCCCGGACCGGCGCGCGAGCCCAGCATGCCTTCGGGCACGTCATAGACCCCCTGAAGCCCGGCCTTGGCCAGTTGCCCGGCCAGATAGCGCGATCGGCCCCCGGTGGCGCAGATCAGCGCGACCGGCACACCCGGCTGCGCCTCCATGAGCGCTTGCAGTTCGGGCAGGAAATCGCGGCGGCGCATGTCGAGCGGGACCGCCCCCTCGCCCACGCCGGTGCGCGCCCATTCCTCGGGGCGGCGAATGTCAATCAGGAGAACCTGCCCGGAGATCGCCTGCGTATGGGCCTGCTGCACCGTCAGCCAAAGACCATCCGCGCCGCCTTGGCCGCGATACCAGTTCAGGCCCGCAAAGCCCGCCACGGCCAGCGCGGTGCCGCCCAGCAGCACAAGATTGCGCCGGGAGAGGCGCGGGGAAGACGGCAGATCGGACATCGGCGATTCCTTTCGAGGCATTGCAGGTGTTCTACGCCCGGCCCCCGCGCTGCGGCAAAGCCTGCGCGGCCGGTTCAAGCCCTTGTGATCGGGGCATCAGTGCAGGCGGGGCGGTTTTCCGGGGTCCATGCCCGGCGCCGCGCCGGGGATCTGCACGTCCTGAGGGGCCTGTGGCTGGGGCAATTCGAAGGCATAGGCCACGGATTGCAGCCGCGCGGCCAGTGGCGCATCCGCGTCCAGAAACGCCACGTCGAGAAAGCCCGCGTCGATGCCCGAGAAGGTCAGCGCTTCCGAGGCCGCCCGCGCCAGCGCCGGATGCGCGCGCGGCTCCGCACCCACCAGCGCCAACAAATGCCCGGTGCCGCCGCCCTCGTAGCGCACCTCGGCCAGCAGCGCCGCCTGTGCCAGCCCGCCCGCGCGGTGCAGGCGCTCGGCAAGCCCCATCAGGAGCACCTCCGGCACCCCGCGCGGCGGCAGAACCTCCGTCAGCCGCGCCTCCAGCGTGCCCGGATCGGTCTGGGCGAGGGTCTCCACGAGCCACGCCAGCGCCTCCGAGGGCAGGAGCGTCGCCGAGGGGGCCACGTCGAGATTGACGCCGAGCCCGAGCCCGGCCTCCGCGAGAAGCTGCGCAAGGATGCGCCCGGGCAAGGCGACATAGGGCACCACGCCTTGGGCGAATTCGGCAAGGCGCTCTTGGGTGTCGAAGGCGAGCACCACCTCTGTCCCCTCCACCGGAAACAGGCGGGGAGCGATGTCGTCGCCTTCGGGCTCGCGTTCGAGCAAGATGAAAAGCTCGGCATCGGCCAGCGCCGCGTAGAAGCGCAGCCGCGCGGCGTCGTCAGCCTCGGAGCCCTCAAAGGCACGGTCAAGATCGGTCCCATGGTCATCCGTCGTCATCGCTCAGGGCCTCCTTTACAGCGCGGCGCAGAGCTGGCAGCACGTCGCGCACGAACCATGTCTCGCGTTTGAGCCACGCGGTATTGCGCCAGCTTGGATGGGGCAAGACAAATGTGCCGGGCGCATGGTCGCGCCACGCGGCCACCGCGTCGGTCACCCGGCCCTTGTGCCCCAGATGCCAGCGGATCGCCGCGCCGCCCACCAGAACGCGCAGCCGCACGGGGCCGAGCGCGTCCATCACCTGCCCATGCCATGTGCGCGCGCAGAGCGGCGGCGGGGGCAGATCGGCGCCCTTGGCGTTATAACCGGGAAAGCAGAAGGCCATGGGCACGATGGCGATGCGGCGTTTGTCGTAAAACACCTCCTCGCCGATCCCGAGCCAGTCCCTGAGCCGGTCGCCCGAGGGATCGGTGAAGGGTCGCCCGCTCTCATGTACCCGCGCGCCCGGGGCTTGGCCTGCGATAAGGATACGCGCGCCCGGCGCGGCCCAAAAGACGGGGCGCGGCGCGTGGGCGGTGGCGGTGGCGGCGAAACGCGCGTCACACAGCCGGCAGGCTCGAATGTGCGTGGCAAGCTGATCCACCCCTGCCCCTTTCCTGTTTTCCTTTTGACGAAAATATTCTCAGGGGGGGCAGCGGCAAGGCCGCTGTGGGGGGACAGACAGTCCCCACTCCTGCGCTAGCCATATTTCGAAACTTATCGAATTATCGCTCGACAGCCCGGCGTCATTTCGATAGTTCTAGAAACATGAAACACGATTCGCCCAATACCTCAGCGCTCGATCTCGCCCGTGCCGCGTCGACCTTTGCCGCGCTTGGCTCCGAGCAACGGCTCGCGGTGCTGTCCGCGCTGGTGCGCGCAGGCCCCGAGGGGCTGAGCATCGGCGCGCTCGGGGCGCGCACCGGCGTAACCGGAAGCACGCTCACCCATCACATGAAGATCCTCACGCAAGCCGGTATTGTGCAACAGGAAAAGCAGGGCCGGAGCGTGATCTGCGCCGCTGTGGCCTATGACGAATTGAAGGGCCTTGCCGGGTTCCTGCTGCGCGAATGCTGCGCCGACAGGCCCTGCGACACGGAAGAGAAAGACATCCCCCATGGCTGATATCACAACACCGCAACACGGCCCTTCGCTCTGGAAGCGCCTCGACAAGGCGTGGCTCGCGGTGGTGCTCATCCCGCTGATCGTGCTGATCCTCGATCCGGGCAACACATGGCCGGTCGTCAGCTTCGCGGCAAACGCCTTCGGCAACACCGCCGTGTTCATCGTCATCGCGGTCACGCTCGTGGCATATGTGAAGGCTGCCGGGGCCGAAACGCTGCTCGCGCGGGCCTTCGAGGGCAATCCGGCGAGGATGATCGTCATGGCGGCGATCCTTGGCGGGCTCTCGCCGTTTTGCTCCTGTCAGGTGATCCCGTTCATCGCCGCGCTGCTCGCCGTGGGCGCGCCGCTCTCGGCAGTGATGGCGTTCTGGCTGGCCTCGCCGCTCATGGACCCGGCGATGTTCACGATCACCGCCGCCGAGCTTGGGACGGAGTTCGCCGTGGCGAAGACCGGCGCGGCGGTGGCGCTTGGGATGTTCGGCGGTTTCGCAACGCTCCTCTTCGCGCGCAGCGCCGTCTTTGCGGACCCGCTGCGCACCAAGCAAAAGGTGGGCGGATGCTGCGGCGTGAAACAGCCGTTTCAGGGCAAGCCGGTCTGGCGCTTCTGGGGCGCGGCGGAGCGCCGCACGACCTTCCGGGACAACTGGTTGGAAAACGCCCTGTTCCTCGGCAAATGGCTGATGCTCGCCTATCTCTTCGAAGCTCTGATGGTGACCTATGACACCACCGCCTATGTGGCCGCGATCCTCGGCGGCGGCGGGCTTGGCACGGTGCTGCTGGGCGCGCTGGTGGGGATGCCGGCCTATCTGAACGGCTATGCGGCAGTAGGCCTGCTCGGCGGGCTGCTCGATCAGGGCATGGCTCCGGGCGCGGCGATGTCCTTTGTGATCGCGGGCGGCGTGAGCAGTATCCCGGCGGCGATCGCGGTCTGGGCGCTGGTCAAGCCGCGCGTCTTCGCGGCCTATATCGGCTTTGCGCTGATCGGCGCGGTGATCGCCGGGGTTGCGTGGCAAGCCGTGGCGTGAGCCCTCCGCACAGCGATGTCCGGGCCTGACACACGGGCCCGGAAAGAACAGGTTCCTTTGTCCTCAAATTGGACATAATAATGCCCCAGTCCGTGAATAGTCCTTAAAGACCTCCCGCGTATAGCGGGCGCGTACCAGTGCCCGGATGTCGCGGGCAGATATGGGGCCATGCTAGAGTTTGTAAACGTTTCCAAGTCCTTCTGGACAGGGCAGCAGCGCAAGGTGATCCTTGACCGGGTGTCCTTCCGGGTCGAGCTTGGCCGCTCGCTCGGCATTCTCGCGCCCAACGGCACCGGCAAGACGACGCTGATCAACATGATGGCCGGGCTGGAAAAGCCCGACGAGGGCGAGATCCGCCGGATGTGCAACATCTCCTTCCCGCTCGGCTTCATGGGAGGGGTGATCTCGAAGATCTCGGCGCTGGAGAACAGCCGCTATATCGCCCGGCTTTACGGGCTCGACCCGGACTACGTGGAAAGCTTCTGCCGCTGGCTCTGCGGGCTCGGCGAGTATTTCGAGCAGCCCATCGGCACCTATTCGGCGGGCATGCGGGCGCGGTTTTCCTTCGCACTGATGCTCGCGCTCGACTTCGACATGTATCTGATCGACGAAGGGATGCCCGGCACGACGGATGCCGAGTTCAACCGCAAGGCCGGCGAAATCCTGCGCGAGCGCCTTGCCACCACGACGATCGTCATCGTGTCGCATCAGGCGCGCACACTGGAGAAATTCGCGCGCTCGGCAGCCGTTTTACTGGACGGGCAACTGCATATGTTCGACACCTTGGAAGAGGCCAAACAGCTGTATGACTATGAAACCCAAGGCGCGTAAATTCCGCATCCGCCGCGCTGTGACCTCGTCCGGGGCCGCCGCGCAGAGCAGCCCGACGCCGCGCGCGCCCGAGGCCGTGGCCTCCAGTGCCGCCGTGCAGACAAGCCCCGCGGATACGCCTCCCCAAGACACGCGCCTGCAAGATACGGACCCCCACGCTGCGGCCCCTGCCGATGCGACGGGCAGCGACGCAGCGCCGCGCAACGGCGAGGTCTCTTCGGCGGCACAGGTGGCCGGGGAGACCGATATCGACGCGATCCGCCGCGAAGGGCTCACCGGGCGGCAACTCCGCCTCGCCCGGCGCATCGCCCAGAAGCAAGGCATTGCCGCCACCTCCGATTTCGACGCCGTGCGCCAATTGCGGCTCAAGGGCATCGACCCGTTCGCCCGCGCGGCGATGCTGCAACTCGTGGTGCCCGAGGCTGCAGCCAGCAACGATGCCAGCGGCCCCGCGCAAGGCGGCAGCACCCTGCCCGCCCGCGCCCAGACCGCGCAGATGCGCCTGCCGCAAACCGTGCCGGACGGCGATGACAGCCTGCCCTCGACCGAAACCCTCTCGCCCGCGGAGCGCCGCAGCCGCGAGATCTCCGACATCCAGCGCGATATCCTGCGCCGCCGCCGCCGCAAGATGTCGCTGCTGCTCACGCGGCTGGCCTTCTTCGTCTTCCTGCCGACCTTCATGGCAGGCTGGTATTTCTACCAGATGGCGACCCCGATGTACGCCACGAAGTCCGAATTCCTCATCATCCAGTCCGAGAACCAAGGCGGCGGCGGCCTCGGCGGGCTGCTCTCGGGCACCCAGTTCGCGACCAATGCCGATTCCATCGCCGTGCAGGGCTATCTGGGCTCGAAGGACGCGATGTTGCGCCTCGACCGCGATGTCGGGTTCAAGTCGCATTTTACGCAGGATTTCATCGACCCGATCCAGCGCCTCAGCCCCGAGCCGACCAATGAGGAAGCCTACAAGACCTACCGCAAACGGGTGAAAATCGGCTATGACCCGACCGAGGGCGTGATCCGCATGGAAGTGATCGCCGCCAGCCCGGAGATCGCCAAGGAATTCTCCGAGCAACTCATCGCCTATGCCGAAGAACGGGTGAATGACCTCTCGGCGCAAAAGCGCGACGATCAGGTCAGCGATGCGATGACCGCCTTCGAGAACGCCGAACGCGAGCGGCGGGCGGCGCAGGAAGAGTTGGTGCGGCTGCAAATCGAGGGCGCGACGCTCGATCCGGAAGGGGTGATCGCGGCGCTGCGGATGCAAATCTCCAATATCGAAGCGCAGATCACCGAGAAGAAAATCGAGATCGCGACGCTGGAATCCAACCTGCGGCCCAATCAGGCACAGCTTGGCGGCGCACAGACCACCTTGCGCATTCTCGAAGAACAGCTCGCGAATCTGAACGCGAAGATGACCGACGCCAATGCCGGCGAGGCCGGTCTGGCGCAGCTCGCTGTGCGCATCCAGATGGCGCAGGCCGATCTCGCCACCCGCGATCTGTTGCTGCAATCGGCGCTGCAACAGGTCGAGCAAACGCGCATGGAAGCCAACCGGCAGGTGCGCTATCTGACCACCGCCGTCGCCCCGGTCGCCAGCGAAGAGCCCTCCTATCCGCGGGCCTTCGAGAACACCGTTCTGGCCTTCATCGTCTTTGGCGGCATCTACCTGATGATCTCGCTCACCGCCTCGATCCTGCGCGAGCAGGTCGCTTCGTAGGTGCGCAGGGCGGCAGATCCGCCTGCATCGCCCGTGCCGCCTTGGCATCCGGCGCGTTTGCAGGCATCAAGCGCTCACCCGGGCGGGCGCCGTTCGGGGGGACAGACCGCAGGAGACCCAGATGCACCCAGTTCCCGTGGCAAACCTGACCGTGGCCAATGACCGGCCCCTCACCGTCATCGCCGGCCCCTGCCAGCTGGAGGGCGCCGATCACGCGCAGATGATCGCCGGAACGCTCAAGGAGGCCTGCGACGCCATCGGCGCGCAGTTCATCTTCAAGGCCAGCTATGACAAGGCCAACCGCACCTCGCTCTCGGGCAAGCGCGGGCCGGGCATCGACGCCGGGCTGACCATCCTCGCCGATCTCGGCAAGGCGCTCGGCGTGCCCACGCTGACCGATGTGCACAGCCCCGAGCAATGCGCCATTGCGGCGGGCGCGGTGGACGTGATCCAGATCCCCGCCTTTCTCTGCCGCCAGACCGACATGCTGCTCGCTGCAGGCCATTCCGGCGCAGTGGTCAATGTCAAAAAGGGGCAGTTCCTCGCCCCTTGGGACATGCCCCGCGTGGTCGAGAAGATCGAAAGCACCGGCAACCGCAAGATCCTGCTCACCGAGCGCGGGGCATCCTTTGGCTACAACACGCTGGTGGCCGACATGCGGTCCCTGCCGCAGATGGCGCAGACCGGCTACCCGGTCGTGATGGATGCCACCCATGCGGTGCAGCAACCGGGCGGACAGGGCGGCTCGTCGGGCGGGCAACGCGAGTTTGCGCCCGTGATGGCCCGCGCCGCAGTGGCGGTGGGCGTGGCCGCCGTGTTCATCGAAACCCATCCCGAGCCAGACAGCGCGCCCTCGGACGGGCCCAACATGATCCCCCTGCACGAGATGCCCGCCCTGCTGGGCACGCTCATGCAATTCGACGCCATCGCCAAGGCACACCCGATCCAACTCTGACTGAAAGACTTCTGATATGACCAAACCCTTGCCAGACGTGACCCCGAACACATGGGCCTTCCTGCGCGATGCGATGATCAAACCCACGGGCTTCCGCGAATATGACGCGCGCTGGAAATACCCCGAAGAGATCAACCTGCCCGGCATGACCGCGCTCGGTCTCGGCCTTGGCACGCAGATGCACAAGCGCGGGATCGCGCCGGTGATCGCGGTCGGGAACGACTATCGCGACTACTCGCTCGCCATCAAGAATGCGTTGATCCTCGGGCTGATGCAGGCGGGCATTCAGGTCAAGGACATTGGCCCGGCGCTCTCGCCCATGGCCTATTTCTCGCAATTCCACCTCGATGTGCCCGCCGTTGCCATGGTCACCGCCTCGCACAATCCCAATGGCTGGACCGGCGTGAAGATGGGCTTCGAGCGCCCGCTCACCCATGGCCCGGACGAGATGGGCGAGTTGCGCGATATCGTCCTGGGCGGGCTGGGGCAGGCGCGCCCGGGCGGCGGCTATGAATTCGTGGACGGGGTGATGGAAGCCTATCTCGACGATCTCGTGGGAGACTTCAAAATGTCCCGCAAGCTCAAGGTCGTCTGTGCCACCGGCAACGGCACCGCGTCCGCCTTCGCGCCCGCGCTCTTCGAGCGGCTCGGCGTCGAGGTCGTGCCGAGCCATAACGAATTGGACTACACCTTCCCCAACTACAACCCGAACCCCGAAGCGATGGAAATGCTGCATGACATGGCCGATACCGTGAAAGCGTCGGGCGCCGATTTCGCGCTTGGCTTTGACGGCGACGGGGACCGCTGCGGCGTGGTGGATGACGAGGGCGAGGAGATATTCGCGGACAAGGTCGGCGTGATCATGGCGCGCGATCTGGCCAAGCTCTATCCCGGGTCCACCTTCGTGGCGGATGTGAAATCCACCGGGCTGTTCGCCTCCGATCCCGATCTGATCGCGGCGGGCGTCAAGGCGGATTACTGGAAAACCGGGCACTCCCATATGAAGCGCCGCGTGAAGGAAATCGGAGCGCTGGCAGGGTTCGAGAAATCCGGCCACTACTTCCTCGCCGAGCCCATTGGGCGCGGCTACGATTGCGGGATGCGCGTGGCGGTCGAGATCTGCAAGCTGATGGACCGCAACCCGGACATGAAGATGTCGGACCTGCGCAAGGCCCTGCCGCAGACCTTCTCGACGCCCACTATGTCGCCTTACTGCGCCGATACCGAGAAATACGACGTGCTGGCGCGGCTGGTGGACAAGCTCGTGGCCCATGCCGAAACCGGCGGCACCGTGGGCGGGCGCGCGGTCAAGGAGGTCGTGACCGTGAACGGCGCGCGCGTGATCCTAGACAATGGCGGTTGGGGTCTGGTGCGGGCGTCGAGCAACACGCCGAACCTCGTGGTGGTCTGCGAAAGCCCCGAGAGCGAGGCGGAATTGCGCGCGATCTTCAAGGATATCGACGACGTGATCCGCACCGAACCGGCGGTTGGAGAGTATGATCAGACGTTCTAGGCGGAGCGTCTGAAGCTGGGTTGGAGCATGGGAGTGGTGGGCAGATTGCCCACCCTACGACAGCTGGGCGCAACGTCCTTGGCCCAAAAAGCCTCCCCCACGCGCCGCAGGCGCGTCCCCCCCCTGCTTCAAGCGCACCGGATCAAGCCTTCGCCGCCAGCGAAAACACCATCGTTGTCGCGCTTTGAAACCCGAACAGACGGCGGAACGGCCCGAGCTGCGTGGTGCCTCTAGCGGTAAAGCCCTCGCGCTCGTAAAGCGCGCGGGCGCGGGGGTTTGTGTCGATCACATCGAGGCGCAGTTCGCTGCATCCAAGCTCCGCCGCGCGGGCCTTGACCGCATCCAGCAGGCGCGTGCCAATGCCCTGCCCGCGCGCGCTATCGGCCACCATGATGCCATCCATCAGCAGCACGCCCGGGGCCAGATCGCGCTCCAGCACCGCCAGCAGCGGCGCGCGCCACAGCGCTCCGGGCCAGCCATAGACCGCCGCGAGATCCCGCAGCCCGCCGCCGACCAGTGCGCCCGCCCCCGTCTTCAACCCGGCCAGCCCGACCAGCGCGCCGGTCTGGTCAAAGGCGCAGATCGAAAAATCGGGGGTCAGCACGCGCCGCAGAAACGCCAGCCCAGCCTCATCAGGCCCCATCAACCGGCCGAGTTTGCCGGAAAAGGCCGACCAATAGAGCTCTGCCGCGCGGGCCCGCTGCGTTTCGGGAAAGCCGTTTTGCAAGCGCGGCTGCGCGGCGTCAGTCAAAGAGCCGCTCCAAGCCCCTGCGGAGTTCGTCCTTGATCTCGTCCTCGATCTTATCCACCACCGCGTCTTCGAGGCTCTGGCCCTCCTGCCGTTCCACGCCCAGCTCGTCCGCAATCTCGTCTTGGGCCTTTTGCTGCAATTCCTCTTTCTCGGCGGCGAAATTCAGGTCGATCATTGCTTCGAGATCGGGCGTCACGCGCGGTGCCGCCCACGGGCCGCGCACCTTCACCGGGATCGCCACGCCGCGCCCGTCATTGCCGCGCAGGGCTTTGGGCGTGAAGGTATAGTCCAGCGTCTGGCCCCCGAGATCGACCCGGCCCGCGCCCCGCGCTTCGAAATTGGGCAAGGTCATCAGCAAGTCCTCGTTGCGCATCACGCCGTTTTCCATGGTGAAACTGGCGCTCAGGCTGTCGAAGACTGTGGTGCCGCCCGCCCCCTGCCCGGAGCGCATCAGCCGGTCGAGATCGATCCCCCGGATCGTGCCGGTGCCGGTCTGCACGCGCCCACTCGCGCGCAAGCTGCGCATGATCGCATCGACGTTTTCGCCCACGCCGAGGAACTCCACCGAGGCCGACAGCGCGCCGGAGAGCCGCGTGATCCCGGCCAGATCGGGCAGCAGCCCCTCCAGCGCAAGGCCGCTGCCCGTCATGTCGCCGCCCACGCTCAGACCGGAGCGATTGTTCATCACGAATTGTCCCGTCACCTGCCCGCCATAGGCCGCGAGCTGATCGAGGGCGAAGACCATGCGCGCGCGGTCATTGCGCAGGGTCGCGCGGGTGCGGCCCAGTGTCAGCCCGTCTAGAAGCACGGCCTCGGCGGCAAAGGCGATCTCGCCGTTGAAACTGGCGAGCGCGGAGGCGTCGATGGGCGCGGTGGGCCAGCCGCTTGGCGCGGTCCCGCTGCCGCCCTGTGCAGAGGTTCCGCCTGACGGAGCGCCCCCGGTGAGATCGAGCGTGCCGGTTTGCACGCTGGCCGCGATCACCGGCACGGCCCCGCCCAGATCGGCGCGCAGATCCCCGGTGAGGCGGTTGCCACCCAGATCGGCGTCAAAGCCCGTGAGCGTCACGACACGGGCCGCGCTCAAATCCAGCGCGGCGGTCAGATCGACCCGGCGGCCCAGCCCCTCGGGCAGATCGGCGGCGGTCAGGCCGAGCCGGGACAGGAAGGTCGCCGTCTGTGACGATGTCAGCGTCAGATCGCCCTGTGCCGCGCCGGACAGCGCAAAACTGCCCTCAAAGCCTGCGGTGCCTGCGTCGGTGCCAAGCTCTGCGACGGTGGCGGAGCTTTCGCCGCCGAGCAGCGCGGCGAAACGGGCGATTTGCGCGCGGATCGTCACCGGAGCGCCTGCGGGGCGCAAGGTGGCCGCGATCTGCGCTGCGCCCGCCGGGTCGGGCCAGTCCAGCGTCAGATCGGCGCCTGCCAGCGTGACCGGATCGCTGCCTTCGGCGGCGTAGATCAGCGTGGCGTCACGGATCTCCAGCCGGTCGATTGAGAGGGGCTGCACGGCGCTTTCGGGTGGGGGCGCAGGCGCGGTGGGAGCTGCCGCGCCGGTGCTCGCCGGTGCGTCAAACACCCAGTTCGCCCGCCCATCGGCGCGGCTTTCCAGCCGGATCACGGGGCTTTGCGCGGAGATGTTGGTGAGGCGCACGGTGCCGTTCAGCAGGGCGCGGGCATCGACCCCGATGGCAACAGAGCGCGCCGTGAGCATCGGTCCTGCCGCGCTCCAAGCCGCGTTGCCGATCTCCAGCCCGTCCACCGCCGCGCCGAGCACCGGCCAGACCGTCATCGAAACCTCGCCGGAAATCACCACCTCGCGGCCCGTCGCACGGGCGATTTGCTCACCGGCGAGCCGCGCGATCCGCTCGGCGGGCAGCGCGATCAGCGCGAGGGCAAAGAGCAGCAGCACCCCTGTGAGGGCCGCGCCCAACGCCATGATCAGCTTGCGCATCCGCGCCACTCCCGCTGTGATTTGGCCGCAAAGGTAGGCCTATCGGCGGCTTTTCGCAACGGGAGCGCTTTGCAGACGCGCAAAGCCGCGTTATGGGCAGGGCATGGCTATGAACCCTCCCCAACTGCGCCCCGATCTGGCGCCCGCTCCGCAGATCGACACCGCCCGCCGCGACGGGCAACCGACGCTCGGCATGGTCTCGCTCGGCTGTCCCAAGGCGCTGGTGGACAGCGAACGTATCCTGACCCGGCTGCGGGCGGAAGGTTACGCGATTTCAAACAATTACAGTGGCGCGGACGCGGTAATCGTGAACACTTGCGGGTTTCTCGACAGCGCCAAGGCGGAAAGTCTGGAAGCGATTGGCGAGGCGCTCAGCGAGAACGGGCGGGTGATCGTGACGGGCTGTCTGGGGGCGAACCCCGAATACATCACAGGCGCGCATCCGAAGGTGCTCGCGGTTACCGGCCCGCATCAATACGAGCAGGTGCTGGACGCGGTGCATGCCGCCGTGCCGCCGAGCCCAGATCCGTTCGTGGACCTGCTGCCCGCGAGCGGTGTGACGCTGACTCCGAGGCACTATAGTTATCTCAAGATTTCAGAGGGTTGCAACCACAAGTGCAAGTTCTGCATTATCCCCGACATGCGCGGGCGGCTGGTCTCGCGCCCGGCCCATGCGGTGATACGGGAAGCCGAACGACTGGTGGAGGCGGGGGTCAAGGAACTGCTGGTCATCTCTCAGGACACTTCCGCGTACGGCATTGATATCAAACATGAAACGGCGAACGGGCACCGCGCGCATATCACCGATCTGGCGCGCGATCTGGGCCAGTTTGGCGCGTGGGTGCGGCTGCATTACGTCTACCCCTACCCACATGTGCGCGAGCTGATCCCGCTGATGGCGGACGGGCTGGTATTGCCCTATCTCGACATCCCGTTCCAGCACGCGCACCCGGATACGCTGCGCCGGATGGCCCGGCCCGCCGCTGCCGAGCGGACGCTGGACCGGATCGCGGAGTGGCGAGGGATTTGCCCGGAGATCACGCTGCGCTCGACTTTTATCGTCGGCTATCCGGGCGAGACCGAGGCAGAGTTCCAGACGCTTCTCGACTGGATGGACGAGGCGCAACTCGACCGAGTGGGTTGTTTTCAATACGAAAATGTCGAGGGCGCGCGCTCGAACGCGCTGCCGGATCACGTGGCGCCAGAGGTCAAGCAGGAGCGTTGGGAGCGCTTCATGGAGAAGGCGCAGGCGATCTCGGAGGCCAAGCTTGCCGCGAAGGTCGGCAGCCGGATGGAGGTGATCGTGGACCTCGTGGAAGAGGACGCGGCGACCTGCCGGACCAAGGCGGATGCGCCGGAGATCGACGGGAACCTGTTCATCGACGAGGGCTTCGAGGGGCTGGAGCCGGGGCAGATCGTGACCGTGGAGGTGGACGAGGCCGGGGAGTATGATCTGTGGGGGCGGTTGGTGTGAGCCGGGGCCGGTGAAAGGTTAACGAACCGACCGCACGCGGGCAGCCAAAACCGCGAAAACACCCCAAACCCGGGTTAACGCCCTAAAAACAAGGGATGGCAGGCGTATGGCGGGGCGTATGGCACCTGTATGGCTCGTTTTTGATTCGTTCGCCGGTTAAGGCACCGTGCGGTGGGGCGGCGTTAACAATTTGGGTATAGGAAAGGTGGGCAGATTGCCCGTGGGGTGGTCCTTTGGTGCGCCATTGGTTTGAGAACCAATGGACGACGGGAGCAGCGCTCCCCCACGCGCCAAAGGCGCGTTCCCCCGCCGATGGCAGCGCAAGCGGAAAGCGCTCACGTGATCGCTTCGAGGCGTTCTTTCGACAAATCGCCGGGCACGATGGTGATCGGGATCGGCAGGGAGCCCGCCGAGCGGCTCAGGTGCGTCACCAGAGGCCCCGGGCCCTTTTTGTCGGTGCCCGCGCCGAGCACCAGAACGCCGATCTCGGGATCGTCCCGGACCTGCGCGACGATCTCGCTCACCGCCTCGCCTTCGCGGATCACCAGTTGAGGCTCGACGCCCTGCCGGTCGCGCATCCATTTGGCGAAGACCTCGAAATGCACTTCGATCCGCTCGCGGGCCTCCTCGCGCATCATGTCGCCCACGCCGATCCAGTGGTTGAACTCATCGGGCGGGATCACCGACAGGATCGTCACGCCGCCCCCGGTCTTGGCCGCGCGCATCGCCGCGAAACGCATCGCGTTCAGACATTCGCGGGTGTCATCCAGAACGACGAGAAATTTGCGCATGGGGTCTTTCCGTTCTTGAGTTGCGCGATCATGGGGCAAAGACCGGCGCCCGTGCAAGAGCGCTCTTTCAGGCCGTGGCCTGATCCAGTGCGCGGTCCAGCCTGTCATTGCCCCAGAACAGCGTGCCTGCGACGATAAAGGACGGGGCGCCGAAGACCCCCGCCTCCTGTGCCGCCGCCGTCGTGCCTTTCAGTTGCGCCTTGACCTGCGGCTCTTCTGCGCGCGCGAGCGCCGCGTCCGGATCCGCGTGACGTGCGATGAGAATCGCCGACAGGGTCGCCGGGTCCGAGATATCGCGGTTTTCGGCAAACGCCGCGTGATACACGCCGCGCACGAAATCGCCGAGCCACGGTGCGTCCAGATGGGCCGTGGCCACGCGCGCCGCACGCAGGCCGTTTTGCGGGAAGCGGTCCGGGCGCTGGAACGGCAGTCCCAGCCGCGCCGCCTCGCGGTCCATGTCGCGCCACATATACGCGCCCTTGGCCGGGTAGAGATTGAACGGGCTATCGGTCATCCCCTGCGCGGCGAAGATCGGGCCCAGCAGGAAGGGTTTCCACACCAGCGGGACGCCGCGCGCGGCGCATGCCTGCTCGATGCGCGCCGCCGAGAGATAGGAATAGGTCGAGGCGAACTCGAACCAGAATTCCAGCGGGCGTGTCACGCGGACGCCGCCCAGTCCCAATACATCTCGCGCACCCGGCGAGTCAGCGGGCCCGCCTGATAGGACGTGTCGTCAAAGCCCGTCACTGCCGTGACCTTGTTCATGTTGCCCGACATGAACACCTCGTCCGCCGCTTCGAAGTCGGGGAAGGTCAGGACGGTTTCATGCACCGTGACGCCATCGGCGCGCAGGTTCTTGATGTGGCGGGCGCGGGTGATGCCCGCGAGGAACGTGCCATTGGGGATCGGGGTGAACACCTCGCCATCGCGGACCATGAAGATATTGGCGGTGGCGGTCTCGGCGACATTGCCCATCGCGTCTGTGACCAGCGCATTGTTGAACCCTTTGGACCGGGCCTCGGCCAGCATCCGGGCGTTGTTGGGGTAGAGGCAGCCCGCCTTGGCGTTGACCACCGCATCTTCGAGCACCGGGCGGCGGAAGCGGGTCTTGGTCAGGGTCACGGAGGCATCGGCCGGGGCCAGCGGGATCTCTTCGAGGCAAATGCAGAAGCCCGTCTCGCCTTGCAGCGGGACGATCGCCGTGGTGTCGCCGTGGATCGCCCAATACATCGGGCGGATATAGACAGCCGCGTTCTTGGGGTAGAGTTTGAGCCCTTCGAGGGTGATCGCGACCATCTCTTCGGCCGAAACCGTCGGCGTGATCATCAGCGCCTCCGCAGAGCGGTTCACCCGGTCGCAATGGGCGTGAAGGTCCGGGGACAGCCCGTTCACATAGCGCGCGCCGTCGAACACGTTGGTGCCGAGCCACGCGCCGTGATCGGCCGCCGACATGATCGGGGTGTCGCCCTCGTGCCATGTGCCCTTGTAATACGTGCGGATATTCTTGCCGGTCGCCATGGCGCTCTCCCCTCGTCCTGCTGGCGCAAGGTATCAGCGCGTCCGGGGAGGTCCAGCCCTTTTGCGGGCGTTTGGGAGGCCCTCAGTTTAGAATCATTCCAAGGCAGTTGACTTCCCGGCTCCGAACCCGCATATCTTGCACAAACCCGACCGGAGTGCTCAGACATGTTCATCCAGACCGAATCCACCCCCAACCCCGCGACGCTGAAATTCCTGCCCGGGCAAACCGTGCTCGGCACCGGCACCGCCGACTTTCCCAGCAAGGACGCCGCGACCGGTGCTTCGCCGCTGGCCGAACGGCTCTTTGCCGTGGCCGGTGTGACCGGGGTGTTTTTCGGCGGCGATTTCGTCACCGTGACCAAGGATGACGCCACCGAGTGGGACCATCTCAAGCCTGCCCTTCTCGGCGCGATCATGGAGCATTTCCAATCCGGCCAGCCGGTGATGAGCGACGAGGGCGCTGCTGCCAGCGGCGGCCATGCGGAAGGCGCTGAGGAAGACAAGGTCGTGGTCGGGCAAATCAAGGAATTGCTCGACAGCCGGGTGCGGCCCGCCGTGGCGCAGGATGGTGGCGACATCACCTTCCACGGGTTTGACCGCGGGGTCGTCTATCTGCACATGCAAGGGGCCTGTGCGGGCTGCCCGTCTTCGACGCTGACGCTGAAGATGGGGATTGAGAACCTTTTACGGCATTACATTCCCGAGGTGACAGAGGTGCGTCCGGTCGCGGTGTGACCTTTCGGCCTACGGCCGAAGCGAGAGATCCTCTCTCGCGCTCTCTGGCCCTCTCATCGTTTTCATAGAAAACGACTGCCGGGCGCGCCCGCCGCTGTGCGGCAGGCTTGGATATTTGTAGCCAAAGGAAAACAGGAACGGGCGCTGGTAAGGATGCCAGCGCCCGAATTGTTTGTGCCTGCTTCACATCGGGCCACCTGCGCGGTAGGAGCGCTGCATGACCGACGCGCCTCTCCTGCTTGGTTTCGATACCTCCCTGCCCCATTGCGCGGCGGCGCTTTTGCGCGGCGATGCGGTATTGGAAGCCATCTGTCTGGAGATGGGGCGCGGGCAGGCCGAGGAGTTGATGCCGCTGCTGGAAGACCTGCTGGCGCGGCACGGGGCCGGGTGGCGCGATCTGGATCGCATTGGCGTCGGGGTGGGCCCGGGCAATTTCACCGGTATTCGCATTTCGGTCTCTGCCGCGCGGGGGCTCGCGCTGGGGCTGGACGTGCCGGTGCTCGGCGTGAGCACGTTTGACGCGTTGCGCGGGGGCACGGAGGGGCGCGCGGCGGTGCCCGCACCGCGTGAGATGGCCTATCTGCAGGACGGCACCGCCGCGCCCGTGCTGGTGCCGCGCGCCGAGGTGCCAGCGGGTGCGCTCTGGCCGGAGG
>CBFHJA010000058.1:0-22187 GCA_965656085.1 uncultured Aliishimia sp. | reverse complement strand
CACGAAGGCAACCACGGATATGAGTGGGTGGCCTACTAGGGCTATTCGCCGATGTCTTTCATGCGTTCCGCAATGTCGCCCGCAATGCGCTCATACAGGGCGGCTTGCTTGTCCCTGGGTGTTCCGGGCTTCGGGTTTCTTCGGCGAATACGTTTAGCGAGCCAGAAGAGCAGCCGCGCGGCGGGGTCTTCCAGTTTTTCCGGCACAGGGGCCGGATAGTTTTCTTCGAGTAGGGCAACGACCTCAGCATTCATACTGCGGTGGTTGGCCTCGGCTGCGAGGCGTATACGATCGCGCAGACCGTCTGGCAGCCGCACGATGAATTTATCCTGATTCTGAGAGCTTTGTTCTGCCATAGTGGCACTGTGCCATAAAAAGCGATTGACGCAATGGTGGCTAAATGCCACTAGTTGGTTGTGGTTTCAACCTGGAGGCGTTTCATGAACAGTCGTAAACCAATGCAGCTTCGGCTTCCGCAAGAGCTCAAGGAGTGGATCAAAGCGGAGTCCGATCGCAATGGAAACTCCCAAAACTCAGAAGTGATCCGCGCCATTCGCGCGGCGAAAGACAGGCGCTCTACGCGCGGAGCAATTGGAAATATCAATATGAATCAGGGTGATAATGCGCGTTGTTAACGAGGTGGGAGAGGTCTGATAAGATGACCAAAGCTAGTGCACAGACAAAGGCGAAACAGGCAGCCTCGGCCTTCATCCGCGAGGCGCGGGAGGCAGGTTGGCAGCGCGCGAAGTTCGAGATCAAGCCTGATGGCAGTGTCATCGTCGATGCCAACATGATCGCGCCAGAGGCCGCAGACGACTTTCTCAACAGTGACCTGAGAATGGGCGAATGACCCGCAAGAGCCTGCCAAAATACGTCTACAATGACAGGGGGTATCTCCGGTTCATCCGGCGTTCACGTGGTATCTCGGTCATGATGCACGAGGAAGCGGGCACGCCGGAATTCTGGGATCATTACAATCGCCTGCTGAAGGGAAAACCAGCGCCAGCGCCGGTCAAGCGCAATTTTGAGGCGTTGATTCTTAGCTATTACGAGAGCGACGCCTACAAGAAGCTGAAGCCCCGTACGAGATCCGACTATCGGCGGTACATCAGCCACATTCGTGAGATCTGGGCCGACAAAGACCCGGCCAGGATCGAAACCCATCACATCTACGAATTGCACCGCGCCAATGCGGATCATTGGCGGCAAGCCAACTATCTCGTTCAGGTTATGGTCGTCTTGATGAAGCATGCCCGGTTGATCGGCTTCATCAAGAAGGAGCACGGCAATCCGGCGAAGGGCATTCCGCTTTTCAAGCAGCAGAGCGACGGCTGGGAGCCGTGGCCAGATGATGTTCGGGCCGAGTTCGAAGCGCTGGCGTCAAAGCGGGCGCGTCTGGTCTACGAGCTTTGCGTTGGTACAGGCCAGCGCATCGGCGATGTCGTGAAGATGAAGTGGGCTCACTTCTCAGATGAAGGGTTCGACTTCACGCAGGGAAAAACCGACAAGCCGCTGTGGATCCCGCTTACCGACCGCCTGAAAGCCCATCTCGACGGGTTCGCACGAACGGACGGCACTGTTGTGACCGACGCCAAGGGGCGACCAGTGAGCTATCGCATCGTCGCCGAGGAAATGCGCACTATCAAAAAGAAGATGAAGCACGAGAAGGCGAGCTACTACAAAACGCACGGGCTCAGGAAAAACGCGACCATTGAGCTCTATCTGGCGGGATGTGATGACGAGATGGTCAAGGCGGTCACCGGTCACTCAGGCGTTGAGATGCTGAAAAAGTACGGTGGGCCAATACGGCAAAGAGAGCTCGCGAAGCGCGCTCAAGAGGCAAGAAATCAAATGGAACGAAGCAAGGCCGAAACGTGAAAGTTTCAACGGTTGTTTCAAAAATGGCAGTGAAGGAGACGTGAAATGACGCAAGTCATTGATTTTATTGGAGGCGAGTACCGGAATCGAACCGGTGTACACGGATTTGCAATCCGCTGCGTCACCACTCCGCCAACTCGCCGCCATGGTGTGCTCTGTCGATTATCCGAACCGGGCAGGCCACGCAAGAGGGCGCGGGGCGAAATGACGCTTTGCAGGGCGCGATGCGGCATTGCCGCGGGTGCGAAGCTGTGGCACATCAGGATAAAGCCTTTGAACCGGAGCGTTGCGCAAAATGGCAGATTTCGCCGCACGGCGTGTGATGATGGTCGACACGCAAGTCCGCCCGTCCGACGTCACCAAATTCCCCATCATCCAGGCGATGCTGACCGTGCCGCGCGAGGATTTCGTGCCCGGCAGTCTGCGCGAGGCCGCCTATATCGGCGAGAATCTCGAACTCGGAGACGGGCGCGTTCTGCTCGAGCCGCGGACCCTCGCCAAGATGCTCGATGCGCTCGACATTACGGGCTCGGAAATGGTGCTCGATATCGGCTGCGCCCATGGCTATTCCTCCGCGGTCATCGCGGAAATGGCCGAGGCCGTGATCGCGCTTGAGGAAGACACCGCCATGGCGCGTGAGGCCGCAGACCAATTGAGCGCCAACAATGCCGACAATGCTATTGTCGAAGAGGGGCCGCTGGTGGGCGGCGCTCCGGAGCACGCGCCGTTCGACGTGATGATCGTGCAAGGCGGCGTTCAGATGCTGCCCGACACACTTGCAACACAACTCAAGGAAGGCGGGCGGGTCTGTGCATTGTTCATGGACGGCGCGCTCGGCGAAGTTAGACTGGGCTACAAGGTAGACGGGCAGATCAACTGGCGGCGCGCTTTCAATGCAAGCGCGCCCGTGCTGCCCGGGTTTGAAAAGGAGACAGCGTTTTCGCTGTAAACTATACGGCGTCGCGTCAGGCGCGCCGAAAGGGTGAAAAGTGATGCAGAAGCGATCCATGCGGAAAACCGTTCTGGGGTTTGTGGTTGCCGGGGCAAGCCTCTGCGCCCCGGTTGCGAGTTCCGCCGAGACCCTGCGGGACGCGCTGATCGGAGCCTATAACAACAGCGGGCTGCTCGAACAAAACCGCGCCCTGCTGCGTGCCGCCGACGAAGACGTGGCCCAGGCCCTTGCGGCGTTGCGCCCGATCGTCACCTACACCGTCACCGCCTCCACATCCAACTCGAACTCGCCCAGCCAGATCCCGGGGCTGAACATCAGTGTGTCAGGCACCAACGTGCAAGCCATCATCGATGCCAGTCTGCTGCTCTGGGACGGCGGGCGCTCGCAACTGTCGGTCGAAGCGCTCAAGGAAACCGTGCTGGCCACGCGCCAGACATTGATCAATATCGAGCAATCGGTCCTGCTCCGGGCCGTGAGCGCCTATTTCCAAGTCCGGCAAGCCGCCGAGACCGTGGCGTTGCGGCGCTCCAACCTGCGGCTCATCACCGAGGAACTGCGCGCCGCCGAGGACCGATTCGAGGTCGGGGAGGTCACACGCACGGATGTGGCGCAGGCCGAAGCCCGGCTTGCGGAAGCGCGCAGCGGGCTGGCGAGCGCCATGGGCGATCTTGTGCAGGCGCAAGAGGAATATGCGAACGTGGTCGGGCGCCGGCCCGGTCAACTCGCCGCGCCCGGGGCGCTTCCGACACTCGAGCGCAGCATTCCGACCGCGAAAGACATCGCCGTGCGCCGCCACCCCGCGCTGCGCGCCGTGCAGCATCAAGTGAAGGCCGCGGAATTGACCGTGCAGCAAGCGCGCATGGCCGCGCAGCCGGAAGTGCGCCTGTTCGGACAGTTGAGCGGTACGCAAGGCATTCGCTCCGACAATTACCGCGATTCGGTCAGTGCCGGGGTTCGGGTGACAGGTCCGATCTATCAGGGCGGCGCGCTGGCCTCGACGACCCGGTCCGCCATCGCCAACCGCGATGCTCAGCGGGGCAATCTGCATGTGGTCCGCAACGACATTCGGCAGGATGTGGGCAATGCCTATGCGCTGTTGCAATCGACGCAGGCGCAGCTCGAAGCAACCGCCGAACGCATCAGCGCGGCCCGCGTCGCCTTCCAGGGCGTGCGCGAGGAAGCCACGCTCGGCGCGCGCACCACGCTTGACGTGCTCAACGCAGAGCAAGCGCTGCTGGACGCGCAGGCGGCGGAGATCACCGCGCAGGCGAATCTATACATTGCCGCCTATCAGGTCTTGTCCGCGACAGGCCGGCTGACCGTGAAGGATTTGGGGCTGGGCATTCGCGAATACGACCCGGTCGCGTATTACAATCTCGTCAAGGACGCTCCGCGCGCGCAGTCCCCGCAAGGGCAGAAGCTCGACCGGGTTCTCAAATCCTTGCAAAAAGACTGACAATTTATCCTATCGGTTGTGAGAATCTTTTCCGCCGGGTAATGTCACCGCGAGGAAAAGAGTAGTCAGCCATGCCCGAACCCGTTTCCAACGCTGAAGTTGAAGACGTTCTTGCGTCCATCCGTCGTCTTGTGTCCGAGGACAAGCGCACTGCGCAGCCGCGCCCTGAACCCGCCGCTCCTGAGGCCGGAAAGTTGGTGCTGACCCCCGCGTTGCGCGTCGCGGAACCCGAGACGGACGATCTGCCAGAGTCAGGGTCGCTCGGTGCAGAGGTGGCAGAGGCCGACTCTGGCGCGGTTTCGGCGCCCAAGGCCGAGGCCGAGGAGGCCGCAGACGCGGACATGCAGTCCGAGCTTGCTTGCGACGACGCGACTCAGACGTCCGATGAACCCGCCGATGCCGCCGAGACGGATGACGATATCACGCCGGTCGATCAGGACGTGCTGGCCGCCGAACATGCCCGGCTTGCGGCGAAACTGGTCATGGCGCGGACAGCGGAACAGGACAGTGATACCACCACCGGGTCTGCCATATCCGCCGCGTCAAGCGTTGAGGCCAGTGCACCTGATGACGATGCAGAGGCCGATGATGAGGCCATGCCCGGAGAGGGTGCCGCACCGCCGAACCCCCTGTCGCGCGCTCTACAGAGCACCGTCGAAGTGGAACTGGCCGATGCGCTTACCGCGCGCGCTCCGGCGGAGCCTGAGCCGGAACAATCCGCAGAAATGCCGCCGAAGCGTGGCGCGGATGCGCGCCCTGATCCGTCGAGCCTCGGCGCCAAGATCGCGGCTCTCGAGGCTGCGGTCGGGCGCCGGCAGGATGACTGGGAGCCCGATGGCGTCGCGGAGGCCGAGCCCTATTCAGGCACGGCCCCTCATGCCCTTGCATGGGAAGACGAGGCCGGCCCGGGCGCAGAGGCCGCCGAGGTCGCGGGCGGTTCCGAGGGCGAGGCCTTGTCCGGGCCGTCGGTATCGGAGCCGGTTGAAGAGATCGAAGCCGCTGATCTTGTGGATGAATCGGCCCTTCTCGACGAGGAGGCGCTGCGCGATCTGGTGGCGGAGATTGTGCGCGAAGAGTTGCAGGGCGCTCTCGGTGAGCGGATCACGCGCAACGTGCGCAAACTGGTCCGCCGCGAAATCCAGCGCGCGTTGGCGGCACACGATCTGGACTGACGGGCGCTCAGGCGGTTTGATCTGACCCATCACGCGCCCGGTTCGCGCTTAGAAATCCTTGATGTCATGCAGCGTTAGCTGTCTCTGGTTTGCCGATGTCCGTTCTACCCGCCGAGGCGCGGCGCCCTTGCCAGTGCCAGAACGCCCGCAAGGTCGAGATGCGCGCGCAGATGCGATGCGAGCGCGTCGAGGGTCTCGTCTACGGTCGTTTCATAGTTCAGAGCGGACCGCGCGCCGAGATCATGCAGAAAGGCCGCGCGGAATGTGTCTGACGCGAACAGGCCATGCAAATAGGCGCCACGCACCCGGCCATCGACCGTCGCCGCGCCATGCGGGCGACCGGCGATTTCGAGCCACGGGCGCTTTATGGCATCCGGCCCCTCGCTGCGGCCCATGTGGATCTCGTAGCCGGCCACCGGCCTGTCCCATGGCAACGCGCGCCCGCTATGGAGCGCCAGTTGCTTGCGGGGCGTGAGCGCCGTGTCGATCTGCAGCCAGCCCAGCCCCCGCACCGTTTGCGGCGGCCCCTCCAGCCCGTCCGGATCGGCAACCGTGCGGCCGAGCATCTGGTAGCCACCACATAATCCGAGCAGATGACCGCCGCGTCGCAGATGCGCGGCAATGTCGATGTCCCAGCCCTGATCCCGAAGCGCCTGAAGGTCCGCGATGGTGGACTTCGAGCCCGGCAGGATGATCAGGGCCGCATCGCCGGGCAGAGGATGACCCATGGGGACGATCTGCAGATCGACTTGTGGCTCGGCGGCGAGCGGGTCCAGATCGTCGAAATTGGCGATGCGGGGCAGGTGGGGGACGGCGATCTTGATCAGCGCCGCGCCGTCCGCCGGGGCGGATGCCAGATCGAGCACGTCTTCGGCGGGGAGCAGGTGGGCCTGCGGAAACCACGGCACGACGCCGAGGCTCGGCCAACCGGTCCGGGCCTCGGTATCGCGCAGCCCTTCCTCGAAGAGTCGCACATCGCCCCGGAACTTGTTGACCGCAAAGCCGGCGATCAGGGCATTGTCGCGGCCGGACAACACCGCCTGCGTGCCGACGATCTGCGCAATGACGCCGCCGCGATCAATGTCGCCGATGAGCAGCACGGGCACATCCGCAGCCGTGGCAAAGCCCATATTGGCGATGTCACCGGCGCGCAGATTGGTCTCGGCAGGTGAGCCTGCGCCCTCGACGAGGATCAAATCGGCCTCGGTGGCCAGTTGCGCGAAACTCTCCAGCACGCGCGGCAGCAGGCTGGGCTTGTCCGCCCCGTAGCGCGCGGCCTCGGCCCGCCCGATCCGATGGCCCTGCACGATGAGCTGTGCGCCGGTCTCGCTCTCGGGTTTGAGCAGAACCGGGTTCATATGGACGCTCGGTGCGACCCTGGCTGCACGGGCCTGCAGGGCTTGAGCGCGCCCGATCTCGCCCCCGTCTGCGGTCACGGCGGCGTTGTTGGACATGTTCTGCGGCTTGAAGGGCCGGACGCGGAGTCCCTCCTGCGCGAAGGCGCGGGCAAGCCCGGCGACAAGCATGGATTTTCCGACGTTGGAGCCGGTGCCTTGCACCATCAGTGCCTTGACCATCGCTCTGGGTCCTTGCGTGTTCGCGGAGGTGTGATGCGCGGTGCCGCGGCGCCGGGTCATCGGTTTTGCAGCACGCGCTGCGCGCAAAGAAAAACCGCGCCCGGAGCAGACGGACGCGGTTTTCGAAGTTGGTATGTCAAGTGTGGCGTGTCAGGCCGCTTGGGCTTCCTGCTCTGCGGCGGCTGCTGCATTGCGGCGCTCGCTTTCTTCGCGCGACAGCGCAACGGAGGTCCGCACGCCTTTGCTGACGAAGTCCATAAGGCCTTCCACGACCCGTTCGTTCGGGTCGATCCCGGCGCAGGACAACACTTCGCGCCCATCGCGCGAGCGCGCCCAACGCGCGATTTGCTCTGGCCCGTTGCCATATTTCTTGTCGTCCGCAATCGCGTCATCGAGAGCAGCCAACACGACGGCTGCGAACAGTTTTCGGGCACGGTTGCCTTGCTCATTATTGAAGGCCGTGCCGTCGACGAAGTCTCTCATCTGGCTTCCTTGTTGTTATTGCTCTTGTGTTTGGCGTGGCGTTCCTTATGACGCAGTGCGAACGATTCGGATACCCCAAAACTGCAAGGGAGATATGTATTCACTGCATGGCTCCCCGCGTGCTGGGCACGAAATCTGGTAAGCTTGCGCCCTGCCACCACGCGAGATATAGGGTCGTTCAAATTTGCTTCAACCTTTCGTCATGGTTTCGCCACAATGCCCAAAATCAACGGAAACGAGATTCGCCCCGGAAACGTGCTCGAACACAACGACGGTCTGTGGGCCGCTGTGAAAGTCGATCACGTCAAACCCGGCAAGGGCGGTGCCTTCGCACAAGTCGAGTTGCGCAACCTGCGCAACGGCTCCAAGCTCAACGAACGCTTCCGCTCCGCCGACAAGGTCGAGCGCGTGCGTCTGGAGCAAAAAGACCAGCAATTCCTCTACGAAAACGACGGGATGCTCGTTTTCATGGATGCCGAGACCTACGAGCAAATTGAGCTGCCCGCCGAGATCCTGGGCGAGCGGCGCCCGTTCTTGCAAGACGGGATGACCATCGTCGTGGAGTTCTATGACAGCGAGGCGCTGAACGCGACGCTGCCGCAGAAAGTCACCTGCCAGATCGCCGAGACCGAGCCAGTGGTCAAAGGCCAGACCGCGGCCAATTCCTTCAAACCCGCCATTCTGGACAATGGGGTAAAGGTCATGGTGCCACCGTTCGTAGGCCCCGAAGAGATGATCGTGGTGAATACCGAGACCATGGAATACGCCGAACGCGCGTAACACATTGAAAATTGTCTGAACAAAGGCCCGGGGGAGACCTCGGGCCTTTTGCGTTTGGGACGCGGAAAAAGGCTGGCAGGCCGCCGTGCAGGGGTGGAGGAAATGCGAGTGTCAGATTTTATTTACACCAAAAGTGTCATTCATATTTGACAAACGCCCCCGTCCAGCTACACTTGGACCATGCCTGCCAGTATGGATCGATTCCGATCCTGCCGCTGGAGGCGAAGTCAACGGATCAGGGTGTGAGTGCGGCGACCTGACTCCATAAAGCGAAGACCATAGCGGCGAAGGAGAATACCTATGGCCGATGAAGAAAAAGTCTGGCCCACCGGCCTGACGCTCAAGGAAGCAGAAGAGCTGCACAGCTACATCATTGATGGCACGCGTGTGTTTGGCGGCATCGCTCTGCTTGCTCATATCTTGGTGGCTTCGTCCACCCCATGGCTGGGTTAAGGAGGTCCTCTCATGAACAACTCCAAAATCTGGCTCGTTGTGAACCCCACAGTGGGCATCCCGCTGTTCCTCGGCGCTGTCGCCGTGGGCTCGTTCGCGGTCCACGTCGCGGTTGTCACCAACACTGACTGGGTATCCGACTATCTGTCGGGTGAAGAGTTGAACGGTGAAACAGCCGCTCTGGAAACCCAGGACAAGGTTCAGCAGGCCTCCGCGCCGGCAACGACCCTTGGCGGTGGCGAGCGCGTTCAGATCACCATGCCGGACGGTTCGACCGCCTGGGCGGTGATTGAAGCGGAAGACACCACGCTGGCCTCGGCGCTCTTGCCAAGGTCGGACAAATAGACCCTATCGGGGCGGCGGACCGGTCCTGCCGGGACCGCCGCCCCGCTTCATTCAGTTGTTGCGCATAACTGCGCTCGCAGCCGAAGCGGGAGGTGATCATGTTCAGCACACGCGACTTTGCGGTGAAGAGGCTGGTAAATCTCGCTCCGCAATTCCTGCCCTTTGCGGATGTGGCGACCGAGGCCTTGCCCTTGCGCCGTCTGCTCAGGCTCTCCCTTTTTCAGGTCACCGTGGGCATGGCGCTCGTGCTGCTCGTCGGCACGCTCAACCGCGTGATGATCGTCGAACTTCAGGTGCCCGCCTCGCTCGTGGGGATCATGCTGGCCCTGCCGCTGCTCTTCGCGCCGTTCCGGACGCTGATCGGTTTCAAATCCGACACTTATGACAGCGCGCTCGGCTGGCGCCGCACGCCCTACATGTTCAAAGGCTCGATGCTGCAATTCGGCGGCTTCGCCATCATGCCCTTTGCGCTTCTGGTGCTGTCCGGTCAGGGCTATGCCGCCGACGCGCCGCGCTGGCTCGGACTGTCCTCCGCCGCGCTGGCCTTCCTGCTCGTGGGGGCGGGGGTGCATATCGTGCAGACCGTCGGCCTCGCGCTGGCGACGGACCTCGTCGAAGAGGACGAACAACCCAAGATCGTTGGGCTGATGTATGTGATGCTGCTTGTCGGCATGATCGTCGCGGCCTTTGTCTATGGACGCATTCTCGAACCCTACACGCCCGGCAAGCTGATCGCCGCCATTCAAGGCACTGCGGTTGTGACCATCGTGCTGAACGGTATCGCGCTTTGGAAGCAGGAACCGCGCGACCGGATGCGCGCGATGGCCGGCCGGCCCAAGCCGACCTTCAGCGGTGCGTGGCGTGGGTTCATCGAACAGGAAAACGTGTTGCGCCTGCTCATCGTGATCGGGCTCGGCACCTTTGGTTTCGGCATGGCGGATGTGCTGCTCGAACCCTATGGCGGGCAGGTTCTGGGCATGTCGGTTTCGGCAACCACGACGCTCACCGCGATTCTGGCGGGGGGCACGCTGGTGGGCTTCTGGCTCGCGTCGATGACGCTTGGCAAAGGCATGTCTCCGGCGCGAATCGCATGGATCGGCGCGCTTGTGGGCGTTCCGGCCTTCGCGGCGATCATCTGGTCGGCCAGCGGCGCGGGTGTCGCGCTGTTTTCGGTGGCTGTCTGGCTTGCCGGTTTCGGGGCCGGGCTCTTCGGCCATGGCACGCTGACAGCGACGATGCGCGCGGCGGACCGCGAACAGGTCGGGCTCGCGCTCGGCGCCTGGGGCGCGGTTCAGGCGACTTGCGCAGGGCTCGCGGTGGCCATCGGCGGAGTGATCCGCGATGTCATCGTGGCGATGCCAGCGGTCGCGGACCGCGGCGCGGAGATCGCCTACCTGCCTGTCTTCGGATTGGAAATGCTGGTGCTGGCGCTCGCGGTGGCGGTGATCTGGCCCCTGCGCGGCGCCTTTGCCCGCGCGGGAGAAAATCCGCTCAGCACTGGTGGACAGCGCAGCGAGGCAAATTATGTTTCTTAAGGTGATTGCGCTCGGGACAATGGCCCGTCCCGGCGCGGGCAGGGTGCGCGGCTCACCAGATCAGCGCGGGCCAAGACGAGGAAAAGGACGACCCTTATGACAACAGTTGTGAGCCGGCTGTTTGCCGATGAAACGACAGCAGATCAGGCCGTGACAGCCCTGAGACTGCAAAAACACCCAGACGAGAACATCGACGTGGTCTCGCCCGGGAACAGCGCGCAGGACGAATTGGTCGATGCGCGCGTTCCCGAAGACAGCGCGGCGCTCTACTCTGCAGCGCTCTCCAAGGGGCGCGCCGTCGTCGTTTGCCGCGCGCCGTTCTTCCCGGCTGGCGCTGCGCGCAATGCGATCGACACGATGGATCTTTTCGACACAGTCGATGCCGGGGTCGAGAACGAAAACTACTATATCCGCGAGGAGCCCAAAGAAGAGCTCTATCGTGATATATCCGTCGACCGCACGCATCGCTACTGGGCCTCGTGGACGTTCGAGCGCGAGGAGTACGGTGTCGGCACAGGCCGCCCGCCCTCTGGTCGCAACTATTGGGGCTCCTTCCTCGGCCACCCGCTGATGGGCGCCGGAAAATACTGGGGCTCCTTCCTCGGCCACCCGCTCAAAGGCGCGGGCAAACACTGGGGCTCGATCATGCCGCCGCTCACCGGCGCTGGCAAATACTGGGGCTCGATCATGCATCCGCTGAAAGGCGCCGGGAAATTCTGGGGCTCGCCCTTCGCGCATCCGCTCGCCGGTGCAGGCAAGCACTGGGGGAGCCCGATGGGAGCCACGGTTCTCAAGGACCATCCCTATATGGCGTCTTTCCTGATCTCCCCGCTAGGGGGCTTCAAGGAATCCAAGGACTAACGGGCTGACGAAAGAAACCTGCCCCGGGCGTCACCCGGGGCATGATGCTCTTGCTACACCCGAGACACCACCGCCTCGCCGCAGAGCATTTCTCCTGTCGCCCGATCAAAGCGCAGATAGGCCAAGGCCTGATCGCCCGCCCGGCTCAGAAGTTGCCCGGCGGGTTTTTCATTGGCGGTGATCTCGTCGCCCGTATTCGCCGGGCCGGAGACCGCAACACGCGCCAATCCCTTGCGCAGTTCTGTCTTGTGCTTCATGCGGGCGGTGACTTCCTGCCCGACATAGCAGCCCTTGCGGAAATCCACCCCGTTCAACGTCTCGAAATTGTGCTCCAGAATGAAGCTGTCCGGCGTCAGTTCAATACCGCTCTCGGGCACCATGAGCGCCACACGCAGCGCGTCCCAATCGGTGTCGCCCGGCTCCGGCGCATCCGGGCGCCACGCACGCCATCCCAGCCCTTCGTGGCGCGGGTCGGCCCAGCCATCCGCCGGGACAGCGCCCAAACCGCGATGCAGGTGGAGGCCCTCCACTTCGGCAAGCTGCACATCGGCACGCAGCTTGTACATCGCCAAGCGCTGCTTCAGCCCCGGCGCGAGACTGCTCGCCACATCGAGGTCGACCGCGCCATCGGGTCCGGGCAGCAGGAAGAAATCCGCCAAATACTTGCCTTGTGGCGTTAGCAACGCTGCATAGACCGCGCCCTGATCGAGCTTGTCGACATCATTGGTCACCAGCCCTTGCAAAAAGCTGCGGGCGTCGGCGCCGGTCACACGAAGAAGGGTTCGGGTCATGGCTGCATTGCTCCTGTCTGCGCTTTCGCTACATATAGCGCGGAACAGACAACCATGAAGAGGCGCCTGCGTGACAGCCCCGATTTCTGTGATTGTACCGACGCTGAATGCTGGCGCGCAATTGCCCGGCTGTGCGTCGGCGCTGTTCGAGGGCATCGAGGCAGGCCTGATCCGCGAATTGATCGTCTCCGATGGCGGCTCTGCCGACAACACGCTGGAGGTGGCCGACGCCATCGGTGCGCATATCGTCACGGGTCCCGCCTCTCGGGGCGGGCAGTTGCGCCGGGGGTGCGCTGCGGCCAAGGCTGCGCATTTGCTCATTCTTCATGCCGACACGCAGCTGGTCCCCGGTTGGGCCGAGCCGGTGGCGTTGCATCTGCAATCCGGGCAGGCGGGCTATTTCGACCTGCAATTCGACCGGGGCGGCGTGATGGTCGCGCGATGGGCCAACTGGCGCAGCCGCCTCTTCGGCCTGCCCTATGGTGATCAGGGCTTGCTTGTGCCGCGCACAGTCTATGAGGATTTGGGCGGCTTTCCCGACCAGCCCCTGATGGAAGATGTGGCGATGGCCCGGGCGCTGCGCGGACGGCTGGCGCCGATCGGACACGCGGCGGTCACCAGTGGCGAGAAATACCGCCGTCAGGGCTGGGTGCGGCGTGGGACCCGCAATCTCTGGACATTGGCGCGTTATTTTGCCGGCACCGATGCCGAAGTTCTGGCCGGTTCCTATCGGCGCGGGTCCTGATCAGCCCCACTGAAAGGCGCGGTCAAGGGGAAGCAAGGTCTTTCCGCTTTGGCGTCTTTTGTCAAACGAACCCACGCTCGGGTCGGCCACGTCTCGTCATTGAGCGGGCTCAAACTGAAGCATCGTGACGGCCCCGTCGTTGTTGGAGGTAAGGATCAGTCGGCCTGCCTCATCAATCTGTGCCGAGGTCGTGTTCCCGAGCCAACCGACATACTCGTCCGACCTCGAACCCGGCGGGCAGGCCGCCGTCGTGATCGGACCCAGTGTCATCGTGAGCGTCTGTTTCTCAAGGCTCCAACCGCCAAGAAGTCGGTTGCAGTCTGCCTGCGCGGCGAAGTCCCCGGACCCTAGGAATGAAATGGAGTAGCGATCCGGCTGCATCTGTTGCGCGCCCCTGTCAGGATCCGTCACAGAGATCAAATGCCATTCTGTTTCAACCAGATTTGCGCGAAGCGCCGCGGCGGCAGCAAGCGTCGGGTCCGGCAGAACGCCCCCATCAATGAGGGCTTGCGAGACGGCCATGGCCCCCAAGCCCATGATGTTCTGAGAGCTTGTGCCCCATCCCACCACCGAAATCCCGTCGTCGCTGAACTGGACAACCTCGGACTGAAACCCGAGCGTTTGTCCGCCATGCCCCCAGACGCCCGGCGCTTTTTCCGCCAGCCCGATCCCGTAGGCAGGGATGCCGGGACTGCCCGTAACCACCGTGTCCTGCATGACGTCAAACGTGTCCGGAACGGTGAAGAGCGCATCGCTCATGAGCGCCTGAATGAACACATGCATGTCGTTAGCTGTAGAGATAACCGCACCGGCGGCAGCGCCTTGAGACATGTTCCAGTCGGTCGTTTCAACATCGAACGGGACTGCAAGATAGGCACGTGGCAGACCAAGGTCGGGGGTGGGAACATCGCCCCAATAGAGGGTGTCTGTCATCCCGAGCGGGTCGAAAATCCGGGTCTTGAACACGTCTGCGATAGGCCGCGCTTCGAGACGCTCGATGATCAATCCAAGAAGGATGTAGCCCGTATTGCTGTACGCCCATTGCCCTTCGGCACCGGGCGGGAAACTGGGTTCGCCATGCGCGATGGCGAAGTCGACAAGTTCGGTCATCGTGAAACCGCGCCTTAACGCACCGGGATCGGCGATGTCGCCCTCCATGATCCCGGGTGACCCATCAGGTGCATTGTCCGTGTAGCTGAAGATGTCAGCAGTGTGGTTTGCCAATTGCCGGAGGGTGATGGCGTCCCCATTCGGCAACGCTTCGGCAATCTGTGGCAAGTGAACAGCAAGGCGATCGTCGAGCGACAGTGCGCCTTCTTCGTGCAATTGCAAAATGACAGTCGCCGTCATCATCTTGGTGTTGCTGCCGATCTGAAACGCCATGTCGCAAGAGATCGGGGTGCCGCTCTCCGGGTCTGCTACGCCCGCGGCGCGATCATACGTCCAGTCCGGCGATCTCAGAGACAAGACAGCACCGGGAGCTGCGCCGAATGTAGCGCTCAGCGGACCGTCTGTATCAACGGCCACAGTCAGAACACCATCGAGTGCCTCGGCGACCGGTGCAGGAACGTTCCTGTCCTCTGCGCAGGCTGTAATCTCGACAGCCTGCGCCGCAGTTCCGATTGAGAGGACTGCCGTCAAGGCAACGATAGACATTGAAAAGCGGATCACTTGGGAATGCTGCAAGAGTGTAACCCTCTACCGAGTTCAAGAATGCCAAAGCGACGCCGATCAGTATAGTCTTCGTCGAGGGCGCCGAAGTGCCGTTGTTTCGTCCAACCACCCCGGGAAACATTGCGGAGGTTAGCCAGTTGTCGGCAATCATGGTTATCGCCGTCCGTCCCGAATAACGGTCCGCTTGTCCTTGAATTTAGCCTCTTTCAGTTCACACCGAGATATTCGGACGAGTTAGCGTTAGGGTGGTTCAGGGGACTATCCTGCTTTGCGTATACACCGCCGCCGCGCGGCGACAGACCCAAGCACCAGCAGCGGCGTGAGGATCAGGGGCAGCGATGCTGGCAGGGGAATGGGTGCCATCACCAACGGATCGTCGATCACGAGGGTCTTCAGAGCAGCCCCTGTCTGGCCGAAGGACCGCATCGTGATCTGGTCGACCAGGGGGAAGGTGTTGTCGAAGGTAAGCGTGACCTCGGGCGGGACGGCGGGCGGATTGTTTGCCAAATCGTCATACCCGTCGGTGTCGAGAAAAAACTGCTCGGTCCGCGCGGAAGTCCCGCCGTTTCGGAAGCTGATTTCCAGGTTTTGTGAGGGATTGTAGAGCACGAAGGTGGCCGAGAGGATCTCGACCTCCGACCCGAACCGGTACTCGACCAGGGGACCACCAGTGTTTCCGAAGTAGTAGAACGCCCGCTGTCCGAAGAGAAAGGTGTTCCCAAAGACCGGTGGACCGCTGCCAAAGGTGTCGAGCCCATAGCCGCCAACGCTGCCACCCGAAAAGAATGTCAGGATCTCGATCTCGCGACCGAACTCTCCCGTGAACTTGGCCGGAAAGAACGCGTTACCGGACAATGTAATGACGCCGTTCGAACTGCCCGGATACGGCTCCGTGGTGAAGTCGAATGTCACCGGGGCCGCTTGCGCCGGTCCAGCGGCGAGGCCGGGCAGGACAGCCGCCGACAGTGCTGCCGCCATTATCATTTTCTTCATGGATTTCATGTTCGTCTCACCTTTGTACTGTGTTGCGCGCCCACCAAAGCAGAACAATTTGAGGTTTACGTCGCTTGGCTGTGATGAGCCTGCCGGGCAAAGCCCGTTGCGCCTGCGCTGCCTTGGCGAACCATGATCCGCCCCCTGACGCTGCATCAACTTGCAGAGATGCTACACAATAGTGCGCATCAGAGGGCGAAACTCGGACTGCACCCTAAGGAATGCGGGTTAACAATCTTCCGCTGGGAGCATGGTCACATCCGAGTACCGGCCATCAGCTGTTGTGATGCGGGCACAGGCACCGGTCGCGCGGTTGAACCACCATGTGGTCAGTCCTTCGGACCGAATGGGTTCATAGCCGAGGTTCATGATGCCCATCTCTGCCTGTCCAGCGCGCGCGCCTTGGAACGACGACAGGTCCGACGCGCTTCCGACGGCGGGCGTTCCAGCGGCGGGCGCACCAGAGGACCCGGTGTCCTCGACACAGGCCGCGAGTGGGAGAATTGCGGCTGCGACAACCGCGGTTTTCAGTTTCCAAATCATGGGTTTTCCTTTCTTTGACTTGTTTGCGTTTTTGTTGCGTCGGTGAGACACGGAAAGCCTACTAATCCTGCGTCGGCCTGAGGCCTTTCAGCCGGATTTACGCCGGATCGCCCGGATGATCAGAAGCAGTATGGCCGCGCCGATCACTGCGGGGATGATCGAGGCAAGGATGCTTGTCCCGACCTCGAAGCCGACCAGAGGGAAGAGGAACCCCGCCAGAATCGACCCGCCGATCCCGATCAGGACATCGCCCCAGAACCCGAATCCGCTGCCCCCGACGATCAGACCGGCAAGCCAGCCCACGACGGCCCCCACCACGATCATGATGACCAGACCGATCAGAAGGCCAACGCCAGCCCCCACAGCTTCGGCTGCGGTGTTCTGAGCGAGGGCCGGGGTCCCGGCCAACAAAAGGGATGGAATGAGGTGTGACGTTTTCATGTGCATGCGTCCCTCGCTTGGTTCCGTGCTTGGATCAGTTGCAGGCGGGATAGAGGTAGCGATTGGCCTCCGACACATCGGCCGGGCAGTCGGTCGGTGCGGAGTGATACCAGTTGACGACGCGCGCGCCTGTCCTCTCGAAAGAGCACTGGAATGTCTGGCCGGAGGTCGTGTTTCCGTTGACGGCGTGTGTCCCGTCTACGCGTTGCCCCTCGTAGGACACTGAGGCGATCGCACTGGCGGAGACGTGGAGATGATGCGCGGCATAGGAGTTGCAGGCAGACATCATTTCCGCCTCGCTCGCCTGCGCGTTGCCGCGGCTGCCGCCGGAGTGGTACCAGTTCACCACGTGACTGCCGGACCGGTTGAACGAACACTGGAAGCTTTCGCCAAACGTGGTGCTGCCATTGACCGCGTGCGTGCCGTCCACGCGTTGACCTTGGTATTGCAGCGCGGCAATGTCGCTGGTCGAGACATGCAGATGATGCGCCGCGTAGGCGTTACAGGTGCTCATCATCTCGGCTTCGCTGGCAGCAAAGGCGCTTTGGCCCACGCTGACAGACGCAACGAGCACCGCTGTCTTGAAGAGTGGTTTCATTCTATTGCTCCCGGTAATTCCTTCATGACGCCTCACAAAACCCGCGCCAGAGGCCGCGGCCACGGCGTCAGGTTCGCGCACTCACTACGTCGAACGAGATCAAACAATCACGTTCCCTTGCGACTCGACGCTAGGAACGGAACACCGGCGCCGCAATCCGCTTTGCGAAGCGCTATCCGGAAACCGCAGCTTGAAGGCGATTAAAGGGTATCAGCGCGCCAGCTGCATGCCCCGTCGTACTCGGGCGGCACCGCCGGGCCGCCTCCTGTCGTGAGCGCGCTCCGGCGCAAGGGCCCCTTACGTCGCTATATCACTTCGGCTCACTTGGCTTTGCCGCCTTGCGACATCTATGCAAGGCGCCCGTACATCTTACAGCAGCGCGAAAGAGGCAATCTGAGTTCTCCTTGTCACTGGACGCGCCCAATGCCATCGGCGCGCCGCAGCGTCTCGGAAGGGCTTTCGCCATACCGGCGCCGATAGGTCGCGGCAAAGCGACCGAGATGGATAAAGCCGCAGTCCAGAGCAGCATTTGTGACCGTCGTTCCCGGCTCTGGGGCTGTCAGTTTGGAGTGGACATGCTCCAGCCGAATCTCGGTCAGTTTCTCCCGCGGACTCATACCCATGATGTCGCGAAACGCGGATTGTAGCTGACGCGGGCCGATGCCAACCGCATCCGCGATCTGCTGTACTGTCAACGCCTCGTTGGTGTGCGCCAGCATGAAGTCGCAGGCTGCGCGCACCCGCGCGGCCGCGCTGTTGTCGGAGGCAGCAAGCGGCGTTGGCGCGTCGCACAAGGCGTAGACCAAGTCGATCACCATCGCTTCGATAGAGGCCGATGCCCCTGGCCGTCGCAACGGCGTGTCGGCGGTGCGCAATTCCGAGAAGACGTAAATGAGAAACCCCCGCAGGCTCCGTGTCTCGGCCATGTGGCCGACTTGCATGACCGCTGGCAGCCTGGCGCCTTTGCGCGCAGGTTTGGACGGAGCAGGAACGATTGCACTCAAGGTATGGGACCGGCCCGCGCCGTCCGCGCGCTTGGCACTTTTTCGGGTTCCGGGTTGTATCAGCAAGGCATCGGATCCCGCCGCATCGAACTGGCTGCCACCCGCATGGAAGCTGTTGCGTCCGGTTATGGGCAAGCTGACGGTGAGCCGACTGGTCGCGGTCTCGGCTTCGTAGCCATCCGTCACGATGTCCCCCAAGGTCACTCCTCCCGTGGTCACTCCAGATATCTGAAGGCGTCCATGTCGTTTGTCGGCAAAGTCGATCCAGTTTAGGGTTTCGGCAAGCTTTCCTTCGTTGGGATCGTCTTCCGCACAGAGGTCGACAGATTTGAAGCTCATACCACTCATTTTCCGACCCTCTTACCGTCTGCCGGCATGTCAGACGGCATCCCTAGTCCCAACTTGGCTGGTTGAGGTGTATCGCGAACAAGACCATGCAAGGGTCGCGGCTTCGCGACTTGTTCGGCGTGGATCGCGCTTCTTTGCAAGCCTTTTTGCAACGGCAACGCGCCGGATACTAGTGCCTCGTGCACCGTGCGTGCCGAACGAAAACGGATGCGTGCGGTTTGTGGCAGTGATGTGCCAACCCTTTGACAGGGTGTTTGCGCATCATACCCGTCAGTTACGACATTGCCGGTGGCAATGCTGGCAAAAGACATCCCCGATAGGCGGCTCAGGCCGGGCCTTTTGTTGGAAAAGTCGACGCAGTGCCGTCTATCAGTCAGCGTTCTCGCTCGTGGGGCGCCGCTCGGATGCAGGCTTGCCGAGCTTGGTTCCAGAGATGACATATCGCAATAGCCTCAGGACACCTATCTCTCTAGCGCAAAACTGGCATTCCATCCAATCCTTAAATCAGCAGCAGTCTGTCCTCGAGCGTTCAGGGGATCCTGGGCCGTTGACGCGCCTTAATCTGGAAGGGTCGAGCGATTGCGAATGTCTGTTCAACGCCTTGGGCCGCGCAGAGATGTTGGCTTGCGTGCGTCGCGGGACAGGGCAGCGATAGTCAGCGATTGATTTTGCGCCGTTGCCGCAGTCACTCGTGCGATTGCGCGGATTTTGGACAGACTCATCCCTATGCCATCAAATTCCAGCGCACGAGCACCAGTTTTCCGAGCGCAAACAGCCTGAAAAACCGCGCTCTTTTCATTGCGAGGCCTCGGTAGGGCGCCTCAAGATACCCGAACTGGAGCTTGGTCATGAAAGCGAACCAATGGCACCGTGAACCGCGCCGGGTTTGCCGGAGGCTGATTTGTCTTAGTTACGCGGCCATGTCTGATCTTTCCAGAGCGGCGTAGAAGTTTGCCTCAGCCTCTGCTGGCGAGATATTGCCGATGGGTTCCAGCAGGCGGCGGTTGTTGAACCCGTCGACCCATTCGAGTGTGGCGTATTCCACGGCGTCGAAGCTGCGCCATGGCCCACGGCGGTGAATGACCTCAGCCTTGAAGAAACCGTTGATCGTCTCGGCCAAAGCATTGTCGTAGCTGTCACCGACGCTGCCAACCGAGGGCTCAATGCCCGCCTCGGCACGGCGTTCGGTGTATTTGATCGACAGATATTGCGATCCGCGATCCGAGTGATGCACCAGCCCCGAGCCTGGCTGTCGCTGATGAACAGCCTGTTCGAGAGCATCGAGCACGAACCCGGCATGGGCTATCCGGCTTACCCGCCAACCGACGATGCGGCGGGCAAAGGCATCGATGACAAATGCAACGTAGACGAAGCCCGGCCACGTCGCCACATAGGTGAAGTCATCGTCCATTGTCCTCGGAGCAATGGCGGACAGGCCTCGCGCCAATTCGCCCGGTCGTCATTCAGCACCCTGCCGGTGCGCTTTGTCTCCGAGGCACCCACCTCATTGCGCCAGTTCGGGTCGTACTCCACGCCATAGGGTGGGTCTGTGACCATCAGATGCGGTGCAACCCCGTCCAGAAGCCGCGCGACATGCTGGGCGTTCGTGGCATCCCCGCAGAGCAGCCGATGCTTGCCAAGCAGCCACAAATCTCCCGCACGGCTGACCGGTACCTCTGGCACAGGCGGTGTCTCTTCTTCCCGGGGATCGCTCTCGCCATAGCTCAGCAGATCGTCGAGTTCAGCCGCCTCGACGCCGATCTCCGCAAGGTCCACGCCCAGATCGGCCAGATCAGCGAGTTCCAGCGACAGCAGTTCCCGATCCCACCCGGCCTGCTCCGCGAGCTTGTTGTCCGTGAGGATATCGGCCCGCTTCTGCGCGTCAGTCGGATGGGAGAGCTCGATCACCGGCACCGTCTCCAACCCCAGCTTGGGCGCCGCCAGCACCCGGCCATGCCCGGCGATGATGCCGTTCTCCCATCCACCAGCACAGGATTGTTGAACCCGAACTCCCGGATTGAGCCGGAAATTTGTGCAACCTGATCCTCCGAGTGCGTCCGCGCATTGTTCGCATACGGCACCAGATCGTCCACCGGCACCTGCCAGATCTCGCTTGCCCACCACTCCGCTCTCGCCGCCACTGCCCCGGCTCCTCAGTTGTGCGCGGCTGTGTCCGCGTCTCACCGGCAATATAGAAAAGGCGGAAAATACATATAAACTAGACAGTTACCGACACGATGCGACAGAAAATGACACCTGAGGCGACGCACATGAAAACTTGCTAACGCACAGTCGCCGGCGGATAGCGCAAGCCTGCAAATTGTTGTAGCTGTTGGCTATGCATGGGGCTTCCTTTTGCGAAGGCCATCGGTTCACACGACGCAGGGGACCAACGGCACCTTTGACATGAGCAACGCGTTCAGGTTGAAATCTGTCTGCCGGCTTAGGGAGGAAGGCAGTGGGGCACAATTTGTTGGGGAGTTCTTCCCCGCACCAAGAATTGGGCCACAGCCGTTGAGCAGCTTCGCTCCGGAGCGGAGACGCCGGCGATTGTCGCGGCGAGCATGCGCGCAGCAGAGCGGCATTTTCTGCGGGCCTTTGACGATCCCGTCTTCGTTGAAGCCGTTCGTATTCTGTTCAATCTGCGTCTTGCCGGGCGCGCCACTGATTTTGGGCTGGCACTGCGCGACATGAACATTCCGGTTTCAAACGCACCCGAATTGCTGGATCTACTCACGGCCACCACAGCAAGGCTGGATGAGGTCCGCAACGAGGCGCGAAACACATCAGATATGGGAGAGAGCGCCGGCCGCGCTCTGATTTCGACTTTGTCCCGATCGATCGGGGACGCGCTGCCGAGCCTGTTTCCTGCGACAGTCGAAGATCTGCAGGCCAGAGCACGGCAATTGTCTTGGTCGAAGGGATTGCAGAACTCAGCCGCACGTTTTTTGCTGAGGTGATGTCCGGAACCCTCTCCTACTGGCTGGATCGCACGCTTGCTGAGCACGTTGGAGCTGGCCTTCGATTTACCAACGCGACCGACCGCGATGCCTTTGACCGTGATTGCTGTGCCTCCTGAAAACGTCCTCGTTTATGGATAGAGTTTTCCGCCAGATTTCCCTTGGCTGGGAGAGGAGCGGATGGCGATGAAAACATCCAAATTCACGGACGCGCAGAAGGCGTTCATCATCAAGCAAGGCGAAGAAGGAACACCTGTTGCCGAGATTTGTCGGAAGGCCGGGATCAGCCAGGCGACATACTTCAATTGGAAGAAGACGTACGCCGGGATGTTGCCGACGGACATGAAGAAGCTGCGTGAGCTGGAAGACGAGAACAGGCGGCTGAAGAAGATCGTCGCAGACTTGTCGTTGGACAAGGAAATGCTTCAGGACGTTATCAAACCAAAGCTTTGAGGCCTGCTCGCAAAAGAGCGCTGGTCGACGAGATCAGAACCGACTGGCGGGTATCGATCCGGAGGGCCTGTGGGCTTATCCGGTTCGATCCGCGGACATACCGGTACAAGTTTCGTCGGCGTGACCAGGCCGCGTTGGAACAGCG
>CBFHJA010000057.1:0-23018 GCA_965656085.1 uncultured Aliishimia sp. | reverse complement strand
TCAGCTCGACGAGAGAGCCCGAAAATTGACGCTCCTTGGCGTCGAAAGCGCGCTCCTCGGAGTTTTTCAGCAGCCTGTTAATCATCGAGTTCGTCAAGTTCTTTAAGACGGTGCGCGTTGGCTTTCGCGTATGCCGGGTCAAAGGGCGGGCTCGCTTCGCTGATGGCATGCGCCGCACGCAAGAGCGCGTCATCATACTCGGCTTTGAGCGTGTCGCGGGCGGATGGCTCGCGGCTCAGCAGGGCCTTCGCGGCGCCCACCCGATCGGGCGTCTTGATCGTTATGCTGCGCCGCGTCCGCCCGTCTTGCACGACGCTCGTCTGCGTGACCTCAAGCGTGGAGAGTTGCGCCGGAGTCGCCGACGCAAGATCGAGGGTGGTCTCGCCGGTCAACGGGTCGACATGGTAGAGGGTCGAGACGTCGGTGAACGCCATCTCGCGCAAGGCCTCTTCCGGGCCTGTCGCGCGCGCCGCTGGTCGCTCCAGCGCCCGCGTCAGGAAGCAAAGCCGCGCCTGCACCGATTTTCTTTGCAAGAGCGCGACCCAGGCCGAGCCCGCATGGCGGCCATACCCGGCCAGGCGGGCCGCCTTCTCACCGCACTGGGTTGCCGAAAAGGCCTGCACGAAGCGCTCCCGACACGCGGGCACAAGGGGCTGCGCCCCGTCCCCGGCCACATCCGGGCTGCGTTCGCGCTCTGTCTCCGGCGATGTCTCATGCATCATTTTGGGCCTCGTCTGTCGTCTGGTGCCTGTCAATTATGACGCGCAGGGCGCGCCGGCGGGCGGACGCGGCGTCGGCCCGGGAGCGGGCCAGAAGCCGCGACTCTCCGAGCAGCGCATCGACAGGATCGCTGTCGACCGCGGGATCGTTGTCGCCGCCGCACGCCTGCGCGAGCTGCGCCGCAAAGGTGGCGTCAAGCGCAGTTTCCGCCTCACGCACGAGCTGCAAACGCGCAACCGCATCCACGAGACGGATCACGTCCGGGTCGGATGCCGAGAGGCGGGCCAGGGGCGCGCTCTCCGGCAGCGCCACCTCCGCCAGAAGCCTCTCGCGCAGGGTGGCGCGCGCCGCGTGCGACATCACACCGTGGCGCTGCGCGTTCTGCGCCGCACGTCTCTTGCCCTCCGGGCTGCGCGGCCCAGTCGAGCGCCGGGCATTCTCCCGGTTGGCGCGGTTTCTGGTGTTTCGCATCAATCCGTCACCTCCTCGGCATCGGCAATGCCGTTGCGATCTGCGGCACGGCGCAGCCGCTCCAGGTCCTCCATCACGTGCTGGCGCTGGCGGCGGCAGCCGGCGATCTGACGGTTGAGTTGCTCGATGTGTCGGGCGCAGGCGACCCAGGCCTGGGCGTCGAGCTGGTCAAGATCGATGCCGTAGCGCGCGAGCGTGTCCGATGCGTTCTGGAGGTCCTCGCCGCTCCCGGAGGACAGCGCCTCAAGGAGCCCGCCGACCGTCCGCTCACGGATCTCCGCGGTTGCGCCCTTCGCCGTCAGCGATCGGGCCAGGGCGGTCTTCGCAAGGTCGTTGCGCTTGATCCGATGAATTTGCTCCATGCGGCGCTCATCGGTCCGTATGCGCCGCGTCAGGTCGGCAATCTCTTCGACCAGCACCGTCTCGAACCCGTTCCGCGGTGCGAATTTTTCATGCACGACCAGGGGAATCATGGACGCATGATCGGGATGCTCCCCGGGGGCCGGGGGCACTGACGGCAAACGCGTGGCAAGGTCAAGCGTGCGGGTCACTTCTGCGGGGTCTAGGGATTTGGACGGCTCGGAACGCCTTGGGGCGGTTTTGCGTGACATGACGGCTCCACTCAACGGTTGAGGTGTTCGGTGGAGGCACATCATGCGCCTTATAATGTTGATACTATATGTTGTGCCGGAAAGTCAAGCGAGTTCTATATATACGTTTACCAAGCAGTGTCGGCCCCGAGGAGCAGGATGTGTGTTGACGTCATCCACCCCGTGGTGCTCGGCGCGCAAGACAGGACTCATGGCGATGGACATGGCGACGCGGAGCCCGGGACATCCGCGGGCATAATCGCTGCCGCGGCACCGCGCCACTTCCAAGGCAGCCCAAACGCGATCGTACGACCGACGAGCACGGCAGGTGACAGCCTCTTGGGCTGACTGCGTGTGGGACGCAAGCCCGTCGGGACGACGGGCGCCCCACAAGTCCTCAGGCGGCAGATCTTGTCCGATATGGGGCGGGTCAGCGCCAGAGGCCGACCCGGCGGCATGAAGAAGGAGCTTCACCTAAGCGATAACCACGGCGGGCGGACTGGTCGCCGGAAGCGCCCGACATTGGCGCGCCCGAGCTCCATGTCGGCCTATGCGAACCGCTCAGGATCCAGAGCCGTCCCGATGGATGCGAATGCCGGGGGCATCGTCAGGGGTTCCGGTGAATTCGATGCCGGCCGCTTCGAAAGCTTGCCTAAGAAGTCCAAGATTGTCTTTGCGAGATTTTGGTAGCCCCGTCACAGCCTCGTAACGCTTAATGGTCGCTGTACCGACACCGCTTCGCAAAGAGAGCTCAGTTACCGACCAGCCAAGCGCCGCTCGTGCTGCTTTAATTTGCTCAGCTGTGATCATCACACCTTGCATTATGATCCTTTTGGTATCATATTTGATTTATGAAGCATAGCAACCTTTCCAATTGGCGCCCCGCCTTCGATCGCCTTGCGGGGGCCTATTCCCCTGCGACAATGCGCAGTTACTTTACAGATGTCGAGGCCTTCGAGACCTGGTGCATCGACTCAGGTCATGATGTCTTTCCGGCCAGCACCGAGACCGTATGCGCCTTTCTCGAGGACCAGGGGCGCGACAAGGCGCCCTCTACCGTGCGAAGGCGCCTCTACGCGATCCGCAAAGCGCACCGGCTTCTGCGTCTGCCCGATCCGACGCAGGATGAGGACATCAACCTCGCGCTGCGCCGCGTTCGCCGCGCGAAACCTTCTCGCCCCAAACAGGCAAAGGGCCTCACCCGCGCCTATCTCGACCGCTTCCTTGCCGGTCAGCCGGACACGCCCTGGGGCCTGCGCAACCAGGCCATGCTCTGCCTCGGCTATGAGCTCCTGACCCGGCGCTCGGAACTTGTCGCGCTCCGGGTGGATGATCTCGAGGCGCGCGAGGACGGCACCTTGCGCGTGCTCATCCGCCGCGCCAAGAACGACCCCTTTGGCGAAGGGCGCCTCGCCTTTACCTCTGCGCGTACGGCGCGACGGGTCGCAGATTGGCTCGCCTGGCGGGGTCCTGAGATCGCGCCGCTGTTCTGCCCGATCTATCACGGAAAGCCAATCGATCGCGCGCTTTCGCCCGATACAGTGAAGCGCCTGGTCAAGGAAGGCGCCGGCCGGGCTGGCCTCGATCCCCGTGAAGCACGGGATTTCTCGGGGCACTCGATGCGCGTGGGAGCAGCCCAGGATCTCCTACGGCGCGGATTCGACACCGCCGCAATTATGCGCGCCGGCGGCTGGTCCTCGATCAATGTGCTGTCGCGCTATCTTGCTTATGCGGAGCATAATGTGTGGGAGTGAGAGCTTTTAAACTTGTCGCGCGCGGGGCTGTCGGCTGACGGCGCGATGCCACCAGTTTCGAAAGCTGCACAATGCAAGGCGGCGCTGCAGGCTGACGCGACGACCCTTAAGCATGCGCAATGAGGCGACCGCCTGACGTCTTGACCATTGTCTATCGTGGTCCCATGCCAAACATGATGTTGTGCCGTTGAGCACATCGCTTCCATACCATGCTGCAGGCTTATTGCCTCAACAATTGCTCGGCAGCAGAGCTGGCGTCCGGCCTGTCACGGAATACGCGACCAGACCCACCCATTCCTTGATGGCTATGTTGAGCAGATCGAGGTTTTCGGCGAAGGACCAGGAGAGCCATTCAAAATCGACGGCGCGGTAATCTACCGGATATAGGATCATATCGCGCCAACCCGCTGCGCAGAAACTGCCCACACTGCGCGGCATGTGAAACGCCGACGTGACCAGAACCCAAGGTCCAAGCGTGGCATCCTCGACAAGCTCATAGGTGCGTGTGGCGTTTTCCGCCGTGTTGCGCGCACTTGGTTCCAGAGTGATCCGGCTGTCTGCAATCTCAAATCGCGCAAAGAGCTTTTGCGCACCATCGGCGCCGGAGATGCGTTGGTCAACCAGACTGGCGCTGCCGCCGGTGAAAATGAGTTGCGCCTCGGGGAAAGCCTGTGCGAGCGACAACCCCAGAATGAGCCGCTCACCCGCCGCGTTGAGTTCGGGCAAACCGGAGGCCGCCGACATGCGTGCATCCTCTCCCCCACCCAAGATGATGATGCCCATCGGCGCCGAGATATCAGGCGCGGCTGGAAATCGCATTTCCATTGGTCGGATTAGGAGTTGTCCAACAGGCACAAGGCCGATGACCAGGACGAGAAGGAGCGCCGATAGAAAGAGCTTGTGGGCCGCCGCCACGCGGCCCCGGCGCAGAAACCAGAGGCCAATAACCAGAAGCAGCACGAGCCAGCTTTCCGGCCGGGCTACCAGCCAGAATAGCTTGGAAACGACAAAAAACAGTGTCTCCATCAGGGTTGAATTCCCCGCGATGCAGGGACTGCCGCTTCAATCACAATCCGTCCCATTCGCACGGATTTTGATCCCAAGAACGTCCCGGATGGCGTCGAGGACGTCTGCGTCATGTACTTTCATGTAGGTCCTAACCTCATGGAGCTTCATGTCCACAAGATACCGGTACCAGAAGCCCTGCAGCACGTGGAACGCTGTGCCCTCTTTGCCGTCGAGGAACCCCAGCCGGACCACATATCGGTAGATGAAATACACGAACGCACGAAACCCACCTGGCAGCCGCGCATAGACACGCTCCTTTAGCCAGCGTTTGACGCCAGCTTGCTGCCCACCCCGAAGGTCTGCGACTGTTTCATGCGCCATGAAACCATATTCGAGGTTCAGCAGATCGACCACTTCTCGGGACGCGTAAGAGTTATGTTTCTCAGTCCACCAGGTTAGCGAATTCAGATTGTTGTCGATAATTTCGCCCGAGAGATCGGCCGTGGAGCCGTCAACAAGGATATGCTCGTCCATCCACCGATCTTCGCAGCGCCCTGCCCCATGCCGGAAGAGTCGCAAAACGCGAATCGGAAAGACGCCCCCCCAACGGATGGGCCGGCCCAGAAAATGCATGCGCCGCGAGACGTAAACACCCTTTGTTTCTGGCCCGAGCTTGGGCAGCAGCTCGTGGATTTGCCGCGCTAGGTCTGGCGTGACGATCTCGTCCGCATCGAGCCGCAGTACCCAGTCGGTCTCTTCAGGCAGCTGGTCGAGCGTCCAGTTGAATTGTGCCGCGTAATTGACCCAGGGGTTTTCAAGCACGCTCGCGCCTAGATCCCGCGCGATCTTCACAGTGTCATCGGTGGAGCCACTATCCACCACCAGCACCCTTTCGGCAAGACCCTGTACCGACCCGATAGAACGCGCGATGTGCCGGGCCTCATCCCGGGTCAGGATAACGACAGTCAGGCGTAGTGCCCCGCCCATCGCAGCATCAGTCATGACGCGTATACACCGCATCGGGGGTCCACCGCGGCGAAGCCGCAGCCCGCACCTCGTGGTCGGGCTGCGGCCCGGCGGCCACCATGACGACTAGCCGTTCCCGCGCAGGGATCTCGCCCGCGGCCTTGATGGCTCGCTCCGTCCTGTTTGGAATGGCAAGGTTCAAAGGGCAGGTCAGGAAGCCCCTAGCATCCAGACCCAGCATGAGCATCATCGCAAAGAGGCCGCCGTCCATGTAAGGCTGATTGCGCTGCTGCGGTCCGCCCCAAGCGGTGATCTCAGACGTAACAACGAACAGAGTCGGTACGTTTTCGGCAAAGCCGCGCGCGCCGCCCTGCAATTCGAGTAGGCGGCGGATGCGCGCGGGGTCGCGGTAGACATGCAGGCGCGCGGATTGCCGGTTACACTGCGACGGCGCACGCTGCGCAGTCCAGACCGCGGCATCGATCTCGTCATCGGTCAGCGCGCACTGACCGAATTCCCGTGACGAGAAACGGTTTTCGAGAAAGGCCAATGCCGCGCGGTTTTCTTTGCGGGCACGGCCCATTCCATGCCGCACACCGCCGTTTGCCTTGATCCCGTCATGCGCGGCGACAAAACGATCGATCCGCTCGGCAAAGGCGGGGTCCGGTGCCGGCGTCCCTGAAAATGTATCCCGATATTCCCGCAGCGCGCCCACCAGCATCGCGCGCGACAGCTCGCCTGCAGGCGGGCTCCAGCCTGCGTTCATCTCCAACATCTCGGTGATCTTTGCGCGGCCGAAATGCGGTTTGGGCTGCGGAAGGGTCAGGCCCTTCTCAATGGTGTGGGCTTCGATGATGGTCTTGTGCGACAGGCGGCGCTCGCGCGGCTCCATCGGTGAATACCCATTATAGCGCAAGAACAGCCACATATCCTGAGCATATTCTGAAAAGAAGCCGAAGATCTTGCCGATCTTGTTAAGTTTCTCTCTCATGCTCATGTCCTCAGCGGTTGATCTTCGTTGGAGCGTCATCGACACCCTCGTCGCTTGGCGTCCGATTTGCCCGGCTCGCATCGCGTGGCGGCGCTCCAGCCGCTGTCTCATGCACGGCACACGCGGCTGCGTGATGCCCGTCCGGCGCATCCACCAACCGGCGCACCCCGATCTGCTGGGACGGGTTGCCGGCATGGATCGTCCATTGCGCCGCCGTGCCCCGTAGAACGGCGCGCGCCGCCACCACTGCGCCGTCATTGATCGTAGACCCAGAATGGATCATTGCCTCGGCCGCGATCCAGACATGGTCGCCGACGGTGATCGGCGCCATGGTCAGCGGGCGGGTCAGGCGGGTGATGTCGTGGCTGGCTGCGCAAAGGAATACGCGCTGGCTGATCGCTACCTTGGAGCCAATGGTGATCGGCGCAACGCAATAGACATCTACGCCCTCGGCGATGGCGACGTAGTCGCCGAGCCGCAGGTTGGACGGCAACCAGATCCGCGCGGACGGATCGATCCGGCAGCCGGTGCCCACCGTCGCGCCAAAGGCCCGCAGAAGGCCGCGCCGCCAGCCATGCAGGGCCCAACGCGGGGTCGGCCGGAACAGCAGTGCCCACGCCAGGCCCCAAATCATCCGCATCAGCCGGTTGCCGACACTCAGCTGGTTTACATATCGGTATTGCTTCATGATCGGGCCTTGCGGACCAGCGCGATCTGGTGATCGAGGAAACCTTCGGCCACAGCCCTTTGCGCAGCCAGTCGAGTGTTGACAGCATCCCAGTCGATGGGCGTGTCCGCCAGCACGCGCAGGCGCGTCGGATCGGCATCGGTCACGGCGCGATCCTGCAGTCCCGTGGTCTCCAGCAGGTTTTGTACTCGGGCGTTTAGGCTGGCGCGCTTGCCGGGCAGTCCCACTGCAACGAAGGGGCGGTTGAGCACCACGCTCAGCGCCACCCCATGGAACGAATTCGACACCACCATACGCGCCCGCGCCAGCGCCTGCAACCATTCTACAGGTCCCGGCGCGATTCCCTCGCCGACGTCGCGCCAGCGCTGATGCGTGCTGCGCGGCGCGCGCAGCGGCCCGCCGGTCAGGCGCGCTGCCTCTTCTGCAACCTCCCTAATAGTCTCGTCGGTGCGCAGCGCATAGCAGAACACGCTGTCGTCGGGCGCCGGGCGGCCTTCCGACCCGCTGACTAGAAGTTCATCAAACCGGCCCAGCAGGACGGTGGGATCGGGCACCACCAGCGCGCGGTCGCGTGCGATGCCCGCGGTCTCTAGGATGTCGAGACCGGTCGCCTCGCGCACCGAGATCCCGTGCAACCCGGAGACGAGCCGGTGCAACTGTGCGTGATAGGCCGGCTCGATGTTGGTGCGGCCAAAACTAGGGGCATAGGCCGCCTTGCGGGTGTGATCCGTGCCGGGAATGTCCAGAAAATAAACCGGGTCCAGCCCGCGCTGGATAGAGGGATTCCAAATCTGGTCCGACCCGCAGACCAGCATGTCGTAGCGCGCCATTTCGGGGGCGAGATCCTCAGCTTGCCGGAGGCGCGGGCCGGTCACCCCCAGCACCTCGCGTCGGAACACCTCGAACCGAGCGTGCTGCGCGCGGTCGCCGAACAGCCTGCGCCGCAAATGTGCCTGCTTCATGTAGAGGATGGTGGCGTTCTTGCGCCAAAGCGCTGGCTTCCAAGGCCGGTCCAGCCGACCGCCTTCTTCGACATATGTCGGGTGATAATTAACGAACTGTGCCTCCACGCCACGGTCGTGAAGCCATTTTCGAAGGCTATAGGCTTGGAAGAGCGCGCCGTAGTTGTCGCTGAAGTGATAGGTGAGCAGGCCAACTTTCATGTGATCATATCGGCGCGCAGTATGTGCCTTCGTGGGGCGGTAGGTTAAGGTAGGCATTGTGGCGTTTTTGCTCCGCCTCGTCGAAACGCAGGCGGATTGGACGCGCGGGCACGCCGCCCACGATCGTATAGGGCGGCACGTCCCGAGTGACTACGGCCCCGGCCGCGATCACCGCACCGCGGCCTACGCGTACACCCTTGATCAGGGTTGCTCGTGCCCCAATCCATACATCGTCTTCTATCACGACGTCCCGCGGGTCAGGCCGGCCAGAAAAAATCACTGCGACACCGGGTTCGTCGAAACGGTGGTCTGCACCGGTGACCAGCAGTTCAGGCCCAATCATTACGTAATTCCCCATGGTGACCCCTGACGGAACGACCGAATGGGGTCCAATGTAGCCATAAGCCCCCATTTGCAACGAGCGATGTAGGATGCAATTCTTACCTAAGTAGCTGGTATGATGCACGCCCCAAGCGCGGTAGCGCAGGCGGCGCCAGGCCATACGGAAACGACGCAAGGTCTTACGTAGTGTCATCAGGCGCTTCTCTTTACCATCCTATCCAGTGCGGTCGTAATCGCGGCGACCTGTGCCTCTGGAGTGTAGCGCTCTTCGATCCGCGTGATGGCCGCCGCTCGGCCAGCCACGCGGGTTTCAGTTGAATGTTCAAGGAAAATGGCCATTTGCCGAGCCAAGTCGTCTACGTCTCCATACCGAAAGAAGGCTCCCGTCAGGCCTGGCTCGATAGCCTCGACCTCTGGCATCTGCCGATCTAGATTGTCATGCGTTATGACAGGAGTTCCGTAGGCGAGGGCATGCATTGCTAAAAGCCCCACTTTTCCGGGCGAAACCACGGCGCGCGCGCCCAGAAACAATGGCGCTAGACGAGCCTCTTCGTAGATCGCTCCAAAAAAGCGTACATCAACCCCGAGCGCTTCGGCCTGTGCTTCCAAGGCCTCGCGTTTCGGACCGGCGCCGACGACCACCAAGGTCGCGTCTGAGTGCAACAGCGCCATTGCTTCAACTGCCTTCTCCAAGGCGACGCTCTGGACCAGCCGCGACACTGTCAGGAAAAATGGCTTGTCTGGCAGTTCATCGCCGGTCGCATCCGAATTCGCCAGCGCCGCCTCACGCGCCTGCTTCTGCGCCGCATAATCAAGCGAATTGCCGATAACATGGATCGAGGCGGAGTCGAAGCCCTCGGTCTCTCCGAGTGTGCGAGCGCGCTCGCAATAGACCATGAGTCCGTCCGCCAGCCGGTAGAATCTGCGCCGAAGCCAAGCCTTAGCGCCCGTCTCATGACACAGCCAGCCATGAGTCCAAAAGTATACTGGCTTGCCTCTCCGCCGGGCCAACCATGCAGCCAGCCAAGTCGACAGAATGAAAGGGTTCCCTAGGAATATGAAGCCATCAAATGCGGGATTTCGCGCGAGCGAAATTGCTCCCCCCTGCCACATAATTCCTTGCCAAGTTCGTACGGTCAGTGGGTAGTGATTCTCCGCCGCTGTGCCGCTGACAACAGTCTTTTCGATGCCCGCTGGATCGTAATAGAAGCTGAAGTCATAGGTTGCACTTCGTGTCATGGCGTCAAAAACTGGAGCTCTATAATGCGGGAAATGAGTATAGATGACCGCTATTTTGGATTTTTCCGACATGCCACGCTGAGCGTTCAGCTGCATTTGACGTCCTCCTCAAAACGCAACAGACTCCGCGCCCGACGGGTCTGCCTACTTTCAAATTCTGACAAACTGAAAACCGCTATAACACCAGCCAGTGATATCCAAACACCAGAGTTATTGTAGATTGCAAAAGAAAACATAGAACCAATGAGCATCTGCATATAAAACAATGCGATCCAATAAGGTGGATGCCGTAGCGCGCTCAGCGATCCGGGGCTGTAGACGACAGGGAGTACAGGCGCATAGCAGCGATGGAGCCGCTCGACGAAATCGAGACGGTATTGCGGCAGGGCGGGCTGGATGTGAAGGACTTTGGTCACAGTAAAAATGTGTGCGTTATGTCTTCTTGAAGAAAAGGTTGCTGGAGTTTTGTCATGGTGAATTTCAATTTTACCGTGCTGTAACAGCTTTATTTTGTCTTGGGGAAATCTGCCTGCTCGGATTTTGCGCTTCAAGATAGCCAATTCCTACGAAAAGCGGGGTATAGTAAAAGACATAAAAAAATGTGCCTGAGAAGAAAGAATAAATAACAAAAATTAGCACCAGCGAAGTTGCAAAGCTTGTATGCGCCCCACAGTCGCGAAATGAAATTGTCAGTCCGATCAACCGGCTTATCAGGAGGGTATAAAGAATAGCACCAAGCAAACCAAAACTGATAAGAAACTCGAGAGGGTCATTATGGAGTGACTGTATTCCAAATTTGAGCCTTAGATAGTTGTCATGAAACCAGCCAAAGCCTCGACCGAAAATTAGTTGAAAAAAGTTTCCCTCTCGAAAGAGATCGATTGCGGACGACCATAAGCCGAGCCGCCCAGAACCGCCATCTTCTGCAGCCTTTAAAAGCCGCAACTCGGCGCGAATGAGGTAGGAGGAGAAAGAAAACTGCTCGCTTTTTGAGAGGTAAAGCGCACCACCGCCGATCACTACAGCGCCCGTAACAATTGAACGGATTTTTGAAAGCGAAATGCTCTGCGCGAACCGAAAGGACGCAAGTGTTGGCCAAAAATGAACAAGGACAAGAACAGCGGCAGACATAAAACCCGTTCGTTTGAGGGATATAATCAAAGTAGTAACCGCAACGAAGAGAAGCGTGTTTCTTAACAGTGTCTTTTTTATCAAAAAAATGAAAGGGCTGGTCGCAGCCAGAGCATTACCCCAGTTTGTTTGCCGCTCGATTCCCTGTTGTAGAGCTATCTCAGCTGAGGTTTCAAATGTCTTTAACACGGACAGGCAAAAAGTTACCATGAAAAATAAAATGAATACATTTATCGCATCCTCGCTTCTTCGAAAAATTTCAGCAGAGATTAACAAAAGAAGGATTGGAAATAGGAGCCTAGTCCAGTGCTCGAAGGGGGTGTTTATTTCAGTGGTAAAGTATGACATGTTGCTCACTAAGGCGAGCAAAATAATTAGCATTGTGATTGTTTGCGCTGATAGCGCTGAAAATCTGTAAGGTTTCAGGCTGGAAAATAGCAGCAAAGGTACTACCACAATTGTCGGAATAAATAGCAGCAACGCAAGCTCTTGCCGTCGGCTCAACAAGATCACAATGGCCGCCTGAGTTGCTACAAAAACCGTCACTAGGCGGATATATCTAATACGAATATTCATATTTCTAGACAGACTTTGTGCTCCACTGCACAGCATACATCCAATATCATGAGAAAGCCGCTTGAATTCACGCTAACCGCTCCCCTCTCTGACGCCATTTGGCGGATGGCTACCGAACCTGAATACCTCAGACTCGACGACCTCACGCGCCTCAGTCTCGAAGCGTTGCAGGGAAAACTCCGCCTCGGCTCTGGCGCGGCCGGCGCGTCCCATCTCGTCCCAGCGCCCGCGATTCTGCAGCGCGCGTCCGAGCCCGGCGGCGATGCTGTCGACGTCACATGCGGGGATCAGCCAGCCTGTCTCGCCATCCACGATAGTCTCGGCGGGACCGCCCGCAGCGTGGGCCAGCACTGGCTTGCCACAGGCCATGGCCTCGACCACCGTCAGGCCAAAACCTTCCGACCCGATGAGGAAATTTCCGATCACGTCGCAGGCCGCGTAATAGGGACGTAAATCCCCTTGCAGCCCCGGGAAATGAACGCGTCCGGTCAGGCCCAGAGCGTCGATATCGGCCATGAGCGCGTCGTAATACGCGCCATCTGTGGGCCCCCCGCAGAGCACAGCATGCATGGAGCCATCCATCCGCGCCATCGCCCTGACGAGCCGCGCCTGCCCCTTCGACGGGTTCATGCGCGCAAAGACCCCGATAATCGCGGCGGAGTCCGGAATGCCCAGCTTGGCACGTATCTCGCTGTCCCGCGGCGCGGGCGCAAAGCTGTCGGTATCCACCCCAAGGTGGACCACATGCCGCCGAAAGCCGCCCGGCCCGAAGGTAGAATCGGTAAAGCGCGAATTCGACACCGGTACCACATTGGCGTGACGGAACAGAAAGCGATAAATCCGGCGATTAATGTCGAAGGCCTTGCCATCGCTGATCGAATTGGGCACGAACCACAAGGCAGGAATGCCTCCTCGTCGCGCAACTATGCCGCTGAGCATCGATTCCACTGGGCCCTGCAAAACAATCGCTCTTGCGCCAATGCCGGATTGCACCGATCGAAGCCATCGCACTAGGCGCAACTGAGAAGCGCCCCGTTTCAGGATCCCCCAATACTTTCCCGCCCCGGTCGCGGCCTGCGTCGTGCTGCGACACGAAAATGAAGGCGCGACGACAGACGCGCTAGGATAGCCGGCCCGCCACTTTTCCAAACACTCCCGGTCAAGCACCGCAATGGTAATGTCGTAGTCAGCATTGGACAGAGTCCTGAAGAGGAGGTCCCAAACGCGCCGCACCCCGTAGCCCTCGGGCCCGGCGACAACAAAGACAAGCGTCTTGCGATCCATCAGCGCCGCCTCAGACGGCTCAGGATCAATCCTGCCGCCGTGGCGACAAACCTCCTGTTCCACCAGCAGGACAGGCCGCCAAAGACCAGAACGGCGCCCAGCGTTTCGATCAGCGCCAGCCCGAGCGCCGCATCAGCCCCGTGCCGGACAGGCGAGAGCGCGAAGAGAAGCGCGGCGGCGATCACGAAGGGGGCGTAGAGGCGCAGCAGCAGCAGGGCTGTCCTGCCGCCCGGCTGGTCGATCTTGTGCGCCAGAAACGCAAAGCCCATGAATCCGCTCAGGATCCGCTGGCCGATCACCCCGATGATCGCGCCCTCCAGGCCGCCCAGGCTCGCGCCCAAAGCGGCGCTTCCGGCGAGTAAAATCGCCTCGAAGACGAGCAGGCCGTTGCGCAGGCGCCAGAAGCCGAGCGCCTCGAGCCCGGTGCCGGACAACGTCGCCAGAAACCGGAACGGCATCGCCAGCGCCAGAATACAGATCACGAATTGCGCCCCGTCCCATTTTCCGCCCCAGATCAGATGCACCAGAACAGCGCCGAGACCCAAGATCACAAGGCAGATGACACCGCCCAGAATGGTGATCGCCGACGAGAAGCGCAGCACTTCCTCGCGCAGGCGCTCCATATCCCCCTGAAGCCGGGCAAAGACCGGCAGAAGGACCTGCGTGATGCCGGCAGAAACCGGAATGGTGAGGCTGGTCATGAGCATGAAGCCGAAGCTGTAAAAGCCGATCTGCTCCACGCTCAGCATCTTGCCCAGCACGAAATAGTCCGAGCGCATCGCCAGCGCGGTCAGGAAGGCGGCCAGAAGCACCCAGCGCAGCGTGACGAAGATATCAAGAAAGGTTTTGACATCCAGGGTGACATAGCGCGGCCGGACCGCATTGTGACGCCGCAGCATGACATGCGCGACAAGCGCACCGCTGACCAGCGCGATGGCCATGGTAAAGCCCTCGGCCCCGAGCAGGGCTGCGCAGATCAGGACAGCGTAATACAGAAACGACCGCTTGATCTCGATCACGTTCATGTCGCGAAACCGGAGCGTCACGCTCAGGCCCGCGTTGAGCGTTGTATTCGATGCGAGAAAGGGCACAGCCAGGCTAGTCACGCAGAGCACCGCGAAGAGATGCGGCATGTCGTAGATCTGCTGGAACATCACCGCGAGCAGGACCAGAACGAGGCTTCCCACGAGCCCGAACTGGAACGCGAAGGCCGAGTAGCTGGGGAACAGCTCTTCGAAACGGTCCGTATTCTGGATAAGCGCCTTGGATACGCTCGGGCTTTGAAACCCGGCGATCAGAGACACGCAGGACATCACCAGCCCGAACAGGGCGTAGGTCTCTATCGAAAGCGCATAGCCCAGAACGATCTGGCTGAGAAAAGACAATAGCTTGGCAAAGGCCAGCGCGATCGTGACCCATACCATGCCCATCGACGCACTGCGCGCGAGGGATATGGTCTTTGCCACGGGCGCGACCGGATCGACCATTTCGGCTCCTCGCGTCACTTCTGGTCAAGCTCCGACATCATATCCCATAGCGGCGAAGAGACCATCGCCGCCATGAAGTCTATGTCGGCATCCTGCGCGTCCGCAGTGCCGTCATGGGCCGCGATCAGCTCAAGAATGTCGTCGGTCGTGACCGCATCCGCCGCCGCGCAGGCCACGCGATCGCGCAACCCGGCCATCGGCCCGGTTTGCAGCCAGTCGACCATGGTGCGCGCCTTGCCGCTGTAGGACAGGAAGAAGGTCGGCTTTCCAAGGGTCACCGCATTCAGGCAGCTGTGCATGCGGGCGCCGACAAACAGATCAACCGATGATATCTCGTGGGCCAAGTCGGTAAGCGACACAGGGCCATCATAAAGCGTCGTACCCGATGCCGCTTCGGCAGGTAGCAGGTCGTGCAATTTGCGCAACGCGATCCGGTCATCGAGCCCCGGGTTTCCATCGCTGGCATAGACATGCGGCAAAAGTGTGATCCGGTAGCCCCGCGCGACCAGATCCGAGACGATCGCCGCAAGCCGCGTGAAAACCGCGTCGCCGAAATCCCGCAGCAAGATCGGTGTCACGTTCAGCCCTATGGTTTCAACCCGCCCCTGATGATAAGTGCAACGCGGCCGAAGCGAAAACATCGGATCCGGAAACACGACCGTGTTTTGCGTCACGCCATGCTCGGCCAGATATGTCTCGGTCGCCTTGTCACGGACCGCGATGACCCGGAACCGCTGCAAATGCGCGACCAGCAGGTTCAGGTCATCGCGATCGAGCACGTCGAATTTCTCCATGTTGGCGCCGAACATGATCGACGCGATGCCGTGCCGCGTGGCAAATTGCTCATATCCCAGCCAGTCGCGCGGCAGGGCATTGCTGGACATGGTATAGATGTCCCCTCCGACCGACGCGAACAGGTCCGCATCGCGAAAATGCCGCGCGGCAAAGCGCGGTGTCCAGAAACGCCGGTCCAGCCCGGTCTTGACCAGCACGCCGCGGATGTAGCGTTTCCATCCGATCGTGGGCACAACACGCACGTTCGGGATATCGGCGAGGATCTCGCGATCGCGGGCGGCATCGTAACTGGAAACGACAAAGTCCAGCTCGTGGTCCGGAAAGGCGCGGGTCAGAAAGGCGATGGACCCGCGGATGATGATCTCGCAGCCGACATTGGTGAGCAGCTGGTAGGAGAACAGGATTGTTTTTCTGGGGCGCATGGGCATCTCGTTTTCAAATCAGCAAAAGGTTTGGGGCGGTGTCTCGTGCCTGGCACGATCAGCGTCTCAGAACGACACTGGGACCCCGGCTCGACATGGCGACCCCGCATCCCTCAGCGGCATATCCGCATGCGATCATCATGACCGGAAACAGATGGTCCGGCGCATCCAGAGCCTTGACAATCCGCTCGGCCACGCGATGCGACACGCACAGATTCAGACAACATGACCCGATATTGCGCGCATGCAGCGCGTTGACGAGCGCGCCGGAAAAAATTCCGGCATCGACGAATGGTTCGAAGATCTCGTAATCCTCGACGAATGCCTTCGTGTCCGCCAGAACGACCAGAAGGTTCGTTATCGTCTGCTCGAAACCACGATTGCCAGCCTGAAGCCTCAGGAGCGCCTGAACGACCTCGGGCGACTGCACCAGTGCTATCGCCCAGGGCTGGCGGTTGCAGACCGATGGGCTCGACCACGCAACCCGGACAGCATCCTCGATCTCTGCCGGCGGCACGATTTCGGTCGAGAAGTTGCGGACCGACCGCCGCGACGTCACCACCGCGTCATAATGCGCCGTCATCTGCTCCGATATCGTTTTGGCATTAGGGATAACCCCGCCATGGTTTGGCTCATTCGTTTGTGCAGGTATCGCCTGACCCAGCGTCTCGATGAAGGGGGCGGCATGGCCATGGGTGCCATGCCATTCGATGTAGCTGTGCAGGACATCGCGCGCGATTTCCACATCCCCGTCCAGCCCCCCGCCTTTCTGCGCGGTCTCGATGTCGCGCAGGAGTTTGGCGATCTTGGGTTGTCCAAAGCCCGCCCGTACGCTCGGAAGAGAAAGGCCTTTCTCTATGGTATGGGCCTCTTTTCTGAGACGCGCTCTGTAGATGTCTCTGTCGTAGCCGCTTGGAAAGACGCCCGAATGCGTGACAAAATACTTTGCCCAGCTCCAAGCCTTTTTCCATATCAAAATTCTACGCACGATGCGCAGCTTGCGGAGGCTGTTCATGTCTACTGTGATTTCCGTTGAATCAAGAATTTGAATTCTTCAATGTACGCGTCATTACAACGTTTCAATTCAATAACGCAACTTGAGTCATGGGTTTACGTCAGCATGCAGCTGCATTTTTTTATCGCAAAATGAGACACAAAATTTAAAGCTATCGGCGCTTTCATGAAGATCTTCGAAATTACTCAGTCTTTTAGCGAGCGTAGATACGCCACCACATCTTCGACTTCAGAAATTGAAAGGTCACTCTCGGCCATTTTTGTGCCTGGGTAGATTGTCGTGGGCGTGGCGATATAATTTTCGAGAAGTTCCACATCCCATACGCGGTCTTCTTCGGCCAATCCCCGCGAATAGTCATACCCGGCCACCGATCCGACCTGACGCCCCATCACGCCGACGAGATGCGGGCCGATCTTGTTCTGCTCCCTTTCAAGGACATGGCATCCGGTACAGTCGCGGGCCAGGACCGCCCCCCGTTCGGCGGCGGCCTGATCGATCGGTGTCTCGTCCCCCTCTTCCCGGCACGCGGACATGGCTGAGACCGACAGAAGCAAGACAATCGTCAACGGCAGTCTCATGGCAGGCTCTTTCTCTTTCCGACCGGCAGGACAACAAGCAGAAGCGACAGGCCAATGGTCACAAGCCAGAGCAAGACCCCGGGAAGAGCAAGAAACCCCCAGAACAGGACCTGGCTCATTACGAACAGGACGAAGCTCGACAGAACCAGTATCAAGCGCCGTTGGGCGAGCTTCAGGCCAAGCGGCGGGATGATGACGGTCGCGACCATAGCGGCAAGGGCCTTGAGAACAGTCATCAGACACGCTCCGCAAGGTGATCGGCCAGGCGCAAGGACAGTGCGACGATCATCATTGTCGGACCCGAATATCCGGCCGTCGGGAATACGGAACTGCCGGCCACATAGAGATTGTCCACACCGAAGACCTTGCAATTGCGGTCAACCACACCGGTCGCCGGCGTATCGCCCATCCGCGTGGTTCCGATGTGGTGATAGTGACCCTCCACACGTTCTTCGACCAGATCGCGCGTGATTTCCTCTTCCTCGATGCGGCCCCAGCCCATCGCGGCAAGTTCCCGGCCGATCTCGGCCTGACCCTTGGCAAAGCTTTCGACATCGAGATCCAGTATGCGCCAGTCAAGATCCGCGACGCGTGAGCCGAGCGCGTCCTTCCTGTCCGACAGGACAACCCGGGATTCCGGATTCGGTGCCTGCTCTATACGATGCTCCATCACATAGTAATCTGGAGGCGAATACAAGATATCGGCGAATTTCAGGAATTTCCGGACCGTCCCGTTCAGTTCGCTCACGGCTGTGCGGATGTCGCGCAGATATGCAAGACTGCCGGGTTCGAAGGCATCGCGGTGAAGAGCGGCAAGGGCGTCCCGTGCCTCTTGTGATACGAACACGGGATTGAAGCGGCAGTAATACTGCAGCAGCCGGGCCGAGCGGGTGAAGTCATCGGTGAAGCTCAGATTCGCGTTGATATTGGCCTTGAGGGCCGTTCTGTAATCGTAGACCCGGGGAAACCTGTCAGTCGGGATCAGGCGGGACGCGCGGATGTGGATGTGATCCATGAAATACCGGCCCACCTGATCGGTGGCATTGCCAACCCCGGCGGTCTGGACATCATCTGAGTCGAGCATGAGCCGCGCATTTTCTATGGCGTGGCAGCAAAGCACGAACTGGCCCGCGCGCAAGGTGATCGACTTTCCGTCCATGGTTTGCGCGACGACCTGCTCGACCGTCGTGCCGGATTCGTTCAGTCGGATCTTGGTTGCGTTCAGATTCAAGACCACACGCAGGTTGGGGCTTTGTTCAAGTTCGCTACGGAATTCGGCCCCGAAGCGGAGTTTGCGCGCCAGAAGGAAGACCTTGGTCTTGAGGATCTCGGATTCGTTTTCCGCGAGCGTCTCGACCGACATCCCGCGTGCCCTCACTGCCTGCCCGGGCGAGAAATGCATGTTCTCAACGCCGATCAGCGCACTCGCTTCGGCGATGTAAGGCGCCAGATCCTTGTCGTTTATCGGCCATTTGGGTAAATTGAGTTCCGGGCGCCCCTCGTAATCAACCGGATCATTCGCCCTGCAGTACCCCCCCCAGTGATTCGTGGTCCCGCCCAGGTATCGCAAACGGCTGGAAGTAAGAGAGTAGTAGGGAAGCCCCAAGTTACGACCGTTATAAAGCCCCTGAGTAGCCCCATCGATTTCAAAGGACCCAGATTCTATTAGAACAACGTCACTTATTGTTTTCGCTAAACGAAGAGCAAGGCTGATGCCCGCTGCACCAGCGCCTATGATACAAACCGACGAGTTGAACCCCGTAGGCATTTCATCAACTAAAGCGTCTATGAAGGAAGGCATCATAAATATCCCGCTTGGAAAAGATACCAAGAAATTTCTGTATGTGAGAGACGCACCCGTCTTATCAGAGACGTCGCGTTCCGACGGAAATCAGCAGAAATCTGATGTGGTAGATACCCGGGAGCAGACCGACCACTATCCCACGCATGCGCTACCGACAGCTCCCTGAATGCATCTACCTCCTTAGCCGATAGCTCTCGCCAGATCATTTCAGCAAGCCGATCATTTGCAGCACGCCCGCTAGGCTGAGCGTGCAGGCCCTGACCGTCAAGACAATTCAAAAGTCCAGCAGTAGCTACGATGAACTGTCGTCTATCCATGTCCTATCTTTACCTTTTTACTGCACGAAATATTTTATAAATTTTCATGAAGTAGTGTTGGGAAAATTAAAAACCACCAGTGTAGCTTGCTCTGGCTGATAGTCTTCAAGCCTGCTTGGGGACTGCTGACTGGGACAGTCATCTGGCATGTCTGATGCCCCGGAAGCGATTTCAGAAAATCTATTGCTGCTTTTGATAGTGGAAACAAGCGCATCCCGAAAATTGGGAACCGGTTTTCGGGTCAGATACCCGATAACGCAAACCCTCAGCCCTCAAGGAGCGAAGCGGTAGGACAACAAAAAACCCTCAAAGAGCGAAGCCGTCGGCGTAATAACGCAAAGTGTAGTTAGGACAAAAGATGAGCGGACAGGCATCATTTTGCCCAATTCGCGAGACGCAGACCGCTTACGCGAGCGAACTCGCGTTCATTGTTCGTGACCAGGCACATCCCCCTGGAGCGGGCATGGCCTGCAATCATCACGTCGAAGGGCCCGATTGGATTTCCGGACGCCGCAAGCTCTACGCGGATCTGACCTGCGTGTTCTGCGGCAATGAGGTCGAAGTCCATGAGATCAAGGCGATCAAGCAGCCCCTCGATGACATCGAGATTCCTGCGGACGGCCTGTGACTTGTGTGCGCCGTAAAGAAGCTCCATGGCAGTCACGCTCGACGCGCATATCTCGCCGGCGTGCGCCTCGAACTTCTGCCTTACCACCTCGGGCCTGTTCTTTATGGTGTAGATCAGAATATTCGTATCCAGCATATAACGCAGCATCAGAGCGCAAGGCGCTCCTGCTCCGCGGGTTGCTCACGATCCTCCATGAAATCGCTACTGACACCCTCACCATCGAACCATGCAGCCCAGCCCTGCTCTGTAGGTGTGATGATCCAGCTGCGACCCCGGCGATGGATATCGACGCTGGTTACGCCCTCGGGCAGGCGTACCGATTTCGGGAACCGGACGGCTTGCGTCTTGTTCGTCATGAACACTGATCCACGTTCCATTGCTCCCACCTCACTGACAATCTCGCCGATATATACATTTAGTACACACTTCGGCCATCGTCAAGCTGCGCACCTTGGTGCAATGCTGTCGGACCACACCACCCATGCGGGCCGCCAACGCAGCTCTCCGCAGCTAACACCTGATAACATGAACAATCATTTCCCAGCTCTGCTTCCCGCTCCAGCGCGTCAATTTCTTCTTTCAGCGCCACATATTCCGCCCGCTTGCGAGCCAGAAAGCGCCGGGTCAGAGCTGCCTTTTCCGAGAGCCCCTGCGGCGTCAGTATGTAGGCATAACGCCTTTTGTCCTCGGCCGCGGTGAAATTCCCCAGCTTGAGCAGCCCCTTGTCCAGCAGAGCGTTCAGCACGTAATGAATGCCCCCTGTACTCACACCGAACTGTTTGGCCAAGTCGCGCTGTGACAGTTCCGGGTTGTCTTCCAACAGGCGCAGAATTCGGAACTGCACGTCTTCTCGCAGCTTGCCCCGCTGTGTCGTCATAGCTTTGAGGCCTTCGCTCAGGCTACCGCACAAGGATTGCCTTTTGGCCTCCTCGGGATGACTGATTTCGCAATGTGACGCATAATCTACATGAATGCTCAGCCCTGAGTATTATCGGTTTCCTGGACATCATACAACCGGAAATTTCAGCGGTGGGGAGGGTTTGCGGCGCGATCTTCGCCTGCTAGGCGGACAGAGCATACTTGCACGCTGCAGCAGCGCACATGTTAGGCTTAAAATCGGCACAAATGGCGCCAATGCAACAGCAAAATACTGCGCGCGTGACCCTCACGAGGAGGCAGCGTCAAAAAGCCGATTAGAACAGGCCAACGGAGAGGCCTCGGCGGGGCCGCACACGGAGCCCCTACTCCGCTGCAAGACCGCCCGATGCCTCATCCTGCGGCGCCGCCTGGTCCTCGGACGCATCCAGCCCATCGCTCCCAACGCGCTCCTGCTGCTCCATCGCCTCCTCCATGCTGGTGGTGTTGATGACCAGGTCAAACTGTTCGAGAATTTCTGGCGCATTGCGTTGAAGCCAGGACCGGACCGCCTCATTGGCCACCAGCTTGGTCAAATAGCCCTTGGCGACGACCAGGTTGAGGAGCTCCGAGCCGTAGCTTTTTTCGGCATCTTTGTACTTTTCCTGAACCTGAGTCATCTCGCGTTCAAGCCTGACGATCTGCTCAAGCGGATCGCCCTTGGACTCTTCCGGCTTGGACTCTTCCGGCTTGGGCGGCTTGTAATCGGTGCGCGGCTCCGGCGGGGTTGCTTTCAGCAGCGCGTCCGCATGGGCGGCGGTGATGCTGTTGGCGGCGATCATCAGCTCCACCGCCTCGATCTGCCGGGCGGCCTTCATTTTGCGTAGATGACGCGTCACATCCGGCGTGAACTGGTGATCCTGCAGCAGTTCCACCGCCTTTGGGCAGATGCCATGCAGCAGGTTGATCCGGTGGTTGTAGGTGTAGGTCTCAAAATCCTTGGCGATCAGGCAAGGCGCCGTGTCTTGGCCGAGTTCTTTCAGCGCCAGCACCGGCAAATTGCCATCGAGCAGCAGAAACCCCGCCGCTTCCGGGTCTGGCTTGATGACCGAGAGCCGCTCGATCAGGCCAATTTCCCGGATCGAGGACACGATCTGCTTGAACTTGCGCGTGGTCATCACGCCGTCCGGGACCTTTTTCGAGGGCATCAGTTCTTCAAGCAGGATCTGGAAGGTTTCAAGATCAAACCCAAGGGTCAGGTTCAACGGAGCCTTCGGATAGGGCGCGTCACTCTCATCAGTGTCGGGCTGGGGAAAAGCCCCGGGGTAAAGCGGCTTCACGGTGCTGAGGTTATTCATGGGTTCATCCTTTCAGGGATCAGGCGGTTTCAATGCGGTCGGCGAGGTATTTAGGCAGGCTGTCGCGGCCTTCGGCGCGCAACAGCGTCACGAAGTGCTCATCGACAAAAAGGCGTTTCAGGCCCTGGACCACCAGGAGCAGCTGCTGGTGCGCGTGATCGGCTTTCAGCATCAGTTTGTGTTGGCGGGTGGGGCGCGATACCGGCTACATCATCACCAATCTCGAGGGCGGCCGCGGCAAGCATCTTTACGAGAAGCTTTATTCCGCGCGCGGTCAGGCCGAAAACCACATCAAGGCATGGAAGACCCATCTCGCATTAGACCGAACATCCTGCTCGAAGGCGAACGCCAACCAGATGCGTCTGATGCTGCACAGTTGCGCCTACTGGCTGTGGTGGAAATTGCGCGCCGCCTGTCCAAGGAGATCCCCATGGCGCCGCGCCCAATTCGACACGCTGCGGCTGCATCTCGTCAAGCTGGCCGCAACCATCGTCGAGAAGAAGACCCGGATCCTCATCACGCTGCCGACATCATGTCCGCGACAGGGCCTCCTCCATCTTCTCTTCGACGCGCTCGCCCCACCGAAAGCTGCCTGACGCAAGCGCCCCGACACCCCCGAAAAATCAATCCATAATTACCCAACAACCACGTCACCGACCGGCCAGCAAACCGGACGCAAACATCGGATGCGCGCGACTCCCCGAGATCCGTGAAACCGCCCCCAGGAACAAATGAAGGCAGATTCATGAATTATCCGGGCTAGTCACCCGGAACTGAATTTGCCATCATTGGTCTGAGGCAAATCAGGGGATGAGTCTGAGGCAAATCAGGGGATG
>CBFHJA010000056.1:0-23301 GCA_965656085.1 uncultured Aliishimia sp. | reverse complement strand
GCGCCATACGGCTGCCAGACCTTGTTTTTATGGCGTTAACGTCTGAAATCACGTTTTTCGCGAAATCCAAGGCGTGCAGGCGTTCGCACCGTTAACCTTTCGCCACCTCCACCAGCGCCGTATGCGCGCTCGTGCCCTGCCCCAGCCGCGAGGTGCCCCGGTCCCGCGTGAGCACGTTGGGGTTCCCGTCCGGGTCGATATTCGTCCCCGGATCGCCGAACCACGCCCCGGTCGGCAGCGCCACCACGCCCGGATGGATATCCTCCGAGACCCGCGCCCGCGCCCGGCACGCGCCCCGGTCGTTGAACACCCGCACCAGATCGCCTGTTGCCACCCCCCGCGCCGCCGCGTCCTCGGGATGGATCACCAGCGTTTCGGGCCGCGCGCCGGGGGCATCCGCCAGCGCGCATTCCATCTGGCTGTGCAGCTTGTCGCCGGGCTGCGGCGAGACAAGGTGCAATGGCGCGTCCTCGTTGGCAGCGCCCAGCCATTCGGTCGGTGGCAGCCAGACCGGGTGGCCGGGGCAATCGGCATAGCCAAACCCCTCAATTCTCTCGGAAAATATCTCGATCTTGCCCGTGGGCGTCCCAAGCGGGCTGTTCAGTGGGTCATCTCGGAACGGCGCGAAAAGCGTCCGGTTCGGCCCTTCCGCCATGATCGGCAGGCGCACCCAATTCTGCTCCCTGAGATCGTCCAGCGTCGGCACCTCGACCCCCTGCGCCTCGGCATTGCTGCGATAGGTCTCATACAGCTCCGGGATCCACTCCGCCGAGCCCCGCCCTTCGGTAAACACATCCCCCGCGCTCAGCCGCGCCGCCAACCCGGCGAAGATGTCGTAATCGTCGCGCGCCTCGCCCACCGGGTCGATCAGCCGGGGCATGTGGAAGAGGTAATCGTCGAGATTGGTGCGCCCGATATCCTCGCGCTCATAGGGCGTCGTGGCCGGGAACACGATATCGGCGCGTTTGGCTGTGGCGGTCCACCATGGCTCGTTGACGATGATCGTCTCGGGTCGCTGCCACGCGTCGTGCAGCGCATTGAGGTCCTGATGGTGGTGGAACGGATTGCCCCCCGCCCAGTAGATCAGGCGTATATCGGGGTAGCTCCGGCGCTCCCCGTTGAAGTCGTAGGGCTGGCCCGGATGGCGCAGCATGTCACCGATACGCGCCACGGGGATCGTTGTTTTCACGGGATTTTCCAGCTGCGAGAAGGTCATGCCGCGCAGGCCCTTGAGCCGCGCGCCGACCCCGCCAATCGCGCCATAGCCATAGCCGACCCCGCCGCCCGGCAGCCCGATCTGGCCCAGCATCGCCGCCAGCACGGCGGACATCCAATAGGGTTGCTCGCCATGTTCGGCGCGCTGCAAGGACCATGCGACGGTGATGTAGGTCCGCGTTCCGGCCATGCGCCGCGCCAGCGCGCGGATCTTGTCTGCGTCCACGCCGCAGAGCGGTGCCGCCCAGTCCGGGTCTTTCGGCACTCCATCGCTCTCGCCCATCAGGTAGGGGCGGAACGCGCCCCAGCCCACGGTGTAGCGCGACAGGAACGCATGGTCCGTAAGCCCCTCATCTTCCAGCACAAACGCCAGCGCGAGCATCAGCGCAGTATCTGAGCCGGGGCGCACGGGAAGCCAATCGCAGCCCTCCTGGGCGTCGGTGCGCTGCGGGCCGATATTGACGCAGGTCATGCCCTTTGCGGTGAACCGCTCCAGCCAGCCGGGCACCACGTGGCGCGTCACCCCGCCCATGCTCACCTGCGCGTTCTTGGGGTTGATCCCGCCGAACATCACCAGCGTTTCGGTGTGCGCGTTCAGGGTTTGCCAGCCTTCCTGATGCTCGTAGAGCAGCTTGAGGAAATCGACGCCGAACACATGCGGCATGATCGCCTGCGCGCAACCTGTCGAATAGCTGCCGAAGGAGGCGACATAGCCACCTATGCTGTTGAGAAATCTGTGAACTTGGCTTTGGGCGTGGTGGAAGCGGCCTGCCGAACTCCACCCGTAAGAGCCGCCAAAAATCGCCTCGTTGCCATGCGCGGCCTTGATCCGCCCGATCTCGGCAGCGGCGATGTCGAGTGCTTCATCCCAAGGCAAATCCACGAAATCACCGCTGCCCCGGCCTCCGCGTTCGCGCCGCTCCAGCCATGCGCGCCGGATCGAGGGGCGCGCTACGCGGGAGCGGTGATAGACCGCCGCCGGCACGCTCTGGTGGATCGCGGAGGGCGATGGGTCCTCCGTGAAATCGCGGGTGCCGGTAATGCGTCCGTTCTCCACCTCGACCTCAAAGGCGCCCCAATGGCTTGTGGTGACCTTGGTCTCGATACTCATCCTCGCCCCTCCCCGGCCAGCGCGTTCAACACATCGTCGCGGTGCACGACGCCGACGGGTTTGCCCGCCTCTTCGACCATCAGCGCCGCCGCGCCCGACAGATCCGCGAGCGCATCGCGCACCAGCATGTCGGCGGGCAGCGCGGCCCCCTCCGCCGTTCCGCCCCGCATCACGTCGCGCAGGCGCAGCACACCTAAAGGGTTCATATGCTGGACGAATTCGGCCACGTACTCCGTAGCCGGATTGCGGAAAATCTCCGGCGGGGTGCCGCATTGCACGATCCGCCCACCCTCCATGATCGCGATCCGGTTGCCGAGTTTGAACGCCTCGTCAAGATCGTGGCTGACGAACAGGATCGTGCGTTTCAGCCGCGTTTGCAGCTCCAGAAGTTCGTCCTGCAACTTGGTGCGAATGAGCGGGTCCAGCGCGGAGAACGGCTCGTCCATCAGCAGGATCGGCGCGTCGGTCACGAAGGCCCGCGCCAGCCCCACACGCTGCTGCATCCCACCCGAGAGCTCCGCGACCTTTCGCTCGGCCCAGCCGTCCAAGCCGACCAGTTCAAGCTGCGCCTCGACGCGGCCCGCGATCTCATTGCGCGCCATCCCGGCAAGCTCCAGCGGCAGCCCGACATTCTCACGCACCGAGCGCCATGGCAGCAACCCAAATTGCTGAAACACCATCGCCACATGCTGCATCCGCAGCCGCCGCAGGGTCGCGGGATCGGCATGGGTGACATCCACCATGCCCGTGCCGTCATGCACCGAGACCGAGCCCCGCACCACCGGGTTGAGCCCGTTGGCGGCGCGCAGGAGGGTGGATTTGCCAGAGCCCGACAGGCCCATCAGCACGAGGATTTCGCCCTCGGCCACATCGAGCGAGCAATTGTGCACGCCAAGGATTTGTCCGGTTTGCTCTTGGATTTCAGGGCGCTCTTGGCCCGCATCCATCAACGGCAGCGCCACCTCGGGCTTATCGCCGAAGACGATGCAGACGTCTTTGAAGGACACCGCCGTCATTTGCGCTGCCCCAGATTGAGGATACGGTCGAGCATGATCGCCACGACGACGATCACGATCCCGCTTTCAAAGCCGAGCGCGGTGTTGACCTGATTGAGCGCGCGCACCACCGGCACGCCCAGCCCGTCCGCGCCCACGAGCGCTGCGATGACCACCATCGACAGCGAGAGCATAATCGTCTGGTTCAGCCCAGCCATGATCTGGGGGAAGGCATAGGGCAGTTCGACCTTCAGCAGCGTCTGGCGCGGCGTGGCCCCGAAGGCGCGGGCGGCCTCCAGCAAGGGTTGCGGGGTGGAGGACACGCCCAGATAGGTCAGGCGGATCGGCGCGGGCACCACGAAGATCACCGTGGCAATCAGGCCCGGCACCATGCCGATGCCGAAAAAGACAATCGCGGGAATGAGATAGACGAAGGTCGGCAAGGTTTGCATCAGGTCCAGCACCGGGCGCATGGCCGCATAGAGGCGCGGGCGGTGGGCGGCGGCGATCCCGATGGGCACCCCGATGGCCATGCAGACCACGCAGGCTGACAGCACCAGCGTCAGGCTCTCGGTGGTCTCCTCCCAATAGCCCTGATTGATGATGAACAAAAAGCCTAGGCCGACGAAGACACAGACCTTCCAGTTGCGCTGCAAAAGCCATGTCAGCCCCACGAACACCGCGATGATGATCAACGGATGCGGGGTTTGCAGCACCCAAAGGATTGCCTCGATCAGCGCATCGAGCGCCACGTCGAGCCCATCAAAAAACCAGCCGCCATTGGCCTGCAGCCAGTTGAACGCATCGCGGGCCGCAGCGCCGATCGGAATCTTGTTATCTTCCAGCCAATCCATTCCGATAGGCCCCCGGCAAAGCGCCGGGGGCGCCTGCCTTAGTCAGCCAGCGCGGCGGTCACGGCCGCCATCGCGTCGCCGCCATCTTTCGTGGTCACACCTTCGAGCCAGCCGGTGAGGATGCCGGAATTGGCCGCAAGCCACGTCTTCGCCGCCTCAGCGGGGTCTTCGCCATCATTGAGGATCGCGCCCATGATCTCGTTCTCCATCGCGAGCGTGAATTCAAGATTGCCAAGCAGCGCCCCTACGTTCGGGCAGGCCGAGGTGAAGCCGGCGGCGGTGTTGGTGTAGACCGTCGCACCGCCCAAATCGGGGCCGAAATAGTCGTCGCCGCCCTCAAGGTAGGTCATGTCGAAATTGGCGTTCATCGGGTGCGGCTCCCAGCCGAGGAACACCACGGGCTCGCCCCGGCTGACGGCCCGGCCCACCTGCGCAAGCATCCCTTGCTCTGAGCTTTCCACGACCTCGAATTCCGAGAGCCCAAAGGCGTCGCTGTCGATCATCGACTGGATCAGGCGGTTGCCGTCATTGCCCGGCTCGATCCCGTAGATCTTGCCTTCGAGCGCGTCTGCATTGGCCGCGATGGAGGCAAAATCGGTGATCCCGAGCGCGGCCCCGGCGGCGTTGGTCGCGAGCGTGTACTTCGCCCCTTCCAGATTGGCGCGGACCGTGTCCACAGTGCCGGCCTCGCGGTAAGAGGCGATGTCGCCTTCCATGGTCGGCATCCAGTTGCCAAGGAACACGTCGATATCGCCCGCTGCCATGGAAGCATAGGTCACAGGCACGGACAGAACCTTGATGTCCGTCTCATAGCCGAGCGCGTCGAGCACGAGTGTCGTGGCGGCAGTGGTGGCGGTGATATCGGTCCAGCCCACATCGGAAAATACGATCTCGTCACAATCGGCGAAGGCCGAGCCTGCCGCGAGGGCGGAGACGGCAAGGGCGGAGACGGTAAGGGTGAATTTCATGGCTTCCTCCTGTTGATTGCCGGTATTCACCCATCCGGCCGGGCAGATTGCAACCCCCAAGCCGCCAATCGCCAAGATTCAGGATAGACCGGACGGGACATGCTCGCCTATCATTCCCGGGATATTGATCCTGAACCACAGGCTACCACACCGGCTGGCCTCAGGCCCCCGCCCGCAGCCCCCAGGGAGCGTACATGCCATTTGATGATCTGACAGACCAGCAGCAGACCTTTATCCTGAAGTATTTCAAGTCCGGAGCGATACGCAAGAAAACCAAGGCACGCTACGAGGATTTCAACTGGCGTTTGCAGCAAGAAGTGGTCCCGCTCTACGACAAGATCAACGCCCTGAAGGCGCTGCTTGGGCGGATCGAGGCGGCGGAGGCGGACGTGCCCGAGGGCGTCCCGATGGTGCCGGTGAGCCTCTATCAGGGGCTGCTCGCGGAATATGAAGGGCAGATCGAGAGCATCCTCGCGAAGGGGCGCAAGCTCATAAAGTCCGGGCAAATTCCCGATTTCTCGCCGGTCCAGACCGGTCTTGGCCAACTCGAAACCCGGCTTAAGGAGCAGTTCGAACGGATGCGCGCCGGAGCGCGCGCGCAGACGCTGTCCAATAGCGAGAAGCTGCTCAGCGGCAAGGAAAGCGCGGTAGGCGAGCATCAGGACATGCTCGACCTGCACTATACCGGCACAAACGATGCCTATCGTGCGGCGTGCAAAATGATGGCCTCCGCACGGCTCGACGCTATCACCGAGCGCGATGCGAAATACACCGAATATAACAAGGCCTATCTGGCGGCCCGCACTGCACTGACCGATCTGCTCAAGCGGCAGGGCACTGACGACAGTGTGGATGTGCCAACCTTTACCCAAGCCTGTGCGCAGATCGTGCATGAGTTTACGTCGAAGGGTGACACACTGAAGGACCGGATCGTCGCCCTCGGCAACCTGCCTCCGCTCACGCAGGAAGATCTCGACACGATCAAGGCACAGGACGCGTTCAAGGATACCGCCCCGGTTGTGATCAGCGCGCAGCGCAAGGCGGCGCTCGATGCGGAAGTGGCAAAACTGGCCGGGAATATGGACGACGAGTCCATCCCCGAAGATCAGCGCAGCCCCGGTGCCATCGCGGCGCAAAAGCAAAAGCTCGAGGATTTGCGCACCGAGTACCGCAGCGCGGGCGAGGCCGAGCGCAAGAAACTCAAAGGGCAGTACGAAGCGCTCAATGCGCAGATCGAAAAGCTTGAACTGCGCAAGGCCCAACTCGAAGCCTATGCCGAAAAAGAAATCTCCCGCGACCGGCAGATCGTCGCGAGCTTGCAGGCCGCGCAACAAGCAAAGACCGTTGCCAACGCGCTCGGAGTCGTGCTGGCCGATGAGGATGGCGATCTTGGTGCGCTGGACTTCCCTTGGCTCGATGGCCCCGCCCCCGGTGCGGATAGCACGGTGGTCATGGCACAGATCCTTGACGCAAGGACCAAGGTAGAGGCGGACGCGCAACTGGACCTGACGGTGCAGAAACTCAGCCCGGATGAGCCAACGCCCAAGAAGATCTCGCAAGATGAATGCGACACCCTGCTCACGATGCTCGGGCAGGCCGAACAACTCGTGGAAGAGGGACGGATCGATATCGCCGAGAAACTCGTGGCGGAAGTCAGACGGCTGCGCTTAGAGTTCGCAAAGGCCCGTATCGCCCTGCGATTGCCGGTCATCAGCAAGCAGCGCCCCTCGCAGGCCAAGGCACTGATCGGTCGGCTCGAAGCGATCCGGCAGGATGCGAACGACGCTTGGGGCCAAGGGGTCGCGCAGGCCGCCGCTCTGGCCAAGGACGCGGACGATCTGATCAACCAGATCACCACCGACGAGGTCGCCGGTCATTTCATCCACACCCCAGATCTGCACAAGAGCGATGTGGAAGGCCTGCGCACCCGCGTCGATGAGATGATGCGCACCATCGCCCCGGTGCCGATTTCAGAGACCGCCCGCAAGAACGCGGACGACACAGCCAACGCGATATCCGACTTCCTTGACAGCGCGCTCAAGACCAAGCCCCTGAAGGACACCGACATCATCCGGGAGCCGGGCAGGACCTATCCCGAGCAAGTCGAAAAGCACCTCGTGCCACGCGAAAACCTCATCATGGTCGAGGTCAACGGCAAGATGGAGCAGCACAAGATCGTCACCAAGGTCGGCAAAGGCGGCGTCGAGAGCGCGTCGCGCAGCCGTGGCGAAAAAGTGCCCAAGCAAGTGCTGGAGGCGATGGTGGCGCGCAACCATGCGTTGCGGGCCATGACCGAGGTCGACACGCCGGGCGGCGAGGCCATGCTGGAAACCTACCGCGCAGAAGCACAAGCGTGGTTTGACGACGTCAGCGCCAACGGCGAAACCATCTACCCCTATCTCGCCAAGCTGATCTCGGGCTGCGACAAGGTTCTGAAGAAAGGCGAGATCGCCACCTACATTCCCGATCCCTTCCCCGCTTTCAAAACCCGGTATGAGAAGTTCAAGGACGGCTACCTGCAACAAAAGCCCAGCGACGCGAAGGCCGAGGGCGATGCGCTCAAGCAAGAACTGGTGACGCTCGAACGGGCGGCCAAGGAGATCGTCAAACCCGAATACGAGATCGTCAAGGGCAAGTATGACGGGCTTCTCGCCACCCTGACCGGCAAGCAGAAAAAAGGTGAGCCGGAGACGTTGGGCGGGTTTATAGAAGCCTTTCTTGCCAAGACCCCAGAAGAGGTTTTCGGCGATGTCTCCAAGTTGACGCAGGACGGTGCAAAGGCGGCAGAGGCAGCCCGCGCGCGCTTCGTGAAACTGCAAGAGTTCTACAAGAAGAACAGCAAGAAGATATCCCCAAAATCTGTCGAGGGTCCTTGGATGACAGATGCCAAAGCCGCGTTGAAGACGCTGGACACCAAGATCGAAAGCAATATCGCCGAAGCCAGAACAAAGCTGACCGAGATCGAACAAGCCGTTACAGCCTACCACTCCGAATTGTCGGATATGGGCAAACTGTCGGGCGACGATTTGGCCAAGAAGGTCAACGAGCTGTGCAAGGAAATACAGAAGAGTGCCTTGGCTGCGGGCGAGGCCTATAATGCCAAAGTGCGCTTCAACAAAGCCCGCGCGCGGCTAAAGGACGCGCTCAAGGCTGAACTCAAAGAACTCAAGAAGCTCGGGAAGAACCCCATCGCGCAGGATCTCAAGAACGAGGCCGACGCGCTCGAAGCCCGGCGCAAGGGCGCCGGGAGCAAAGCCGATGCGGACGAGGATTTCGCCAGCGGGCTGTCGGAGATGGAGGATATCGAGCGCGACCTGGAGACGATCACCGCGAACCGCGCCGATCTCGACCCCAGCGCGCGGGTGAAAATCAAGAAAATCCGCATCGGTGAGCGTCTTTCCACGCTGGAAAACGTGCTGGAAAAGCTGAACGCCCGGGCCTCGGAACTGGCCGGCAAGGACATCGTCGCCGCCTTGTCCGAGACGCAAAAAGACACCCTTGCGCAGGATGTCGCGGTCATCGACGCGGGGCTCAAGAAAATCGGGACAGTCATCTCAATCGCCGACCTGAAACGGATCACCGACGAGATTGACGCGAAGAACGACGACGAGGCGAAAAGCTGGAAGGCCGAGCGGGTCGCGCTGCGCGAGCGCGCGCTCAAGGAGATGCGGGCCCTGCGCGCAAAGCTCGACACCCATCCCGCCGCGCAGCTTTACGCCGGCAACCCTTTCGACAGGGGCACCAACATGCGCCTTGTGCTCTCGGCGCTGCACCATGTCGAGATCGCAGTGTTGTCTTCGGTCAGCCCTAAAGACCCCGATTGATCCAAGAGATGTTGAAAGGAGCCCGCAATGGCTGAACTTACCGAATATCAACTGAACTGGATCACCGAGAACGGCGGATCCAAGATCGACATCGCGGCGCTCACACTGGCGCAAGACGAGGCACAAGGCGCGCTGGACGAGAGCGCCACCCCGGAGGAGATCGCCGAAGCGCGCGCCGCCGTGCTGGACCAGATGGCCAGCGATGCGATGCAAGCCGAGATCGACGCCGCCCTCGGCACCGCGCAAGCCAAGCAAGACCTGCTCGACCGCTATGTGGGCGCCAACTCGGAGCTTGCGCAGTGCAAGCAATCGCTCGCCGATGTGCAGGGCTTTTCGCTCAAGCGCAAAGGCAAAGCGATGAAATGGAAAGCCTCGGACAGCGATCTGAGCGGCTGGAAACTGCATGAGGATGTGGAGATCGACACCCGCGCCGACACGCGCGATCTCGATGCCGCAATGGAAGAACGGGACAGGGAGAACGTGCGCGCCGTGCTCGACCGGCTGATGGCGATGAGCCACCAGATGGCCGCCGAGATCGACGAAAACGGCGAGCGGGTGTTTTCCGACGACGACATCCGCCGCGAGCTTTGGACCCCGCTCGTGCGTGACAGGACAATTCCCGACAACCTCGTGCCGCCCGAGTTCTCCGACCAAGCCATTGCCATTCAGGGCGCGTTCGAGCTCTATCAGGACCGGATCGACGAGTATTCCAAGGCCTCCACCGGCTATGAAGGGCTCATGCGCGGCATGGGGATCGCCGGAGACACGCTGCAACTCATGGGCACCGTGGCCACCAGCGTCGTGACCATTGAGGGTGCCACCGAAAAAGCCCGGCTGAATGAAGAAATCACCTCCGGCAAGGACGCCGATGGCAAGGTCTTGACTGACGAGCAGATCGCGAAGGCCAAGGCAGACAAAGCCGCTATCGAGCAGCGCGAGGGCTTCACCAAGCTCGGCGTGACCATCGCGACCGGCGGGTTCGACCTCACGCAGACCATCACCAAGGAAGCCGTCAAGGACAAGGAGGAGCGCGACTGGATCAAGGTCTCCGACGATGCGATCAAATACCTGTCCAAGGTCGTGGCCGCAGGCGTTGGCCCTTGCGCCAAGGAGATTATTGGCCTCGACGCCGCCGCCGGTGTCGATGGCCAGACAGCCAAGGACGATGCGCTCGAGAAACAGCGCACCGCCGACGCCATTCAGGCGGGCATTCTGGGCGGGCTCAGCGGGCTGCGCATGGCCCCGACACTAGCCAAGGTCATCAAGGCCAAGCCCGGCGCCGACCGGCGCGCGATTGTCGAGCAGATGGTCGAGCAATTCGCCGACATGGTACAACTTGCGATCAAGTCCAAGGCCTCGACCCTCAGCGATGATGGCGAAAAAGCGCAACTGATCGAGGCGGCAGCGGCAATCCGCTCGCTGATCGTGATCACCTCCAAGGCCGAGCGCGCGGTCGAGTTGATGCTGGCAAAGAAGCCCGGCGAGGCCGCCATGTGCCTCGGTGCCGCCGTGTTTCAGGACGGGGCAACGATCGGCGCGATGCTTGCCATCGACCCGATGCGCCGTGATGTGAGCGCGACTGAATACGACGAAGCCAGCACGCGAGAGCGGCTGTTCATGGAAGACCGGGAAAGCGCGACCGTCGAGTCGGGACGGGCCAGCAGACTGGAAGCCGCCACCGCCGCGATCGACACGCTGTCGGCGTCGATCACCGAAGAAAGCCTTCAGGCCATGGCCGCGCAGGCGCAGCCCGCAGTCGATCCGGCCATGGTCGCTCAGGCCGAGGACATCCGGGACCAGATCGAACAACAGCAAGCCGAAGCCGCGCAGGCCGAACTGGAAGAGAAATTCGGCGACAAGGCCTTCGTCGAGGAGATGTTCGCCGAGTTCGACGCGAAGATGGTCGGCTATGACGATATCTACAAGGAAGCCAACCCCGCCTCCGTGGTCGAGGGCACGCCCGATGAGGTCGCCGACGCCATCGCCGCCATCGACCGGGCCATCGCGCAGACCAGCGCCGTGCGTGCGCGTGCGGAAATGATCAACTCCATCACCTCTGGCGGCGCGGGCCTCGTCACAGCGCTCGTGCCCGGCACCGGCGCGGTCGCTGCCGCGCAGGCCGTGGCCTTCGACATCTACTGCCTTGTGCAGGCCGTGCAAAAGCACAACGAGTGGTGCGACAGCATGGAGATCGCCTTCCGGGCGCATTCCGCATACGCCAAGGCCATCGAGAAGACGATGAAGAACGCGCGGATCACGCTGAGCCAGAAATCCGTCAAGCTGGTGCTCTCCTCGCTCAAACTCGGCAACGAGGTTGGACGTTGCTTCGATCCCACCGGCGCCACCACCATTGTCGCCGCGAGCCTGACGATGACGCAGGCGCTCGTCGATTATGGCTACAAGATGCGCAAGGAAGTCGAAATCACCCGCGGGTGGCGCGCCTACAAGGCCGCGCGGGAAGACCCCGAGAACCGCAAGGCCGCGCGCAAGGCCATCGGCATGAACTCGACGCTGGCGAAGTGCTCCATCGCCTATGGCGCCTGCATGGAAAAGGATCCGGCCGCACAGGAAGCCATCCGCATCTCGGGGCTGACACCGTCCATTCTGGCCGATAGCAAGGATGTCTGCGTCAAACTCGTCTCCTATCTGGAGAACGAACTCAGTGACGATCCCGTGGTCATGGCTGTGGACCGGCAGCCGAAGAACTGGCAGCCCGCCGGGCGGCCCGTGCTGAAACCGGAATCGTGGTTCGAGATCAAGACCGCCGCGAGCCTGTCGGCGGTGCCGCGCCTCGATCCGGCGTCCGTGAAGACACCGGGCATGGACCGCTGTCTTGCGGACTTGCAGGCCGCCGATTGCTGGAACGGGTATGCGACTTATAACGAATGGCGCAAGGCCGAGAAGCCCAATGCCGAGGACGCCGCCGACCGACATGCCTGCGCCGAAAAGAGTATCGAGCTGCTGGAGCGGATCATCGCGCAGATGTCGAGCTACAAGCCGCTTGCGGCAGGCACCACGTCCGACGTGCATCAGGACATGGCCGATATCGCCGAGACCTACGCAGCCCTCGCGCAGCTCAACATCCGGGTTGCGAGAACCGACCTGATCGCGCCGGAGGAGGAACACGAAGACAACGCGCCATAGACACGGGCGCGCGTAACCCTCCTTGCTGTGCATGGTTGTGTCTTGCCCCGCAATGGCCCAAACTGCGCGCATTACAGGCCGTTTGCGGGCCTTCGGAGGATTTTCACAATGAGCGGACAGTCGAACCTTGTCGTCCTGCTGGATGAAAAACACCCCGAAGCCGCGCCGCATGAGCACAAGGACGTGGAGGCCGCCCTCGCCTTCCTGAAAAACGCCGCGCGCATCAAGACGAACATGGCCCATTTCACCGAACGGTGGGAGAAGCTGCGGCCCAAGCGGCTCAAGGGAAAAGAGCAAAAAGACCGCGACATTCTCAAGGGGCTTGCCGGGCTGATGGCCGATGGCAAGCTGCGCCTCAAATCGCGCGAGCGCGCAGGCGGCGGGGACGAGCCTGACGACGCGCCCAAATCCCCGCCGCCAGCGCCGCGCAAGAAGCGCGCGATGTCCGGCAGCGGGATGAAAATACGCGAGCAACCCGACCCTGCGCCCCCGGCCCCGCCACCGCCGCCGATCAGCGTCGCGCAACAGGTCAAGGCCTTGTTATCGGCTGCAAAATCCGGCGCGCCCTTCGTCGAGCAATGCCGCGACCGGGCGCCGGAGGAGTGACCGGCCATGGCACGCGCGGCACGGACAGCCTCCTCCCCGCTCACCGGCATCAAATTCCGCTATGCGGTGGTTGATCTGGCCAGCGCGCCGGGGCTGGGCAAGATCGTCATGGGCCGTCTGAGCCGCGAAGCACAGCCGCTCTTTTCGCCCGATCTGGCCTTTGACATCCTCGCCGCTGGCCCGTGGCTGGCCGATCTGGACCGCCTGCCCGAGCTTGAACCTGCGATCGACGCAGAGTTCCGGACTGTGCCGTGGGGCTATTTCGTTGAAACCAGTGTGGATATCGTCTCGCTGCGACGGGTGTTTCGACGCTACAATTATGTCAGGGTGCCGGATCGCCGCGAGCCGGTGCTGTTTCGCTACTGGGACCCGCGCGTGATGAAAGGCTTTCTCGATGTGGCCACGCGCGAGCAGCGCGAGGTGCTGTTCGAGTTCATTGACCGGCTGGAAGATCCGGGCGGATCGTTCGACGCCAAGCGCCCGCGCTGAACCGGCCCAGGCGCTCAAAGGTTAACGGTGCGACCGCCCGCGCGGTGCGGTTGTCATGAAAAACGTGATGACGCCCGTTAACGCCATAAAAACAAGGTCTGGCAGCGGTATGGCGCGGCGTATGGCTGCGCGTATGGCACTTGTATGGCTCGTTATTGATTCGTTCGCGGGTTAACCGGGCGCACGGTGGTGCCGCGTTAACCTTTTTGGCGGGTAGAATTGCCCACCCTGCCGCGTTCCCGCTCCCATCTTTCTTTTGACGGACACAACGAGGGGACCAACATATCCCATGCGCCAAAGGCGCGGTAGAGCTTCATCCGGAAAATCTGCAACGCGTGTGCGAAAGAACGGAGACCAGCCCCCGACCCTGGGTGGGGGTGAAGCCCCCTCCCGTGGGGAGGGTCGGGGGCTGGTCGGCTTCGCCTCCCGGTACAAGAGACAAGCTAGGCAATTCAGACTTTCCGGACGGCGTTTTAGAACATCATGCAATCGGCGCCCGGCGGTAGCGGCGCGGCGCCCTCCGGCAAGGTCGGCGTGTAGTCGAAGGTCACGATCTGCGCACCCCCGTCAAAGGCGATGAAAAGCTGATTGGAGCCTGGTCGGATGGCGATGCCCTCGGGGTCGGTGCCATACTCGTAAAGGTTCACCTGCCCGAGCAACTCGCCCTCCGGGGTGAACTCATACAGGCTGTTCGAGCCCTCCCAATCATCCACAATCAGCATGTAGCCCGTGCGCGGGTCGATCGCGATGCCCTGCGCTTCGGTGAGGGGCGGGCGCAGCGTGGTCGTGTCGATCTGCCGAAGCTGATTGCCCTGCCGGTCGAACCACGTCAGTCGTTCCGGGTCGTCCTCCACCGTCACCAGATCACCGCCCGCCGTCACCGCGATCCCCTCAGTATCGGCAAAGCCGCCCTCCAGCCGGAAGGGTGGCTCCAGCGCCGTGCCGTCCTTGCTCAGCCGTTGTAGCCGTCCGATCCCGTCGCCGACGATCAGATTGTTGCCCTCCAGCGCGATGGCCTTGATCCGGGGCAGATCGCTGCTGATCCGGCGGAGTTCGTCGCCCTGCAGCGTCACCAGAATGGCCTCGGGCCCCTCATTGGCAATCCAAAGCCCGCAGAAGGTGGGGTCATAGTCGAGGCTGGCGGGGCGGTTCAGCGCGTAGCGCCCGGTCTCAACCAGATCGAGCGCGGCGGCAGGCATGCCCGCCAGCGCACCGCATAGTCCCAAGAGAAACGTCCGGATCATTGCGCCCTCACCTATCTCATACCTCAACAGATGGCGCGGGGCGCGGCGGGGTCAACTCTACGCCGAGAGGATCAGATCGGACGCCTTCTCCCCGATCATGATCGCGGGCGCGTTGGTGTTGCCCGACACGATCTCCGGCATGATCGAACAATCCGCGACCCGCAGCCCCGCAAGCCCGTGCACCCGGAGCATGGGATCGACCACCGCCTCCGGCCCGGTGCCCATCTTGCACGTCCCCGTCGGGTGATAGATCGACACCGAATTGTTCCGCGCCCAATCGAGCGTGCCCGCGTCATCCTCCATCGCGAGCGTGGCCGGCGGGCGCATCTCCTCGGTGATCGCGGCGTCCAGCGGGGCGTGCCGGGCGATGGCCCTCGCGATGCGGATGCCTTCGACAAGCGTCTGGCAATCGGTCTGCGTCGACAGGTAGCGCGGGGTGATGCGCGGTGCGGCGCGCGGGTTGGCACTGCGCAAGGTAATCTCGCCCCGGCTCTCGGGGCGAAGCTGGCAGACCGACATGGTGAAGGCCGAGAACGGATGCACGCCCTCGCCCGGACTGTCCGCCGACCACGGCTGCACATGGAACTGGATGTCAGGTGTGGCGAGATCGGGCCGGGTCTTGAGAAACCCCGTGGCGAGGCTCGCGGCCATGGTCATCGGCCCGGTGCGGTGCAGCGCGAACTCCAGCGCGATCCGCAGACGGCCCGCGAGGCTGCGCACCTCGTCGTTGAGCGTCGGCGTGCGGCATTTGAAGACGAGCCGGGCTTGCAGATGGTCTTGCAGGTTCTGCCCGACGGCGGGGAGCGCGTGGCGGGGTGTGATGCCGTGGGATTGCAGCGCCTCGGGCGCGCCGATGCCGGACAGCATCAGAAGCTGCGGCGAGTTGATCGCCCCGCCGCACAGAATGACCTCACGCCGGGCGGTGACCTGTTGCGCGATCCCGCCCTTGTCCTGATAGCGCACGCCCCTCACACGCCGCCCCTCGAAGGTCAGTCCGGTCGCCAGCGCGCGGGTGACGATGCGCAGATTGGGGCGGCGTTTGACCGGATTGAGGAACGCTGTCGCCGCGCTGCACCGCCAGCCGTTGCGGGCGGTGATCTGGAAGGTCCCGACCCCTTCCTGCGTGGCCCCATTGTAGTCGCGGTTGTAGGGATAGCCCGCCGCCTGCGCGGCTTCGATCCACGCGTCGCAAATCTCGCGGTTCAGACGCATGTCCGACACTGCGAGCGGGCCGTCCGCGCCATGGAACGCGTCCGCGCCGCGCGTATTGCCCTCCGAGCGACGAAACAGCGGCAACACATCCTCCCAGCCCCAGCCCGGATTACCCATCTGCCGCCAGCGGTTGTAATCCTCGGGCTGGCCGCGGACATAGAGCAGGCCGTTGAGCGACGAGGACCCGCCCAGCACCTTGCCGCGCGGCCATGCGATGGAGCGCCCGTTCAGCCCCGGATCAGGCTCGGTGCGGTAGCACCAATCCACGGCCGGGTTGTGCATGGTCTTGAAATACCCGACGGGGATGTGAATCCACGGGCTCCGGTCCGCCCCGCCCGCTTCGAGCAGCACGACTTTGGTGCCGGGATCGGCACTCAGGCGATTGGCGAGCACGCAGCCCGCCGAGCCTGCGCCGACAATGACGAAATCCGCCTCCATGGCCCGCCTCCCCTTTTGCCTCAGACAACCGGGTTGCGGCGCGTTTGGCTAGTGGCTTTCCGCAAGCGTTTCGAGCCCGCCGGGATCGGTGAGGGTGATCTTGCCGCGCGACAGGGCGATGAGGCCGCGCCGCTGGAAATCCTGCAACAGGCGCGAGACCACTTCGCGGGCGGTGCCAAGCTCGCTGGCGAGCACCTGATGCGTCGTTGAGAGCGCTCCCGCGTCATCGGCCAGCGCCAGAAGACGTTGCGCGAGCCGCACATCCATCCGCCCGAAGGCCACGTCATCGACGACGCGCAAGAGGTCGATGAGCCGCCGCGAATAGGCCGCGAAAACGAAATTGCGGAAGGCGGGTTCCTCGGCCACGAGCCGGTCGAAGGCAGGTTTCGGCAGGATCACGGCGGTGATGTCGGTCTCGGCGATGCCTTCGGCGTTATAGGCTTCCTCGGCGAGCATGCAGGCGGTCGTCAGCACGCAGCTTTCGCCCGCATCGACACGGTAGAGCACAATCTCGCGCCCACCCTCGGAGGTCTGCGACACCCGGATCGTGCCCTCGTAGAGAAAGATCAGGTTGTCGGGCACGTTCGCGGGCCCGAACACCTGTTTGCCCTTGGCGTATGTCACCACGCGCGCGGCCTTTTGCAGCCGATCGCGTACCGGGCGGGGCAAGGCGTTGGTGCCTTGGAAACGTTCTGTCCAGTCATCGAGTGCCATGAGAGCGTGCTAAAGCACTGCGCGGGGCGGCACAATATGCGGCGCGGATTGACCGCGCGCGCGCAGCCGGGTAGCCTCCGCTATCATGGAAGACACCGACGCCATCCTGTCCCGCCTGCCCGCCCGGCTCAAAGAGGCCCGCACCGCCAAGGGGCTGTCGCTCGACGCGGTGGCGAAACTGTCGGGCGTGTCCCGCAGCATGGTCAGCCAGATCGAGCGCGGAGAAAGCTCGCCCACCATCGCGACACTGTGGAACCTGACCCGGGCCTTGCAGGTCGACTTCGCCGGGTTGCTCGACGCACCGGAACGGGCCGGGATCGAGGTCATCCGCCGCGCCGACACGCCGACGATCGAGAATCGCGGAACGGGTTGCAAAATCAGGATTTTGTCACCGCCGGAGGAGGCCGGGCAGCATGAGGTCTACGAGCTGATCTTCGAAACCGGCGGCGTGCTCGACAGCCAGCCGCACCGGCGCGGGGCGCGCGAGCATCTGACGGTGACGGAAGGGCGGCTGACTGTGACCTCGGGCGCGGCGCAGAGCCAGATCGGCACGGGCGACACCGCGCGCTATGCCGCCGATGTGCCGCACACGATCCGCGCGGGCGGTCCGGCCCGAGCGTTTCTGATCGTGCAGGACGCCTGACGTGATCACGGATTTTCCTCCATTATAGTGAAATTCACTATTTCGGAATCTCATCCGTTATGTTAGCAATTCGGTCAACAGGAGGCCCTGATGACCGATTCCTTTCTCGCCCATATCTCCGAAACCCTCACCCAGATCGACGCTGGTGGCCTGACCAAGCGCGAGCGCCTCATCGCCTCGCCGCAAGGCACCCATGTCACCGTGCAGGGCCGCGACGTGATCAATCTCTGCGCCAACAACTATCTTGGCCTCGCCGATCACCCGGACCTTATCGCCGCCGCAAAGGATGCGATGGACAGCCGCGGTTTCGGCATGGCCTCGGTGCGCTTCATCTGCGGCACGCAGGACCTGCACCGCGAGCTAGAACAGGCCCTCGCCCGGTTCCTTGGCATGGACGACGCGATTCTTTTCGCCGCCTGTTTCGACGCCAATGGCGGGCTGTTCGAACCCCTGCTCGGACCGGAAGATGCGGTGATCTCCGACGCGCTCAACCACGCCTCAATCATCGACGGCATCCGGCTCTGCAAAGCGCGGCGCTACCGTTATGCCAATGCCGACATGGACGATCTGGAGGCGCAGCTAAAGGCCGCCCGCGCGGACGGCGCGCGGCATATCCTGATCGCCACCGATGGCGTCTTTTCCATGGACGGCACGCTCGCGCCGCTGCCGCAGATCACCGCGCTGGCCGCGCAATATGACGCGCAGGTGATGGTGGATGACTGCCACGCCACCGGCTTCATGGGGCCGCGCGGCGCGGGCACGCCGGATCATTTCGGCTGCACGGTCGATATCCTCACGGGCACGCTCGGCAAGGCGCTTGGCGGCGCGCTTGGCGGCTATATCGCAGGCCCGCAACCGGTGATCGACCTGCTGCGCCAGCGGGCGCGACCGTACCTGTTCTCTAACGCGCTTCCGCCCGCGATTGTTGCCGCCGGGCTGGCCGCTTTGACGCTGGTCGAGGCCGGCGCGGACCGGCGTGCGCAGCTTTTCGAAAACGCGGACTTCTGGCGCAAGGGTCTGACGGATCTGGGCTTTTCGCTGCTGCCCGGCGAACACCCCATCATCCCGGTGATGCTCGGCGATGCCAATCTCGCGCAAGACATGGCAAATGCGCTGTTCGAGGAAGGCGTGCAGGCCTCGGGCTTTTTCTACCCCGTTGTGCCCCATGGCACCGCCCGCATCCGCACCCAGATGAACGCGGCGCTGACCCGCGACGATCTCACCCACGCCCTTGGCGCTTTCCAGCGCGCGGGCAAAGCTTGCGGAGCGATCTGATGGCCCAAACAATGCACGCCCTCGTCAAAGCCAAGCCCGCGCCGGGCCTGTGGCGGCAATCCGTCCCGGTGCCGGAGATCGGGCCGGACGATGTGCTGATCCGGGTCAACAAGACCGGGATTTGCGGCACCGATATCCATATCTGGAACTGGGACGACTGGGCGCAGAAGACCGTGCCGGTGCCGCTGATCACGGGCCATGAGTTTGCCGGGGAAATCGTGGAGCTTGGGCGCAACGTGACCGATCTGGCACTCGGGCAGCGGGTCTCCGGCGAGGGGCACCTCATCGGCAAACAGTCTCGGCAATCGCGCGCCGGGCGCTTCCATCTCGACCCCGAAACGCGCGGGATCGGGGTCAACGAACCGGGGGCCTTCGCGGACTACCTGCGCCTTCCGGCCTTCAACGCGGTGCCACTGCCCGATGAGATCCCCGACGAGATCGGCGCGATTCTCGATCCCTTGGGCAACGCGGTGCATACAGCGCTGAGCTTCGATCTGGTGGGCGAGGATGTGCTGATCACCGGGGCGGGTCCGATCGGGATCATGGCGGCGGCGGTGGCCCGGCATGTGGGCGCGCGCCATGTGGTGATCACGGATATCAACGCAGACCGGCTGGCGCTGGCGGCGCAGGTGGCGGATGTGACCCCGGTGAATGTGGCGCTGGAGGACCTGCGCGATGTGACGGCGCGGCTCGGGATGCGCGAGGGGTTCGATATCGGGCTGGAGATGTCGGGCGCGCAGGTGGCGCTCGATCAGATGGTGGACACGCTGGTGATGGGCGGGCGGATTGCGCTGCTGGGCATCCCGCCGGGCAAGAGCCCGGTGGATTGGTCGCGCATCGTGTTCAAGGCGATCACGATCAAGGGCGTCTATGGCCGCGAGATTTTCGAGACGTGGTACAAGATGATCGCGATGCTGCAGAACGGGCTGGACGTGTCCGGGGTGATCACGCATCGCTTTGCCGCCGAGGATTTCGAGCAGGGGTTTGCCGCGATGCTCTCGGGGGGCTCGGGCAAGGTTGTGCTGGACTGGCGGGCGGCGTCTGGATCGGGATGCACGGCTTGACGGCGTGCGCGCCCAAGATCGCCACAATTTGCAATGAATTGTCCTAAATTTTGCCCATTTCCACACCTATACCGAGAAGCGTCATCACATGGGAGACCCCTCATGATACGCAGTATCGGCCTCGTTGCCCTTTTCGGTGCCGCCGTTGCGGCCCATGCCTTCACACCAGACGCCACGCTCGACCCAGAGCAAACAGCTTTGCGCATCAACCAAAGCGGGTTCATCTGTTCGGAAATCGCCTCCGCGACACGCGGCATGACCGACAGCCTGTGGACCGTGCGCTGCATCGAATTCCACGACGGCACCGGGCGGGCGCATTTCGCCGTGGACACCGTCTCGGGCCTTGTGATGCAAACCTATTGACCCGGCGACGGCCCGTTCGGTCTCCGGCCCGCGAGATCGAAACGACGCGCGGTCGCCCGGCACATCGCCCGGCCCACAGCAGGCCTGCCATCGGCCCCCTTTCGTGACGTCGCGCCCTTGCCACAACCCATAGTTGCGAATTCCGGCGATTTCGCGCAATACTCTTTTTGGATCCATTGTCGCAAAGCGGCGCGGCATCCATATCAGGAACCGCTCCGTGTGAGCTATCAGGACACAAAGCGATGAGGCCCCCGCTGGGACGGGACGAAATCAAAACCTTCCTTGCCGACCTCGCGCATTTGCAAATTCATGGGTCCGGGCGCGACATGGTACGGCGGATGGCGTTGCCCCTGGCCTACTACCTGCCTGACCGCGTTCTGGTCTTCAGCAGCCCCGACAAGCTCGCCGACCGGTTCGATGCCCACAGCGCCTATCTCTATGTTTGCCGCGTCACCCGCATCGAGGCCCGCAACCTGTCCATTCTCGATGCCACGCCGAACCGGGCCCTTGTGCAACTGGACTGGCACTACCTGTCGTGCACAGGGGACACCCTGCGCAGCGCGCGCGTGCAATATGTCATCGGGCGGGCCCCGATCGGAGGCGGTCTGAGACTGGAGTTGGTCGACTATAACACCGTCGCCTTCCAGCACTTCATGCAGCGGCCTTTCACCGGGGGCCGTGCCTGACCGGCTTGCCCCGGCGCGGCGCTTGGCATAGCCATGGGCGCAACGCATCCAAGCGCTTCAGACAGGAAGGATTCCCGCATGTCCACCGAACCCACCTACGGCTTCGACACGCTGCAAATTCACGCAGGCGCCCGGCCCGATCCCGCAACGGGCGCGCGGCAGACCCCGATCTACCAGACCACCGCCTATGTGTTCCGCGATGCCGAGCACGCCGCGGCGCTCTTCAATCTGCAAGAGGTCGGTTATATCTACTCGCGCCTCACCAACCCGACCGTCGCCGTGCTGCAGGAACGTCTGGCCACGCTCGAAGGCGGGGTCGGCGCGGTCTGCTGCTCGTCGGGGCACGCGGCGCAGATCATGGCGCTCTTTCCGCTGATGGGGCCGGGTCTCAACATCGTCGCCTCCACGCGGCTCTACGGCGGCACCGTCACCCAGTTCAGCCAGACGATCAAGCGCTTCGGCTGGTCCTGCACCTTCGTCGATTTCGACGACACCGACGCGGTGAAGGCGGCCATCGACGAGAACACCCGCGCGGTGTTCTGCGAGGCCATCGCGAACCCGGGCGGCTATATCACCGACCTGCCGGTCATCGCCAAAATCGCGGACGAGGCGGGCATTCCGCTGATCGTCGACAACACCTCCGCGACGCCCTACCTGTGCCGCCCCATCGAGCACGGCGCGTCACTCGTGGTGCATTCGACCACCAAATACCTCACAGGCAACGGCACCGTCACGGGGGGCGCGGTGATCGACAGCGGCACCTTCGACTGGTCCGCGAATGACAAGTTCCCGTCGCTGAGCCAGCCCGAGCCGGCCTATCACGGCCTGAAATTCCACGAGACCTTCGGCCCGCTGGCCTTCACCTTCCACGGCATCGCCATCGGGCTGCGCGATCTCGGGATGACCCTCAACCCGCAATCGGCGCATTACACGCTGATGGGAATCGAGACCCTGAGCTTGCGGATGGACAAGCATGTTGCCAATGCCGAGAAGGTCGCGCGCTGGCTCGAGAACGATCCGCGCATCGAGTATGTGACCTATGCAGGGCTGGAATCCTCGCCCTATAACCACCGCGTCGCAACGATCTGTCCGCGCGGGGCGGGTGGGCTGTTCACCTTCGCGGTGAAGGGGGGCTACGCGTCCTGCGTCAAGCTGGTCGACTCGCTGGAGGTGTTCAGCCATGTGGCCAATCTCGGCGACACGCGCTCGCTGATCATCCACTCGGCCTCGACCACGCACCGGCAACTCACCGAAGAGCAGCAGCGCGCCGCAGGGGCCGCGCCGGAGGTGGTGCGGGTGTCCATCGGCACCGAGGATCCGGACGATCTGATCGCCGATCTCGACCAGGCGCTTCACAAAGCGGTGACCTGAACCGGGCCAGGCGGGCCGTTAACCGGCTATCGCCCGGAGAGTTGGCAACGGCTCCCGGGCGGTACCCGCCACCACACACGGCCCCGCCCGACCGCGTGCAAAACCTTTCCCTTCCCCGAGACTTCACCTATCCTGTAGACAACGGACACGCGGCCTGTCCGCGCCGCTTGGAGGAGGCCAAAGCCACCCGATGAAGGCGAATTTCGCTCTCTCCCTGTCATTTGACGGGATCAGGCTGCTGCATAGGGCAGCTGGTGGTTGGCGCCGCGTGGACGAGGTGGCGGTGGATGAGCCCGATCTGCCGGGTGCTCTGGCGCAGATCCGGACGCAGGCGGACCTGCTGGAGCCGGAGGGCATTGCCACCAAACTGATCATCCCGGACAGCCAGATCAAATACGTCACCATCGAAACCGGCGATCTCGACGACGCGGCCCGGTGGGACGCGGCGCGCGCGGCGCTGGACGGTGCGACCCCCTATCCCGTGGACGATCTCGCCTTCGACATCGCCCCGGACGGCCCCCAGACCCATATCGCCGCCGTGGCGCACGAGACGCTTGCCGAGGCCGAGGGGTTTGCGGTGCAATTCGGCTTCAACCCGATCTCGACCGTCGCAATTCCAGGCGATGCGCCGTTTCTGGGCGAGCCGTTCTTCGGCGCAACGCATCATGCCGTCGAACTGCTTGGCGACGCGCGGGCCGTGGAGCCCGACGGGATCGCGGTGGTGGAAGTCGCAGCGATTGCCCAGTCCGATGTGGTGGTCGAACAGGATACGCAGGAGGAAGAGAACTCCGCACACGCCGAAGACCTGCCTTCCCAGACCCCACCCCCGGCGACCGCAGACGACACCGCGCCTTCCGAGACCGCGCCGGCGTTGGAGCCGGCGTTGGAGCCGGAGACCGTCTCTGAACCAGACCCGCCGCAGCAAGCCCGGCGTTTCGCGCTGAAGGCCACCGATGCCGACCGACTGGATGCCCCCGACACAGGCGAGGACGCGCCGCCCGCCCCTCCGGCGGCAGGCTTTTCGTCGCGCCGTGCGCCGCCCGCCGAGGGGCGCGATGTCCCGGACGCCCCGCCCTCGCTGGGCG
>CBFHJA010000055.1:0-23824 GCA_965656085.1 uncultured Aliishimia sp. | reverse complement strand
GGCCGGCTCCGGGGCGGCGGCCGTGGTCTGCGGCGTGTCGAGCGTGATCCGCTCCACCCCCGGGGCGGCGGGCGCGGTCAACGTGGTTCCGGAGACCTGCGTCGGCGTCTGCCCGCAGACCGGCGTGCGGTCCCGGGCCACGCGCGGCACCCATGTGGTGACGCCATCGACCCCGGCCCGAATGTACACACAGCCCCGGCTGTCGACATATTGCGTGCCCTTGTAGGAGGCGGGTGGGAATTCCGCCGGAACCTGCGCGTCCCGCAGGCTTTGCGCCACACCGACACTGGCGCTCAACGCCACCGCCAAAACCGCTGCACTGACTGACTGACCGAACCGTTTCATCGACCATCCCCCGCAAGATGTTGTGGCTCAGGATGCACGCCCCCCTGCTGGCTGTAAAGCCGCAGAGCCCCGAAAACCTGTGGATAAATACGCCGCCGGCCCCCGGCGCGGCTACTTGGTCCCGAACATCCGGTCGCCGGCATCGCCCAGACCCGGCACGATATAGCCTTTCTCGTTGAGCCGTTCGTCGAGCGCGGCGGTCACGATGGGCACATCGGGATGCGCCTCGGCCATCCGCGCGACCCCCTCGGGCGCGGCCAGAAGGCACAAAAAGCGGATATGCGTCGCACCGGCCTCCTTCAAAAGATCAATTGCGGCGGCCGAGGAATTGCCGGTGGCGAGCATCGGATCGACGGCGATCACCAGCCGGTCCTCCAGCGCCTCGGGCAGTTTGCAGTAGTATTGCACCGGCTTGAGCGTTTCCTCGTCGCGGTAGAGCCCCACGAAACCCACCCGCGCGGACGGGATGAGTTCGAGCACCCCGTCGAGCATCCCGTTCCCGGCCCGCAGGATCGACACCAGCGCGAGTTTCTTGCCCGCGAGCACCGGCGCGTCCATCTCCGCCATCGGCGTTTCGATCACCCGCGTGGTCACGGACAGCTCACGGGTGATCTCATAAGCCAGAAGCTGGCTGATCTCGCGCAGAAGCTGCCGGAACACCGCCGTCGAGGTCGCCTTGTCGCGCATCAGGCTGAGCTTGTGCTGCACCAACGGGTGATCGACGATCGTGAGTTGCTCGGACATGGGCGCGATTCCTTTTCGTGTTTCCTCTGTTCTGCCGCCCGCCGCGCGGCTGTGCAAGCAGCGGCGCGGGCTACGCCCGGTTGCCGCGCAAGCGACAGACGCTGTCTCTCGCTCGCCGTAGGCGACCATGCGCTACCCCGGCGACACTCCAAGATGCCTTGCCACCAGATGCGCCACATCGACAAACCCGACCTGCCCGAGCGTGCCCGGCCCTTGCCCCGCCACCAGAACCGGCACCTGCTCGCGGGTGTGATCGGTTCCCACCCACGTGGGATCGTTGCCATGATCGGCGGTGATCACCATCAGGTCCCCGGGCCGCAGCGCGTCCAGAACCGGAGCCAACGCACCGTCGAACCACATCAGGTGATCGGCATAGCCGCGCGGGTCACGGCGGTGGCCATAGAGACTGTCGAACTCGACGAAATTGGCAAAGGTCAGGCTGCCCGCAGGCGCGTCCCGCACAAAGTCCGCCAGATGCCCCATCAGCACCCGATCCTCGCCCTTGCGCACCTCATCAATGCCCTGCATCGAGAAAATGTCCCCGATCTTGCCCACCGCGAAGACCTCACCGCCCGCTGCCTGCACCCAATCGGTCAGCACCGGCGCGGGCGGGGCGAGCGCGAAATCGCGGCGGTTGCCGGTGCGCGTGTAGCTTCCCTCGCGGCCCACAAAGGGTCGCGCGATCACCCGCCCGACCCTCATCGCGTGGCACATCGGCGCGACCGCCGCGCACAGGTCCAACAGCCGTGCCAGCCCGAAGCTCTCCTCATGCGCCGCGATCTGCAGCACGCTGTCCGCGGAGGTGTAGCAAATCGGCCAGCCCGTCGCCTCATGCTCCGCACCCAGCCGCGCGATGATCTCCGTGCCCGAGGCGTGACAATCGCCCAGAATGCCCTCGGTGCCCGCCGCCTTGCAAATCGCCGCGATCAGATCATCCGGAAAGCTCTCGGTCTTCTTCGGAAAGTAATGCCACGCCCACGGCACCGGCAGCCCGGCAAGCTCCCAATGCCCCGAGGGCGTGTCCTTGCCGCGCGAGACCTCCCGCGCCACGCCCCATGTCCCGGTCACCGCAACGCGCGGCGCGTCCATGCCAGACGACAGCCGCAGCGCCTCCCAGATCCCCAGCCCACCCAATGTCGGCAGGCGCAGATCGGGACAGGCCTGCCAGATATGGCCCAGCGTATTGGCCCCGGTATCGGGCAGTTCACCGTTGAAAAAGCTGCCCGCATCCGGCGCGCCGCCAATCCCGACGCTGTCCATCACCACCAGAAAGGCGCGGGCCATCAGTCGACCATCGCGTGGATCAGTTCGGGCCGCTCCGGCGCGCGATCCCCCACCGTGATGGCGGCGCGCAACGCGGCCTCGGCGGCATCAGCCTCCTCGGGCCGGACCGCGTGCACGACGCCCAGCACCGTGCCCTTGGCAACCTTTGCCCCGAGCCCGATGAGCCCCGACAGACCCACCGCCGGGTCGATCACGTCGCTTTCCACCTGCCGCCCACCGCCGAGCTGAACCACCGCCAGCCCGAGCGCCTCGCCGTCGATCCCCGTGACAAAGCCGCTGCCTTGCGCGCTGACTTCACGGATCACCGTGGCTTCGGGCAGGAACCGCGCCCATTGCTCCATGAAGGCGCGCGGCCCGCCCTGCGCGGCAATCATCGTGCCGAAACGCTCTGCGGCCTGTCCGTCCCGAATGACCCGCGCGATTTGCTCCGCGCCCGCCTGCACATCGTCCGAAAGCCCGCCCTCGGCCAGCAGCACCCCGCCCAGCGCGGCGCACAGATCGGTCATCGCTGGCGCGCCGCCCGCCCCGGTCAGCACCTTGCAGACCTCCGCGACCTCCAGCGCATTGCCGAGCGCGGGCACCACGGGCTGGTTCATATCGGTGATCAGCGCCCGGGTCTTGCACCCGGCGGCATTGGCGGTGCGCACCAGCGCCTCGGCGAGCGCGCTAGCGGTCTCCATATCCTTCATGAACGCGCCAGAGCCGACTTTCACATCGAGCACCAGCGCATCGAGCCCGGCAGCGAGTTTCTTCGACAGGATCGAGGCGGTGATGAGATCGAGGCTCTCCACCGTGGCGGTCACGTCGCGCACCGCATAGAGCCGCTTGTCCGCAGGCGCGATATCGGCACTCGCACCGACAATGGCGCAGCCCGCCTGCGCCACCACATCGGCAAAGCGCCCGCCGGTCAGATCGGTGCTGACCCCCGGAATCGCCTCCAGCTTGTCGAGCGTGCCCCCGGTATGGCCCAGACCCCGCCCCGAGATCATCGGCACGGCGGCCCCGCAGGCCGCAAGCGCGGGCGCGAGCACGAGCGAGACGCAATCGCCGACACCGCCGGTGGAATGCTTGTCGAGCACCGGCTTGCCCAGATGTGACCAGTCCAGCACCGTACCGCTGTCGCGCATCGCCATGGTGAGCGCCACGCGCCCGACATCCGAGAGCCCGGTGAGGCACACGCCCATGGCAAAGGCCCCGGCCTGCGCGTCGGTCACGCTGTGATCGGCGAGCCCCTGCGCGAACCACTGCAGGTCCTCGCGTGACGGGCTCTGCCGCTGCCGCAGCTTGGCGATGATCGACCGCGCGTCCATGCTCATCCCATATGGCCCGAGCCAAAGGCCCCGGGCAGGAGATCCGCGAGCGTCATATGTATTTCCTCGCCCTGCACATTGGCCATCGTGACAGGCACATCGCCCGCGCCGAATTCGGCGAGCTTCTGACGGCAGCCGCCGCAGGGCGTGCCGGGCGCGCCGTCCCCGGCCACGACATAGACCTCGCTGAGCCGGGTCTCGCCCGCCGCGACCATCGCCGCGATGGCCCCGGCCTCGGCGCAGGTGCCCTCCGGATAGGCCGCGTTCTCCACGTTGCACCCGGCATAGACCGCGCCCGAGGCGCCCCGCACGGCAGCCCCGACCTTGAAATGCGAATAGGGCGCATAGGCGTTCTCACGCACGGCGATGGCGGCGTCTTTCAGGTCCATGTCAGCCCTCCAGATGGGTGGTGAAGCGGCCCGGCAAGCTCACTTCGAGAAGTTCGATATCCTCGGAGGGACCCGTGTAGCGCACCTTCAGCCCCGGTGGAATGACAAAGGCATCGCCGACCTCCAGCGCATGCGGCTCCCGCCCCTCGGCCTCCAGCACCATGGTCCCGGCCATCACGAAGGTGAAGTGAATATCGGCCTCATGCCAGTGCCACGGGCTGTCCCCATCCGCGCGCGTGACCACATGCACCCCGGCCACGTTTTGCGTGTTCTCGGCAATGGTGGTGTCGCGCGATTGGAACCCCGGCACCCGGAACGGCTGCAAAATCGCCTCTTCGGCCTTGTGATGCACGAAGCGCTGGCCCTGAAAGACACGGGTTGGGTTGGCAGGCCCGTTCGGCAGGCGCATCTCATGGTCGATCGTCGTGACGTGCTCGGCAGGCACGCCGATCTCGATCACCTCGATATTGTCGCTGGCATAGAGCACCCGGTGCCGGATTTCCGGGGGCTGGATCACGCAATTGCCCGCGTGAAGCCGGAACGGCTCGCCCTGATCCTCATAGACCAGATCGACCCAGCCCCTGTAGCAAAAGATAAGCTGAAACCCGACCGTGTGATAATGCACGCTGTCCGGCACCGGGCCGCCATCGGGGATGCGGATGTGGCTGGCGATGATCGACCCGCCGAGCCGGTCGGGGATCAGGTCGCGGTAGTGCATCCCGGCCCGCCCGATGATCCACGGGGCCTGATCGCGCAGACGGCGCACGACGAAGGAATGGTTGGTCTGCGGCAGCACCAGCGGCGGGTTCAGCTCCGCGATCTCGATTCGCGTCCCGTTCGGCGCGGTCAGCTCGGTCTCGCCCCCCGCGAAGCCATCCGGATCGTCCGTGAGAATCCGGATCGTGCCCGGCGGCTCCGGCGCGTCCTTTTCGATCCGCAGCCGCAGCCCATGGCCGGAAAACACCGCGATAGCAGGATCGTCGGCGGGATAGATCATATCCATCCGCATCTTCAGAACGCCCGTGTAGAACGGAATGTCGTCCCGGAGTTCCTGCGTGGGCAATCGGATTTCAGCGCGTGTGTCAGTCATGGGCGCAACAGTGAAACGGGGCCGGGGGATTGGCAAGGGGGGCGAACGCGCCTTTGGCGCACGGCGGGCGAAGTCCGGCAGGCGCGTTTCGCGAGGGCGAAAAGCTGCCGAGAGGACCACCAAGGCATCGCACCACAAAGGTTAACGCCGGGGCACCGCACGGTGCCTTAACCCTAGAACGAATCGAAACCGAGCCATACAGGTGCCATACGCTTTGCCATACGCGCAGCCATACGCCTGCCATCCCTTGTTTTCAGGGCGTTAACCCGCATTCCGGAGGATTTTCCGGTTTCTGCTGCCCGCCTGCGCACGCTGCATTAACCTTTTCCCGCGCCCACGCGCCGCAGTTCCCATGGGCGGGATTTAGTTTAGGGCTAAACTACCCGCTCGGGAGGAGACGAGGAAACCATGTCCGACACGCCCAGCCTGCGCGACGCCGCGCTCGACTATCACCGCTATCCCAAGCCCGGAAAACTGGAGATCCGCGCCACCAAGCCGCTCGCCAATGGCCGCGATCTGGCCCGCGCCTATTCACCGGGCGTCGCCGAGGCCTGCCTTGAAATCAAGGCCGATCCGGACACCGCGCGCGACTACACCGCGCGCGGCAACCTCGTCGCGGTGGTCTCCAACGGCTCAGCCGTCTTAGGCCTTGGAAACATTGGCGCTTTGGCCTCCAAGCCCGTGATGGAAGGCAAGGCGGTGCTGTTCAAGAAGTTCGCGGGGATCGACTGTTTCGACATCGAAGTGAACGAGAGCGACCCCGAGAAACTGGCCGATCTGGTCTGCGCGCTGGAGCCGACCTTCGGCGCGATCAATCTCGAAGACATCAAGGCCCCCGATTGTTTTATCGTTGAACGAATTTGCCGCGAGCGCATGGGCATCCCGGTCTTCCACGACGACCAGCACGGCACCGCCATCGTCGTCGGCGCCGCCGCCACCAACGCGCTGCACGTTGCGGGCAAGCGTTTTGAGGACATCAAAATCGTCTCCACCGGGGGCGGCGCGGCTGGCATTGCCTGCTTAAATCTCCTTTTGAAACTCGGGGTTAAGCGCGAAAACGTCTGGCTCTGCGACATTCACGGACTGGTCTATGAAGGCCGCGAGATCGACATGAACCCGGCCAAGGCGGCCTTCGCGCAGGCGTCGGAAAAGCGGACACTGGGCGAGGTGATCGACGGGGCCGATCTGTTCCTCGGCCTGTCGGGCCCCGGCGTGCTGACCCCCGAAGACGTGGCAAAGATGGCCGCGCAGCCGATCATCTTCGCGCTCGCCAACCCGACCCCCGAAATCCTGCCCGATCTGGCCCGCGCCGCCGCCCCGGACGCGATCATCGCCACCGGGCGCAGCGATTTTCCCAATCAGGTCAACAACGTACTGTGCTTCCCGTTCATCTTCCGGGGCGCGCTGGATGTGGGCGCGACAACGATCAATGACGAAATGCAGATCGCCTGCGTGGACGGCATCGCGCAGCTTGCCCGCGCCACCACCAGCGCCGAGGCCGCCGCCGCCTACAAGGGCGAGCAGATGACCTTCGGACCCGATTACCTGATCCCCAAACCCTTCGATCCGCGCCTGATCGGCGTGGTGTCCAGCGCCGTTGCCAAGGCCGCGATGGAGACCGGCGTCGCGACGCGCCCCCTGCCCGACATGGAGGCCTACACCCAGCAATTGCAGGGCTCGGTGTTCAAATCCGCCCTCCTGATGCGCCCGGTCTTCGAGGCCGCCTCGACGGCAGCGCGACGCATCGTTTTTGCCGAGGGCGAGGACGAGCGGGTGCTGCGCGTCGCGCAAGCCATTCTCGAAGAAACCACGGAAAGTCCGATACTTATCGGTCGTCCGGAGGTGCTCGAAGCGCGCTGCGAACGGCTCGGCCTCGCGGTACGCCCGGGAACCGATTTCGAGATCGTGAACCCCGAGAACGACCCGCGCTACCGCGACTACTGGGGCACCTATCACGAGCTGATGGCCCGGCGCGGGATCACCCCGGACCTTGCCCGCGCGATCATGCGCACCAACACCACGGCGATCGGCGCGATCATGGTGCAGCGCGGTGAGGCCGACAGCCTGATCTGCGGGACCTTCGGCGAATTCCGCTGGCATTTGAACTATGTCACGCAAGTGCTCGGGCGCGGCGGTCTGCACCCGGTGGGGGCGCTGTCGATGATGATCCTCGAAGACGGCCCCCTCTTCATCGCCGACACCCATGTGCACACGACCCCGTCCCCTGAAGACCTCGCCGAGATCGTCACCGGCGCGGCCCGCCATGTGCGCCGCTTCGGGCTTGAGCCCAACATCGCGCTCTGCTCGCAATCGCAGTTCGGCAATCAGGGTGAAGGGTCCGGCAAGCGCCTGCGCGGCGCGATGGACCTGCTCGACGCGCAGGGCGTGGATTTCAGCTACGAGGGCGAGATGAACATCGACACCGCGCTCGACCCGGACCTGCGCGAGAGGATCTTCCCGGGCAACCGGTTGAAGGGGCAGGCAAATGTGCTGATCTTCGCCCATGCCGACGCGGCCTCGGGTGTGCGCAACATCCTGAAAATGAAGGGCGGCGGGCTGGAAGTGGGTCCGATCCTGATGGGCATGGGAAACCGCGCCCATATCGTCACCCCCTCGATCACGACGCGCGGGCTTCTCAACATGTCCGCCATCGCCGGCACCCCCGTGGCGCATTACGGCTGACCGCGCAACACTCGGCAAGACGGCTCGAAAGCCCGACAACAATCGGGCCTTTTTGCTGTCCGGCTCTGACACAAAACGCCACAGATACCGCTCACAGGCTTGCCCTTCCGCGAAGTTGGGCGCAAAGCACCGCGCAATGACGTGACGGAACGGAGGAGCACGCCCATGGGGTACCGCGCAACTTATGAGGCCTGGAAGGCAGACCCCGAAAGCTGGTGGCTGGAGCAAGCGCAGGCCATCGATTGGGACGAGGCTCCGACGCAAGCGCTCTTCGACCGGGGCGATCATCTCTATGAATGGTTCGCCGATGCGAAGGTAAACACCTGTTACAACGCCGTGGACCGCCATGTGGAAAACGGACGGGGCGATCAGGCCGCGATCCTTTATGACAGTCCGATCACCCATACCAAGCACACGATCACCTATGCCGAGTTGCAGACCCGCGTGGCCTCACTAGCGGGCGCGCTTGCCGCGAAAGGGATCGAGAAGGGCGACCGGGTCATCATCTACATGCCGATGGTGCCCGAGGCGCTCGAAGCCATGCTCGCCTGCGCGCGGATCGGCGCGGTCCATTCGGTGGTGTTCGGTGGGTTCGCCGCGAGCGAGCTTGCGGTGCGGATCGACGATTGCGCGCCCAAGGCGATCATCGCCGCCTCCTGCGGGCTCGAGCCGGGCCGCGTGGTGCATTACAAACCCCTCCTCGACGGCGCTATCGAGATGGCTGAGCACAAGCCCGAGTTCTGCGTGATCTTCCAGCGTGAACAAGAGGTTGCGCATCTCGAAGAAGGCCGCGACTTGGACTGGCACGGTTTCCAATACGGCGTCGAGCCCGCGCCCTGCGTGCCCGTCGAGGGCAATCACCCGGCCTATATCCTCTACACCTCGGGCACCACCGGCGCGCCCAAAGGCGTGGTGCGTCCCACCGCCGGGCATCTCGTCGCGCTCAACTGGACGATGAAGAACATCTACAATGTCGATCCGGGCGACGTGTTCTGGGCGGCCTCCGATGTGGGCTGGGTCGTCGGCCATTCCTATATCTGCTACGCGCCGCTGATCCATGGCAACACCACCGTGGTGTTCGAGGGCAAGCCCGTCGGCACCCCCGATGCGGGCACCTTCTGGCGGGTGATCTCCGAGCACAATGTGCGGTCCTTCTTCACCGCCCCGACCGCGATCCGGGCTGTCAAACGTGAAGACCCCAAGGGCGAATTTCTCAAGAAATACGACCTGTCCTGCCTCCGCGCGCTCTATCTCGCCGGCGAGCGGGCCGACCCCGACACCATCGTCTGGGCGCAGGACCTGCTGGGCAAGCCCGTCTATGACCATTGGTGGCAGACCGAAACCGGCTACACCATCGCGGGCAACCCCGCCGGGCTTGAAGCGATGCCCGTGAAGGTCGGCTCGCCGACGGTGCCGATGCCGGGCTATGACGTGCAGATCCTCGACGAGGGCGGCAACCCCATGGCGCCGAACACGCTCGGCGCGATTGCCGTCAAGCTGCCGCTGCCCCCCGGCACCCTGCCGACGCTGTGGAATGCCGAAAGCCGCTTCAAGAAATCCTACCTGACGACCTTCCCCGGCTACTACGAGACCGGCGATGCGGGCATGATGGACGAGGACGGCTACCTCTACATCATGGCGCGCACCGATGATGTGATCAACGTCGCGGGCCACCGCCTCTCCACCGGCGCAATGGAGGAGGTTCTGGCCTCCCACCCGGATGTGGCCGAATGTGCGGTGATCGGCGTGACGGACCAGCTTAAGGGCCAGATGCCAATGGGCTTTTTGTGCCTGACGTCCGGGGTAAACCGCCCGCACGACGAGATTACCGCCGAATGTGTGAAACTCGTGCGCGAGAAGATCGGCCCGGTGGCCGCCTTTAAACTCGCCGTGGTGGTGGACCGTCTGCCGAAGACGCGCTCGGGCAAGATCTTGCGCGCGACCATGGTGAAGATCGCGGACAACGAAGCGTTCAAGATGCCGGCGACCATCGACGATCCGGCGATCCTCGACGAAATCCGCGACGCGCTCAAAACAATCGGTTATGCTGGGGCCTGAGACATGACCTGAAGGCCCTGCCATGACCGAGCAACGCCGCATCGACCGCATCGCAATTGACGAGATCGTCGATTGGGCGCTGCAGCAGGGCCTCTACGGCACCCATTTCGAGCCGCTGCTGACCGAGCTGTGCGAAAAACTGGTCGCGGCGGGCATGCCGCTGTGCCGGGTGAATTTCTCCATGCGCACGCTGCACCCGGAAATCGGGGCCTTCGCTTATCGTTGGAAGCGCGTGGGCGGCATCATGCGCGAGAACTACGAGCGCGAGTCCACCGACAATCCACGCCACGAGTGGCATCAAAGCCCTCTCAAGGCGCTTGTGGAAAGCGAACACATGGAGTTGCGCTACCGCCTGACGCCGGAAAACCGCCCCTTTCCCTTCCCGATGTTCGAGGATCTGGTGGCGCAGGGCGTGACAGATTACCTGGCCACGCAAGTGGTCTTCATCCCGGATCTGACCGCGTATATGGGGGCAGATGTCCCTGCGGGCGGCATGTTGATTACATGGGCGGCGGACGGGCCGGAGGGCTTTTCGCAGGCCGATCTCGACGCGATCCACCGCCTGAAACCCGCCATCGCGCTGGCGCTGAAATCCAATGGCATGGCGCAGATGGCCGATGATTTGCTGGCCGCGTATCTCGGCGGGGATGCGGCGCGCCGCGTGATGTCGGGCAGCATCCAACGCGGCTCGGTGGACGCGATCGAGGCGGTGATCCTCTATTTCGACCTGTCGGGCTTCACCCGGCTGTCCGAAGCCCTGCCCGGCCCGGAGATCATCGAACTGCTGAACGCCTATTTCGGCGCGGTCGTCCCGCTCATCGAGGCGCGCGGGGGCAATGTGCTGAAATTCATGGGCGACGGGATGCTCGCGATCTTCGCCAAGGACACGGTAGAGGACACCGAATGGGCCGCCGTGGACGCGATCTGCGCGATCCGCGACGCGGTGGCCGAGGTGAGTGCCGCGCGCCGCGCCGAAGGGCTCGCGGCCACGGGCTGCACCATGTCGGCCCATGCAGGCGAGGCGCTTTACGGCAATATCGGCGCGCCCACCCGGCTCGATTTCACTGTGATCGGCCCGGCCGTGAACACCGCCGCGCGGATCAATGCCATGAGCGCCCATGTGGACCAGCCCATCGTGATCGGCGCCAATGTCGCCCGCCCGCTGCTGGATCGCCGCCCCGATCTTGTCTCGCTCGGCCAATACCGCCTGCGCGGGGTCTCCGAGCGGCAGGAACTCTTCACGCTCGACTGACACCTGCAAAGACAAAAAGGACGCCAGAAACCGGGCGCCCTTTCCTGTTTTCGTTTGGTCAAAAATATCCCGGGGAGCGCGAGGGGCTGGCCCCTCGCCACCACCGCCGCGATCAGAGGTTCGGATAAAGCGGGAAGCGCCCGCACATCTCCGCAACCTCGGCCTTCACCTTGGCCTCCACCGCGCCATTGCCGTCTTCACCATTGGCCGCAAGCCCGTCCACGACCTCGATGATCCAGTCTCCGATCTGGCGGAATTCCGGCTCACCGAAACCGCGCGTGGTGCCCGCAGGCGAGCCCAGACGGATACCAGAGGTGATCGTCGGTTTCTCGTCATCAAACGGCACGCCGTTCTTGTTGCAGGTGATATGCGCCCGCCCCAGAGCCTTCTCGGTCGCGTTGCCCTTCACGCCCTTGGGACGCAGATCAACAAGCATCACATGGCAGTCGGTGCCATGCGTCACGGTCTCCAGCCCGCCCTTGTGAAGCTGATCGGCGAGCGCCTGCGCGTTCTTGATGACTTGGCTCTGATAGGTCTTGAACCCCGGCTGCAACGCCTCACCGAAGGCCACGGCCTTGGCCGCGATCACATGCATCAGCGGGCCGCCCTGAATGCCGGGGAAGATGGCGGAGTTGAATTTCTTCGCCAGCGCCTCGTCATTTGTGAGGATCATGCCACCACGCGGGCCGCGCAGGGTCTTGTGGGTCGTCGTGGTCGCCACATGCACATGCGGGAACGGGTCGGGATAGACACCTGCCGCGATGAGCCCGGCAAAATGCGCGATATCGGCCAGAAGCCACGCGCCCACGCTGTCGGCGATCTCACGGAACTTGGCGAAATCGATATGACGCGGAATGGCCGAGCCGCCCGCGATGATCATCTTCGGCTTGTGCTCGGCGGCCAGCGCGGCGAGTTGGTCGTAGTCGATATCGAGCGTGTCGCGCTTCACGCCGTACTGAATGGCGTTGAACCACTTGCCCGACTGGTTCGGCGCGGCCCCATGGGTGAGATGCCCGCCCGCGTCGAGCGACATGCCCAGAATGGTGTCGCCGGGCTTGAGGAGCGCCTGAAACACGCCTTGGTTGGCCTGAGAGCCGGAGTTGGGCTGGACGTTGGCGAAATTGCACCCGAAGAGCTCGCAGGCGCGCTTGATCGCGAGTTCCTCGGCGATGTCGACGAACTGGCACCCGCCGTAATAGCGGCGGCCCGGGTAGCCCTCGGCGTATTTGTTGGTCATCACCGAACCCTGCGCTTCCATCACGGCAGCGGAGACGATGTTCTCGGAAGCGATGAGTTCGATCTCGTCGCGCTGACGGCCCAGCTCGGCAGTGATGGAGCCATAGAGCTCGGGGTCGCGCTCGGCGAGCGATTGCGTGAAAAACCCATCGTCGCGGTGCGGTGCGTTCATGACAAGTATCCTTCATTGCGGTTTCGCGGTCTTGGCCGGTTTCGTATCGGAAACCGCTCCGGGCGCAAAGCCCGAAATGCGACTTATCGGGCAAGAATCCCGTCCCGGCTAGCGCCCCCGGGAAATATATGTTTCTTTCGGACCCAAAACACGCGGCCCGGAAACACAACGACCATGACGCTCAAGATCTCCTTCGCCGCCGCGCCGGGTGACACGGCCCAAGAGGCGTTCGCCGAACTAACAACGCGCTACGGGCAGGTGCCGATGGACCGCGCCGACGTGATCGTTGCGCTTGGCGGGGACGGGTTCATGCTGCAAACCCTGCACACGACCGAAGCCCTGCCCGCGCCGGTCTACGGCATGAACCGCGGCACGGTCGGCTTTTTGATGAACGATTACAGCGCCGACGACCTGCCCGGCCGCCTTGCCCGCTCCGAAGAGGAGACGATCAACCCGCTGCTGATGATCGCCCATGGCACCGATGGCACCGAGGCGCGGGCGCTGGCGATCAACGAGGTCTCGCTGCTGCGCGTCGGCGCGCAGGCCGCCAAGCTGCGGATTTTCGTCGATGAGCGGCTGCGCATGGAAGAGCTGGTCTGCGATGGCGCGATGGTCTCCACGCCGGCGGGCTCGACCGCGTATAACTACTCCGCCCATGGCCCGATCCTGCCGATCGGCACCGACGCGCTGGCCCTCACGGCGGTCGCGGCCTTCCGTCCCCGGCGCTGGCGCGGCGCGATCCTGCCGGTCGCGGCAAAGGTGCGCTTCGAGGTTTTGGAGCCCGAAAAGCGCGCGGTGATGGCCTATGCCGACAGCGCCGAGGTGCGCGACGTGGCGTCGGTCGATATCCGCATTGAGCGCTCGATCACCCACCGCATCCTGTTCGATCCGGGCCATGGGCTTGAAGAGCGCCTGATTTCCGAGCAATTCACCTGAGGCGCCCCCCGGCCTGCCGCGAGGGCAGACTTGCCGGGCCGCGCGGATCGCGCATTTTATAGCCATGGCCCTCGATACCGCCCTCTCCATCGCGCTCGCGCCGCTGCTTCTGGCCCAGACGGCGTGGACGGTGCGCCGGGCCGAGCGGTTGCCGGAACCCGAAGGTGACCGGCGAGGCGCGACCGGCAGCGGGCCACGCTTGCGCTTTTTGCAGATCGGCGACAGCTCTGCCGTCGGGGTCGGGGTGCCCCGCCAAAGCGAGGCCCTCGCCCCGCAACTGGCCGCAAGGCTCGGCACGCAATACCGCGTGCACTGGACGTTGTGCGGCGCAAACGGGGCCACGACCGCCGATGCCCCGCGCCTTCTGGAGCCGCTGGCCGGGCAGCGCTTCGACGCTGCCTATGTGATTTTCGGCGTCAATGACACCAAGAACCTGCGCCCGGCCCATCTCTGGCGGCGCGACTACCGCGCGCTGATCGAGCGGCTCAAGCGCAGCCATGGGGTGCGGCTGATTTTCGTGTCGGGCCTGCCCCCGGTCGAGGAGTTTCCGCTGATCCCGCACCCGCTGCGCTATGTGCTGAGCCTGCGCGCACGGCGCTTCGACCGGGCGCTCTGCGGGTTGGTCCAAGGCATGGAAAACTGTCACCACCTGCCCTTGCCTGCCGGGCTTGACCCCGCCGGGATGGCGAGCGACGGGTTTCACCCCGGCGCACCGATCTATGCGGATTGGGCAGCGGGAGCGGCAGAGGCGATGCGTCCTTGGCTGTTGCAAATGGGGCTGTCAGATATGCCCGGCCCAGACCATCCAAACGATGAACCCGGCAACGCCGACAAGCAGGGCGAAGGCCGCGCGTCCGGCGGCAGCGAGCCAGCGCCCGCGGCGTAGATCGGCCAGATCCACCGCGTCGAGTTCCGCCTGAAGCTGGTCGAATATCCGGGTCAGCCGGGCGTGGTCGATCATCGGCTCCAACTTGGGATGACCCACCATGGCCTCGGCGGCGATGATCTCCGGGCCGGCCTTGCGCAGATGGCGGGGCAACACGCGCCGCGCCCGCGCGAGGCTGTGCCCGAGCGAACGCCCGGAGATGCCATGTACTTCCTTCAGCTTTTGCTGCAACGCCGCTGCGCGCGCCATGAGAGTGTCCGCTTCGCTCATGCAAGTGTCTTAACGCTCTGGCGCGGGGCTTGCCAAGCGGGTACCAACGCCGCATGACCACCGACCCGCTCCTCGCCCTGACCCGCTATGACGGCCCGCAAGAGGCCACGCCCAGCCTGATCGCCCATGGCCTGTTCGGCTCGGCGCGCAACTGGAACGCCATCGCACAGCGGCTCTCGGCAAGCCGCCCGGTGATCACCGTCGATATGCGCAACCATGGCCACAGCTTCTGGTCGGACAGTCACAGCTACGATGACATGGCCGCCGATCTGGTGCGGGTAATCGACCATCTCGGCACCGGGCCGCTCGACGTGATCGGCCACTCGATGGGCGGCAAGGCCGCGATGACGCTTGCCCTGACGGCTCCGGACCGGGTCGCGCGGTTGCTTGTGGCGGATATTGCGCCGGTGCCGTATTCGCATAGCCAGATGCAGTATATCGAGGCGATGCGTGCGGTGGACCTGAGCGCGGTGACGCGCCGGGCGGATGCGGCGGCACAGCTCGGCGCGCAGGGCGTGGCACCCGAATTGCAAAGTTTCTTCACCCAGTCGCTCGACGTCAGCGCCCGGCGCTGGCGCTTCAACCTCTCTGCGCTGACGCGCGACATGCCGAAGATCCTTGGCTTTCCGGACCTGACCGGCGTGTTTGACGGGCCCACGCTTTTCCTGTCGGGCGGTCTGTCGGACTATGTCACGCGCGAGGCGCGGCCCCGGATCAAGGCGTTGTTTCCCAAAGCGCATTTCGCGAAGATACCCGGTGCGGGCCATTGGCTGCATGCCGAAAAGCCGCGCGCCTTTGTGGACACCGCAGCTGCCTTCCTGTCCTGAAACTTGCCTCGGGCGGGCGCCGGACACCCGGCGTCCCTGCCGGGGGATCGCGACGCCGCGCACCGGATGTGTCCCATTCAAATCAAAATCGTGACAGATTTCCGCGTTGGGCAGGGCCGGTGCCGGTAACCAGTCACGACAAGAGTAGAGCCTTATGACAGAACGTCGCCTCAAGCCGATTGAAAGCAAATCCGCCCGGGAAGACACCGCCGTTACCATGCGCTCTAGTCGCGCGATCCCCGAAGAGGCCGGCGAAAACACGCCGGTCGAGCAGCCGCGTCGGATCCGGCCTGCCCGCACCCGGACCGCCCGCTCGGCCCGCCCAGAACCTTCTGTCCCCGGCACCGCCTCGGCCAAAGACCCGGCGGCCCGGAACAAGCCCGGCTGGATGCACCGGATCAGCGCACGGCTCTTCGGCCCATAGCGCAGCCCGGGGGGCGAAAGCCGCAGCACGGATCACGGCATAGCCCAAAGTCAGCATGCGGGTGGCCCGCGTCACGTGGTGCCGGGGAAAATCTCGTCCATCTCACGCTGGAACCGCGCCCACGACATGCCCGCCTTGTTCCCGGCGATGCCCGCGTAGTGCGATTTCCCGGTCGAATTCGGCAACCCGGCCCAGATGCGCGCGAGATTGTTCATGAACATTGTCTGCGGCATGTCTCCGCGCATATAGGCCGCAAGGCCGGCTTCCACGAGCAGCACATCGGCGAGACGGTCCTGCAGGGCCGGGGTGAAGCGCGCCTCCGGCGGCGCGCCCACCTCGCGCATCACCGCGCGCAGGGTCTTGGGAATGAACTGGTAGCGGCCAATGGCGTGGTGCTGGCCGGGCGTGGCGTCGATCCAGTCGAATATCTCCTGCAAACTCATCTCTGTGGGCCGTTTCGGCGGCTTGATTCGTGCCGAGAAAACGACCGCGTCATACTCGGCCGGCCCTGCCTCGACACTGGCGATCAGACGGCGCAGGGAGACCACTTGCGGGAAGGCAAGCGGCATCATGTAACCGCGCGGCGCCCCGCCATCCGGCACTCCTCGCGGGATGCGCGCGCGCGGCGCCACCGGCGCGAAGAGGCTTCCGCCCTGCCGCCCAGCAAACAGCGAGCCGCCGGGCATCCCGCCCGCCTCGGGATCGGCGCGGAGCGCCACCGGCACAAGCGGAACCGCCGCCCCGTCCGAGCCCGCACCTGTGCCCGTGAACAGCGAGGCCGCGTGCGCAGGCACGCCCGCAAACAGCCAGACACAACAGATCAATATTCCGACACAGCGCATTCTGCACGCACCCTTCTGGTTGCCCGAACGTTTCGCGAACATATACCGGGGCAAGTGTTACGATTCGGTTTGCGCAGGCCCGCGGCAAGAAAACCGGTGCCCGCCCTCTTGCGCCGGGCGCGCCCATGCCTATAAGGCACGACAATTTGCACACATCCGGGGGGCACCATGCCGAAGCGTACCGACATCCAGTCGATCATGATCATTGGTGCGGGCCCCATCGTCATCGGTCAGGCCTGCGAGTTCGACTATTCCGGCGCTCAGGCCTGCAAGGCACTGCGCGAAGAGGGCTACCGGGTCATCCTCGTCAACTCCAACCCCGCGACGATCATGACCGATCCCGGCCTCGCAGACGCCACCTATATCGAGCCGATCACCCCAGAGACGGTCGCCAAGATCATCGAAAAAGAACGCCCCGACGCGCTGCTGCCCACCATGGGCGGGCAGACCGGGCTCAACACCTCGCTGGCGCTCGAAGAGATGGGCGTGCTGGAGACGTTCGGCGTGCAAATGATCGGCGCCAAGCGCGAAGCCATTGAAATGGCGGAAGATCGCAAGCTGTTCCGTGAGGCGATGGACCGGCTCGGGATCGAAAACCCGAAGGCCACCATCGTCACGGCCCCCTCCAAGGACGGCAAGAAAGATCTCGACGCAGGCGTGCAGATTGCACTGGAAACGCTCGAATATGTCGGTCTTCCCGCGATCATCCGTCCCGCCTTCACCCTTGGCGGCACCGGCGGCGGCGTGGCGTATAACCGCGAGGATTACATCTATTACTGCCGCTCGGGCATGGACGCCTCACCGGTCGGACAGATCCTCGTGGACGAGTCGCTGCTCGGCTGGAAGGAATACGAAATGGAGGTGGTGCGCGACACCGCCGACAACGCGATCATCGTCTGCTCCATCGAGAACGTGGACCCGATGGGCGTGCATACCGGCGACAGCATCACCGTGGCGCCTGCACTGACCCTCACGGACAAAGAATACCAGATCATGCGCAACGGCTCTATTGCCGTGCTGCGCGAGATCGGCGTCGAGACGGGCGGCTCCAACGTGCAATGGGCGATCAACCCCGAGGACGGGCGCATGGTCGTGATCGAGATGAACCCGCGCGTCTCCCGCTCCTCGGCGCTGGCCTCCAAGGCCACGGGCTTTCCCATCGCCAAGATCGCCGCCAAGCTCGCCGTGGGCTACACGCTGGACGAGCTGGACAACGACATCACCAAGGTGACGCCCGCCTCCTTCGAGCCGACAATCGACTATGTCGTCACCAAGATCCCGAAATTCGCCTTCGAGAAATTCCCCGGCTCCGAGCCCACGCTCACTACGGCGATGAAATCAGTGGGCGAAGCGATGGCGATCGGGCGCACGATCCACGAGTCGCTCCAGAAGGCGCTGGCGTCGATGGAATCCGGCCTCACGGGCTTTGACGAGGTCGACATTCCCGGCGCGTCCGATCCCGCCGCAGGCAAGGCCGCTGTGATCAAAGCGATCTCGCAGCAGACCCCGGACCGGATGCGCACCATCGCGCAGGCGATGCGCGAGGGGCTCACCGATGACGAGATCTTCGGCATCACCAAGTTCGATCCGTGGTTTCTCGCCCGCATCCGCGAGATCGTCGAGACCGAACAGCAGATCGCAGTGTCGGGGCTTCCCGCTGACGCCGAGGAGCTGCGCGCGCTCAAGATGATGGGCTTTACCGATGCGCGCCTCGGCACGCTCACCGGCCAGAGCGAAGCGAAGGTGCGCAAGGCCCGCCGTGCCGCCGGGGTCACGGCGGTGTTCAAGCGCATCGACACCTGCGCTGCCGAGTTCGAAGCGCAGACGCCCTACATGTATTCGACCTATGAGGCCCCGGCCTTCGACGAGGTCGAATGCGAGGCCCGCCCGTCGGACCGCAAGAAGGTGGTGATCCTTGGCGGCGGCCCGAACCGGATCGGGCAAGGCATCGAGTTCGACTATTGCTGCTGCCATGCCTGTTTCGCCCTGACGGACGCGGGCTACGAGACGATCATGGTCAACTGCAACCCCGAGACGGTCTCCACCGACTACGACACCTCCGACCGCCTCTATTTCGAGCCGCTGACCTTCGAGCATGTGATGGAGATCCTGACCAAGGAGCAGGAAAACGGCACGCTGCATGGCGTCATTGTCCAGTTTGGCGGCCAGACACCGCTTAAGCTGGCACGCGCGCTCGAAGCCGAGGGCATCCCGATCCTCGGCACCACCCCCGACGCGATTGATCTGGCCGAAGACCGCGAGCGCTTTCAGGGTCTGGTCCAGAAGCTCGGCCTGAAACAACCGGTCAACGGCATCGCCCACTCGGACGCCGAAGCGCTTGAAATCGCAACCGATATCGGCTTCCCGCTGGTGATCCGCCCGTCCTATGTGCTGGGGGGGCGCGCCATGGAGATCGTCCGCGATCAGGCGGCGCTGGAGCGCTATATCTCCGACGCGGTGGTGGTGTCCGGCGACAGCCCGGTGCTGCTCGACAGCTACCTTGACGGCGCCACGGAACTTGATGTGGACGCGCTCTGCGACGGCACTGATGTCCATGTCGCAGGCATCATGCAGCATATCGAAGAGGCGGGCGTGCACTCGGGCGACAGCGCCTGCTCCCTGCCCCCACACTCTCTCGACACCGCCATGCTGGACCGTATCCGCGCCCAGACCGTGGCGCTGGCACAGGCGCTGAACGTGGTTGGCCTGATGAACGTGCAATTCGCGATCAAGGGCGATGAGATCTACCTGATCGAGGTCAACCCAAGGGCGTCGCGCACGGTGCCCTTCGTGGCCAAGGCCACCGACAGCGCGATTGCGAGCATTGCCGCCCGCATCATGGCCGGTGAGCCGCTCTCGAACTTTCCACAGCGCCCGCCCTATGACGCGGATGCCGATTACGACACGGTCCTGCCGCTGGCGGACCCAATGACGCTGGCGGACCCGATCATGCCGTGGTTCTCGGTCAAGGAAGCGGTGCTGCCCTTCGCCCGCTTCCCCGGCGTCGATACGATCCTCGGCCCCGAAATGCGCTCCACGGGCGAGGTCATGGGCTGGGACCGCGACTTCCCCCGCGCGTTCCTCAAGGCGCAGATGGGCGCGGGCATGGTCCTGCCGACCTCGGGCTGCGCGTTCCTGTCGATCCGCGACGCCGACAAGACGCCCGAAATGCTCGAAGCGGCCCGGATCCTCACCGGCCTTGGCTTCACCCTCGTCGCCACCCGTGGCACCGCCGCTTGGCTGATCGCACAGGACATTGCCTGCGATACGGTCAACAAGGTCTATGAGGGCCGCCCCGACATCACGGATTTGATGAAGGATGGCGGCGTGCATCTGGTGATGAACTCCACCGAAGGCACGCAGGCGGTCGAGGATAGCAAATCAATCCGCTCTGTCGCGCTCTACGACAAGATCCCCTATTTCACCACCGCCGCAGGCTCCCACGCGGCGGCGCTGGCGATCAAGGCGCAGGCAGAGGGCGGTGTGGGCGTGAAGTCCCTTCAGGGCTGATCCACCCGCCCGCGCGCGGCGCACAATCCGCGCCCCCGGCGGGCCCCGGTGCCGACGGGGCGCTGGTCTCCGGGCTTGGGCAGACAGGCGAATCGTGCTGTTCTGGCCATGCGCGGACGGAGAGACCCTGTGATCAAGATCCTGCACACCGCAGATATTCACCTCGACGCACCGCTCACGACACTGGCGCTGCGGAGCGAGGCCCTGCGCGGCAAGATCCAAACCGCCACGAGAGCGGCCTTCACGCGGATCGTCGATACCGCGCTCGCCGAGGAGGTCGCCGCGCTGCTGATCGCCGGCGACCTGTATGACGGGGCGCAGCGCAGCGCCAAGACCGCCGCCTTCCTGACACAGCAACTCGAACGCTTGCGGGCCGCGGGGATCCCGGTCTTCTACATCAAGGGCAACCACGACGCCGAGAACCCGGTCACAGGCGAGGTCGCACTCCCGGACAATGTCCATGTCTTCGGCGCGCGCGGCGGCAAGGTACAGCTGCCCGGCACCGATGTCTGGATCCATGGCGTGAGCTTCAACGGCAAGCACGCCCCGGAGAGCCTGCTGGGCAAATTCGGCGCGCCGGTGCCGGGCGCGGTCAATATCGCCATGCTGCATACTTCGCTGGCCGGGGCCGCCGGACATGACAACTACGCCCCCTGCACCGTCGCGGAGCTGACCACGCTGGGGTTCGACTATTGGGCGCTCGGCCATGTCCACAAGCGGCAGGTCCACAGCGAGGCTCCTTGGGTGGTGATGCCGGGCATCCCGCAGGGCCGCGATATCGGCGAGGCGGGCGAGAAATCGGCCACGCTCATCACGATAGACGCGGGCAAGCTGTCGGTCCGGGACGTGCCGAGTTCGGTCGTGACCTTTCTGGCGCACAGCCTTGATCTGACTGGTGCGGAAGAGGATGACGAGATCCGCCAGCGGCTCCGGGCCGGTCTGCAGGCGCTGCTGGACGGGCTTGCGCCGGGCAACGAGGCCATCGTGCGGCTGACGCTGACCGGGCGCACGGCGCGGCATTGGCATGTGCTGCGCGACCGCGATGTGTGGACCGAAACCGCTGCCGGGCTTGCCGAGCAGAGCGGGCGGCTCTGGATCGAGACCCTGCGCTTCGATCTCGACGCACCGCAGACCGGGGCGGAGACCGGTGCCAGCGAGGAGGTCAGCCGCCTGATGGCCGAGATCGCCGCCGAGGATGGCTTTCTCGCGCTGGCTGAGGCCGAGGTCGAAGAGGTCCTCGCGCAGCTTCCCGCCGCCCGGCGCGCGGCGCTGCTGGAGGACGAAACGGCGCTGGCATCGCTCACCCGAACGCTGAGCACGGCCGGATCGGAGCGACTTCTGGCGCTGATGAAGGGCGCCTCGGAATGATGCGCCTGCGCCGCCTCGATCTGGAGCTGTTCGGCGGCTTCACCGGCAAGAGCTATGATTTCGGCCCGCGCCGGGCCGAGGGCGTGGCCGATTTTCATGTCATTTACGGGCCGAACGAGGCGGGCAAGACCACGACGATGGAAGGCTATCTGCGCCTGCTCTACGGCTTTGCCCACCGCGAGCCCTATGACTTCCTGCACCAGCGCAAGAACCTGAAAGTGTCCGGCGTGCTGGACATGGACGGCACCGAGACACGGCTCACGCGGCTTCCGACGCGCGCGCCCTCGCTGCGCGACGCGGCGGGGCGGGAATTGCCGGACACCGCCCTCGGCGCGCATCTCGGCGGCCTGTCCGAAGAGGATTACCGCAACCTTCTGTGTCTGGACGATCTGACCATCGAACGGGGCGGCGAGGAGATTGTGCGGGCCAAGGGCGATATCGGGCGGTTGCTGTTCTCCGCCGCGGCCGGGATCAGCGCCTTGTCTGGGGCGCTGGACGCGGCCCGCGCGGAGGCCGACGCGCTCTATCGCAAACGCGCCAGCACCACCCGGCTCGCCAGTCTCAAGAAAGAGTTGGCGGCGGTCGAAAAGGACATCCGCGAGCTTGATGTCTCGGCCACGCAATATCGCAGCCTGCGCCAGACGGCGGAGGCGGCGCGCGCCGAAGAGGCGGACGTGTCCGCACGGCGCAAGGCTTTGTTTGCGGCCAAGGCGCGGCTGGAGGCCCGGCTGGCGGCCCTGCCCCTGCGCGACGAGATGGATGCGCTGGACACGGCGCTGGAGCCGTTCGAGGCGTGGCCCGCGCAGCTCGATGTCGATCCCGAAGACCTCGTGCGGATGCTGACCGATCAGGCCGCCGCGCAGCGCGACATCACCAGCCTTGGCAAGGAGATCGACACACTTGGCGACGAGCGGGCCGCGATCGTGCATCACCCCGAACACCGCGCGCTGGGGCAGGAACTCGCAGATCTCGACGGGCTCAGAAGCCGCTTTGCCACGGCGGATCTCGACCTTGGTCGCCGGCGCGGAGTGCTGGCGCAGATCGGCGCGGATATGCGCCGGGCCGCAGACGAGCTTCGCGCGCCCGCCCAGATCGCTCCGGAAGATCTGGTGCTGTCCTCGGCGGCCCTGAGCGCGCTTGACGCGGCCCGGCAGCGGCTCCGGGATGCAGAGCATGCGGCGCGGCGCGAGCGCGAGGAACTGGCCGAGCTGACCGAGCGGCTCAGCTCGGCCCAAGAGCATCTCGCGACCCTCACCGACACCGCCGCCGCCACCGATCTGGCGGAGATTTTCGCGCGGTTCGATATCGACACGCTCACCGCCCGTCACGCGGCGGCGCGCGAAGCCGTACAGACCGCCCGCCGGAAGCGCCGCACCGCGCGCGATGCGCTGGCGCTCAAGGGGCAGGTCTTCGAGACCGTGCCGGTCTGCCCGCTGACCCTCGCCGAGGCCGACGCCCAGCACGACGCGCTCCGGCAGACCATCCAGGAGCACACGCGCGCCGCACGCGATCTGGCCGCGCTGCGCAGCGATATCGCCGAACACCGCGCGCGCATCGCGCAGATCAAGGAGGCCGACGGGCTGATCGACGATGCCGAGGCGCGCAGACTACGCACGGCGCGCGACGCGCTCTGGGACGCGCATCGCGGCAGCCTGACTGCACAGAGCGCGCAGGAGTTCGCAGAGGCCATGGCCCGGCACGACAGCGCCACCGATCTGCGGCTCTCGCAGGCCGCCGATCTGGGCACCCTGCGCCAACAGGAACAGGACCTTGCCGCGGCCCGCGCCAAGGCCGAAGCGATGGCTGCGCAGCTTGCCACGCTGGAAGAGACGCGCACCGCGCAGGCGGAGCGGCTGACCGAGGCCGCCCGCGCCGCCGGGATCGACGCGGAGCTTGCACCGGAGGCCTTCGTGACATGGCTGCGCAAGCGTGACGCGGCGGAGGAGGCCGAGGCCGAATTGCACAGGCTGGAGGACACGCACCGGGAGGTGTTCGAGATGGCGGACCGTCTGGTCGCGGCGCTGTCCGAACATATCCCCCGCGAGACGCCGGATTTGGACGCGCTGGTCACAGCGGCCAAGACCGAGCGGGCCGCGCAGCACAGCCATGCCCAGAGCCTGCGCGAGGCCGAGGCGCGCAGCAAGGACCTGACCCGCGACCACGCGCGCCGCGCGGAGCAACTGGCGGCCTGCGTGGCTG
>CBFHJA010000054.1:0-26807 GCA_965656085.1 uncultured Aliishimia sp. | reverse complement strand
GCCACGCTTGCGGCCAGCAGCGCGACCGGGGCGGCGGGATCGGCCACGGATGCGGCGGGCGATGCGGTCGCGGCCAGCGGATCGGCGGCGCAGGCGTCGATTTCTGAAACCAATTCAGCGGCCAGTGCCAGCGATGCGGCGGGATCGGCGGCAGAGGCCGAGGCCACGCGCGACCTGACGGCGCTGTTGCTGTCCGAGGGGGCGAACCCCAACCCGGTTTTTACCACTTGGGATGTGGCCAATACCTATCCCGCGCCGCTGGTCGGTGTGCCTGGCACGGGAACGGTGACGCGCAACACGGTTGACGGCAAATACGGAAATTGTATCGAGATGGCCACGGCGGTGGGCACGTCAAGTCCGACGCCGAACGTGCAGCTTCGCAGCATTTACCCGGATGTGAACCTGCCCGATGATCTGAGCGGCGTCGATCTGTTGCGCATCGTTCTGGAGGTCGAGCTGGTCGCGGGCGATTGGAGCGGCGCGCGCGTTCTGGTGCAATGGCGGTCGGACGCGCCGCTGATATCGACCGGCGTGACGCTGGATTCGCAGGGTGAAAACCTGTTGACCCAGACGGGCCTTGTTCAAAAGGTCGAACTAGTGATGGCCAAGCCGGATGGGGTCGTGCCGGGGGCGAATGACAGTATCTACATCATCTTGCAGACGGTCACGGGCGCGGGCGACGGATACAGCGACAAGACGATCCGGGTGCATTCCTTCGACGCCAACGTGGTGAACGGATCGGCCACGGCGGCGATCACGCAGCGCGTGCGCGCCGATGTCGATGGTCTGCAATCGCTGGTGTCGTTCCGGGTGGGCGGGAATGGCAAGCTGGAACTGGTCAGCCAGTCCGACCCGGATGGGGCGTCGTCGCTGTTGACGGCGGATTTTGACAGGATGTTCCTCAACGGTGATGTCAAGGCGCGGCATCTGACGATCGATGATGCCTTGCGCATGGACGCGCTGACGGCGGCGTTCCAGGTGGGCAAGCTGTCGGTGGAAAGTTCCGATCCGGGCGCGTATTTCGGGCGCAACCCGGACGCGCAGGGCGGTCTGGGCTTCGGCTTCCATGTTTCGCGGGTTGATGATGGCGGGTTCGACCAGGGGATCAAGCTGACCAAGGATGGCGGGTTCACGATCACGAACGCCAATTTCATCACCGGCGTGGATCAGCCGTTGCAGACGGAAATCGATGCGAACGGCACGACCGAGTTTCAGGCCGATACCACGGTGGTCAGCGTGATCGTGCAGGCGTCCGGGGCCAAGCCGCCGGTTACGGAATTCGATCCGCCGCTGGATCAGCCGGATTGCGTGGTCACGTTGAAGGATGGCGCGACCGTCATCAAGACGGTGGTTGCGCCCGGCGGCACGTCCGATCCGTGGACCCTGGCGCAGCCCAAGGGCGCGCTGTCGCCAAGTGGGGACGGGCAGTTGGCGACGATTTTCCGCTATCCCTGGGGGCAGTTCTTTGCCTATGGCACGGCAGGCCAGACTGCATATTTGCTGGATGAGGATGTCACCGGCCTGACCGATCCCAAGATCGAGGTTACGGGGATCGGCGATAACGGGCATGTCACGCTGGTCGAAACCGGCAGCGGCAATTCGCCCGCGCATCTGATCGCGCCGTTCGAGCCGTCCACTGGCACCTTTGTTTGTGACACTGCGGGCGGGTCTTTCCCTGATCCCGGTGTCGCTGGCGGGTTCTGGGCGCTGGAGGATGTGCCGTTGAATTTCGAAGTGGATTACGGCCATCCGTCGCAGGCGCTGAAAAAGACCGGGGCGGCGGGCAACCTGTCGTTCTTTTCCAACAAGGTGCCCACCTACGGGACCGGCTTTGCCGTGACGATCCGTTATCATTTCATGCCGTTTGGATAGGAGGCTTTGACGATGCCGAAAAGGAAACCCGCAAGCGATCATATCGCCGCTGCGATCAACGAGGTGCGCCGCCTGCCCGCGACCATGAACGGGCTGGATTTGTCGCCGTTCGGGCGGCGGCTGGTCGCGCATCTGACACACGCGCTGAACGATGCGCGCGCGGTCGAGCGGCTGGCGGTTCCGGATCCCGAGTATGTGCCGCCCGTCGATCCGACGATCGTCAGCGACGGTGCCGAAAACGACGGCGCGATCTAGGGTTGGAGTTGGCAGGGTGAATGCAGTTGACAGATCGGAGATTTCCGACTTGAGGGCTTATATTAACAAGCTGGCTTTGTCTGGTTTCGGCTTGATGGTTTCGGTCGCTATCTCAGTGGTTGGATGGGAATTGTCCCAAGAAGGTCGTGTAAGCGCAACCGCGCAGATCGCACAAGACGCGCGTGACACGTCGCGAGAAAATCGACGTAGCATTGCCGAAAGCGGTCGCGAGATTTCCGCAATGGCATCCCAAGTGCAGGCCCAAGGTCGCACGTTGGATCGCATCGATCGAAATTTAATGGAAATCACTCAATTCCTAAGAGGGGGGTCTGCGCGATGAGGCTTATTAAAAACTGGAGATCTATCGCTGCGCGCTCGCATTCGATGTGGGCAATCTGGTTGGGCATAGCCGTGCTGGTCGCGCCGGAAGTTCTGTTCTGGGCAGCCAGTATCGACACAAACCCGCGCATCTGGTTTTGGTTGGGCCTCGCCCTTTTGATCTACGGAGCGGTCGGGCGTGTTTTAGATCAGGGCATCGATCATGACACCACGCGCAGCCCGGCCTGGGTCGGGCTGATCGTGCTGGCCGTGCTGATCGGGGCGGTAATTATGGGCGATCATCGGGGCGCGGAGTTGCGCATCGCCGGGCCGGATCGCGGCGATTTGGTCCCGTCTGCGCCGTCTGGCGACGTATCGGCCATGCCTGCACCCGATGCCGTGTTCCTGGCCCGTGCCGTGCCTTTTGTGGGCCGGTGGGAGGGTCTGCGGCTGCAAGCCTACCGGGATATCGTTGGTGTCTGGACGGTCTGCTATGGCGAAACCAAGGGCGTCAAGCCGGGTGATGCCTACACAAAGGCCGAGTGCGAGGCGATGCTGGCGCGGGAAATCCTGTCCTATCGGGTGGGTCTGCATCGGTATTTCAACGAGGCGGCGCTGTCCACGCGCCTGCCCGTGGGCCGTGACGTGGCGTTTGTCAGCCTGGCCTACAACGTGGGCACGGCGGGTGCGGGGCGATCCACGGCGGTGCGGCGGTTGAACGGGGGCGATGTGCCGGGGGCCTGCGAGGCGCTGACCTGGTGGAACAAGGCGGGCGGGCGCGTTTTGCGCGGCCTGGTCAATCGCCGGTCCGAGGAAAGGGAAATGTGTCTTGAGGGGGTCGCATAATGCGCTATGCGCTGGCGGTTTTGGTGCTGGCCGTGATCGGCCTTGCCCCGACCGTTCTTGTCCTGAAAGCGCGGGTTGACGCGCTGCGGCTGGAGCGGGACGCCGCGCGCGCGCAGCTTGTCACTTGCGATGCCCGGTTGGGCAACATTCAAGAGGATACGAAAGATGATGCGACGATCGACGCGCTTACCGATGGCAATCTGCGCGCTGTTCCTGACCGCTGGTTGCTTCGGTAGGGACGTGCCGCCCGAGGTCACGGCGGCGCTGTTCTGCGATATCGAGGAGCCGCGCCGGTTCACGCAGGCGGAGCTGGATTGGCGGGCGGCGAACGCGCCGGAAAATCTGCGTCGGGATTTCAAAACTAATCTTGCGTGGGAGCGCGAGAACTGTGGCCAGGTGCTGTAAACGCCTGCGCTGTCCCTAAGTCTTTTGCCTGTTAGCGCGGCGAGAGGCTATCCCAACATCAAGCAAGGAGAATGCAATGGCTTTTATCGCAGATCACGTTCTGGACTTCGGTCTGAATGTCTTGGACACAGAGGCAAACGCGCTTCACATTTGCTCGTCAGAGCCCGCGACGTTTTCGTCAGCAACAGGCGCGGCAAGTCTTGGCAATAAATCGGGCCTTTCGGTGGGCGCGCCGGCTGCACGGACCCCTGATGGCCGCAAGGTCACCATCGGTGCAATCGCTGACGGCAGCGTGACCGATACGGGCACTGCAACCCATTACGCGATCGTCGATACGGTTGGTGGCAGGCTGCTCGCGGCCGGTTCGCTTGCTGCGTCTCAGGCCGTCACGAGTGGCAACACCTTCACGCTTGCCGAGTTTGAAATCGGCATTCCGGGGGCTGCGTGATAAAGGCTCACGTATTTTGATCTGAAGTGCCGGGCGGAAATGGTTCCGCCCGGATTTTTTTGGGGCGCGCCATTATCGAGGAAATCACGGTATGACTGTTTACAACCTCGCCGCTGCAGCCAATTCTTTCGAGACAACGGTTTATGATTTTGAATCTGGTCTTGAGGGTTGGACCGTTGATCCGGATGGGTTTTGGCGAACTAATTCAAAGGGAACTGGTTCTGGCAGCACGGGGCCGAGCGCGGCTTATAGCGGCACGCAGTACCTTTATTGCGAAACCTCCAATCCATTTTCGAACGGTCAGTCTGCAGACGTTCGTTCGCCTGAGTTTGACGCGACGAACGGGTCGGTCGTTTTTAATGTCAGCGCTTATGGCGACTCAAACCATACATTCTCTATTTTTTGGGACGATGGCGCAGTCGAGGCGTCTCTTTTTTCGACGGCGTTTTCCTCATCGCCGGAGTGGCAGCAGGTTAATGTTGATTTTTCGGCGCTTGGTGTTTCTGGACTAGGTAGCCTTATTGTCCGTGTTGAAACTGGCGCGGTTGGCACCTCGTTTCAAGCTGATGGTGCTATAGATGCCGTTCGTGTTACGCTCCCGTCATCCGTTGCGGGGTTTGTTTCGGGAGTTCCAGGCTTGGGGCGCCCTTCTATCGCGCAAGCGCACGATCTTTCTGCTTCTTCGATCGCCGTGGGCGCGCCAGAGCTCGGCAACCCTGCCGGTCCCTTCAATCCCGATGAGTTAGGCGCGCAAGGTCAGGCGGCGTTTACTACGGTCGGCACCTTTCAGTGGGAGGTGCCTGCTGGCGTCACGGAAATTCACCCCTTGGCCGTTGGCGGGGGTGGAGGCGGCGCGGCGTCGACGCTTTCACAAAATGGGTACTCGGGCGGCGGTGGTGGCGGTGGTGGCTTGCACTGGCGCAACGGAATTCCGGTAACGCCTGGTGAAATTTTGACGATTGTTGTGGGTAGTTCCGGGTTGGGCGGGTCCGCAGCAGCTCAAGACGATGCGACCGGCGGCGGAGATTCTGCGATCTTGCGGGCAGGCGTTGACCTTCTGCGGGCCCATGGCGGATCTTCGGGGGTTTACGGGAATTCTCCGGCAGTGACGCCCGGCGGTGGCAATGGTGTGTCTACGCTCGGGGGTGGCGGCGGGATTGGTGGCGACGGTGGCGCTGGATCAAACGGCAACACGTCGGGCGGCGGCGGAGGCGCGGCCGGTTACACTGGTTACGGCGGGAATGGTTCGAGTGGTACGGCCTACGGCTTTGCAACGGCGGGCTCTGCCGGCGGTGGCGGTGGTGCTACAGGTGCAAACAACTTGACATCTGCTGTGGATTTCGGCGGTGGCGGTGTCGGCATTTTTGGTCAGGGTGCTTCTGGCGGAGTGCCGGACCAAGCATTTAATCAGGCTGGCTCCCCGGGATCGGGTGGGTCAGGTCAAGTTTATGGTGGCGGCGGTTCCGGCGCTGAGGATGATAGTAGCGCGCCGGGCGGCGACGGTGGGCAGGGTGCGGTGCGTATTATCTGGGGCACACAGCGCGCCTGGCCTGCGACTCTGACGTCAGATCAGCCTGTCATTGAGCCGCCCTCAGGTGATGGCCTTGCCGCTGCGAATATCGAAAGCGGTGCGCCGACGGTGGGCGTTTCGATTATTCGGCAGATTCACCTCATTGCGGCTGTGGGTGTTGCTGCGGTTGCGCCGGTTCTTGCCGCAGCCGCTTTTTCCCAAGCGCATATCCTGATCCCCGCTGGCCTCGACGTTGCGCGTCCGAGTATAGGCGGTCCGGGGGTGGCGGAGGCTCAAAGCCTGACGGGTGTCGGAGTCACTGCCGGGCGGCCTGTGCTTGGCCTGTCTGCCATCCGGCAACGGCATGAGCTCCGTAGCGTTGATTTGGCGTCGGGTGCGCCAGATCCTGGTTCTTCGTTGCTTGCCGCTGTTCCTGCGGTTTTTGATTTGATTGCGCGTGGACTTGCTTCGGGTAGCCCATCTATTGCTGCGCCTGATTTGCGCCAGGACCATGGCCTGACAGCCGAGGCCGTTGCGGCCTTGGCCCCGGCGAGCTCATATCCTGCGTTGGCTCAGCGCCATGGCTTGACGGCGTTTCCAGTAAGTGGCGGTGTGCCGGCGGTAGGTTTTGTCGGCGTTTTTCAGGTCCATCGTTTTGCGGCTGAAGAATTGACAATAGGCAGGCCGGAGGCTTCCATTGGGGGGCTTACGCAGGCCCATGGGTTCGTGGCCGAGGCTTTTTCTATTGGCCTTCCGGCGCTCGGGTCGCCGGCGCTTGTTCAGCTCGTTGCGGTTGATGGCCTTTTTGCGATTGGTGTAACTACGGCTCGGCCCGTTCTTTATGTCGCCGGGTTTGCTCAAGCGCACGCTATTGGCGTTGAAAATGTAACTGCGGGCGCACCTTTTGTCGGCTTTGGCGCTGTTACGCAAGGGCACAGTCTAACAGCTGATGGCTTGGGTGCGGGGCGTCCGACCAGTGCGTTTCCCGGCCTAGGTCAGAGCCACAATCTGGCGGCGGTCGACGTAAGCGTCAAATTTCCGGCGGTGGGTCTTGGGGGGGTGACGCAGTCGCACGTACTTTTTGCGTCCTTCGTCTCTGCCGATCTGCCCGCTATTGGCTCACCGGTTTTGACGCCGTTGCTTGCGACGGCAAGTGCTCGTGTTGTGGTATTGCACGGTGCGCCAAGTTCTGTGCCCGTCATTAAATCAAGCGCGGTTAGTGTGCCGGCAATCAGAGGAGGTTTCGACATGACATCGGAAGTGTTCACCCAGCCTTTAACGGATTTCACCTTTGGCGAAACTATCGAGTTTACTATTTCGTGCAGGTCGCGCGACGGATCGGTCATAGATAATCCCTCAAGCCAGGTGGTCAGGCTTTATGTCTCTGTGACGCCTGGTGCCCCGGCTGTCCTTGAAAAGGCCGGTGAACTTTTGGATCCCGTCCATGGCGTTTGGCGCTTCCTTGTTGTGGCCGGGGATTATGTTGGCGTTTTGAGTGAGGGGGCGGCGTTTTCTTATCAGGTGGCCAGCCAGTTGCCTGCCGCTGATCCAATTTTGCAAGCGCATGGTCAGCTCCGGTTGAAATCAAGCAATTTCGCGCAGCCCGCCTAAAGGTTTTGTTTGGATGGTGCCCTGGCGTGGTCCACTATACTTGTAAGGTATTGATTCTAATGATTTTGGAATTTGTTCGAATGTGGTCCACTTTGCGCAGCTAAATAAGGTTTTAAGGCTGATAATTTTGGACCGTGTGGGGGCACCAGTGATCCGGCTTAGGTGTTGATGTTGCAGCGTTTTTCGGAAATGTGGACCACGCTGAAACGGGGCGTGGTCCACTTTACCATGTGATTCCCTGGATCGATCGCATGGCGTCGGCGGCCATGGCGCGGCGTTCGGCCCCTTTTGTGTAGATCGCGGATGTGGCCGGTTGGGTGTGTGACAGGACGGCCATGATCTGATGTTCGCTGCATCCGTCCTGGGCCAGCAGTTCGGCCAGTGCCTTGCGGATGCCGTGGGTGGACCGGCGGTGCAGGCCCGCATCATCGCAGCGTTTGCGAAACCAGTTTCGATAGGCATCCGGCGATCTGAACGGGGTGCCGTGGGCGTTCAGGATATAGGCATCGCCGATCTGCGCGGCGGCGGCGATCGAGGCGCGCAGGGGCGGGGCCATGGGCAGTTCGACATAGGCCGCGCCGCGCTTGCGCGGTTGCCATCCGATCCAGCGTATCCCGCCCGCGTCGAATTCCTGCGCGCGGCCAAGCCAGATCGCATCGCCGGAGCGCGCGCCCGTGAACATGTGCAGGGTCAGCGCAAGATGCGCCATCGTGCCCGCCGGATGGCGGGCCTTGAAGGCGTGCAGGTCTTGGGCCGTCCACGGGATCGCGCCGCCCCGGCTGCGGTGTATCTTGCCGATCCCGCTGGCCGGGTTCGTGTCGGTGTGCCCGGCATCGATGCCCCATTTATACATCGCGCGCGCCGCTTTCATCATGTTGTCGGCCTGGGCGGGTGTGTCGGCGCGATCGTCGCGCGCGCGGATCAGCGCGTGGGTGGGCGCGTTCAGGTGCATGTCGCCGTATCTGTCGCCCTGGTCTGTCCGGTGGTCGCAGAGCTGCGCCAGAAGGCTTGACCGCTGGCGCAGGGTGGCGGGCGAGGTCTGCCCGGCATCGACCATGCGTGAAAGGTAGATCAGGTATTTGTCGGCAAGCCATTGCAGGGATCGCCGAACCGCGTACGTCTCAGGTTCGTGTGGTAGCTGGGTGCCTGCGCGGGCAGACCAGTAATGTTCGGAAAAGCGAGGGTGATCTAGCGGCACTTGTAAGGTAATTTTGCGCCCCGGCTGGCCTTCCACGCGCACACGCAAGCGATCCCGCCCCGAAGGCAGATTTTCGCGGGTGAGCCCAGGGTAATTTTTGCGCAAGGTTGTCAGGTCCATTGTTTGGGCAATTCAGCCTGACCCGATGCGGCGGGCGCGGTCAACTCGTTTTCGATGGTCGGGCACAAGATGCGAATTGTTCCGTCTGGATGAATTTCAATTCCATCGATGCTCAAACCGGCTGTCCGCGCGGCGTTAACCGCGCGGGTAATGTCAGCCTTTGTAAACCGGACGGCCGGCATCGCGTTAGGCTTCCGGCTTGCCGGCAAAAATCGGCAGATCGGTTTCTTCGGCGGCCTTTTGTGTCGCCTCGTTGAATGCCGCTTCAAAGGCTTTTTCCGGGTTGTAGATCGAAAGCGAAAATTTGACATCCGGCCCGGATTTGCGGTAGCGGAATCTGACCGGCATCCGGTAGGGTGCGCCGTTCACAAAAACGGGAATCGCGATGATAATCAGGTTCGGCACCTTCAACGGTTTCCCGTCCTTGGCCTTGTGTTCGTTCAGAAACTGGATTTCCTGTTCGCCCGTGTCGCGGTTCGTGGACACCGAAAGGTTCGATGTTTCGTAAACCTGGAAGCTGCGCGACATGGCCAGCAGTTCCGTCAGTTGGCCGTAACGTCCTTCGATCTTGGCGGCGGTGCGGATCAGGCGGTTTTCCCATTCTGCATTTTTCGCGCCTTCCTTGTTGGCGAGGATCGCGGGGGTCGGGTCCATGATGTCCCTGGCGCGTTCTTCGATGAAATCGCCCATTTTGTTCTTGTCGAGCATTTCGCCGGATATCCGCATCCACGCTTTCCATTCGTCGGACAGGGGGAAATTGTAAACGCCACGGTGGGCACAGTGGCGGGCGGTAGGATCCGAAAAGTCGTCATCAACCTCGATCGGGCCAGATGCGTGATAGTCGGCAATGCAGGTCAGTGACGGCGATTTCATGTCGGTGTCAGCCCAAAGTGCAGACGTGTCGCCTTTAAATCTGTTAGTCCAATCGATCAGGCTTTGAAGGTCGTATAATTGTGCAACGCCTCTTCGCCGATACGGTTTGACAAATTCCATTGCATTGCGGTGATGTTCTGTGAGGTCAACGACCGTTCGGTGTTTTGGCACGGTAATCAGGTGTGCTTTCGCGACATCGGGAAATTGCGTTTCGCCCGATGGTTCTGCCACGGTGTCGTGCCTGCCAATTTCTGACATCACTTCGAACATGGTGCGGGCCGGGTCGTGGTGGGCGCGTTTGGTCATTTCGTTTTTGTTGTCGTCTGGCATGGGTCTGTCCTTTTCTGTTTGGGGTTTGTCGTTATTCCGGGTCGCGGATTTCGCCGGTGTCCGGGTCATAGTCGTGCGTCACGTCGCGCACGGGGGTTGCCATCCTGGCCATCATGGGGCTGTAAAGCGTCAGTTCGCCCGCGTCGTTGATGTAGGCGGCGGCGCTGGATGGCGGTTTCTTGGGTGATGCAAAGGTGACGGTTGCCGTCATGCCCACGTCGCCCGCGTTGCCTACCTGATAGCCGATCTGGATGGACATCGTTCCCTTGCATCCCTTCGGCCCGTGTTCGGCGTTGTGATCCAGCAAGTCCTGCATCAAGCCGGTGTGCCCGGCCATCACTTCGCGCAGAAAGTCGCCGCCGTCGAACAGCGTCAGGATTTGTTCCAGGCTGGCCATCTTTTAGGGGTCGTGCTGGTCCGCTTTGGGCGGGTCCGGGGCTTCGTGTTTCTTTCGTGCCATCATCTTTTTCCCTTTCTGGCGTTGCTTATCGATCAAAGGCCCCCGACGCGTGGGCGGCGAGGATGAGGCGGCCCGCGCGCGTGGCGCTGGCCGTGGTGGTGTTGTTCGGCCCGTCCATGTCGATCGAGGCGAGGCCGTCGCGGGCCATGGCGCAGATCAGATCATGCTGGAACGTGCCGCGCCGCAGGCGGACGATTCCGCAGGCGGTCAGTTGATCCAGTGCGGCGATTTCCAGATCCGTGGGCGTGCCGCCGAGGTCGGGCAGGGGTGCGTGGGTTATTTCCGCCATCGTTATTTTTTGAAATCCATCCCGCAACCGGGGCAAAGTGGTGGCGGAAACGGAACCTTGAAATCGCCTTTTGTTCGGCCATTGCGCCCAAGGTCGTCGCCCGGCGCATTGATCCGTCGCCCGACTGTCGCGTGTGCAAGATCGGAGCTGGTTGCAAAAAACCAACGGCCATCGATCCAGCATGCAGTAAACGGGCCGTAAAATCCTGGCCATAACAGATACCAATCGCCTTCCTGCGCCTGTTCGTTTTCGATCCATTCGCGGCGCGAATAGTCTTTTTCCATGATGTTTGGTCTGTCAGTCATCTGTCACCTGTGGTCGGGGCTGGCGATCCGGCCTGTCCATGCGTCGAAGTCGGTGCGCAGGCGGTCGAAGCGGTCGGCGGTGACAAGCAGACACTCATCAACAACATCAACCGGCTTGCCATTTTCATCGCGCAGCGCCATTGTGCCCGCATGTTGGGCAGGTCTTTCTCTTGGGCTCTGGCTTTGGGCACTGACATTCTGCGTCGTCTCCGTAGACAGCACGTTGCCAGCATCCAGGCACAAGCCAGCGGAACCCCGTTTCGTCTTTGTGCCAGCGGCATCTAGGCATCGTTACCGCCTTTGGCGCGTTCTGCCATCATGGCGTCGGCTTGCTCGTATGCCCAAAGGGCGCGGGCTTCCATTGCGCGCTTTGCACAGGATGCCCGCCTGCGCGCTGCGCGGCATGTCGCCGAATGCGCGGGTCACAGCATCACCGCCAGTGCCCATGACAGGGCGGCGGCGACAACGGAAAAGCCGAACAGCCATGGCAGGGCGTCCATGTCATCCTGTTCGCTGGCGATGCCGAACATCATCGCGAAGAAAAGCGCGACCGCCCCCGCGATCAGGCTGGCGATTGCGATCACTGCGGTTCCGGCCATCATCCCGCCCCCGCGATCAGGCCCGCAACAGCGCTGGTGATCCAATAACAAAGAGCGGCCCCGAGCAACGCGCCGGGCAGTATATACCAGCCCGGCGGCCAGCTTGACGGGCTGTCATCCATGTGCCCCACGCAGGTGGCGCTGTCGCCGCATTGGCAATCGGGCCAGTAGGGGCAGCCCGTCACCGGCGCGCTGGCCTGTTCGCGCCGGGTGCGGCGCATGTCCGAAAAGGGGCCGGGCAGGTCATCACCTTGCCCGGCCAGTTGACCGGCAGGTTCGTCGGCACCGGTCAGGGAGTTTCGTGAGTGGTTATCGGTCATCGTGTCGTCTGGCTCGTGTCGGGCTTTCAAAGCTTGTCCTTTCTGGCGTCCTGCGCGGCCTGTTCCAGCTGCGCGGTGGTCAGGATCAGGGGTTTCAATTCGGGCGGGGCGTTGTCGTAATCGCGGCCCGACTTGCCCGCCAGCCGCGCCAGCAGCGCGCGCGGCACCGCGACCCAGTTGTCGGGGTCGGTGTTTGCGCGGTCGCCATCCAGGCATTTAAGCGCACAGCCGTCCGGCGCGGGGCCGTTGCGTTCTTCCCACCGGATCAGGTGCACGGCGCGCCACCGGGACCGAAAGGGCCGCCCGTTGTGGATCTTGCGCTCCAGATAGCCGTCCTTGGTCATGCGTTCGGTGCCGATGGGCTTGTAGTTCTGCGCCGCTTTGCCGGTGCGCTGGCCTTTCTTGAACCAGCCCTTTTCGCAGCCGGGCGGGCAATGGCCCTTGCGGCCCTTGTTCCAGCTGTCCTGACCGGGTTCGAACCGACCGGTGCGCCCGGTCAGCCAGCCCTCGCGCTTGCACAGGCCGGTGATGTTGGCCTGGCTGACATCGGGGCGGGCAAAGCGGGCGACGAACTGGATGTGCAGCTCACGCCGGGGCAGGGCCGCGTTGGCCCTGATCCAGTCGCGCTCGGCCTGGCTGTAGCTAATGTGTCGGCCCTTCATGTCTCGCCCTCCGGGTCGGCGGGATCGGCGTCGTCCTCGATCACGGGTTGGCGGCCGATCTGCGGCAGCATCGGCAGCACCGCCTTGCCGTGCTCGGCGTAGAGCTTGGCCGCTTGCAGCCCGAGTCTTGCCGTGCCGGTGATCTGGTCGGACAGTTTCACGATCGCCTCGGCGCGGGTGGCCTCGGCCTCGATGGCCTCGGGTGTCATGTCTTCCTCGCCCAGGCGTTCGAGCTGGGCAAACAGGTGATTGTTAAGATCAGAAAGCTTGTTGTTCATCGGTCAAGCCTGTGCCCCGTTCATATGCGTGGCGAGGTCGGACGCGGCCAGCAGGCGGGCGGCGCATTTCATCCAGTTGTCGATCGCCTGTTCTTCGGTCAGGCCGGTGGCGTGGATGCCGTGCAGGCTGATTTCGAACAGGTGGGACAGGGTGCCGCCGGGGCGGGTGTAGGTGCCGCCGGTTTCGATCACTTCGTTTGCCACGAGGTCGGCGCGGTCATGCGCGTCGGAGCGGCGCAGCCGGTCGATGACGCGGGTCAGGTCGGTGGGGGGGTGTGTCATGTCGCGGAATCCCTTTTGATGGCGTGGGCGGCGCGGCGGCGGGCGGCGTGGCGGTGGGCCAGCAGTTCGGCGCAGATGTCGGGCAGGGTCATGCACAAGATCGCCTGATCTTCGTCATCGATCACGCCCGCCGCGCGGGCCGGGTCGGTTCGGCCAAGCAGGCGCAGGGTGTCATCGGAAACGGGGCGCGCGGGCGCGGTGTGGGCCGTCGCGGCCATGTCGGCCAGCCGGGCGGCGCGGAGCCTTTCGCGCAGGGCGGTTTGGGTCGGTGTCAGGGTCATGTCGTCTCTCCCATCTGGGCGCCGCGTGGCGTCGGTGATGGGGCATAATGAGCACAAATGCTCAACTCATGTCAAGCAAGAATGCTCAGCAAATTGAGTGGCCGCGCTCCGACTCGGTCGCGGACTCTGGAATTTACTGTTCGATTATCTCTGTGACGGCGCAGGTTTCGTTGTCGATCTGCGCGATCACTTGACCAATATCCATGCCGCCAAAGCCGTTTTCGGCGCGATAGGTCAGCGTCAGGATGTGGGTGCCGTCATCGAGCACGGGGGTGATAAGTGTTTCGATATGGTCGAAGCTGTCAGGGTTTCTGAGGGACTGGATCAGTGCGCGTTTCAGGGCCATATGGGTCTGATCCCATCCCGACAAGCAGTGATGCCCGGCCTTGCGGCGGTCCGCTTCCTTTTGCTGTGCAATGCGTTGCTGTTCGGCCTCTGCCTTTTGTCGCTCAACCCTGTCGCGTTCGGCCTGTGCTGCCAATTCTGCGGCGATTTCATCTTGTTTCGCGGCCCATTCCTGTGGTGTCGATATCCCGGCTTCCTGCGCTTCACGTCGGGCGGTGCTGTCGGGCCAGCCTTCCTCTTGCGCCTGTCGCTCTGCGTCCAGGATGGCGGCGAGGGCAAATCCGATAAACGCGGCCAGCATGACACCAAGGCCCCGGCGGCGTTTGCCCTTTCTGAATAGTGCGAGGATCGCGCCGTATATGAAAAAAAGCGCGCACGCCAATGCCAGGTAAAAGGGGAACGTCATGGATGTGCCTTTCTACAGAAGCCGCTCCAGCGCGTCGAGTTTTTCGCGTAGCAGCTCTATGCCGTCTCGGTTGATCTTTGCGCTCAAAGTTGCACATTCGCCGGAAATTTCAACCCGCACCTCGTTCATGGCCAGAGGCCGCGGTTGTCTGGCGGCGTTTACAAAGCGCGGTGTCGCTTCTTGGAGGCCGTCAGGCATGAAGGGTCGCGGATCGATGCCGGACGCCGCGTGAATCTTGTTTATGGTGTCTGGCTTGAGTTGATATTTCCAGTCACGTTCCCGAAGTGGTCGATTAATGGTAGATGCCGCAACGCCGGATTCCGTGGCAAGGCGGTTTGCGCTCCAGTCCTTTTTTTCAAGGACGGCCAAAAGGTATTCTACGGTCCAGTTTTTCATGGGCGAGATATGCCACTTTTAGCGGATCGCGCGTTATGAGCAAAAATGCTCTTGCGCGATGCTGAGCACTTATGCTTAAAATGCTCAATATCGAACAGGGAAACCGAACGCTCATGTCTATCGAGGAAAAAATCGCGGAGATTGAGGGCCGTCTTTCCGAAGCCGGATCGACCGCCAGTGCGGTTTGCCGTGAGGCTGGAGTTGCGCGTTCGACGTGGCAGCGCTGGAAATGCGGGGCGGTGTCTCCGAATATCGCGACCTGGCAAATGGTGGAAGATGCTGTCGAGCGCATTTGTGTTGCGGCCAAGGGAAGGGACGCCGCATGAGCCGGGACAGTCAGCCCCCGTCTGTCGTTGTGCATGTGCATGGCGGATCATGGTCGCAGGATGGCATGTCCGGGGGGGGCGGGTCATCACGTGATGTGTCCGGACCCGGGTCCGTTCCTCTGTCCGGTGGGTTTCCCCATGCCGCCCACGCCGCCGCGCTGTCGCGGGGTGTGGCGTTCGGGGGGCGGGGGGTCGATGATCCGCACAATGTGCAAAAGGGGATGCCCGAACTGTGGCAGGCGTTCATCCGGGCCAATTTCCGCGATCTGCGCGATGTGATGATGGCGTTTGGCGTGTCCGAGCGGGCGGCGCGCAAGTGGTGGAATGCCGAGGGCGGCGTGAACGGTGCGTTCGTGGTTCACGCGTTCCGGCGTTGGCCGGATGCGGCGCGCGCCTGGCTGGAGGCGGCCTGATGGCGCGGGGGTTCGGTGTTCTGGCGGATGGGTGCGCGCGGGCGGGCGGACAAAAGTCCGCACGGCAGCCCGCGCGGGTGTCCGGTGGGGTTTGCACGGTCGGGGGCGCTGTCGTGCGCCCTGCGGTGCGCAAGTCGCTGTTGGGGGCGTTCCGGCATTTCGCCGCGCGCTGCGCGGAGCGGTTCGGGTTGTCGCAGGATGACGCGCTGGCCGTCTGGACCGGCGCGGTGCAGGCGTTCCGGGCCGAGGATTTCGACACGCTGCGCCCGGTCATGCGTATCAGGCCCGCCGGGCGGCGGGTGTTCGCGTGGCGGCTGGATGACGGGCGGTGCGTGTTTATCGTGTTCGATTGCGCGCTGGCGTTGCCCGTAACTGTCCTGTGCGAGGGGATGGAAATGACCCGGCTGGACGGCGGGTTCAAGGTTCTGGGGGTGCCGCGTGACTGGTCGTGAGGTTCGCAGCCATGGCCCGGCGTCTGTCGTGCTGTTTCGCGAGATGTCGCCCGAGGCGCGCGCGGCCATGACGCGCAATCTGGATGTGCGGGCCTGTCGGCGTCTGTTCGCCGCCGTGATCCTGCACCGCTGGAATGTGGTTTTTCGGCCTTTGCAGAGTGATTCGCACTATGACCGGCACCGCGCGCGCAGTTGGTTCGATTCGGAGGGGTTCGGCGCGACATGCGATCTGGCCGGTGTCGATCGGCAGGCCGTTCTGGAGGCGTTCCAGGCCGAGCTGGCGCGGCGGGGGATGGCATGACCGGGCAGAATACATCAAGCGCGGTGATGGCGCAGCGGGCCGAGGCGCGGGACAGTCTGGATGATTTTCCGACGCCGCCGTGGGCCGGGCGGGCCTTGTGCCGGTTCCTGCGCGCGGGGTTGGGGCAGCATTTGCAGTTGTATGACGTGCGCGAACCGGCTGCCAATCGTGGCCATCTGGTGCGGGCGCTGGCCGGGGATTTCGGGCGGGTGAAGGCGTCGGACGTGCATGATTACGGGGCCGGGTTCGCGGTTCGGGATTACCTGTTTCCGGGCGACATGGACCGCACGGCCTGGACGATCACGAACCCGCCGTTCCGGCTGGCCGAGCAATTCGTTTTCCGCGCGTGGGATTTGTCATCCGTGGGGGTGGCCATGCTGGTGCGCAGCGCGTTCCTTGAGGGTGTCGGGCAGTATGACCGCCTGTTCCGTAATTTGCCGCCGACGCATGTCTTGCAGTTTTCGGAGCGCGTGGTGATGCACAAGGGCTGTCTGTCCGAGGCGGGCAGCACGGCAACCGCCTATGCGTGGTTGATCTGGTTCCGGCCCGCGATGGGCAGGGCCACGGAATTGCACTGGACCGGCAGCGGGGCGCGCGCGGCGCTGACCCGTCCGGGCGACTATCCGGCCAGCGGCATCGCGCAGATCGAGGGGGGCGCATGACCCTGTTATCGGATTATCGCAAGACGGGCCGCGTGGCGGGCCTTGTCGACAAGATCGCGGCGCTTGGCTGTCTGGATGAATTGGAGGGGTTCCGCGCGCAGGTCGTGGCCGATGGCCGGGCCAATGCCGCGATTTTGCGGGCGCTGGACAAGCGCGCCGTGCAGCTTGGCCGGGGGGGGTCGCAATGACGCGGGGTGCGGATGGGCCGTGCCGGGATGGGCAGGCGGCGCATTTCGAGATTGAGCCGTTTCGGGTCTATGCCGAGCCGGAACTGGCCGTCGCGCCGCCCTGGGTGGCCGGTGTCTGTTTCAATCCCGCCTGCGGGGCGACATTCACCCCGGCGCGCGATTGGCAGATTTATTGCGGCGCGCCGTGCAAGGCCGTGGGCGAGGCGGAATTACGCCGGTGGGGTCACAGGGCCGCGCTGGCCTTGCTGGTCTGGCGGATGGGCAAATACGAGACGGATGGCCCGCTGGCCGATCGCACGCGCGCGGCGCGGCGTTACATCACGCATCTGCAATCAACATGGCTGGCCGAACGGCAGGCCGGTGGGCAAGGGGGCAATGGTCATGGAGCATGACGTGCAGCCGGATTTCTGGCCGCTGAAAAAGGGTGACACGCTGTCGAACCATGATTGGTGGCCGTTCTACGGGCACCGGTTCCTGTCGTCCGAGTTCACCGGGCTGGCCGTGATGGAAGGCCGCCGGGCCGAGGCGTTCACCGCCGTGATGCTGTGGGCCGAGGCGATGCGGCAAGACCCGGCGGGCACCTTGCCGCAATCGGATGTGCAGCTTGCCAGCCTGGCGCGGTTTGCCACGATCGAGGATTGGGCGGCGCAGCGCGACGTGGCCTTGCATGGCTGGTTTCCGGTCCTGGTCGAGGATGAGGAAACCGGGCAGGTGGAAACGCGCCTGGGCCATGATGTGCTGCGGCGCGTGGCCGAGGATATGGCGCGGCGCAAGCGTGGCCGGGATGCGGGCCGCGAGGCCGCGCGTCTGAGCCTGAAAAAGTCGCGGATTCGCAAGAAAATGCAGGAAATCGGCGTGTCGGATGATCTGATCCAGAGCGATCGGCACGTCACCGCGCTGGCCAATTGGTTCGAGCAGGGGGATTTGTTCGTGACCGCCGACAACGTGCGCGCCGGGCTGGTGTCGGAGTTGGGTTGGACCGGTCAGGTGCGGCAATTTCCGGGCGGTCGATAGGTGAAATCCAAGTGAAATGCAGGTGAAATGAAGTGAAATGATTTCAGTTCATTTCAGATATATTTCAGCGGTCTTTCAGTGAAACGGCCCTACAGGACAACACATAAAAGGACAGCATAAAAAAACCCTTACACGCCGCCGACGCCCAGAAATCCGACCGCGCCGCGCGTGGTTGGCGTGGGGCATGGGCATGGAAAAAGGGGGCAAGTGATGGAAGGCGAGGAACTTAAGCAGGGCAAGGCGCGGGTTTACCGGGTGTTGCTGGAGCCTTTGAAGGAACGCGGGATGGCGCGCCCGGCGCGCATGACGGTGGCGGCGGAACAGGACATGATGGATCGTCTGGCTGCGCGGCTGGCCTATATGGCCGAGGATCGGTTGCAGGCGCTGGCCGAGGTTGTCGAGGCGCATGGGGGTGGCAAGCTGCGCAACACCTGGCCTGCCGAGGTTTCGATCTGCAATTGGGCGCGGCGCATCCAGCAGCCGCCCGCCGGGGTCAGCCGCCTTGTGCGCACGATGCTGCAAAGCGCGGCGGGCGATGCGGCGGAGGCGGGCGGGTATCTGGTCGAGCTGTTCCGGTTTCTGCGAAAGCACGGAACGCCGCCGGGCGATAACTATGGCTACAACCTGATCCAGTCGGAGGCATCCGAGAACCAGAGCCGCCGGGCGCGTATTCTGCGCGAACAACAGAAGGGGATTGCGTCAACCGGTGATCTGGATTGGCTGCGGCACTACATGCAGGACCGCATCCGCGCGCAGGATATCCGCAAGGCGAAAGGGGGTGCGGCATGACCGGGCGGGCGGCGCGGGCCGCGTTGGATGAGGCGGCGCGGATCGATCGAGTCAGGGCGCGCGGGCATGTGCCTGTCGAGTGCGGGCCGGAAATCCCCGAGGCCCCGGCGCGCGGGGCGTTCCGGGTGTTTGAGGGGGTCACGCTTTACCCTGATGGCGCGGATGGCTGGCGCGCGGCCCCGTCCGGGTTCGCCGGGCGCAAGACGATGGTGCAGGCCGATGCGTTCGACGTGATGCAGGCCAAGGCGCGGCGGGTTCTGTTCACGCCTGCGCAGATCGCGATGGGGCGGTATTATGGCGCGCTGTTCGAGGCGCATGCGGCGGCGGGTGTTCGGTGTTCATCGCTTGAGGGGCGGACGGATCGCGGCGGATCATCGGGCGGCGATTACATCGATGCGGTTCTGCGCGACCGGGAACGCCTGGACGTGTTGCGCGGGCGGATCGGGGATGGCGTGGCGCTGGCCGTGCGCAAGCGGCGGCCATCGGTGAACGGGTCGCGCGTGGTGATCGCGGATCGCCGCCTGGTCGATGCGGTGTGCATCGAGGGCAAGACGCTGGCCGCCTTGCTGGCCGAGTGTGGTTGGACCAAGACCGGCAAATCGGTGGCGGTGCTGCGCGATGCGCTGTGCGGGGCGCTGGACCGGATGATGGGGCCGCAGCCGCGCGGCGGTGTGCGGGTTGTGAGGTTTTGAAAATGGACATATCCAAGATCGCCCAGCTCGCGGTTTCCATGCCGAAATTTGAGTTGCTGAAATATCAGCACTTCTTTATCGACGAAGCCATTATAGACTTTGCGTGGCAGATCGCTGACGATACAGCTGGCGATCCGTTTCCCATCTCCTCGCGCCTTCCTGGAGAACGCGTCGGAATCGTGGTCCGGAGTCATCTCTACCTGCTCTTCAGGACCAGAGACCCGAGCATCGGAGAATGTGTACGGCTGGGCGTAATGGACGAAAACGGCGCTCACGCGCCGCTTGGCGCTTGGGCCCCGGGAAGCCTGCAATACCTTGCCAGCAAAGATATCCCGAAAAGGCTTGTCGAGCGTTTCGCCTACATCATTTCGTTGCTGAACGAACCCAGGGTAGTTACTCGATCTGCCGCCGGAACTCGACAACAACGGAGGGCTGTCCATCGCGGAATGGGTTTCGCATTAGACGCTTGGACGCGAATTTCTTGGGACATCAGCAAGCCTACCGTGGCGAAGGTCGCGAGAGACCCTGGCTTCCATAAGGTCCCGATGCATTGGCGTCGCGGTCATTTCCGGCGCGCGGAGGCACACTTCAGGGGCGCGATACAGCGCCCGGATGCCATCAGAGAAGAGGACAGGCACCTCTGGTGGCAATGGATTGAAGGTCAGTGGGTTGGCCACCCCGCCTTTGGCGTAAAAAAGTCCGTCCACGCGCCGAGGCTTTCCGGCGCAGACATAGCGCGGCGGTGTTCGGGTTAGGCATTTCGGGTGATGGCACAAAATCCTTGACAGTTAGGACACCGAATCACTATCCCTTGTGACATCATCTACAAATGCGCCCACGGGAAACCGGCGGGCGCTTTTGCGTTGCGGGGTTCTTCTTCCTGGCCCCGTGGCATCCGCCCGGCGTCGTGCATCATGTGTCCCCACTTGTCCCCGGTGCCGGGCGGTTCATCGAACAAAACGGATCGCCATGCCCCCGCGCAAGATATGCAGCGCGCCCGGATGCGAGGATATCGCGGAGCCGGGCGGCCCCCATTGTCAGCATCACGCGGCGCAGGCGGCGGCCCGGTTGGCCGAGCGGCGGGCGGCGGCGCAGAGAACGGATCACGCGGCGGCGCAACGGGCGCTGTATGGCGATGCGCGCTGGCAGCGGGCGGCGCGCCGGTTCCTGCGGCGCAATCCGTTATGCGTGGATTGCGCGGAGTTGGGCGCGGTCGAGGCCGCAACGGATGTGGATCATATCGAGCCGCACAAGGGTGACAGGGCAAAGTTCTGGGATCGATCGAACTGGCAGGCGCTGTGCAAGCGGTGTCACAGTCGCAAGACGGCCCGCGAGGTCTGGCATTCGAAAAAGGGGGGGGTGTCTGGAAATCCCTAGCCCCGACGCAAGACCGGCGGCCAGCCCGTTTTTTTTGAGTGGGGGGAATTGGGGAAAAAAGCCCACGGGTAGGGATCATCTGGAGGTTCAAGGAAAGTCGTGAAGGGTCGCAAGCCAAAGCCTGACAACGTGATCCCGATGAAGGGTGACGTTCAGAAGCCGGTGCCCGCCGCGCCTGACCTGATGTCGGATGCGGGTAAGGTGGTTTGGGATCGGCTGGCCCCCGAGCTGGTCCGCCATGATCGCTTGCAGCCGCATCATGCCGACATGTTTCAAGCCTACTGCGAGGCGGTCGCGGACGTGATCGAATTGACCAGCAACATCGCGCTGATCGGTCGGACCTACGCAGTCTTGACGCGCAACGGGTTGCAGCAAAAGAAAACGGCGGATTGGTCTGCGCGGCAGGACGCGCTGGCGAACATGCGGCAGCTTGGCGCGCTGTTCGGCATGTCGCCGGTGGATGAGGCACGTCTGAGAACGGACGGGCAGGGCGATCTGTTCGATCGGCTGTTGTCGAAGTTGAACGATGGACCCGATTGACCACCCCGTGAGCCGCTATGCGGTGAACGTGATCGAGGGGCGCGAGGTCGCGGGCAGCCTGGTGCGGATGGCCTGCGAACGTCACTTGATGGATCTGGAAACAGGTGCGGATCGCGGGCTGGTCTTTGACTGCAAGGCGGCAACGCGGATCACGAATTTTGCAAAGCTGATCCAGCACACGACCGGGGCCATGGCCGGAAAGCCGCTGCGCCTGGAGCCGTGGCAGGTGTTTCGCCATGGGTCCGTGTTCGGATGGAAGTATGCCGAGACGGGGCGGCGGCGGTTCAAGGGCACCTATCACCAGGTCGCCAAGAAAAACGGCAAGACCACAGACACCGCCGTGCCGATGCTGTTCACCACGCTGTTCGATGGCGAGGCCGCGCCGCAAGGGTTCTGCGCGGCCACGACGCGGGATCAGGCCGGGCTGTTGTTTCGCGAGTTGAAACGGATGGTCTACGCATCGCCCGAGTTGTCGCAGTTGATGCAGGTCTACCAGGCGTCGATCCTGTGCCCGAAAACGAACGGCATGATTTCGGCCCTGAGCCGCGACGGAAACAGTGCTGACGGGATCAACCCGCATTTCGCGGCGCGCGATGAGGTTCACCGCTGGACGGATCGGGAGCTGGCCGAGGTCTTGACCAATTCGATGCTGGCGCGGTCGCAGCCGATCGATTGGGCGATCACCACGGCAGGCGCGGATCGCGCGACGATCTGCGGGGAGTTGCGCGACTATGGCGAAAGGGTGCTGCGCGGCGACGTTCAGGACGACCGGTTCTTTGCCTATATCGCGGAGCCGCCCGAGGATTGCGACCCGGCGGACCCGGTGGCCTGGAAGATGGCCAACCCGAATCTTGGGGTCGCGTTCCAGGAGGATGATTTCCGGGCCATCCTGGATCAGGCCATGGCCATTTCGGGGCGGATGCCGAATTTCCGGCGGTTGCATCTGAACCTGTGGACGGAAGGCAATCAAAGCTGGATCGCGCGGGATACGTGGGATGCGGGGCTTGCCGCCGCGCCGTTCGATCCGGCGATGCTGTATGGCCGCAAGGCGTGGGTCGGTGTGGACCTGTCGCGCACCACGGACACGACCGCGATCGTTGTTGCGGTGCCGGTGGATGGCGCGGTCTACCTGTTGGCCTACACGTTCCTGCCCGAGGGGCAGAAAGGTTTCATCGCGCGGGCGCAGACCGAAAAGCGCGAGTTCGTGCAGTGGCGTGACGAGGGTTGGCTGGAGGTTCACCGGGGTGGCCAGATCGATGAAGATCAGGTGATCGAGCGGCTGAAATGGATCCGCGAAATGTTCGACCTGCAAGAGGTCGTCTATGACCGGTGGGGCATGAAATACGTGGCCGGTGAACTGGACAAGATGCGGTTCCCGCTGTTCGAGCATGGGCAGGGATATGCCAGCATGTCGGCCCCGACCAAGCGTTTTGAACAGGCGGTGATGAATGGCCGGGTCCGTCATGGCGGTAATCCCGTTCTGGCCTGGCAGGTCGGGAATGTGATGCTGGATATGGACGCCGCCGAGAACCTGAAGCCGAACAAGAAAAAGGCGACGGGCCGCATCGATGTGGCGGTCGCGGCGATCATGGCCCTGGGCCGCGCCGAGGTCGGGGAAACGAAACGCAAGGCAAAGGAAATTCTGATCGTATGAAAGTTCTGGGCTTTGAAATTTCCCGCGCCGGGCGGGCGGCGGCGTCGGTTCCTGCGGCGGTGCGGCCCGATCCGCCCCTGACCCGCGACATGTCCGCCGGTCTTGATGTGAGCGGCACGCAGAACCCGAAAGCCTGGTTGCAGGAAATCGGCTGGAATTCCAATTACCCGACTCCCACACAGTTGCCGCGCGTCACGCCGCAGCGCGCCGAGCTGCATGCAACGGTCGCGGCGTGCTGCAACAACGTGGCGGGGGATTTGTCAAAGGTTCCGGTGAAGCTGTATCAGCGGATGCCGGGCGGCATAGATGAGCGGGTCGAACAGCACGCCTTGCCCTATCTTCTGAACGTCGAGGCGTCGGCGGGTGTGCCTGCCAAGCTGGTTCGGTTCGTGATGGTCTATGCCTATGCGCTGCGCGGCAACGGGTTCGCCTATGCGCCGCGCGACGGGGCCGGCGAGGTCGAGTTGATCGAGTTGCCCAAGGATGGGCTGGCCCCCACGATGCTGGCCGCCGGGCGTGATCGTTTCTACCAGTTCCAGGATCAGGCGGGTGTGCATCGCCGGGTTCCGTCGCGGTCGATGGCGCATCTGCGCTATTCCCCGCTGGACGGTTGGGAAGGGCGATCCCCGCTGGCCGTTGCGGCGGAATCGATGGGGATTGCGATGGCAGGCCAGGAGGCCGCCGCGCGCACGGCCAGCGGCGGGACGGCAAAGGCCGTCATCAAGCTGGCGGATGATTACGAGGATGACGAAACGCGGGCGCGCAACGCGCGCCGGGTCAAGGATCAGATCACGCGGCCCGATGCGGATGGCTTCCCGGTGTTGGGGCCGGATGAGGATATCAAGCCGCTGGACATGTCGGCGGCGGATATGCAGTTGCTGGATGCGCGCAAATTCGACCGCGAACAGATCGCGGGCATTTACCGGATGCCGATGTCGAAACTGCAAATTCTTGAAAACGGGGTGAAGGCGAACGGCGAGCAGCAGGCGATCGATTACCTGACGGATTGCCTGTTGCATTGGTCTGTTCTGGTCGAGGCGCAAATGAATGTGGCCCTGTTGACGCGGGCGGAGCGGGAACGCGGTTTGTTCCTGCGGCATGATTTCGGCGTCTTGCTGCAACCGACGATCAAGGATCAATACGAGGCTGTCACGAAAGCGGTGGGCGGCCCGGTCAAGACGCCGAACGAGGGCCGCCGCACGCTTGGCCTGCCGCCGGTCGAGGATGGCGACAAGCTGAACCCCGCGCCGAACATGACGCGCGACGATAGCGGCGACGATGCCGCAAACCCCGATGATGATGAGGAGGGCGACGAATGACCCGATTGACCGCTGCGAACTTGGTTGGCGGGGGGCTGCTGTCTGCCCTGCCGGATGTGACGGAAGGACTGTTGGCCATGCCCCTGCCCGATGCGGCGCATGACGCCATGGCCCAGGGTGTCGAGGCCGCGCTGACGGTCGAGCGGGGGCAGCGTTTCGCGGTTCAGGGCGGTGTGGCGCTGGTGCCGGTGCGCGGTATCCTGACGCCGAATGTGATGGTCCTGGAGCGATACCTGGGCTGGGCCACGTATCACGGGCTGACGGAAACCATGGATGAACTGGCGGGCAATGAGGATGTGCGCGCGATCGTGATGGCCTTCGACTCGCCCGGCGGCAACGTGTTGGGCCTGTCGGGTGCGGTCGACGCCGTGCGCCGCGCGGCGGCGGTCAAGCCGGTTCATGCGATCATCGATCCGCTTTGCGCATCGGCGGGCTATCACCTGGCCAGCCAGTCGACGGAAATCAGCCTGGCCCCCGGCGCGTGGGTGGGCAGCATCGGCGTGATGTATACGGCGGTGCATCCGGTCGGGCCGGGTCAGTCCGGGCTGCAAGTGTTCCTGATGTCGTCAAACCATGCGCGCGCCAAGCGGCCCGATCCGACGACCGAGGAAGGCCGGGCGCTGATCCGTCAGCAAGTGGACGCGATCGAACGGGACTTTCTGGATGACGTGGCCGCCGGGCGCGGTATCGACCGCGAAGCGATCACCGCGCAGCTTTCTGCGACGGAGGATGCGCGGGACGGTGGCGCGGTGTTCTGGGGTGCGGATGCGCAGGCGCGCAGGCTGGTCGATGTGATCGAGACACGCAGCGCGGCGATGTCGCGGATCACCGCCAGCTATGCGCGCCGCCCGGCGCGCAGCGGTTCGGGGGCCGGGGCGCGGGCGCTGGCCGAGGCGGCGCAGGCGCGCGCGGGCCTGTAACAAGCACAAGAATTCGGGCGCGAGACGCCCGTTTATCCCTGCGCCGGGCGGCGGCGGGGCAAGGCGGCGGTGTGCCGCGATCCATGCAAAGGAGTTTTGAGCGATGGACATCAACGATCTGCGCCGCAAGCGGAAGGCAGCGGCGGACGACATGCAGGCCAAGGCGCAAGCCCTGACTGCGCTTGAGGCGGACGACGCCACGACCGATGAGGCGCTGCAATCCGCGCAGGGTGAATTCGACGCGGCGAGTGCCGCGTTCAAGGCGCTGGACGCGCAGGTGCAGCGGGCCGAGCAGGTCGAGGCGGCGCAAGCGGCGTCGGCGCAATCGGAAACCGATGCGGGCGAGACTCAGACCGGCGCAACGGGCGGGGCCGTGCAGGTTCCGGCGCAGCCTGCCGACCCGGCGCAGCGCGGGGCCGATGTCGGCCTGATGATGGCCGCCCTGGCCAATCAGCGTGGCAACCGTGACGCCGCCTGTGCGCAGCTTGAGGACGCCGGGCATTCCGGTATTTCCGCCGCGCTGTCGGGGGCGACGGATGGCGCGGGCGGTGTGACGATCCCGCGTGCGCAGTCGCAGACGATCATCGACCTGTTGCAGCCGCGCGTGGCGCTGATGCAGATGGGTGTGCAGATGCATGACATGCCCGCCGGTGAGTTGCGCAACGCGCGTTTCGCCACGGGGCCGACCGCAAGCTATGGCGCGGAGAACGCGGCCACGGTCGAGTCCGAACCCACGTTCGAGCCGGTGCAGCAGAATTTCAAAACGCTGTCGTCTCTGGTGCCGATCGGCAATGCGCTGTTGCGGCATTCGTCGGCATCGGTGGGTATGGCCGTGCGCGACCTGATGGTGAACGTGATGGGCCAGACCAAGGACATCGCGTTGATCCGCTATGACGGGTCGGGCAATCTGCCCAAGGGCCTGCGGCATTGGGCGCTGGCCGGTCACGTCGATGCAGGTGTCGCCAATTCGGTTGCCGCTGTCGAAGCGGCCATCGATGGCGCGGTGAACGTGGTCGAGGAAAGCAACGTGCTGATGGTTGCGCCGGGCTGGATCATGCGCCCCGGCGTCAAGAATTTCCTGGCGAACCTTCGGCATCCGACCACGGGTTTCAAGGTCTATCCGTCGATCGACGCGTCGGGCGATCTGAAAGGCTATCCGATCTACACGACCACGCAGATTCCCAACAACCTGGGCGGCGGCGGCAACGAAACGGAAATCTATTTCCTGGACGCCGCCGAAATCATGGTGGGGTCGAGCCAGCAAATCACGCTGGCCACGTCCACGGAAGCGGCGTTCGTCGATGGCGGCGGCAACACCGTGTCGGCGTTCCAGCGTGGTCTGACGCTGATGCGCGCGGTGGAGGAACACGACATGGCCCCGGCGCATGATGAGGCCATCGCGGTGATCGAGGGCGTTGCCTGGTCGCTGTAATCGGCGCGGGCGAGGGACGGGGCCGGGCCATGGTGGCCCGGCCTTGAATGATGCGGCGAGGCCGCAGGAAACAGGAGTATGAAACATGACACGCGTAATCGTGGAATTCACGCGCACCTATGGTGCGTATGTGGCGGGGGATGTCGCCGCGTTCGATGAGGCAACCGCAAAGCGTTTTGAGCGCGGCGACGCGCCGATCGCCAAGATCATCGGCAAGCCCAAGGGTGGCGGCAAGCCCGCCGGGCCGAGCAAGAAAGAACTGGCCGAGCTGGAGGCGCGCGAGGCTGCGGTGGCTGAACGCGAGGCCGAACTGGCCGAG
>CBFHJA010000053.1:0-27950 GCA_965656085.1 uncultured Aliishimia sp. | reverse complement strand
GGGCAACGTGTTCACATGGGTCAATTCTCAGTGAAAATTTGGGGGTCTACCGGGTCACTTCTCAGCGGAAATCAACACGTGCAGCTCTTTTGCCAACATGCGCTGCGCGCGCCCGGAAATCCAGCTGCGCGCACGCCGGATTTGAGCCACGCGCTTGCGGATGTCAGCCGCGGCCTCTTTCGGGCTTTGCTCGGACGAGAGCGCCATGCGCACCTGCCGCTGCCGCGCCGCATCGCCTTTGACAACTTCGAGGAGCAGCTCAGCCAGAGTTTCTGCGCCCAAGGCTGTCAAGTTCTTCTTATTCAGAGATTTTCCTGCCATTGCCCAAATTACTCAGATGCGCCGCCAAAAGAAAAGGGGGGCGCGCCGCTGTCCCAAACGGGGATTTTTGCCATCGCCTTCTGAAAATCGGCGCTCTGAAGGAAGCCGTCGAGCCAAAGGATCACATGGGGCCAAGGCTGGGCGTCAAACCAGGCACGGTCGCTATGGGCGAACTGCCTCACAAAGGGAAAGATCGCAAAGTCGGCTAGGGTGGGCCTGCGGCCCGTCAGGAACGCTTGCCCGGCCAGCCTTGAGTCAAGAGACTGAATGAAATCAGACGCTTTGGCACGTTCGCTTTGTGGATCGAGATCCGGATAGCGCACGGCGTATTTTGTATGATCAAGCGCGGCTTTGAAGGGCCCATCATTCTGAGCGATGAGGGTTTGACCGATTTCTGGCATGTCCAGCAGCCCATGCGGATCACGTTGCCCAAGCGCCCAAAGCATGATGTCGAGACTCTCATCCAACGTCATATCGCCCGCTTGCAGATTGGGGACCGTGGCCGACGGTGAGGCACAGAGAAACGCCTGCGGCTTATCTTTCAATTTGATCTCGCGCAGCTCCACCTCCAGCCCCGCGCTCAAAACTGCCATCCGCGCGCGTATTGCATAGGGACAGCGTCGAAAGGACCACAGGATCGGTCGAGGCATGGTCACCATTTCTTGGATCATTGAGTCAGTGTAGGGTTAAAAGGTTTGTACGCGAAACCGATGCCTTCGGGCGAGCTTCAAAATGGCAAGGGGATGACCGCTTCGCTTCGTAGCGTCGACCTCCGCCTTTGTCCACTTTTGCAATTGCAGCGAATGACGGCTCTTGCGGGCCGTAGCGCAGCGGCGAGACCCTTGCGTCAACGGCAGCAGTGGGCCGTTGGTGCGGGTAGGTTGGAAATTGGAGCGCTTGCCTTTGTTGCGCCACCGTAGGTCGACCGTTGGTCCTCAACAAAAAATCGGTGCGGCGAACATACTCCAGGCAGCGGGACATGAGCTCCGGCGATGGGAAACTTCGGAACTTTCGGCGGTTATCGGGACCGCTTGGTCAACCAAAACGTGTTGATCTGTCCCTTGCCCTTGACGTCGATAAGCCCACGCGCCTCGAAGGCATAGGTGTCACCCAGGGCCCTGCGCACTGCATCCGTGACGTGCACGCGACCGGCTTGGCCAAGGCTTTCCATCCGCGCAGCGGTATTCACTGTATCTCCCCAAACGTCGTAGAACACTTTGGTCGTGCCAATGACGCCGCCGACCGCTGCGCCGGTATGAAGCCCAATCCTGACGTCTATGGCCTCGCCCATATGATCGGACAAACCCGCAGCGGCGCGTAGCATGTCGAGCGCCAGTGCCGCTGCCGCCCGGGCATGGTCGTTACGGGGCGTCGGCATGCCTGCCACCGCCATGTAGGCGTCGCCAATTGTTTTGATCTTTTCCAAACCATGCTTTTGTGTGAGCGCATCGAAAACCGAAAAGACGCGGTTCAGATAGCCGACAAGAGCTTCGGGGCGCATCCTCGCGGCCTTCGGGGTGAATCCGACGATATCTGCGAAGACGACGGTGACCTCAGCATTCTCATCGGCGATGACCTCGCCCGGATTGTTCTTCAGTCGCATCGCAATCTGCTCAGGTACGAGATTGGCAAGCAGCGCTTCTGACCTGTTATATTCCAATGCAAGCGCCGCCTCGGCATCTTCGGCCCGCCGCAAGATGAGGATCACCATGGCCAGGGTAATAATGATGAGGTTGCTTACATTGGCGAATTGAATTGTATCTAACAGCCATGGCGTTGCATTGGTAAAGGGCTGTGGGTTTGGAAACCAGACTGGCAAGGCCCAGAACAGAACGAGCAGCGGTGTGACCGAGACCACCAAGGGAGCGAAACGCCGTGTGCCGATCTCCATCACAAGAATGAGCGCGGCAGGCAAAAGGCCGTAGGTCAAACCCGAGGTTGCACCGAACACCCACATCAATCCCGTAAACAAGGCAGCGATCATGAAGCAGGCAAAAGCTTCCGCCGCAAATCTGCTCCTGCGCGCAATCAAAGGGGCGATGAATGTGATCTGAAAGCCTGCGCATAGCGCCGCTGCAGGCCAAAGCGCGGCAGCGTCGTATATTAGGTAGAATGCCAGCCATCCCAAGAGGGACAGGTTTGCAATCGGGGTCACAACCGCCCAAAACAAAGCCGCGTTCCGGCGCGGTGTGTCCAGAACTTGAGACCGCCCCTCGGCATAGGCTGCAAAAAGCAACCTTGCGCGGTCGATGAGCCCTGTACCGGAAGAGGCTGTTATATGGTTCAAGTAGCGTGCCTCTATGCAAAGCCCCGGAATGGGCTATTCCGAACCCTAGCCCGAAATCCTTAGCCATTCATCGGGAATTTTACGGTGACACAGGCACTAGGGCTCTGTTTCCACGCTTTGCTTTCAGTGCACTCCTCAACTTCGCACGAAGAGGTGTCTTCGAGCGGACGCCCAAAACAACCCATGCGAATGTTTCTGTGCAGTCGCAGCGAACGGCAGGTTCGACGGGCCGCGCTCCAGCATCTTGACCGATCGGTGAAAGGCAACTTTGGGCCGGCCTTTCTGGCATCTTATGCCCTCGCCTCCGGATTTTCTGCGACCGATCTAATGCCGGCTTTGAGCCGATTTTGTTGAAAAACTCTTCCCCGATCAAGGACGAAGTGCTGATTCAATTTGCCCACCAGGCGGAAGGATCAGCGAGGATGGGACCGAGGCAGGAAGCGCAAGCGGCCTTGCTCTATGAGTTTTCGCTTGAAGAGCATGTCCCTCAGGATCACTTAATGCGGTCGATTGATCGGTTCGTTGACCTAAGCAGCATCCGCTTGCATCTGGCGGATTTCTACAGCCACACAGGCCGTCCCTCTGGCGACCCGGAACTGCTGATCCGCATGCTTATTGTTGGATACTTCTTTGGCATCCGGTCGGAACGGCGGCTTTGCGAAGAGGTACATCTGAACCTGGCTTACCGCTGGTTTTGCCGTCTCGACCTGACCGACCGTGTGCCTGATCACTCGACGTTTTCAAAGAACCGACATGGCCGATTCCGCGAAAGCGATCTGCTGCGCCATGTCTTCGAGACAACCGTGGCACGCTGCATGGAGGAAGGTCTTGTCGGTGGTCAGGGTTTTGCTGTCGATGCCAGCCTGACAAGTGCTGACGTCCAGAAGCAGAACTCCAGCAATCCGGACGACTGGGCGGCCCGGGAGATCGACCGGAATGATGCACCCCGTGCTGTACGCGAGTATCTCGACACACTGGACGATGAGGCTTTTGGCGCAGCTACCACGGCCAAGCCGAAGTTCACCGCCTATGCCGATCCGGCCAGCCAATGGACGGCCGCGCGCAAAGGGCCAGCATTCTTCGCTTATTCCGACAATTACCTGATCGATACCGATCACGACGTCATCGTCGATGTGGACGCCAGCCGGTCGAACAAGACCGCCGAAGTCGGTGCCATGCGGAAGATGCTCGACCGCACCGAAGACCGCTTTGGCCTGAAGCCGGATTGGATTGCCGCAGACACCGCCTATGGCTCGACCGACAATCTGGTCTGGCTGGCGCTCAAACGGAAGATATTGCCGTTCATTCCCGTATTCGACAAAGGCGAGCGCAAGGACGGGACGTTCTCCCGGTCCGACTTCACCTGGGACGATGAGAGGGACCGCTACATTTGTCCTGAAGGCAAAGAGATGCGGCACACTTGGCGCACCTACTCTGATCCAAACCGGAACGTGCCGAGCTGGAAATCACGCAAATACCGGACCTGTTCTATATTCACCGCCGATCACGGCGTGTCGACTGCCGCGATGGCGATCTCATGGTGTCTCGCTCAAGATGAGAGCATCATACCGATCCCCGGAACCCTTTCGGCCAAACACCTCGAAGAATGCGTGGAGGGATCTCGCATCTCGCTGACAACAGAGATAAAGGCCGAGATCGCGCGTTTGTTGCCCGCCGGCTGGGCACATGGAGACCGGTTCTCGAAGAGGCAATGGAACGGACCTGGGGGGGTACTGTTGACGCGTTAGTCGGCGCCCCTCACTGGAATTGGCGCATCAGGGTTTGGATGGAACAGGCGCTGCACAAACCATGTTGCCACCGCGATTCCGACGCCAATAAGGTCAGTCAATAGCCCGCCCGATATCAGGAACAGTGCGGCGACGATCAGGAGACCTCGGATGAACCATGCTGAGCGTGCCCCGACAAACCACCCTTGAACGCCGCTTGACAGAAAGAATACCCCGATGATGGCCGTTGTGCCTGCACGCAGGATGTCCTGCGTCGTGCCTTCCATCAAGAGCGCCGAGTTGTAGAAGAACATAAACGGCACGATGAATGCAGCGATCCCGATTTTGAACGAGGCGACGGAGGTTTCCATCGGGTTGGCGCCAGATATCCCCGCTGCGGCATAACTGGCCAGTGCAACGGGTGGAGTAATTGCGGAGAGAACCGCGAAGTAGAACACAAAGAAATGTGCCGTGAGCTGTGGGATACCAAGTTGCACGAGGCCCGGTGCAACCACGCTCGCAGCGACTGCATAAGCAGCCGTGGTTGGCATTCCCATACCGAGGAGGATTGCGATGCACATCGCAAAGAACAGGGCCAGAAGCTGAGAGGCTGCGGCGAGATCAAGGAGGACCGCAGAGAAACGCGCGCCGACACCCGTGAGGCTGATAACGCCCACAATGATACCGGCGCAGGCGCAGACAGCGATGATCTGAATCGACATGATGCCCGCGAGTTCGAATGCCTTCAGGATCGCGCGAAGCCCCATGCGGTTTGGCGTCAGCCAACTGACGACCGCTGCCGAGACAGTGGCGAGCGTTCCGGCACGGATGACGGAGTAGCCGAGGAACAGCGCGTAGATCAGGATTATGATCGGGATGAACAGGTATACCTGCCTTACCATCTTGTTGAACTTCGGCAGTTCATCTTCCCGCATGCCGCGCATCCCAAGTTTCGCAGCCTCAAAATCGACCATGAGGTAGACGGAGACAAAGTAGAGAACCGCTGGGATGATCGCCGCGATGGCGATCTCCTGATATGGGATACCTGTGATTTCGGCCATGATGAACGCACCCGCGCCCATGATTGGTGGCATGATCTGCCCACCGGTCGAGGCTGCGGCTTCGACCGCGCCGGCGGTCTTCTTATGGTAGCCGACCTTCTTCATCAGCGGGATGGTGAGTGAGCCGGTCGCCACCACGTTGCCTGCAGATGTGCCGTTGATCATGCCCATAAGGCCAGAGGCGAAAATTGCGACCTTTGCGGGGCCACCGCGTGCACGGCCCGCCGCGGCAAAGGCGAAATTGACGAAATAGTCACCCACCTTGGAGGCCTGCAGGAATGCAGCAAAGATGATGAACAGGATGATGTACGTCGACGATACCGCAGTGGTCGGCCCAAGAATGCCCGCATCAGAATAGACGTGGCCGAAGAACCGCTGCCAGCTATAGGCGTTTTCCACCGCGAGGATGCCGGGCAACAGGTGTGCAGTGAAGGTGTAGATCAGGAAAACGCCCGTAATGATCACAAGCGCGAGACCAGCGACCCGCCTAGTCAGTTCCAGAATAAGCGCCGAGCCAGCGGTAGCGGCAAAGGCCACACCAATTGGAACTTCTGCCGTGCCGACCGAATTGCGTGCGGCGGTGGAGTAGACCACTACAAAATAGAACGCGACGACGAGACCGCAAAGCGCGAGGACGATGTCGGATATGGCGAAACGATGGCGCTCGACCCGGTCGATCCACCCCAGAACAATCGCTGCAAAGGTTGCCACTAAAAGCGGCACACCGAATTGCCAAATCTCGGCTTCGAAGATGCCCGCATAACTGGGAAACGCAGCAAGGCGTTCGTTGCCTGCAGGCAAGGACATCCAAATCACGCGACCTCCGACTTCCGCAGCTTCGCCGGAGGCGAGGAAATTGGCAAATCCAAAGACGGTAAAGGCCGACCAGGCAACGGGAATGAGCAACGCGGCAGAGACGATTTGCAAGCTGGGTCCGCGCGCGGCCAAGCCCGCACCAAACTGGCTGGAGGCAAAAAGCAAAAACCCGAGCGCCAGAGCTCCGCCTATGTGAAGGATTCGGAAATTCCATGTCTCCAGTGGGAATTGCGGTAGGAACCACAGCCTCTCGGACCACGTTGTGCGCACGGCACGCGCCTCTCGCGTGAGCGCGGCAGCGCGGTCGCGCGCTTCATCCAGTTCCGTGATGCTGCCCGCAATTTCGCCGGAGTTGTCAGCCGTTGTCATCGTCTCTTCGGCCAGGGCTTTGAGCCTGCGGACAGAGTTGCCTTCAAACGCCTCTCCGGCCGGGCCAAGAGTCGCGCGCAAATTGTCGAAAGCCGCATCAGCGGCGGCATGTGCGCGTTCCGCTTGAATAGTTGTCGGCAAAGCAATCAGGTTCGACAATGACACACCATTCAAAGCGATCATGTGTAGCGCGGCGTAGAGCGTGGCGACAGCGGCGATGATGAAAAGGCCACGGCCTTCAAACAAACGACGGTTTCCTTCGACGGGCTCTTCGTCCACCCCGTCTGCGATCAGATGATCGTCATCGATTGACGTGTCTTTTTCTACCATCGTTCATCCCCCCGATTTGTCCGCTAGTACGCAAAATATCCGCGCCCCGAAAAGGCGCGGATACGTTTGTCTAGACTAGCCGTGGTAGCAAGAGCCCTCAGCCGCCGTGGACCATGTCCGCCGGGATGTCAGCGCCAGCGTTTTCCATGAACCACTTTGCAGCACCGGGGTGCCACTTCATCACAGAGTTGCGGTCCCAGAACTCAGGCAGAGTGGAACGTGCCGCCTTGTGCGTCGCGACCATGCGCTCGTTGTCAGACATGACCGCATTCACGACTTCGAAAACAAAGCTTTCGGGCAGGTCGCAGTTTGCGATTGCGAAGTTCCACATCGACACGGAGCGGGCAGGCGCTTCGAGGGTTTGGTAGGTGTCGGCTGCAATATCGAACTGCGCCACCGGGAAAGCCGCGGTGATTGTCGCTTGCTCGTCTTCGGTGAACTCGATGATGTTGACATCGGTTTGCACTTCAAGCTGAGAAACAGCCGGCACCGGAACGCCGGCGGCAAAGGCAATCACGTCAAGCAGACCGTCCTGCAACTGGCCGCCCAGATCGGACCAGCCACCGTTGCGGCGTTCGAAATCGACACCCAGCTCTTCCATCATGCGCGGGAAGTATGTGTCTGATGTCGAACCGGCAGGGCCAAAGCCGATTTTTGCACCGGCGGGGATGTCCGCGACGCTTTCAATGCCAGACGACGACAGTGCCGTAATCGAGAACGGCGTCTGATACATCGGGAACATTGCGCAGGCGTTGGTCATCTGAAGACCGGGCGCGATGGGGTTGTTGCCGGCGATAGACTCGGCCGCGGGACCCATGGTAGTCATGCCGAATGCCAGATCACCCGCATGAACGAGCGACATGTTCTGCATGGGTCCACCAGTGACTTCTGCGCCGCCGGCAACGCCTGTGGCTTCAGAAACAATACCGCCCCAACCGGAGCCATATCCGAAATATGTACCACCCTGGGAACCTGTCCCGATGGTGAAGCTTTCTGGCCAACCGGTGCGGTCCTGTGCCGAGACGCCCCCGGCGACCGCCACGGTCAGTGTGATTGCGACTGTAGCGCATGTTAGACGATTAAGACTCATGTGTTTCCTCCCGATTTCCGAATGCGTGCAGTGAAGTAGAGCCTAAACCGCACAATTCGAGTTAGACAAGGAACTGTAATACGTCAGTTTCGCTTGAGACCAGCGTCTTAAATGATCTTGGGTTATACAAATTATTGATATAATTAGTGTCAGGCCGTCTTGGACAGCCCCAGCAAATTTTCCTGAAAGACTTTCAAGAAGGCATCTCTGGCATCGTGTCTGGTTTCTTTGAGCCAGACGGCTGTCAGCGCAAGGCTCCGTTTTGCAATATCCGTCGGCCCGTTCAATTCGACAAAACTGACGCCGCCAACCGCCAGGCGCGACGCCCACTTGGGGACAATTGCGAGGCCGACGCCGGTGCTGACCAGACTGACGATTGTCTGCTTTTCTTCCGCGATCTGAGCAATGCGCGCAGTGTAGCCCGCTTCGAGAAAAAGTTTGATTGTCAAATCGTGGCTGTGGGGGCGTGAGCCCCGATCAGGAACAATCAACGGCTCCTCCGCAAGATCATCAATAGTCACCATCTCGCGCGTCGCGAGGGGATGGTTCTCGGGCATGGCGACGACGGCCGTTTCCGAAAAAAGCGGCATAAACTCGAGCCGTTTGTCGGGGCTGTCGGGGGGGCGCACAATCGCGACGTCGAGGCGGCCTGACAACAGCCTCGGCAAAAGACGAATTGTTTTTTGCTCCAAAAGCTCGACATCGATTTCGGGATAGTCTTCACGAACCTTCGGGAGGAGTTGCGGCATCAGCCCCGCAGCGGCGCTGTCAATTGCGCCGATCCGCAGAATTCTCGACTTTCCGTGTGTGCCTTCGCGAAAATTGCGCTCCATCTGATCGGCGCGTTCTACCAAATCGCGGGCCTTAGCTACAAACTCTCGCCCCGCATCCGTCAACGCCACATGTCGTGTTGTCCTGACAAGGAGTTGCCCACCGAGCCTTTCTTCCAGCAGCTTGATGTGCCTGCCAAATGAGGCAGGGAGCATACCAAGTTTCTGGGCCGCACGGCCAAAATGCTGTGTTTCGGCCACAGCAATCAGACATCGAAGTTGGCGCAGTTCCATCCAGACCTCATTATATGAATTTTTTATATGATAGGGTCACGATTGCTTATGATCCGTCAACCAAAGATACACCCTTCAGGAGTGCAACGCACGCGAGGTTAAGTGGCGACACGTCCAGAAGGGAAAGATATGAATACTTATAAAATCGCTGCAATTCCCGCAGATGGCATAGGACCGGAAGTCATTGCCGCAGGTATCCAGGCCCTTGAAGCGCTCGCCAAGCGCGATGGCAGCTTCGAGCTTGAGTTTACCAATTTCGATTGGGGCTCGGAGCGGTACAAGCGTGAAGGCGCGTTGATGCCCGAAGATGGCACCGAAACGCTCAAAGCTTTTGACGCGATCTTTTTCGGGGCGGTCGGCGCACCCGATGTCCCAGATCACTTGACGCTCTGGGGACTGCGCTTGCCGATTTGTCAGGGCTTTGATCAATACGCAAATGTGCGCCCCACCCGCATTCTGCCGGGCATTCAGGCGCCGCTTGCGAATGTCGGGCCTAACGATCTTGACTGGGTCATCGTTCGTGAGAATTCCGAGGGTGAGTATGCCGGTATGGGCGGCCGAGCGCATCGGGGTCTGCCCGAAGAAGTCGGCACAGAGGTTGCGATCTTTACGCGCATCGGCGTGACACGCATAATGCGTTACGCATTCAAGCTTGCCCAATCGCGCCCCAGAAAGCGGCTCACAGTGGTGACCAAATCCAATGCTCAGCGCCACGGTATGGTCATGTGGGACGAGATCGCAGCAGAGGTTTCGAAAGACTTTCCCGACGTGACATGGGACAAGATGCTTGTGGACGCGATGACCGTGCGGATGGTGAAATCGCCGCAAAGTCTCGACACAATTGTCGCAACGAACCTGCATGCCGACATTCTGTCTGATCTAGCAGGTGCGCTCGCCGGTTCTTTGGGCGTAGCCCCGACGGCCAACATCGACCCGGAGCGGCGGTATCCTTCCATGTTTGAACCGATCCATGGATCAGCCTTCGATATTACTGGTAAAGGCATTGCCAATCCGGTGGCAACATTCTGGACGGCAGCGCAGATGCTTGAACATATCGGCGAGGCGGATGCGGCGCGACGGCTGATGCGGGCCGTCGAGAAAGTATGTTCGGACGGTGTCATGACACCTGATGTTGGCGGTAGCTCGAATACTCAAGACGTGACGGACGCTGTTTGCGATGCAATCAGGGGTGACAACATTTAGAGCATTTTCCGATCAAGCTGGATCAGGATCGAGCCGACAACGCCCGCAGCGGCAATGACCAAAAGCGTCTGGCGATCGCCGCCGCCCTCCGTCAGCCGGAAGCTGTCAAAGAGCATTTCCCATGCAGTGATGGACGTCAGCGGCAGACCCGCGCTTTCAACGAAATCGAGCGTCCCGGGTTTCTGGCCGACGATGCGTTCGTCAACGGCATGCGCCCTCTCCCGATCATTGTTGGTTCGTAAGGCCAGCTCCGTCATTCCGCATTGGGACGCACCCGGGCCGCTGATTTGTCGGCGAAGGCCGCGAGGCGGGCGCGGGCGGCTGGTTGGGTGTTGACGACGCCTCCGACGACCGCTTCGGCATAGGCCGCGTCCATGGCGGACATATTGTTCAGATGGCTGATCGCGGAGCAAATGGCGAAATTTGTCAGGGGCAGGTTTTGGGCGATTTTGCCTGCAATCTCCATCGCCGTGTCGAAGCTCGATCCCTCCACGCGGTATTGCGCCAAGCCCAGATCCACCGCCTGCTGGCCCTGATAGACGCGGCCCGTCAGGATCATGTCGATCATGCGGGCCTTGCCGATCAGGTCCGACACGCGGATCGTGGCGCCGCCGCCGGTGAAGATGCCGCGCTGGCCTTCGGGCAGGGCAAAGTAGGTCGTGTCATCCATGACGCGGATATGGGCCGCGCTCGCCAGTTCCAGACCTCCGCCGACAACCGCGCCTTTGAGCGCGGCGACAATCGGGACGCCGCCATATTCCATCTTGTTGAACGCCTCGTGCCAGCGCAGGCACACATGCATGAAATCCGCCGGAGAGCGGTCCGCGTCGTGGTGTTCGATCAGGTCGAGACCGGCGCAGAAATGATCGCCCGCGCCCGCGAGGACCACCGCCTTCACATCGGCGCGGGGGGCCGTGGAGAAGAACGTCACCAACTCCTCGATGGTCGCCACATCAAGCGCGTTGCGCTTGGCCGGGCGGTTGAGGGTGACGATCCAGACACCAGTCTCCTGGGGCTCCAGCTTGAGGTTGTGGAAGTCGGTGGGGTCGATAGTGGCTTTCATGGCAGGTCCTCCGGCGGTTTGGGGGACCATGCCGGGAGGCGCGCCGGGGGGCAAGCCATGTTCCAGATTGACGTCATGTCGCGTGACAGGCGCGCGCGCGGGCGGTCTAGTCGAACGTGCCTGCGACGCGGCCCAGCAGCATGAAGGCGCGGGCGGTGCGGGTGTCCGCGAGGGCCTGAATCTCGCCATCGCTGGCCGTCTCCGCGAAGCCCGCGAAAGTCGTGTCGAACTTGCGCAGGAAATGGTGGGCGGCGTCGCGGAAGATCGGGTCCTGTTTCATGCGGCCCGCCGTCAGCGCCAGCGAGGAGTGGTCGCGGATGCCCCCCAGCGCGGCGATCGTCTTGCCCCGGCCTCCGGCGGCGAAGGCGCGCCAGACCTCGGTGCGGGCGCGGTCGGGGCGCAAATCGTCCATGTAAATGCCATCCTGGCTCAGCAAGGTCAGCACGTCCTGGGCCGCAGTGATCAATTGCCCGGCGGTGCGGTCGCGCAGGGCGCGGCGCAGGGCCGCGAAACCCGCCTCGTCCTCGGCTGTCTCGGGGAAATTCAGGGCGCGAATGAAGTCGGAGGAGGGCAGGGGCGGTGCCATCTCCTCGGCAAGGGTGCCAAGCGCCAGCACCGGCTGGTCCTCCGCCGGGGCCAGCGGGTTCTGGGGCGCCGGAGGCTGCGGGGCTTCCTTGCGCTGCGAGGTGAACATCGCCAGCGTGGTTTCGGTCTTGCGGGCCGCCGCCGCGATCTCGTCGAGCTTGCGCTGTACCGAGCCATCGCTGGGCCCTCCCCGGCCTTGGCTCTGGGCGATGTAGCTCTGCCGGATCGCGTCGATGGCGGTCTGCAAACGCTGGCTCTCCTCTCGCATCACGCGGCTGGCCTTCGCCGCTGTCGCTGCCACCCAGATCATCGCGACCGGCATGAACACCGCCATCAGCGTCATCAGAAAGCGCAGCATGTCCGCCCCCTCGCCGCCCGCCGTCGCCTCGCCGGGCAGGGCGAGGAAGAATACCGCCGTGCCCGCGAGCCAGAGCAGCGAGAGCACGATGGCGATCACCTCGATGCCCGTCAGCCCTTCCTTCTGGGGGCGGTCATAGAGGCCAAGCGGCGTCGGACGCGCGGATGCGGACGGGCGGTCTGAGGTCTCGGGCGTGTCGGCCATGGCGGCGGGGCTCAGATGTAGCGGATCGAGAGGATTTCGTAATCCTTTTGCCCGCCCGGCGTGCGCACTTCAACAGAATCCCCCTCTTCCTTGCCAATGAGGGCGCGGGCAATAGGAGATTTGACGTTCAGCAGGCCCTTTTCGACATCGGCCTCATGCTCGCCGACGATCTGCCACGTCTTTTCTTCGTCGGTGTCCTCGTCCACGACCGTCACGGTCGCGCCGAATTTGATCGCGCCGGAGAGCTTGGTGGGGTCGATCACCTCGGAGAGTCCCAGCACCCCCTCAAGCTCCTTGATCCGGCCCTCGATGAAGCCCTGTTTCTCGCGCGCCGAGTGATACTCGGCATTTTCCTTCAGATCGCCAAGCTCGCGGGCCTCTGCGATGGCTTGAATGACCGCCGGGCGCTCGACGGATTTGAGTTGTTTGAGTTCGGTCTGCAGCGCGTCGGCGCCGCGGCGTGTCATTGGGATCTTGTCCATGGCGGGTCTGGCTCCGGCTGCGGCCTGCCGGGGGCAGGCGATGAAAATCACCCAACTTACCTGCAGTTTGCCCGGGCCAATTGCAAGAGGCAACGTCTGTCCGGACCCGCAGATCGCCGGCGGGCCCGGGGCGCGGGGTCAGTAGGACACCACCTCGTATTCGATGCCGTCCTGATCGTGGAAATAAAAACGGCGGCCCGGTTCGTAGTCGTCGTGATTGACCGGCGTGAAGCCCGCCGCCTTCACCTTCTGCTCCATCGCGTCGATATCCGTCACCGTCACGCCGATATGGTTGAGCCCGCCCACCGTCTGGTAGCTGTCGTCGGTCGGGGCGTGGGTTTCGGCATGGGAATAGAGCGCGATATATTGCGTGTCGCTGCCCACATGGATCGTGTAGCCCGCACCGTTCCGAACCGGGCCTTGCCAGCGGATATGCCAGCCGAACAGGGATTGCATCCATGCGGCGGTCTTGTGGGCGTCAGAGACAGAGTAATTGGCGTGTTCCAGTTGAGCCGTCATGCCTTGGTCCTTTCGGGGTTGATTTCCAATTCGTACTTTCTCAAGTTAGCTTGAGGTCAAGAGGTTTTTTGCGCAGATGCTCACGATTGGAGACATGGCCGCGCGGACCGGGCTCGCTGTGTCGGCCATCCGCTACTATGAGGAAATGGGGCTTGTGCATCCGGGCCGGAACGCGGGCGGGCAGCGGCGCTTTGCGCGCGCCGACATCCGGCGGCTGTCCTTCGTGATGATTGCGCAGGAGTTCGGCTTCACGCTGCCGCAAATTCGGGCGGAATTGGAGCGGCTGCCTAAAGACCGTGCGCCGACCAAAGCCGACTGGACGCGGATCTCAAAGCGCTTCCGGGCTCAACTGGATCAGCGGATCGCTGCGATGGAAACTTTGCGGGACCGGCTCGACGGCTGTATCGGCTGTGGCTGTCTCAGCCTTGCGTCCTGCCATCTCTACAATCCCGAGGACCGCGCCCGGCGCGGCGGGCCGGGGCCGCGCTATGTGCGGGGGGATGTGCCGGGGTGAGAGCACGGGGCGGGCGGGCAGATCGCCCACCCTGCATGGCGCCGGACTCGGTGCCATTTGCCGCATGTATGTGCCTTGACGAATTCCATGGTGTTTTACGTCGTGTCCGGATTGCAAATGCCGCATCGCCGCGATAGCACCACGGGCAGCTAATTTTATTGCGCGGGCCGGGGTCGCGGCGCACCGAAAAAGAGGGAGCCAGCCATGGCAGAGATTGAACGCGAAGCGATGGAATACGACGTGGTGATCGTCGGCGCAGGTCCGGCGGGGCTCAGTGCCGCGATCCGTCTCAAGCAACTCGATGCCGATCTGAACGTCGTGGTGCTCGAAAAAGGCTCCGAGGTCGGCGCGCATATTCTGTCCGGCGCTGTGCTCGATCCGTCGGCGCTCAATGAGCTCATCCCCGACTGGAAAGCCAAGGGCGCGCCGCTCAACACCGAAGTGCATGAGGATAATTTCTACATGCTTGGCGAGGCCGGCAAGATCCGCATTCCGAACTGGCCGATGCCGCCGCTGATGAACAATCACGGCAATTACATCGTGTCTATGGGCAATGTTTGCCGTTGGATGGCGGAGCAAGCCGAGGAGATGGGCGTCGAGATTTTTCCCGGGATGGCCTGCTCGGAACTGGTCTATGGCGAGAACGGTCAAGTGAAGGGCGTTGTGGCTGGCGTGTTCGGGCTGGAGCCCGACGGGTCCATCGGGCCGAACACCGAGCCGGGTATGGAGTTGCACGGGAAATATGTTTTCCTCAGCGAGGGCGTGCGCGGCTCGCTGTCCAAGCAAGTCATCGCGAAATACGGCCTCAGCGAGGGCAAGGAGCCGCAGAAATACGGACTCGGCATGAAGGAGATCTGGGAGATCGACCCGGCCAAGCACAAAGAAGGCACTGTCACCCACACCATGGGCTGGCCATTGGGCTCCAACGCGGGCGGCGGGTCCTTCGTTTATCACCTTGAGAACAATCAGGTCTATGTCGGGTTCGTGGTGCATCTCAACTACAAGAACCCACATCTGTACCCCTACATGGAATTCCAGCGCTTCAAGCATCACCCGATGATGAAAGAGCTTCTGGAGGGCGGCAAGCGCGTGGCCTATGGCGCGCGGGCGATCTCGGAAGGCGGCTATCAGTCCATGCCCAAACTCACCGCGCCCGGTGTGGCGCTGCTCGGCTGCTCGGCGGGGATGGTCAACGTGCCGCGCATCAAGGGCAACCACAACGCGATGTATTCGGGCATTCATGCTGCCGAGGCGGCGGCGGAGGCTATCAAGGCGGACCGGGCGGGCGATGAGCTCAGCGCCTATGAAGCGGCGGTGCATGACGGGCCCATCGGTGCCGATCTCAACAAGGTGCGCAACGTTAAGCCGCTCTGGTCGAAATACGGTCTTGTGGCCTCGCTTGTGGGTGGCGGTCTCGACATGTGGACCAACACGCTCGGATTTTCGTTCTTCGGCACGCTGGAGCATGGCAAGACGGATGCGGAGGCCACCGAGCCCGCCGCTGATCATGCGCCCATCGAGTATCCCAAGCCTGATGGCAAGATCAGCTTCGACCGGCTCACCAACGTGTCCTTCGCGATGACCAACCACGAGGAAAGCCAGCCCGCGCATCTCAAGCTCACAGATCCGGGCGTGGCCATCGAGGTGGATTACAAGACCTATGGTGGGCCCTCGAGCCGCTACTGCCCCGCCGGGGTCTACGAGTTCGTGGAGGAAGAGGGCAGTGATCCGCGCTTCGTGATCAACTTCCAGAACTGCGTCCATTGCAAGACCTGCGATATCAAGGATCCGGGCCAGAACATCACATGGACCACGCCGCAGGGCGGGGACGGGCCCAACTACCCGAATATGTAGGACCTGCGTTCTATGCGCGCAGAGGGCGCGAGGGGCGGGGGTCGTTCACGCCCTTTTCATTGCGCCCCGGGGTCAGAGTGCTAGGCTTATGAGAAACCAACTCACGTTGAGGCACGGCATGAAACGCACTGTATCCACGCTCGCATTGATCCTCGCTCTGGCGCTTCCGGGGCATGGGAGCGAGGCCGCGAGCCTGTCGGGCAGTTATCTGGCCGCGCATCAGGCCGAGCGGCAGCATGATTTCGCCAAGGCCGCGAGTTACTACACGTCAGCGCTCGTGCGGGCGCCGAACAATACCGAGATCATGGGATCGCTCACGCTTGCGCATGTCATGCAAGGCACGTTCGACAAGGCGGTGCCAGTGGCGCGGCGGCTTTCGGGCAGCGGGGCGAGCAGTCAGGTCGCGCAGATGGTGCTCGCCACCGATCTCGCGCGGCAAGGCGAGTTTGGCGCGTTGCTGGACACGGTTGGTGAGGGCGCGTCCGGGGGCGGGATTGGGCCGCTTGTCGATGGGCTGCTGTCCGGCTGGGCGGAGATGGGGCGGGGCGACACCGCCGCCGCCATGGCGCGGTTCGATGCGCTCGCAGGCCAGCAGGGGCTGGGCGGGTTCGCCAGCTATCACAAGGGGCTCGCCCGGGCGCTGAGCGGGGATTATGCCGGGGCGGAGGAGGTTTTCGCCGCCGAGGCCGACGGGCTGGTCCGGCTCACCCGGCGCGGGGCGATGGCGCGCGCCGAGATCCTGTCGCAGCTCGGGCGCAATGACGAGGCGCTGGCCTTTCTGACCGACAGTTTCGGGCCCGCCTCCGATCCCGGCATCGCGGCGATGCGGGACGTGCTGGCCTCTGGTGAGGTGCTGGACTTCACGCATATCACAAGCGCGCAGGACGGGATGGCGGAGGTGCATTACTCCATCGCCGCTGCGCTGGTGAACGAGGCACAGCCCGATTACACGCTGCTTTACACGCGCCTCGCGCTCGCGCTGCGTCCGAACCATACTGACGCGCTGCTGCTCGCCGCAGAGCTTCTGGGGCAACTGGGCCAGCACGATCTGGCGATCCGGGCCTATGCCGGGGTGCCGCAGGTGCATCCCGACTACCACGCCGCCGAGCTGGGCCGGATCGGGGAGTTGCAGGACCTCGGCAAGATGGACGCGGCCATCGAGGCGCTGAACAACCTTGCCAAGACCCATGGCGATTTGCCGGTGGTCTTTTCGACCTTGGGCGATCTGCACCGCCGAGAGCGCAATTTCGAGGAGGCCACCGCTGCTTATGACGCCGCCTTGGAGCGCACGCCCGAGGACGGGGCGCGCGGGCGGTGGTTTCTCTATTATGCCCGCGCGATCACCTATGAGCGGCGCGATATGTGGCCCGAGGCCGAGGCCGACTTCCGCCGGGCGCTGGAGCTTGAGCCGGGTCAGCCGCAAGTGCTGAACTATCTCGGCTATTCTCTGGTGGAGAAGCAGATCAAGCTCGACGAGGCGCTGGATATGATCGAGCGCGCGGTCGCGGCGCGGCCCGACAGCGGCTATATCGTGGACAGCCTCGGCTGGGTTCTCTACCGGCTCGGGCGCTATGACGAGGCAGTGGAGCACATGGAGCGCGCGGTCGAGTTGATGCCGGTCGATCCGGTGGTGACAGACCATCTGGGCGATGTCTATTGGGCTGTCGGACGCAAGCGGGAGGCCGAGTTCCAATGGCACCGGGCGCTGTCGTTCATCGACCCCGAGGACAACCAGTCCGAGGCCGATCCCGAGCGCATCCGGCGCAAGCTGGAGGTTGGGCTCGACGCGGTGCTGGCCGAGGAAGGCGCACCGCCGCTCAGTGTTGCGACGGACTAAGTGCGGCTCCTCGCCCCGGCAAAGGTCAATCTGACGCTGCATGTCACCGGCCAGCGGCCCGATGGCTACCACCTGCTCGACTCGCTCGTTGTGTTTGCGGATGTGGGCGACCACGTCGCGCTGACACCCGGCCCCGCGCTGTCGGTCCGTGTGACCGGCCCGTTCGCTGAGGGCGTACCCGTGGATCGCCGTAACCTCGCATGGCGCGCGACGGAACTGGCTGGTTGGACCGGGCAGATCGCGATTGAAAAGAACCTGCCGCACGGGGGCGGCATCGGTGGCGGCTCTGCAGATGCGGCGGCCGTGTTGCGGGCTCTGGACGCCGATATGGACAGTCTGACGCTGGGTGCGGATGTGCCGGTGTGCTGCGCGGGGCGCGCCGCGCGCATGAGCGGGATCGGGGAGATCGTGACCCCGGTCGCGGATGATCCGCGTTTTTTTGCGGTTCTGGTCAATCCCGGCCTGCATGTTGCAACGCCCGACGTCTTTGGCGCACTGGCGCATAAAAAGCACCCACCGATGCCCGCATTGCCGGGGCGCGGAGCCGGGATGCGGGCGTGGCTGGAGTGGCTCCGGGCGCAGAGAAACGATTTGCAGGACGCGGCGATGTCCGTTGCACCGGGGATCGGCAAGGTTCTGCGCGGCCTTGAGGCAACACCCGGGGTTTTGCTGGCCCGGATGTCCGGCTCTGGCTCGACCTGTTTTGCGCTCTATCCGACGCTCTCTGCCGCGCAACTGGCCGCCAGCGCGATCAGCGCCGAAAGGCCTGACTGGTGGTGCGTGCCGGTGACGCTTAGCTGATGCGCTCGACGACGTAATCGGCAAGGTCTGCAAGCATCGTGCGAATCTCGTGTTCGGGCAGGGCCGTGAGGGCCGCTTTGGCTTTGGCCGCCCATGCAAGCGCGTCCTGCCTTGTCGCTTCGAGTGTGTCGTGGCGTGCGAGGATCGTGAGCGCAGTGTCCAGATCATCGTCCGTCTGCTTGCCCTTCTCGATGGTGCGTTCCCAGAAGGCGCGCTCCTCTGCATCGGCTTTTGCAACGGCCTTGATCACCGGCAGGGTCAGCTTGCGCTCGCGGAAATCGTCGCCCACGTTCTTGCCGGTCGCCGCCGATTGGCCTTGGTAGTCCAAGAGGTCATCGACGATCTGGAAGGCGATTCCGAGCGCGTCGCCATAGTCGAACAGCGCCTGCACATGGGGCGCGGGGGCGCCTGCGATCACGCCGCCGACCTGCGTGGCGGCCGAGAACAGGGCCGCCGTCTTGCCGCGCACGACTTGCAGGTAGACGCTCTCGTCGGTGGCAAGATCGGTGGCGGCTGTCATTTGCAGCACTTCGCCCTCCGCAATGGTGGCGGAGGCGTCCGAGAGAATGCGCAGGACATCCATGTTGCCGGTCTCGGTCATGAGCTGGAAGCTGCGCGAGAACAGGTAATCGCCGACCAGCACGGAGGACTTGTTGTCCCAGAGCAGGTTCGCGGTGGGCCGTCCGCGCCGCTGGGCGCTTTCATCGACCACGTCGTCATGCAGCAAGGTGGCGGTGTGGATGAACTCCACGGTGGCCGCGAGGTGGATGTGGTAGGGCCCGTCATAGCCGCAGAGGCGCGCGGCGGCGAGCGTGAGCATGGGGCGCAGGCGCTTGCCGCCCGCTCCAACGAGATGGGCAGTGACCTCGGGGATGCGCGGCGCGTGTTCGGAGACCATCTTGCGCTGGATCAGCAGGTTCACCGCGCCCATCTCCTCGCGCAGGGTGTCCGCCAAGCGGTCATGTGGCTTGTAGCTGGCGTCCATTCCCATCCCCTCGGGCAACCCTCGACACCGGTGATATAGGGCCTTACATCAACAACATGAAAGAACTTCTCCGCAGTACCGATCCCACGGTGATCGCCTTCGCGACCGCGCTCCTTAGCGGGGAGGATATAGAGTGGTTTGAGCTCGACGTAAATATCAGCAACCTCTATGGCGGCATTGATATTTTCCCCCGCCGTCTGATGGTGCGCGAGGCCGATTATCCGGCCGCCGCCGTGGTCATGCGGGACAATCACATCGACGTGAGCGCGTGAACTTCGACGAGGCCGACTTGCGCTGCGACGCCTTTCTCGGCGGGGCCTTGCATTTGTGGCAGCCGAAGCGTGGCTACCGGGCCGGGGTCGATCCGGTGCTGCTTGCCGCGTCGGTGCCGGCGCAGGCCGGGCAATCGGTGCTCGATCTGGGCTGCGGGGCGGGGGCGGCGGTGCTCTGCCTTGGCACGCGGGTGCCGGGTCTGACGCTGGTCGGGCTGGAGCGTCATGCGGGCTATGCCGATCTGGCCCGCCGCAATGGGGCGGCGCTGGGGCTGGAGGTGGTCACGGGCGATCTGGCGGAGATGCCCGCCGGCCTGCGCCAGCGCGCTTTCGATCATGTGATCGCCAATCCGCCCTATTTTGACAGGGGCAGTGGCACCGCTGCGCCCGATCCGCATCGCGAGGCCGCGCTTGGCGAAGACACCCCTTTGCGGGACTGGGTGCGCGCGGCGCAGAAGCGGCTGAAGCCCAAGGGCTATGTGCATCTCATCCTGAAGGCGGACCGGCTTGGAGATGCACTGATGGCGATGGACGCGCCCTTGGGGAGTATCCAGATCACGCCGCTCGCCCCGCGCGTGGGCCGGGACGCGGCGTTGATCTTGCTGCGCGCACGCAAGGAGGGGCGGGCGCCGCTGGTGTTGCGGGCACCGATCATTCTGCATCAAGGCGCGGGGCACGGACGGGACGGCGAGGATTACACCCCGGAGATCACCGCGGTTCTGCGGTCTGGTGCGGCACTTTTGTAACGAAACAATAACAGATTTATTGCGCCGATTTTTCGGATGTGACGTGACTGAATCAGAATTTTGTGGTTCGCTGTAATCCTACGATCATGAAAAGGAGTATGCCATGAGCCTGAGCTCGCATTTGCAAGAGCTGAAACGGAAGCATCAAACCTTGAGTGAGGCCGTCGAAGAAGCGCAACGATCCCCGAGCGTGGACGGTCTGCAGATCGCAGAACTGAAAAAGCAGAAGCTGCGTCTGAAAGAAGAGATCGAAAGAATCTCGGGCTGAACCGCCCGAGGGCACGGAGACCCAGTCACGCCGCCACGTCACCGGGTTCCAGAATGGTCAGCCCTTCTGTAATCCAAAGCGTCTTGGCCGCCTCTGACCAGATATAATCTCTGAGAGCCTTGATGTGCGGACGGGTTTCATCGCCCTCCGCACAGATGAACCGAAACCGCGCGCGGGTGTTGAGCGCGATGGGAAACGGCATGACAAGCCGCCCGTCGGCGATATCCTTGACCACCAGCGCGCGGCGCGCGAGCACCACTCCCACGCCTGACAGCGCCGCGTCGATTGCATGGTCGGCCTGGCTGAAATGTGCGCCCTGACGCGGGGAGTAGGGGGCCTGCATCGCGGCGAACCATGCAGGCCAGTCCGCGCGGGGGCGCAGGAAATCAATCGATTCGTCGAAGATCAGCGGCGCCTCCCGAGCGAGTTTTTCGGGTGTGTCATACTGTTCCGCGAGCGCGGGCGTCATCGCCGGGCACACCCATTCGGTATGCAGCGGCTCGGAATAGACGCCCTTGTCCGGCCCATAGCCATAGCGGATCGCCACATCGATACTCTCGCGCCGGATATCCACCATGCGCAGGCTGGCGGTGAAGCGCAGATCAATCTCCGGATGCGCCTGCGCGAAATCGTAGATCCGGGGAGCCAGCCATTTGGCGGTGAAAGCCGGACCGGCTGTCACCGTGAGGGTTTGGCCCTCCTGCAGGCGCAAGGTGCGGGCCCAGGCCTCGCTGAGACTGTCGAACGCCTCGGTGCAGCCGGGTGCCAGCGTCCGGCCTGCCTCGGTCAGCTCCACGGCCCGGTTCAGGCGTTTGAACACCGGGGCGCCGAGATGCTCTTCGAGCGATTTGATCTGAAAGCTCAGCGCGGCGGGCGTGACGTTCAGCTCCGCCGCTGCCTTGGCGAAGGACATATGACGTGCAGCGGCCTCGAAGGCGCGGAGGGCGGTAAGGGGAGGAAGGCGATCTGGCATGATCAGATAAGTATAACTTAACTGAACCGTTGGAAAGTCTCGTTTGTGAAAATCCGTGCGACGCCGCATATGTTCCTCATGACACCGAGATAGGGCCTGAGATGATTGAGAATAAGGGAGCATATACCCAGATGGCGCAGCCGATGGCCGAAGCCCTACTGCCTCAATCGACTTGGACCTGGCGGTTCGGACACCCTGTCCGGTAATGAAAATTTTATGTGAGAGAAAATCCCATGCTTGAAGCCACCACACACAGCGCAACCCGCAACGCCATTGCCGCCGCTCATGCCGAGCGCGCCGAAATGATCCGCAAACTCTGGGCCCGGCTGTTCGGACGCTGAACCGCAACGCGCCGGACGACGAGCCGGCCATCGCAACGACGAAGGGCCGGGGAGCGATCTCCCCGGCCCTTTGTCGTCCTGTCTGGCAGGCGGCGCTTACACGAAGAATTGCGCGCCGTTTGCGGAGATCGTAGAGCCGTTGATAAAGCCCGCGTCATCCGAGGCGAGGAAGGACACGCAGCGCGCGATCTCTTCGGGCTCGCCCAGACGGCCTGCCGGGATGCCGGCGATGATCGAGTCGCGCACCTTTTCGGGGATCGCCATGACCATCTCGGTGGCGATATAGCCCGGGCAGACAGCATTTGCGGTGATGCCCGCGCGCGCGCCTTCCTGCGCCAGCGATTTGACGATGCCCAGATCGCCCGCCTTGGTCGCGGCGTAGTTGACCTGTGCGAACTGGCCCTTCTGGCCGTTGATCGAGGAGATCACGACGATGCGGCCAAACTTGCGCTCACGCATCCCAGGCCAGACCGGGTGCACGGTGTTGAACACGCCGGTGAGGTTGGTGTCGATCACCTGGTGCCACATCTCGGGTGTCATCTTGTGGAACGGCGCGTCGCGGGTGATGCCGGCATTTGCCACCACGATGTCGATGGGGCCGAGCTCTTCTTCGACCTTGGCGATGCCAGCGGCGGAGCTTTCATAGTCGGCGACGTCCCACTTGTAGGTCTTGATGCCGGTTTCCGCGGTGAATTTCTCGGCGGCTTCGTCATTGCCGGCATAGGTCGCGGCAACGGTGCACCCGTCGGCTTGGAGTTGCTTGGAGATGGCGGCGCCGATTCCGCGGCTGCCTCCGGTGACGAGGGCTACACGAGACATGGTGGGTCTTCCTTCCGTTTATACGATTGGGGCGGACCTAAGCCCGCCCCCGTTTAGTGTCTTTGATCTATATCAGGGGCGCTCGACGCAGAGCGCAACGCCCATGCCACCGCCGATGCAGAGCGTGGCGAGGCCTTTCTTGGCATCGCGGCGCTTCATTTCGAACAGCAGGGTGTTGAGAACGCGGCAGCCCGACGCGCCGATCGGGTGGCCGATGGCGATGGCGCCGCCGTTCACGTTCACGATGGACGGGTCCCATCCCATGTCCTTGTTCACCGCGCAGGCCTGCGCGGCGAAGGCCTCGTTGGCCTCGACCAGATCGAGATCGTCCACGGACCAGCCGGCCTTTTCCAGTGCCTTGCGGGAGGCATGGATCGGGCCAACGCCCATGATCGACGGGTCGAGCCCGGCGGTTGCATAGGAAACGATGCGTGCGAGCGGCTCAATGCCGCGCTTTTCAGCGGCCTCGGCGCTCATCAGCAGGGTTGCGGCGGCGCCGTCATTAAGGCCGGAGGCGTTCGCGGCGGTCACCGAGCCGTCCTTGCTGAAGGCCGGGCGCAGTTTTTGCATCGCGTCCATGGTCGCGCCGTGGCGGATGTACTCGTCGCTGTCCACGACAATATCGCCCTTGCGAGTCTTCACGGTAAAGGCCGTGATCTCGTCGGCGAACTTGCCGGCCTTCTGTGCGGCCTCGGCCTTGTTTTGGCTCGCGACCGCGAATTCGTCCTGCATGTCGCGTGAGATCTGCCATTTTTCGGCAACGTTTTCCGCGGTCTGTCCCATATGGTAGCCGTTGAACGCGTCCCAAAGGCCATCCCGGATCATGGTGTCGATATATTTCATGTCACCCATCTTGTGGCCGGCGCGCAGATGCGCGGCATGGGGCGAGAGGGTCATGTTTTCCTGACCGCCTGCGGCGACGATCTCGGCATCGCCAAGCTGGATGTGCTGCGCGCCAAGGGCCACGGCGCGCAGGCCGGAGCCACAGACCTGGTTGATGCTCCAGGCGGCGGATTCTTGGGGCAGGCCAGCGTTGATATGGGCCTGACGGGCGGGGTTCTGGCCTTGCGCGGCGGTCAGGACCTGACCCAGGATGGTCTCGCTGACCTCCGATTTGTCGACGCCAGCCCGTTCGACCACCGCTTCGAGCACGGCTGCGCCCAGATCATGCGCCGGGGTGTTCGCGAAGGATCCCCCGAAGTTTCCAACGGCGGTCCGCGCTGCGGATGCGATCACCACGTTTGTCATAGAATTTTCCCTTTGCCATAAGTCTGGCCGATTTGCCGGGGAGCGCGTGACGGACATGCTCCCCCCGATGCACAGCCACATTGCCTGCGGGAATAGCGAATCGCAGGGGGCGGGACAACGGACACGGTGTCTCAGGGGGCGCGAAGCCGGTTTTCAATCGGCACACTGCGAAAGGTGTGGGTCTCAGCCCGCGCGGCGTCCGCGTCCGGCGGACCGGGACAGCCAAGGCGGTTCGGTCGTGGGCGCGCCGAAGTAATAGCCCTGCATGCAATCCACCCCGAGATCGCACAGGACCCGCATGTCGGCTTCGGTTTCGACCTTCTCGGCGACCGTCAGCATGTCGAACTGGTGGCCGATGGTGATCATGGCCCGCGCGAGCGCGAGATTGTCCTGATCCTTGCTGATCCCGCGAATGAACTGGCCATCGATTTTCAGCACGTCGAAGAAGAAGTCCTTGAAATAACGCAATGCAGTGAAGCCCGCGCCGAAATCGTCGAGCGCAAAGCAAATGCCGCGCATCTGCAAGCGGTCCATGAAATCGATCACCAGTTCCGGCACGGTCATCGCCGAACTTTCCGTGATTTCAAGGATCAGGCGCGGGCCGATGCTGTCGTCGCGCTTGAGCCAGCGATCCAGCGTTTCCATCCATGGGGCGTAGCCGATCGACCGTGCCGACATGTTGATCGACAGGCGCAGGCGCTGCACGTTGTGCAGAGCGCGGCAGCCGAATTTGAGGGCCAGCGTGTCTATCTCGCGTCCGAGTTCGTGATTTTCGACCTGCGGCATGAATTGGCCGGCGGGAATCACACGTCCGGTTTCGTCGAGCAGGCGAATCAGACCTTCGTAGAAGGCGGCGGAGCTTTGCACCTGTGTTCGGACAATCGGTTGAAACGCCAGCATGGCATCCGTGTGCCGGACCGCTTGCTCGACCATGTCGATGATGTCTGCGTCGCGCGCCGAGATGGCGGCGTCGATGGGGCTGCTCGCACCCGGCGGAACGTCCGCCAGCCGTCGGTTCCTTGGATTTGCCATCGCTGTGTCGTTTCCACCTTCACTTCCATGCCTGTCTTGCCGCACTGTGCCGCGCAGGGAGCTAACATCTCCTTAAAGATTCGCTTTTTGTTCCAATTTGACGGACCAAGGATATCGCATGGAACGCTGTGGCTGGGCGGGGCCAGATCCGATCTACATCGCCTATCACGACACCGAATGGGGCGTGCCGGAACGCGACGCCCGCAGCTTGTGGGAAAAGCTGATCCTCGACGGCTTCCAAGCCGGCCTCAGCTGGATCACCATTTTGAAAAAGCGCGACAATTTTCGCCAAGCCTTCGCCGGGTTCGATCCGGAGATCATCGCCACATGGGGTGAAAAAGAGGTCGAAACGCTGCTCCAGAACCCCGGAATCGTGCGCCACCGGGGCAAAATCGAAGCCACGATCGGCAACGCGCAGGCCTATCTGCGGATCGCCGAACGCGAAGGGTTCGATCAGTTTCTATGGAAATATTTCGACGGCGTGCCGCTGCAAAACCACTGGCGCAGCCTCGACGAGGTCCCGGCCTTCACGCCGCTCTCGGAGCGCATCTCGAAGGACCTCAAGGCGGAAGGTTTCCGGTTCTGCGGCCCGACGATCGTCTATGCCGCAGCGCAGGCCATGGGGCTCGTGAATGACCATCTGGTGACTTGCCCGCGTCATGCCGACTGCGCCGCGATGGCGGGAAAAGGTTAACGCAGCGCGCGCAGGCAACAGCAAAAATCCGAAAAGCCGCCAAAACGCGGGTTAACGCCCTAAAAACAAGGGGTGGCAGGCGTATGGCTGCGCGTATGGCAAAGCGTATGGCACCTGTATGGCTCGGTTTCGATTCGTTCTGGGGTTAACGAGGCGTACGGTGGCCCGGCGTTAACCTTTCGCCCAAGCCTCCGCGCCCCGTCCACAGCACGACAGTTGACACAGCCGAAAACCCCCGTATAAGCGCGGCTTCATTGGTGTTGGAGGCCCTCGCAAGAGGAACCCTGTCGTCCCGGCCAAATCCGGGGAGAGGACAACGCCCTCTCGCTGTCCTCGGCCCCAAAAGTGGCACGCACTTTTGGGACAAGCCGCGGAAGCATAAAAAGAAGAGGAGATCAGCCGTGACCAAACGCACGTCTGCCAAGTACAAAATCGACCGCCGGATGGGCGAGAACATCTGGGGCCGTCCGAAATCCCCCGTCAACCGCCGCGAATACGGCCCCGGCCAGCACGGCCAGCGCCGCAAGGGCAAGCTCAGCGACTTCGGCATCCAGCTGCGCGCCAAGCAAAAGCTCAAGGGCTATTATGGCGACCTGACCGAGAAGCAATTCCGCCGCATCTATTCCGAAGCCGAGCGGGTCAAAGGCGACACCGGTGAGAACCTCATCGGCCTGCTGGAGCGCCGCCTCGACGCCGTGGTCTACCGCGCGAAATTCGTCGCTACCGTCTTCGCCGCCCGCCAGTTCGTGAACCACGGCCATGTGCGTGTGAACGGCAAGAAAGTGAACATCCCCTCCTACCGCGTGAAGGAAGGCGACGTGATCGAAGTGCGCGACCGCTCCAAGCAAATGGCCGCGATCCTTGAGGCGATCCAACTGCCCGAGCGGGACGTGCCGGACTATATCGATGTCGACACGTCCAAGCTGACAGCGACTTTCGTGCGCACGCCGCAACTGGGCGATGTGCCCTACCCGGTGATGATGGAGCCGAACCTCGTCGTGGAATTCTACGCGAAGAACTAAGGCTGTGGTGGGCAAATGGCCCACCCTACTTTGCGTTTTTCGGAAAGAAGAAAGGCCGCGCCTTCGCGTGCGGCCCTTTTTGCGTTTGCCGTCTCAATCTCAGGTTGATTGAAGGGGGGATCAAATTGGTGTATGCTTACCCAACGTAAAGCGTGTGTGGTTGTGTGTATATCCAACACTTTTTTGTGGGAGAGCAACATGCTCCTGAAAAGACTCTTCTGTGCCGCCGCAATTAGCCTCCTGAGCGTCAGCGCCGCGCAAGCCGCACCGATTGCCATCCCGATCGACCAGCCTGCGGGCGCGTATTCCAACCCCCTTGTTTTCGGTCCTATGACGGTGACATCGAGTGGCAACCTGTCGCCCGGCCCATTGGAGATACAAGACGCCAACTCGCTGTCAGTTGTCGAGTTGTTCGTATGCGGGAGCTTTCAGTACGGAAGATGTGCTGCAGATGTCTTTCTGACATTTGACGCGCCGATCTCGCGTTTGAGCTTCGAGGCGGCGCAGACCAGCACCTTGGAGAATTTTACAGTTCTCGCCTATGCAGACCCGAACGCTGTGTTCGGTATCTCCCCAGCAGACTTTTCTACAGACTGGGACAGTTCGGCAGATGTTGGCGGATCGCGCAAGCTTATCGAACTTGATGCCGGTATTGATTTCACCAAAGTCTATATTGTGAACAGTACGGATCGCGCACTTTTCGGGAACTTTTTGTATGAAGCTGCTGCACCGATCCCCCTGCCTGCAGGGATTTGGTTTGGGCTGACGGGGCTTGCCTCATTCGCGGGCCTGCGTCGCCTACGCCGTACGCGCAGTTTCTAGACCCCACTGCGCGGGCTGGACTGCTATCGCGCGCTTGCACCGTGCGGCGACAGGCGCGAGCCGCCGAGAGCGTGCCGCGTTCATTCGCAGTCACGCACCCCCCTTTAACGTATTGATTTCGCATGTCGGAGAGCTGAAAACTGCATACCACTTTTCAGCGACATGCTCTAGGCGGCGTCTGCATTTAACTGATCCATGCCATGACGCAGGCGATGTCTACGAAGGCTTTGAATGAGCTGACAG
>CBFHJA010000052.1:0-28361 GCA_965656085.1 uncultured Aliishimia sp. | reverse complement strand
CACCACGCCAATTTGCGCGATCAGCGTGATGGCTCCCATCATACAACGGGAGCCACCCAAACCATAAGACAAGAGGGTCTCTCGCGCTCTCTGGGATATTTTCAGCCAAAGGAAGACAGGGGCGTGTTTCCCGGCCCGCCGATGTGGGTTTCTGCTGGGCCCGCCTCTTGTGACGTGGCGCGCATGCACCGCGCGTCTGGCACTTTTCGGCAGCATCGACTATCTGGAGCCCAAGCAAAGGAGCGCGCAATGAGCTTTGAGACACCGGGGCCGGTCGAGGCCTCTCTGGCAGATGCGATATCGCCCATCGAAGACATCATCGAAGATGCCCGGCTTGGCCGGATGTTCATCCTCGTCGATCACGAGGACCGCGAGAATGAAGGGGACTTGGTGATCCCGGCCAATTTCGCCGATGCCGCCGCCGTCAATTTCATGGCCACCCATGGGCGCGGGCTGATTTGCCTGACGCTGCCGCCGGAACGGGTGGAGGAGTTGGGCTTGCCGATGATGGCAACGCATAACTCTTCACGCCATGAGACCGCCTTCACGGTGTCCATCGAAGCGCGCGAAGGGGTCTCCACAGGCATCAGCGCCGCCGACCGCGCGCTCACCATCGCCACCGCAATCAACCCGCAAGCCGGGATGGCCGATCTCGCGACCCCGGGCCATGTCTTCCCGCTCCGGGCCAAGCAGGGCGGCGTTCTGGTGCGCGCGGGCCATACCGAGGCGGGCTGCGACGTGGCGCGCCTTGCGGGGCATTACCCGTCGAGCATGATCTGCGAGATCATGAAGCCCGATGGCGAGATGGCGCGGCTGCCCGATCTGGTGGCCTTCGCGCAAGAGCACGGGCTCAAGATCGGTACGATCAGCGATCTGATTGCCTATCGCCGCCGCCACGACAATCTGGTGCGCGAGACCGACCGCCACAAGGTCACTTCCGAGCATGGCGGCGATTGGGAGATGCGGATTTTCACTGATTTCACCTACGGGGTGGAGCATGTGGCGCTCATCAAGGGCGATATCTCCGGGCCGGAGCCGGTGCTTGTGCGGACCCATGCGCTCAATGAGGCCTCTGACGTGCTCGGGCTCGGGCCGAAGCCTGCCGCCGAGCTTGAAACCGCGATGAAGATCATCGCCAGCGAGGGGCGGGGCGTTGTGTGCCTCTTCCGCCAGCCGCGCAAGACGCTCTTTGCCGAGGACGAGGACGGGCCGAAAACCATCAAGCAGACCGGGCTCGGCAGCCAGATGCTGGAGAAGCTGGGGGTGGGAAAGCTGATCCTGCTCACCGACAGCCCCTCCACGCGCTATGTGGGCCTTGACGCCTATCACATCGAAATCACGGGCACCCGTCCGATTATGGGGAGTTGAGCCATGGCTGGTGAACGTCACTACATCCTGCCGCGACCGGACTTCGACAAGCCGGTGAAACTGCTGATCGTGGTCTCGCCCTACTACAAGGATATCGCCGACAATCTCGTGAGCGGGGCTGTGGCTGAACTCGACGCCGCAGGGGCCAGCCACGAGATCATTGAAATGCCGGGCGCGCTGGAAATTCCGACCGCCATCGGCATCTCGGACCGGGCCAGCAATTTCGACGGCTACGTGGCGCTCGGCTGCGTGATCCGCGGCGAGACCACCCACTACGAGACCGTGTGCAATGACAGCTCGCGCGCGCTGCAACTGCTCGGGCTTCAGGGCCTGTGCATCGGAAACGGCATCCTCACGGTGGAGACCCGCGAACAGGCCGTGGTGCGCGCCGATCCCGCCGAGCAAAACAAGGGCGGCGGGGCGGCGGCTGCGGCCTTGCACCTGATCGCGCTGCGCCGTAAGTGGGGCGGCCAGCGCTCCGGGGTCGGGTTCAAGCCGCCCTCCGAGGATATTCTGCTGGCAGGCGACAACGGCGGAAACACGACAGCATGACGGACGCGATCCACTCCAACCTCTCGGGCAACCAGCGGCGCAAGATGCGCTCGGCGGCGCGGCTCTATGCCGTGCAGGCCCTGTTCCAGATGGAGGCGGCGGGGCAGACCGTGGACAAGGTCAAGGCGGAGTTTTTGAACTACCGCTTCGGCGAGACCTATGATGAGGGCGAGATGCAGGACGGAGACGTGACGCATTTCACCCGCGTGATCGAGGATGCGGTGAACTATCAGGCCCCGATCGACCAGATGGCGGACCGGGCCATCGTGGCAAAGTGGAAGATCGCCCGGATCGACCCCACGCTGCGGGCGCTGTTCCGGGCCGCGGGCGCGGAGTTTCGCGACACGAACACGCCGCCCAAGGTGGTGATCGTGGAATATGTCGATGTGGCGCGGGCGTTTTTTCCGGAAGGAAAGGAGCCGCAATTCGTCAACGCGGTGCTCGATCACATGGCCCGCGAGGCCCGTCCCGAGGCGTTCTGAGCCTGTCCCGGCTGATGCGCCGGAACGGCAGGGCTCGGCGAAATTCCGCACCGCGCGGTTGACCTCCCGGGGGCACGGCATCACATAAAGGCGGGACAATAAGCTTTCACGCCCCAAACACAACGGAGCATCGCCATGCCTGAACCTGTCCGCTTCTACATCCGCCACACCCTGATCGGATTCGGCGCGTCGGCCGTGTTCGTGGCCGCTCTTTTGTGGTTCAACGTCGCCAACCTTACCCACCTGATCTTCACCTCCGATGTTTGGGCGATTGCCCTGTTTATGCTGTGGTTCTTCAACGGGATCGTGTTTGGCGGGGTGCAAACCGGCATCGCAGTCATGGCAATGGCGGAAAAAGATGGCGATGACGGGCCGCGCGGCAACCGGCCGGTCTACGCGGACCCTGTTCCGGTGCGCGCGGCCGCCGCCAAACCCGGCCAGCCGGACCGGCGCCACCGGGCCTGACGCGGGCCGGTCACATGAAGGACCGTGCCGATGCCGGCACGCCTGCCATGCCTGATATTCTCCGTCTTTTCATCCGCAACGCCCTGATCGGCTTCGGCATCGCCGCGATATTCGTGGCGGTGCTTGTCTGGCTTGACGTGAACGGTCTGCGCGGCAGCCTTGCCGGTGAAGACCGTCTGGGGCTGGCTCTTTTCATCCTTTGGTTTGGCAATGGTACGTTCTTTGCAGCGCTCCAGATCGCATGGGCCGTAATGGCGCTACGAAAGCGGTGACGCGCGCGGCGCGTGAAGCAGGGGGGAGCGTGACGGGACCACCACAACCGTTTGGTTCTCTCATTCCCGAGGACCTGTATATACAGGTGGGCGTCAGGTAACCGGACCACGGCCCGGACAGAGCCAACTCCCTCGGATTTGCTTAAGGCCACCGGAATGCAACCTGTCACGAGAAGGGCAGAACCCGCCACGCCATGACATAGGCTCATGCGACAGGCGGGACAAGGGGGCGGTGGCGGATGAACCGCAAAGTGACCCTGCCGGAATCAGCAAGGCAACGCCCCTGTTTTCGTTTGGTCAAAAATATCCCAGAGAGCGCGAGAGACAGCGTCTCTCGCTCGCCGCAGGCGACCATCGACCGCGTGGCTATTCCATGAGAAACCCATACCGCTCCAATTCCTCCGGCAAGAGCACATAGATTTCCTCCGGAGGCGTTGTCAGCGCGTGCTGCATCACCAGCGGATCAATCCCCATCGCATCGAGATAGATCATCACCTCGCCCTGACCGCGCTGGATGTCCTCCACCGCAAACGCGGCCGGAAGAAGCGTGCTTTCCCCGAAATAATGCTGATGCACCCCCACCGAGGCGGCGTCGGGGATTTCGCGGGCAACCCCGGCCACGAGGATGTAGGGGCAGGCTGAATAGCAGACCTCGCCCGCCTCCATCCGTGTCGCAATCCCGGCGTCGCGGACATATCGGCCAAGCTCCAGCGCGTCCTCAACCGACCCGCCGGGGCTTTGCAGAATGAGCGTTTCCGGCGCGGGCCGGGCCTCGGCGAGCTGTTTGCGGATGCGGTCCCCGTCGCCCTCCTCGATCCCGCCCTCCAGCCGGTAGGTGCCGCCCTCCACCGGCGTCAGCGTGAGCCGCTCCGGCAGAGGCCCCGTGGGCGCGGGCCCGGTGCGGGGCTGATAGCCGGGATCGAACAGACGCCGCTGATCGCCCGGACGGATCGGCAACTCCAGCCCCGGCGCGTCCGAGCCACCGCCGCCGGGCAGCCGGAAGGACCCGCCCACATCGCCGATCACCAGCAGAATCCCGATCCCGAGCTGGAAAACCAGCACGCCCGACAGAATCCGCGCGACCCCGAGCCCCATCATTCAGCGGCATCCTTGCGCGGCGGGCTGTCGAACGGCGACGCGCTTGGGTGCTCCTTTGCCCGGCTTGGGTCCCCCTTCATCGCGTCCGGCATGTCCTGCATCGCGGTCTCCACATCGCGGATCGCCACCAGCGCCGCGCGCAACTCCGCGAGCGTCATCGTGTCCTCCACCCCGGTCCCCTCGCGCCCGGCCCGGATCGCGGCGCGGGTGATCGCGAGGATGAACACCAGCACCATCGGCAGAAGGTCGATCGCAATGGCCCCCGCCCAGGAGGGAACGAAATTGCGCGCATAGAGAATGACGGCATCGGCGGCGGAGATCGGCGTATAGACCACGTCAGCGGGCACTTGCCGTTGCTGCACCGATTGCGCGGCGCTCTCCAGTGTGGCGGCGCGCTGCCCGAGCACGTCGAGCACCGAGGTGATCGTCGCGGCCTGATCGTTCCGGCTCGCGGCGGTCCGCCCGTCAAGCTCCGGAAGCACCACCGAGGCGGCAAGGTCTTGCGCGGCGCGCTCCACCAAGGGCGCGACGGTGAGCTGCCGCATCTGCGCGATGAGCCCGGCGAGCCGCACGGCGGCCTCGGAGAACTCCACCGAACGCGCCTCCACCGGGCCGGGCTCGACGGTGAGCGCGCGCATCCGGCTGAGGATCTGGTTGCCCTCGTCGAAGGCGGCGTCGATCAGCGGGGTCTGGCTGGCGATCTGGCTCTCCAGCGCCTGCAACTCCGCCGATTTCTGCCGCAGTACCCGGAACACTGCGCCGCGTCCCGCAAGCCCAGACAGCTCTCCCCCGGCTTCCAACTCGCTGAGACCCTCGAAGGACTGCCGCACCCGCGCCACGTCACGCTGCAGAGCTTGCGCCGACAGGGCGATCTCATGGGTGCCTTCCAGCGCCGACTGGTAGTCCTGCACGGTCTTGGCGAGATGCTGTTCCACCGCCGCGGACCCGGCCAGCGCGGCGGCATTGAGCCACGAAGACATCGCGATGATCGCCCCTGAGCCAAGCGCCATCGCCGCCAGAAGCCCGATCCGCGCCTGCGCCGTGCGCACGGTGGGAAAGAGCCGCAGCATGTAGGACCAGAAGACGAAGATGCCCACCGATACGGCCACCGAATAGGCGATGGCGGCAAAGACCGAGAAGGCCCCTTCCTCGTCCAGAAGGGAGTTCACGCCAAGATAGGTATAGATGCCCGAGGCGACCGCGAGCACCCCGAGCGCGGTGCCGGAAAAGGTGTCGAGCCATGTGAGCTGGTCTTCAAGCTCACGCGCATAGCGCACGCCCCGCGCTTCGGCATTGGTCAGAGAGCGGGTGTCGGCCATACTGTGTCCTTTGTCTCGGTCTGAGATGAAATTAGGGTCTGCGGCGGCGGGTTCCAAGCGCATTGCTTTTTGTTCATCCTTTGTTCATATTCGGGCCATGAACGATCTGACCCCCACCGCGCCCGGCCTGATGCCCGGTCAATTGCTCGCACGTGGCGTCGCGCGCCATCTGGCGAGCCATGGTTTTGCCTGTATCGAGGAATTCGTGCCTGCGCGTGGCCTGCGCGTCGATGTGGCCGCGCTGGGGCCGAAAGGCGATCTGTGGGTGGTCGAATGCAAGTCGTCGCGCGCCGATTTCACCTCCGATGGCAAATGGGAGGGCTATCTGGCATGGTGCGACCGGTTTTTCTGGGCGGTGGATGACGCCTTCCCGACCGACCTGCTGCCTGACGGGACCGGCCTGATCATCGCCGATGGCTATGACGCGGAGATCCTGCGCATGGCGCCCGAGGACAAACTGGCCGCGGCGCGGCGCAAGGTGCTGGTGCAGAAATTCGCCGTCCATGCGGCCCGCCGCCTGCACCGCCTGCGTGACCCGGACGCCGGGCTGGACGTCTGAGCCGGGCGCAAGGATGGATCGGGAGATGGCTTTTCTTGCAAGAAAAGCCGCCCCGCCTTACCGGGCGAGCTTTGCGGCGGCCTTCGCGGCGCTGAGGATCTCCTGCGCGATCTCCTCGGCCTCCTCAATGTCGAAATCCATCGGGATCTCCACACCCTTGGCCTCTACAAAGAGCCGCACCATGCCCTGATCTGTCGGGCCGATCTGTAAATTCGCCTCGATATCGCGTTCGCTATTGATCCCCATGGCCCTGTCCGCTCTTACTCTTGATCCGAGGCGTATATACGTGCACGGACCGGAAAGGAAAGAGATGGCCGACCTCAGAGCGTACACACCGGCGGATCGTGACTGGCTGGTGGAGCGCCATGGCACGCTCTATGCGCAAGCGGAGGGGTTCGACGACAGCTTCGCGCCGCTGGTGGGCACGATCCTCGACGCTTTCGCCACCGATCACGACCCGTCCTGCGAGGCCGGCTGGATCGCCGAGGACGCAGGCCAGCGCCTCGGGTCGATCTTCTGCGTCCGCCACGATGCCACCCGCGCCAAGCTGCGGCTGTTCCTGCTGGTCCCGGAGGCGCGCGGCAGGGGGCTCGGACAGGCCCTTCTGGACCGGTGCATGGGATTTGCGCGCGGCGCGGGCTATCACGGCTTGACGCTCTGGACCCATGCCAGCCACGAAGCCGCCTGCGCGCTCTATGTCAAGAACGGCTGGCAGCTCATGGCCTCGAAGCCGGTGCGCTCCTTCGGGGTCGATCTGGAGGAGCAAACCTACCGGATCGACTTCTGACCGGCACTTTTTTGGTTTGCATCCCCGGATGAAACCTTGCTATAGGCCGCGCCACAGAGCATGCTTATGCCTGTGGGAAGCGTGCCGCCGTAGCTCAGTTGGTTAGAGCGCCTGATTGTGGATCAGGAGGTCCCCCGTTCGAGCCGGGGCGGTGGTACCACCCGCACTGTCCCGCATAACCTTCTTGCCTCGTGCGTCGCGGCGCCGCGCACAGCCTGCGATGCCGCCGTGCGGCGATGAGATATGATGAGATATCTTGCGTTTGCTCAAAAGCCGTGGTCTGCAGAGCAGATGCGTGCTTGTGCCTCCGCCGGGGTGATGGGCCCGCCCTGACATCACTTGGGCAAAGACACGTCACATGACCCATCATGGCGATCTCATTTTCGATCTCGGCCTGCACAAAGGCATGGACGCACAGCTTGCACAACTGGCGCTGAAGGCGCGCCACACACCGGCACAGAAGGCACGCCTTGCGGCTTGCGGCGACCGTCCGGCAATGGCCAAGGGCCTCACGCTCAAGGACATGGCGTTCGCAATCGGCGTGTATCGCTGACCCGCTGGACCGCTCGCCCGCGCGGCGGCCCCTGCCGAGCCCAGCGACCGCCTCACTCGGACCGAATCTCGACCCGATCCCGCAACGTGCCGTCGGAGCGGTAGATCAGGATCTCGTCCTGATCCGTCACGATCGCGAACCAGCCCGCACCATGGGTCACCGCACGCGCCTCTGCGCCGCCGGGCAGGGTGATCTGCGCGGGCAGCGCCGGGGGGGCGGGCGAAGATTGGTTGAAGCGCAGCACCAGAAGCGTCACAACGGTGAGCATCCCGACGATCATCACTGCGGTGAGCACCGTCACCAGACGGCGCAGAAAGCGCAGGTTGGCCGGTTCGGGGAGCGTGCCGTCGTCGGGGAGATCGTCCATTTGCACACCTGCATCGAGTTCGTGATTGCGGAGGCCCCCCCGCCGCGCCTTGATAAGGCGCTTGCTCGCGATGTGCCAGAGGCCGCCGCGCTGTCCCGCACGCGCCTTGCCCGGCTTCTGGCGGCGGGGGCGGTGCAGGTGAACGGGCAGGTGATCACGGACGCCAAGGCGAAAGTGGCCGAAGGCGACGCGGTGTCGATCACGGTGGAGGCGGCGAGCGAAAGCCATATCCGCCCCGAAGCGATCCCGCTCGACATCGTGCATGAGGACGCCGATCTGATCGTGGTCAACAAGCCCGCCGGGATGGTCGTGCATCCTGCGCCCGGCACACCCTCGGGCACGCTGGTCAATGCGCTGATGGCCCATTGCGGCGACAGCCTGAGCGGGGTGGGGGGCGTCGCGCGCCCGGGCATCGTGCACCGGATCGACAAGGACACGTCCGGGCTGCTCGTTGTGGCCAAGAGCGACGCGGCCCATCACGGGCTGGCTGCGCAGTTCGCCGCCCATAGCGCCGAGCGGACGTATCTGGCGCTGTGCTACGGGGTGCCTGAGGCGTCCGATCCGCGCCTGCGCGGGGTGCGCGGGGTGAATTTCGAGCGGGGCGAGGTGCTCAAGATCACCTCCGGGCTGGCGCGCCACCGCACGGACCGGCAGCGGCAGGCGGTGCGTTTCGAGGGTGGACGCCACGCGGTGACCAGCGCGCGGCTGCTGGAGCGCTTCGGCACCCCTCCGGTGCTGAGCCTCGTGGAGTGCCGCCTTGAGACCGGCCGGACGCACCAGATCCGCGTGCATATGGCCCATGTGGGCCATGGGCTGGTGGGCGATCCGGTCTATGGCGGTGCGCGCAAACTGCCCAAAGGGGCGTTGAGCGATGCGGGGCAGGCGGCTGTGACGGGCTTCGCGCGGCAGGCGCTCCATGCGGCGGTTCTGGGCTTCACCCATCCCGTGAGCGGTGCCGCGCTGCGCTTTGAGGCACCACTTCCGCAGGATTTCGCGGCGCTTCTGGAGGCGCTCCGGGCGCGGGCCTGAGTGTCAGGGTGCTCACGGGCCAAAGCACGGCTGCGTGAGCGTTTTGACATATGTCTGGAACCGGAACGCTTGCGGAGCGATAATATTAGAGACGATGGCAAAACGGTTATTTTGGCGCAAACACTTGTCTGCGCGCCCGCAATGCCCATATGGATGTTAAAGCCGTAAACATACGGCATGAGACGAGGGAAGTATGTCATGGCCAATTATGCCAATCTGCCAGCTCCGACGCCGGAAGGCGGGCTGAACCGATACATGCAGGAAATCCGGAAGTTCCCGCTTCTGGAACCCGAAGAGGAGTACATGCTGGCCAAGCGCTGGGTCGAGGAGCAGGACACCGAGGCCGCGCACAAGATGGTCACATCGCACCTGCGCCTCGCCGCCAAGATCGCCATGGGCTATCGCGGCTACGGGCTGCCGCAGGCCGAGGTGATCTCAGAGGCCAATGTGGGCCTGATGCAGGCTGTCAAACGCTTCGATCCCGAAAAGGGCTTCCGCCTCGCGACCTATGCCATGTGGTGGATTCGCGCCTCGATTCAGGAGTATATCCTGCGCTCATGGTCGCTGGTGAAGCTCGGCACCACCTCGGCGCAAAAGAAGCTCTTTTTCAACCTGCGCAAGGCCAAGGCCAAGATCGGCGCGCTGGAAGAAGGCGATTTGCGGCCCGAGAACGTCAAGCAGATCGCGACCGATCTCGGCGTGACCGAGACCGAGGTGATCTCGATGAACCGCCGCATGTCCGGCGGCGATGCGTCGCTGAACGCCACCGTCGGCTCCGAGGGCGAGGGCACGATGCAATGGCAGGATTGGCTGGAAGACGAGGATGCCGATCAGGCCGCCGATTACGAGGCCCGCGACGAACTCGACGCCCGGCGCGAGTTGCTGGCAGCGGCGCTCGACGTGCTCAATGACCGCGAGAAAGACATCCTCACGCAGCGCCGTCTGGCCGATCAGCCGGTGACGCTGGAAGACCTGTCCGGACAATACAATGTCAGCCGCGAGCGGATCCGCCAGATCGAAGTGCGCGCCTTCGAGAAACTGCAAAAGAAGATGCGTGAGTTGGCGAAGGAAAAGGGCATGCTCGCCTCCGCCTGAGCGGTGGGGACCGCCCCTTTGGCGCGTGGGAGAGGTTCACGTCAGCCTGCCCCGCGTCGCGGTAGGCGTCACCCCGCGGCAGGCGTGGCTATCTTTGACCAAACGAAAACAGGTGCCGGGGGGCCGTAGGGTTGGCAATTTGCCTCAGCCTGCCGCTTTAGCGGCGGGCGAAGTCCGGCAGGCGCTTTTCGCAGAAAAGCTGCCGGGAGGACCACCACCGCGAAAGGCTAACACAGGGGCACCGCACGGTGCCTTAACCCGCGAACGAATCAATAACGAGCCATACAAGTGCCATACGCGCAGCCATACGCCGCGCCATACCGCTGCCACACCTTGTTTTTAGGGCGTTAACCCGGGTTTCGGGGAGTTTGGCCTCTCCCGCCGCCCGCCTGCGCACGCCGCGTTAACCTTCGCCGCGCTTTACCCCGTCCGGCACCCTGCTATCTATGCCCGAGACAGCAAAGGAGCCAGCCCATGTCCGACACCCCAAACATCGCAGGCCGTGCGCCCATCCCCGTCGAGGTCGAGGAAGGCAAGACCTATTTCTGGTGCACCTGCGGGCAGTCCAGCAAGCAGCCCTTCTGCGACGGCTCGCACAAGGACAGCAGCTTTAGCCCGATGAAATTCGAAGCCCCCAAGACCGGCAAACTGTTCTTCTGTGCCTGCAAACACAGCAGCAAGGCACCGCTCTGCGACGGCTCGCACAGCAAGCTCTGACGGACCTCTCGCGACCTACCGGAAGAGCGTTGCGCGCAGGCCGATAGTTTGCGTTAATGCGGCGCAGGATGTGGAGGCCGCTATGGACGACGACAAGATCGAGGGACGCTTGCATGGAGACCAGCCGAAGATGCCCAAGGACGGGCTCGGCGCGCGCCTGCTCTATATGCTGTTGATTTGGTTCATGCTTTCCATCGCGCAGACCGTGCTGACTGTGGCGACGGTGATCCAGTTCGTGATCATGCTCGTGAACACGGGCACCCCAAACGAACGCCTCGCGGAGTTCGGCACCGATCTGGGTATCTGGATCGCCAAGGCCGCCCGCTTCCAGACCGGCGCGAGCGAGGTCAAACCGTGGCCATGGACCGATCTGGATTGATGACCGGAGGCTTTCTCCGAGCCGATCGCGACTGATCCCGCACCCTCTTGCCGGGCCGCCTGCGGCAGGTCCACACGGTTTTCCGTTGGCCCGGATCTCTTTGCAATTCGGCAGCCAAAGAGGGCCCGGGCGCACCGTGATATCAATCATTGCTTAATTTCCTGAGGGTATGTGGCGGGCCGGAGCAAGGCGAGAGGCCATCATGCGGCTGTCACAGTTCATTCTGATCGGGTTTGGCATCATCGGGACCATGCTTCTGGCACTTGGTGGCACGATGGCAGTCCAGTCCATCCGGGAATTGCAGGATGTCCGCCGGGCCGCGGTATTGGTCGATATCGAAACCACGGCCATGAGCGCGACAGTCGCAATGTCGTTGGAACGCAGTGTGACCCAAGTGGCCCTGGCGTTCGAAGAGCCGATCCCTTCGGATTTTCGCAAGATAATAGACCAGCAGCGCAAGCTGGCGGACGAGGGCTTGCAAGCGGCGATCCGGATTGCCCGAAGCGCGGATTATCTCACTGTTCGAAACACTTACATTCAGCAGACCGAGGCCAGCCTGCAGCGGGTTGCTGCGATGCGCCAGGAAATCGACAACTTGTTGAGTGTCGGTCGCGCTCAGCGGGATCAGAAGCGATCATATGCTTTGCCCTTTGAATTGAAGGTCGAAGTGGTCGGATTGAAGAATGCGACCCAGCTGTTGCGCAACAGAGTGAACGTGTCTTCGACAGTTGCGGGGGCTTTGCAAGCGACGCAGTTGGGCGCATGGGAAGTCAGAGAATTCGGCGGACGCGCACGCACGTATTTTGCCATTGCGACACTCAAAAAGGAACGGATCGGACAGGTTGACGCCGGTCAGATGAACCTTGACCGGGCACGCGCAAAGGCTGCGTGGGCGTCGGTGAAGAATAATACTTTGCGTGTTAGGGGCATGCCGAACACGATTGCCGAGGATATTGCGGCCGCAGAAGAATTGTATTTCACCGACTATGCTGCCGTATTGACCGACCTTGTGACGAAATCGGATGCCGCGCGTGCAGGCACGGCGGTTGACTACAATATGCCGTTCCCGGAATTTTTCGAACTTTCCAACGCCGCTCTGGGCGCCATGGAGAATTTATCCCAGGACAGCGGCGAGGCGCTCAAGACTTACTGGAACGATCGCGAACGCACGGCATGGGTTATGGCGATTGCAAGTATTGCATTTGCGTTCGCCACCATGGCCGTTCTGTGTGTCGTCTACCTTCAGGTCCGTACGCGCGTCGTGGGCCTTTTGGGAGCGACGTCACGCATTCTGAACTCCATGACGCGCGGTGAACTCGATGTTCGGATTCGAACCGAGCGAAAGGAACTTGTTGAAATTGAGGAATTACGTGAAACGGTGATGGCGTTTCGGGATAAGATGTTGCAAGCGCAGAAAGCAGAAGCTGATGCTGCTGAGCGGCAAAGAGAGCTGGAAGCGACCCAAGCCCAAAAGGAAAAAGAGGAAATTGCGCGACAAACTGCCATTGCCAAGAGAGAAAAGGAAGAAGCTGAGAAACGTCACGCAAAAGAGCGCCTTGCGGCGGAAGAGATTGCCAAAGTCGTCGAAGCCTGTGCCGCTGGCGACTTTTCGAAACGCTTGGGAATTGAGGACAAAGACGGCGTCTTTGCTGAGATTTGCGATGGAATGAACAGAGTTGGCAAAGCTGCCGACCTTGGGTTGGGCGCTGTTCGGCACGCTCTGGACCGGTTGGCAGTTGGCGATCTTTCACATCGTATGCCGGAGGATTTTGACGGCGTGTTTGCAGAAATTGCTGCCGCCATGAACAATACGACAGAAAGCTTGTCAAAAACCCTTTGTGATATTTCAGGCTCCTCTGTTCGCCTTGACAACGCGTCTCACAACATTGCTGGAGCGTCGCAGGATCTTAGTCGCCGATCCCAGAAAAATGCAGCCTCGCTTGCACAATCTGCCCGTGATCTTGCCCAAATGACGAAGTCGATAGGGACTGCAGCGGAGTCCGCAAAAACAGCGGGCAGCGCGGTGAAGTCTGTTGAAGAAATGGCCATGTCAGGCAATAAAATCGTTGCTCAAACCGTAGAAGCAATGAATGAAATCAAGTCGTCTTCCGATGAAGTCGGCAAGGTATTGAAATTGATTGATGACATTGCCTTTCAGACAAATTTGCTGGCCCTGAATGCAGGCGTCGAAGCGGCGCGCGCCGGTGAGAAGGGACGTGGTTTTGCCGTAGTCGCAACCGAGGTGCGCGAACTGGCCAAGCGATCCTCAGACGCGGCGCAGGAAATAGCCGAACTCACCAAGACGTCTGCTTGTCATGTTAGCCGTGGTGTCGATCTGGTGAATGCCTCGGGCGAAGCCTTGAGTGGAATCGTATCCGCCGTAGCCGATGCCTCTTCCCAACTGGAAGATATCGTGATCGCAACAGACAAGACATCAAGCGGTATCAGCGCAATCTCGAAAGCGACGAGTGATCTGGATGCGGACACACAGAACAATTCGGTCATATTTTCAGAAACTGAGGCTGCCATTCAATCGCTGAAGGATGTTTCGGCCGAACTGACAGAATCTGTTTCAGCATTTGACCTTCAATCCAATGCGAATAGTGCAATAGGAGCGATAGAGGAAATGAAACGAACCGCTTAGCCGAATGGCTTTGCGGACAATTTTGGGCGAATTAAATTGCTGGTCCAAGAAGTAAGCTTGCGAATTAAAGGCTGAAGCAACAACGCATTGAGATTGAAACAGGACGAATGTGCCGCACGTGCGGGCAGACCGGGTGTTGACGAAACGCAGCACCTATGACGCAATCGCGGTCCATCCAAGGGACGCGTTCAGAACCTTGGCGCTTGCGCGCTGGCCGCGCGTCGTATGTGTCGCATGCGTTTCGTCACGCAAGGGATAGGCGATCAGATCACTCCTCCATCGCCTCCAACTCGTCGATGAAGTCCGAGATCATGCTCAGGCCCTTGTCCCAGAACGCAGGATCGGAGGCGTCGAGGCCGAAGGGTGCCAAAAGCTCTTTGTGGTGTTTGGAGCCCCCCGCCTTCAGCATGTCGAAATACTTGTCCTCGAAACCCTCCGCGCCCTCTTCGTAGACCTTGTAGAGCGCGTTCACCAACCCGTCACCGAACGCGTAGGCATAGACATAGAAGGGTGAGTGCACGAAGTGCGGGATATAGGCCCAGAAGGTCTCGTAGCCGGGCATGAAATCGAAGGCAGGGCCGAGGCTCTCGCCCTGCACCGACATCCAAAGCGCGCCGATATCCTCCGGGGTCAGCTCGCCGCCGCGCCGTGCGTCGTGGAGCTTGCACTCGAAATCGTAAAACGCGATCTGGCGCACGACCGTGTTGATCATGTCCTCGACCTTGCCCGCCAGCATCACCTTGCGCTGCTGCATGTCCGTCGCCCCGTCGAGCATCTTGCGGAACGTGAGCATTTCGCCGAAGACCGACGCGGTTTCAGCCAGTGTCAGCGGTGTGGAGGAGAGCATCTCGCCCTGATCTGCTGCCAATACCTGATGCACCCCATGGCCAAGCTCATGCGCGAGGGTCATCACATCGCGCGGTTTGCCGAGATAGTTCAGCATCACATAGGGGTGCACGTTGGTGACGGTGGGATGCGCGAAAGCGCCGGGGGCTTTGCCGGGCTTCACCGGCGCGTCGATCCAGCCCTTCGAAAAGAACGGCGCGGCGATCTCGCCCATGCGCGGATCGAACGCGGTATAGGCGTCCATCACGGTCTTCTGCGCCTCATCCCAGCCGACGATACGGGTGTCCTCCATAGGCAGCGGGGCGTTGCGGTCCCAGACCTGCATGCGATCAAGGCCAAGCCATTTGCGCTTGAGCTCGTAATAGCGGTGCGAGAGCTTGGGATAGGCCGCGACAACCGCGTTGCGCAGGGCTTCGACCACTTCGGGCTCCACGTCGTTGGACAGGTGCCGGCCGTGTTGCGGAGAGGGCATTTTGCGCCAGCGATCGAGAACTTCCTTCTCCTTGGTTTGCGTATTGTGCACGCGGGCGAAGGTCCGGATGTTGTCTTGAAAGACCCGCGCGAGCTCCTCCGACGCGGCCTGCCGCTTGGCACGGTCCTGCTCGGTCAGCAGGTTCAGCGTGCCTTCGATGGTCAATTCTTCGCCATCGACCTGAAAACTGAGCCCGGCGATGGTCTCGTCGAACAGCCGCTCCCATGCATCGCCCACAACGCCCAGATCGTGCAGGAATTTCTCCATTTCGTCCGATAGTTGGTGCGGTTTCATCGCGCGGATGCGGTCGAACACGGGCTTGTAGCGCGCGAGATCGGTATTTTGGTCCAGAAGGCCAGCGAGATGCGCATCTTCGAGCCGGTTCAGCTCAAGTGTGAAAAACACCAGAGGTGTGGTGACATTCGTGATCTTCTCCTGGCAGTCGGACATGAACTTGGCCCGCCCGGCGTCGGTGGTCTGCTGGTAATAGCGCAGCCCGGCAAAGGACATGATCCGCCCGGCGATGTTGTTGATCTTCTCGTTGCGGTGCACGCAGGTTAAAAGCTGCTCAGAGTTCAGATCCGACAAGTTTCCTTCATAGTCCCGTGCAAAATCCGCGCATTCTTGTTCGAGCCAGTCAAGATCCCGGGCCAACTCGGGCGCGTCTTCCCCTGTGTACAAGTCATCGAGATTCCATTCCGGCAGGTCGCCAAGGTCACGGCCTCCGGAGGACGCATTGGCATCGCGGACGGGAAAGGGAAGGTGGAGCATGGGAAAACCTCATCAAGTCAGTTGGTGAATAGCTAGGCCCTTGCGCCGATCAGGGCAACCGGGTCAGCCGAAAAGGCGTCGTGCCGGGCGGGCAAAGTTGCATGGGCAGGCGGTGGCGCCTGCGATCAGCCATAGGTTGCCAGCATGTCCTTCAGATCTGCCAGCGTGTTCGCCTCGGCCAGCGGTTTGTCTCTGCGCCAGCGCGACATGCGTGGAAACCGTAACGCGACGCCGGATTTGTGGCGCGGGCTTTCCTGTATGCCCTCGAAGGCGATCTCGAACACATGCGCGGGCGTCACCTGACGCACGGGGCCGAAGCGTTGCAGGGTATTCTTGCGCACCCATGCGGAAATTTCGCGGAACTCGGCATCGGTGAGGCCGGAATAGGCTTTTGTGAAGGGCACGAGCTCATTGCCGTTCCAGACCGCGAAGGTGAAATCGGTGAACAGGTTCGCGCGCCGCCCGTGGCCCGACTGCGCGTAGATCATCACCGCGTCGATCATCAGCGGGTCGAGCTTCCATTTCCACCAATCGCCCTTTTTGCGGCCCGCAAGATAGGGGCTGGCCGCGCGTTTGAGCATGATCCCCTCGGCTTGATGATCCCGCGCCGTGGCCCGGACTTGCGCCAAGGCGTCCCATGTTTGAAAGGGGATTTGCGGCGACAGACGGATTGGCGCGTCATCGGGCAAGCTCTTACGAAGCGCCGTCAGCCGGGCGCGCCGCTCGGCAAACGGTGCACCGCGCAGATCTGCCCCGCCCTCTTCGAGCAAATCGTAGGCATAGAGGATCACCGGGGCGTCTTGCAGCAGCTTCTTCGGCACCGTCTTGCGCCCGATCCGTTTTTGCAGCGCATTGAAGGGCAGCGGCGTGCCGTCTTTCCACGCGAGGACCTCTCCGTCGAGCACCGTGCCGCCGGGCAGAAAGTCCACGGCGCGGGCGAATTCCGGGAACCGGTCTGTCATGAGTTCCTCGCCACGCGACCACGTGTAATGCGCGCCCTGCCGTACGATCAGTTGGCCGCGAATCCCGTCCCATTTCCACTCCGCGTGCCAGTCTTCAGGAGCGCCGAGACTTTCGGGGCCGTCCTCCAGCCCGTAGGCGAGGTAGAACGGATAGGGGCGCGAGGCGTTTGCACCGGCATCCTCGGCTTCGATCAGATCGTGCCAGGTCGTGTCGTCGGGTGTCCATGTGCCCATCAAGCGATGCGCCAGTTCCGCCTCGGGCTTACCGGTCGCCTTCGCCAGTGCGCGTGTCATCAGTTTCTGGCTCACGCCGATGCGAAACCCGCCGGTCAGCAACTTGTTCAGCAAGAAGCGCTGCGTGGTGTCAAGCTCGGCCCAGGCGGCGCGGATGGCTGCTTTGCGCGCGGAGTCGTCCACATCAGACAGGTCGCGGAGGTGTTTGATCCAATGCGATAATCCGCGATCTGTGGATAAGTCCGAGCGCGGCAGGATCAGCGCGATCGTTTCCGCAAGATCGCCGACGATCGGATAGCTTTCCTCGAAGAGCCAAAGCGGCACCCCGGCCTCTTCGGCGGCCCATTCGCGCAGCTTGGTCGTCGTCACGGCTCGTTTCGGACGCCGTCCGGTGAACAGCGCCAGCGTCCAGAGCCTGTCCGCCTCAGAGGCTGCTTGAAGATAGCCCGCCAAGGCATTGACTTTGAGTGTCGTTTTCGTGGTCTGATCGAGTGTGTGGAACAGCGCGGCGAAATCCTTCATGCGGCCGCCTCGTCTTCTTCGCCTTCGTCGCCGCCGAACTCGGTTTCGAGCACCTGCGCGTTGAGGCCCTGTTCGGTCAGGTAGCGCGCGAAGATCTCTGTGTATCCATGTGTCACATAGACGTTTTCGGCGCTGGTCTCGGCGATGGCCCTCAACAGGCCGGACCAGTCGGCATGGTCCGAAATCACGAAACCGCGGTCGCCCGCGCGCCGGCGCCGGATGCCGCGCAGGGCCATCCAGCCCGAAGCAAAGCCGGTCTCGCGCGCGCCGAACTTGCGCGCCCAAGAGGCGCCTAGGGCGGAGGGCGGCGCGATCACGAGCGCGCCGGGATAGGCTTTGACATCGGTCTGCGCAGTCACCTGCACCGTGTCCGGCAAGCCAAGCCCTTGTGCACGCATCACTTTGTTCGTGCCCTCCACCGCGCCATGGGTGAGGATCGGGCCCACGGGTTCGAGCAAAGACATCAACCGTTGCGCCTTGCCGAGGGAATAGGCGCCCAGCATCGCGGTCTTTCCTTCTGCCGCGCACCCCCGCCACCACGCGTTGATCTGCGCGGCCACCTCGGCCTGCGGTTGCCAGCGGAACACCGGCAGTCCAAAGGTGGATTCGGTGATGAAATGCGTGCAGCGCACCGGCTCGAAGGGCGTCGACAGCCCGTCATCTTCAAGCTTGTAGTCGCCGGAGACCACCCAGACCTCGCCGCGATGGGCGATGCGGATCTGCGCCGATCCCGGCACATGGCCTGCGGGGTGAAAGCTGATCTCGACCCCGTTCAACGTGAGCTTTTCGCCATAGCGCACTGTTTGCAGGTCGATATCGCCCAACCGGTGCCGCATGACCGGGGCCGCGATATCGGTGCACAGGTACTGCCCGTGCCCGGCGCGGGCATGGTCGGCATGGCCATGGGTGATCAGCGCGCGCGGCACCGGGCGCCACGGGTCGATATGGATGTCGGCGCGGGGGCAATAGATACCCTCAGGGCGGAACGTCAGGAGCGGGTCGCGGGGCATGGATGAAAGCTAGCAGCCCCGGCGCTGCAGACCAGCCCCGGGGTCAGGCGGCGTCGAAATGCGCCACCATGTCGTCGAACACCCGGCCACGGATCTCCGGCCCCTCCATCAGCACCTCATGCTCGCCGCCCGCAACGATCTCCAGACGCCCGTTCGGCCAACCGCTCATGCGGTCTTCGATCCGTCCGACATGCACGATCCGTTCATCTGTGCCGAGATAGGACACCGCCGGTTGCGGCGGTGCGGGCAGGCGGGAGAGCGCAAGGCATTCCAGCAAAGCCTCGCGCAGCCATTGATAGCTCGGCGCGCCGAGGCCGAGATCGGGCTCGGTCTTGAGGTGATCGACCATCATGTCCCACATGGGCCGGTCCTTGGTGAGCATGTTGTCTTCGAACGGCTCGATCAGCACATAGGGGTTGATGTTGCGCCCCGGCGGGATCGAGTTGTGGCGCCCGAGGGCGGGCATGGCATAGGAGAGAACCCACGCCGGAACGACCATATGCGGGGCGATCGTGATGCCCCACATCGGCCCGGTGAAGGCCGCCGCCCGCACATCGAAGCCGTCCAGCATGGCGCGCAGACCGATACAGCCCCCCATGGAATGACCGAGCAGAAAGTAAGGCCGGGGCAGGTCGAGGTTTTGCGCCAGCCGCACCATCGCCGCGAGGTCGGTCTGGTAGTCGCCAAAGCGTCCGACATGGCCGATGCGCCGGTCGGGCAGGAAGCGGTCCGCAAGGCCCTGCCCGCGCCAGTCGATGGAGATCGTGGCATAGCCCCGATCTGCAAGTTCTTGCGCCGATACGGCATATTTCTCCACATACTCGGTGCGCCCGGGCAGAACGAACACGGTGCCCTTGGGCGCACCCAGCCCCCAGGCGGCAAGCCGCAGACGCACCCCGTCAGGTGCCCGCACCCACCACGCGCGCCCATCCGCCGGACCCGGCCAGATGTCGGTCAGGAACGGTGCGTCAGTGAGATCCATTTGGCGTTCCCTCGCACATGCAAATATCCTTCCGGGATGGGAGGCAGCGGCGGTCAGGCCATGACCGAGGCGAGCTTCATCGCAAGTCCCATATCGCCATCGACCTTCAGCTTGCCGGTCATGAAGGCGGAGGTGGGGTTCGTGTCGCCGTTCATGATGCCTTGGAAGGTGTCCACGTCCGCCGTCAGGGTCACGTCGGCCGGATCGTCGGACACGCGGGCGCCGGACCCGTCGATGATCACAGCGCCTTCGCCTTCGATGTCGAACTTGGCCGAGCCGCCAAATTCCGCGCCGCCCAGCTTGTCATTCAGCGCCGAAACGGCCTGGTCGAGAATATCGCTCATGGTGAGGTATGCCTTTCACATCAGATTTATGCCTGTACACTGGATTTACACGGTCCCAATGATACTTTGATGATTATGGGCATCATACGAACGTACTTCCACATTATCGTCGCGGCAATCTTCGCTGTGGTCGGGTTTTCCGTACCTTTGCAGGCCGCCGAGAGCCGCGCCGCCGAATTGTTGGGCCAATTGCAGAGCGCAACGCCTGAGCAAGCGCGGCGGATCGACAGCAATCTGCGCTCTGAGTGGTCGAAATCGGGCTCGGCGTCGATGGATTTGCTCTTGCGGCGCGGACGCAAGGCGCTCGAAGAGGGCGATGTGACCGCGGCCATCGAGCATTTCACCGCGCTGACAGATCACGCGCCGGATTTCGCAGAGGGCTGGCACGCGCTCGCGCGTGCCTATTTCGAGGCCGAACTTTACGGGCCGACGCTGGATGCGTTGGGCCGGGCCGTTGCGCTAAACCCCGCTCACTACCATGCGATTTTCGGACTTGGCGCCCTGTTTCTGGAATTCGAGCAATATGCGAATGCCGACCGGGCGTTTCGCGCCGTGTTGGACTTGAACCCGCATCACGAAGAGGCCAAGGAGGCCTTGGACAGCCTGAAACGCCAAGGCATCGGGCGCGAATTGTAAAGACAGGGACAGGGCCGCACTGTGACCGCTCCGAGCCGCATCGTCGCCGTTCTGGGGCCGACGAACACCGGCAAGACCACCTACGCCATCGAGCGCATGCTGGCCCATCGCACCGGGGTGATCGGCCTGCCGCTGCGCCTGCTGGCGCGGGAGGTCTATGACCGCTGCGTCGAGCTGCGCGGCCCCTCGGTGGTGGCGCTGGTCACCGGCGAGGAGCGAATCGTCCCGCCGCGCGCGCAGTATTGGGTGTGCACGGTCGAGGCGATGCCCGAGGGCATGGGCGCGGATTTCCTCGCGGTGGACGAAATCCAGCTTTGCGCCGATCCCGAGCGCGGCCATGTCTTCACCGACCGCCTCCTGCGCGCGCGGGGTCTGCACGAGACCCTGTTCATGGGCTCGGACACGATGCGTGGCCCGATCCGCGAGCTGATCCCCGAGGCGCAGTTCATGCAGCGCGAGCGCATGTCCACGCTGCTGCATGTGGGCTCCAAGAAGACGTCGCGGATGCCCGCGCGTTCGGCCATCGTCGGCTTCTCGGTGGATAATGTCTACGCGCTCGCCGAGCTGCTCAAGCGCCAGAAGGGCGGGGCGGCGGTGGTGATGGGCGCGCTCAGCCCGCGCACCCGCAACGCGCAGGTGGCGATGTATCAGGCGGGCGAGGTGGATTACCTCGTGGCCACGGATGCGATCGGCATGGGGCTCAATCTCGACGTGAACCATGTGGCGTTTTCCGCGCTGAGCAAGTTCGACGGACGGCGGATGCGCCCGCTGGCGCCCAATGAGCTTGCCCAGATCGCCGGACGGGCGGGGCGCGGGCAGCGCAACGGGACCTTCGGAACCACCGGGGACGCGCCGCCGCTCGACGAAGGGGTGGCGCTTGCGATCATGGAACACCGCTTCACGCCGCTCAAACGCTTGATCTATCGCAACGCGGCGCTGGAATTTGGCTCTATAGATCGGCTGATTGGCGCGTTGGAGCGCGCACCGGAGCACGAGATGTTGACCAAGGCCCGCGATGCGGATGATCTGATTGCCCTCAAGGCCTTATCGCAAGAGGCCGAAGTGTCCGCCCGTTGCACCGATGCACGCTCGGTCAAACTCCTGTGGGATGTGTGCCGCGTGCCGGATTTCCGCGGGATCAGCCATGCCGAACATGGCGATCTGCTCTCGGTGGTCTTCGGGCATTTGCACGAGACGGGGCAATTGCCGGACGCATGGCTCCAGCGGCAGGTGGCCCGGATCGACAACGTAAATGGTGATATTGACACAATTGCGAAACGATTGGCGTTTATCCGCACATGGACATATGTGGCACAGCGCAAGGGCTGGACGGGTGATGATTCTCATTGGCGCGACGCCACGCGGGCTGTAGAAGACCGCTTGTCGGATGCGCTGCACCAGCGCCTGATGGAAAAATTTGTAGACCGGCGGACATCTGTCTTGCTTCGCCGGCTAGGACAGAAGGAGGCCATGGTGGCCGAAGTAAGCGATACCGGGGACGTGAGCGTCGAAGGCGAATTTGTCGGCAAGCTCGAGGGCTTCCGTTTCACTCAAGATGCCAGCGCCGCCGGGGCCGAGGCGAAAACCATCAAGACCGCGTCCCTGCAAGCCCTCGCGCCGCATTTCCACCTGCGCGCCGATCGCTTCTACAATGCGCCCGATACCGAGATCGACTTCACCGAGCAGGGCGGCCTGATCTGGGGCAAGTCGGCGGTTGGCAAACTGGTCGCTGGCTCCGAGCCGCTCAAGCCGCAAGTGTCGGTATTCGTGGATGATGTGGCCGGCCCCGAGGTCGCCGAGAAGGTCCAGCGGCGTCTGCAGCATTTCATCGACCGCAAGATCGCCGCGCTCTTCGAGCCGATGATGGCGATGCAGCGCGACGAGGCGCTCACGGGGCTTGCCAAGGGTTTCGCCTTCCAACTCACCGAAGGCTTCGGCATCCTGCCCCGCGCGCAGGTCGCAAATGACGTGAAGGCGCTGGATCAGGACGCCCGCGCGCTGCTGCGCAAGCATGGCGTGCGCTTCGGGCAGTTCACCATCTTCATGCCGCTCCTGCTCAAGCCCGCGCCCACACGCCTGCGACTGGTGCTGTGGTCGCTGGCGCAGGGGCTGGATATCTTCCCCGAATCGCCCCCGCCGGGTCTGGTCACGATCCCGGTGGTCGACGGCACCGTGCCCGGCGCGGATACGATGGCGGGCTACCGCATCGCGGGCAGCCGCGCGATCCGCATCGACATGCTGGAACGCCTTGCCGATATGCTCCGTGCCGAGGACACGCGGGGCGGTTTCGAGGCCAAGCCGGATATGCTGTCGATCACTGGCATGACGCTGGAGCAATTCGCGGACCTGATGCAGGGGCTGGGCTACAAGGCCGAAAAGGGCGAACGGGTGAAGGTGAAAGCCGCGCCCGAGCCTGCTGTGGAGGCGGCTCAGGAGGCCGCTGCGGCTCAGGGCACGCCGGACGAGGTTCCGACCGAGGTACCGGGCGACGCGCCCTCCGAGACGCCAGCCACACCGCCCTCCGAAACCCCGGCTGAACCACCCGCAGAAACCCCGGTCGAAACTCCGACCGAAACACCTGCGACACCGCCTGTGGAAGTGCCGGGCGAGACGCCGGGCGAAAGCGCGGCGGCGGAACCGGAGACCGAGGTGTTTTTCACCTTCCGCTGGGGCGGCTTTGGGGGCGGTGCACGGCGTGGCGGGGCGCAAGGAGAGGGCCGGGGCGAAGGTCGCGGCAAGGGCAAGCGGGCGCAGCAGGCCGGCAAGCCGGGCGGGCCGAAAGGCAAAGGGCGCGGCAAGGATGGCGGCAAACCGCAGGGCGGGCGCAAGTTCGAGGCGCGCCCTCCGCGCAAGGAAAAGCCCATGGACCCCGACAGCCCCTTTGCCGCCCTCGCGGCGCTGAAGACGTCGAAGTAAGCCTTGGCCGAACGCCTGCGCGTCGACAAGTGGCTCTGGTATGCGCGCTTCTTCAAGACCCGCTCGCTGGCCTCGGCGCAGGTCAGTGCCGGGCATGTCCGGCTCAATGGCGAGAAGCTGCACAAACCGGCGAGCGCGGTGGCGCCCGGCGATGTGCTGACCTTCCCGCAGGGCCGGGTGATCCGGGTGATCCGCATAGAGGCGCTGGCCGAGCGGCGCGGACCGGCCCCCGAGGCGCAAGCGCTCTATACCGATCTCGACCCGCCCAAACCCCGCGATCCCGCCGATCACAACCCCGGTTTCGAGGGCAAGGGCCGCCCGACGGGCAAGGACCGCCGCAAGCTCGACCAGACGCGGCGTGACCTGAGCGATTGAGCCGCAGCTTGCCCGATTGATCTTGAATGATCCGGGGGGTGAGTGTACCAGAAATCTGACAGTGTTTCTCCCGATATCCGAGGCCTCATGACCTATATCGTCAACGACAGTTGCATCGCCTGCAAATACACCGATTGCGTGGAAGTCTGCCCGGTGGATTGCTTTTACGAGGGCGAGAACATGCTGGTAATTCACCCCGATGAGTGCATCGATTGCGGCGTGTGCGAGCCCGAATGTCCCGCTGATGCGATCCGTCCGGACACCGAGCCGGATATGGAGAAATGGGTGGAGTTCAACCGCAAGTATTCCGAGCTGTGGCCGGTGATCATCACCAAGAAAGACCCGCTGCCCGACGCCGAAGAGCGGGATGGCGAGACCGGAAAACTGGAAAAATACTTCTCCGAAGCGCCCGGCGAGGGTGGGTGACGTTACGGAACTGCTCTTGAAATGCCCGGCTTAACAGAGGTTTAGCCTCTGATACCTTTCAGAATCGCCCATTTTGTGATACGTAGCTGTTACAAATGCGCAGAGCGCCTGATCAAAGAGAGACGTTCAAAGGAAAATCCACCGTCGCGGTGGGGTCGTGGTGCAGACGGCCCAACCTGAGCACGGTCGACGGTATCTTGACACTGACATGCGGCACACCGATCTCAAGCGGCCCCCTCCCGGGCCGGTTCGGTTCGGTTTGACGCGATAAACCGCCCGGCGTCGCGCCGGAAAGTAAAGGAACGAAAAACATGCCCAAGTCGAAAAAGCTCGACTTCCGTCCGAATGAATATGTTGTTTACCCCGCCCATGGTGTTGGCCAGATCATGTCGATCGAAGAGCAGGAGGTCGCCGGGTTCAAGCTCGAAGTCTTCGTCGTGTCCTTCGAGAAGGACAAGATGAAACTCTCCGTGCCGACCCACAAGGCCACCGAAGTGGGCATGCGCGCGCTGTCGAGCCCCGACGTCATCAGTCAGGCGATGAAGACGCTCAAAGGTAAGGCCAAGGTCAAGCGCGCCATGTGGTCCCGCCGGGCGCAGGAATACGAGCAGAAGATCAATTCCGGCGATTTGATCGCCATCGCGGAAGTCGTCCGCGACCTGCACCGCAACGACGATCAGCGCGAGCAAAGCTACTCGGAGCGTCAGCTTTATGAAGCGGCTCTCGAACGCCTGACCCGCGAAGTGGCCGCTGTTGATGGCGGCGACGAGATCGAGGCCGCGCGCGTCGTGGACGAGGTTCTGACCAGCCGCGCCGCCTGATCGTCCCCATCAGAACGCATGATGCGGCCCCGGCCCTATGGCCGGGGTCTTGCGTTCTGCAGGGCGTCAGCCGATCAGAAGCAGCAACACCAGCAATTCCACGACCTGCTGCGCCGCGCCGCAGATATCGCCGGTGATCCCGCCGATCTTGCGGAGCGCGACCCAGCCGACCAGCGCCGCCGCCGCCACAGCGCCCAGAACGCAGAGCAGGCCGGGGCCGGGGCCCGCGATCCAGAGCGCGATCAGGGCCCCGAGGCCAAGCGCCAACCCGGCCGTTGCACGAGGCGGCGCGCCAATGGACTGCGCCAGCCCGCTCTGCCGCGCGAAAGGCAGAGCGGTCATCATCCCGGGCAGGACCGCACGCGACAGGCTCGCGGCGGCCAGCAGCGCCCAAGGCCCCGCCGCCGCCAGCGCCGCCCATCGCAAGCCGCTGCCGAAGACGAGGGCCAGAACCCCGTAGCTGCCGATCCGGCTGTCCTTCATGATCTCCAGCCGCCGCACCGGGGCCTGACCGCCCCACAGCCCGTCCGCCGTATCGGCCAGCCCGTCCTCATGCAGCGCGCCGGTCATCACCGTGAGGGCGGCGAGCGTGATCCCGGCCTGCACGGGCACCGGCAGCGCAAACAGACCGCAGAGCCACCAGACCAGACCCGCAAGCCCGGCGAGCGCTGCGCCCACCAGCGGGTAGCACCACCCGGCCCGCGCGGCGCGCGCAAAGGCCGCGTCACCCATGCGCGGCAATGGCAGCCGCGTCAGGAGCACGGCGGCGACCAATGGATCGGATGCGGCGAGCAGCCGCGCTTTGGCATTTTCTTCCATGCGCGTGTTTGTGCCGTCTTGCTGCCGCGCTGCCAATGGGTCAGCAGGGACGGATCGGGATTTCTACAGTGAGAGATGCACAATGGCCGAGTTTACGAGTATGGACGCCATCCGCGCAGCGTTGTCAGACCTGCCGGACCCGGATGACGACGCGATAGCGGGTGCCACGGCACGCAACGGGCAGTTGACCAAGCCGCCGGGCGCGCTGGGGCGTCTTGAGGACCTTGCGATCTGGTATGCCGGCTGGCGCGCCGACCCGCGCCCGGTGTTGCGTGCACCGCATGTTCTGATCTTCGCGGGCAATCACGGGGTTGCGGCGCAGGGCGTGTCGGCCTTCCCGGCGGAGGTCACCGCGCAGATGGTGCTGAATTTCGAGGCGGGCGGCGCGGCGATCAACCAGCTGTGCAAGGCTTTCGGGGCGCAGCTTTCGGTCGCGGCGCTCGATCTCGACACGCCGACGGCGGATTTCACCACTGCCCCGGCGATGGACGCGGCGGCGTTCTGCGCGGCCTTCGGTGCGGGCTGGGACGCGGTCGATCCGGGGGCCGATCTGCTGGTCACCGGCGAGATGGGCATCGCCAACACCACCTCGGCGGCGGCGCTCTGCCTTGCGCTCTATGGCGGGCAGGCGGAGGACTGGACCGGTGCGGGCACCGGCGTGCGCGGCGCAGCGTTCGACCTCAAGACCGAGGTGGTGGCGCGCGGCGCGGCGCTGCATGGCGGGCAGGGCGATGGGTTGGAGACCCTGCGCCGGCTCGGCGGCCGGGAGATCGCGGCCATGGCGGGCGCGATCCTGCGCGCGCGCACCCTGCGCATCCCGGTGATCCTCGACGGCTTCATCTGCTGCGCGGCGGCGGCCTGTCTGGAGGCGGCGCAGCCCGGCGCGCTTGATCATGCGGTGGCGGGGCATGAAAGTGCCGAAGGCGGGCATCCCGCGTTGCTGCGCCGGCTCGGCAAGACGCCGCTTTTGTCGCTGGGCCTGCGGCTTGGCGAGGGGTCCGGCGGGGCGCTGGCCATGGGTGTGCTCAAGGGCGCGCTGGCCTGTCATTCGGGCATGTCGACCTTCGCCGAAGCCGGGGTGTCGGACGGCTGAACGCGGTCAGGAGCGGGGCATCTTCAGCGAGATGTTCCGCCCGTTCTTCTGATAGCGCAACTCGCTTTCGCCAATCGCCGAGACCCGGCCACCATCGAGCCGGTCGCCGACCTGCACCTTGCGGTAGCGCCCATTGGCGAGCCGCACCAGCGCGCTCCGGTCCGACGGTTTGCCATAGACCCCCATCAGGTTGACGCGCCGCAGGTTGATCGCGCGGCGCACCGTGGCCTCGCGCGCCACCGATGTACGGGTTGGCACCTGCGGAGCGACGGTCCGGGGTGCGGCGGCTGGGGCTGTTGCGGTTTGCTCCTGCGCGGGCGGGGCGCTTTGCAATTGCTCCTGTGCCTGCGCGACGGTCTGCGCGAAGTCACGCGGGCGCGTGTCGGGGCGCAGCGATTGCGCGGTTGCGTTCTCGGTGGGGGTCTCGTCGGCCTCCTCGGCGGCCTTTTCGGTGTCTGGCCGGACGCGCGGGCGCAGGCCTGCGAGTTCAGAGCGTGTGATGCCCCCCAGCGTGCGGCGCTCGGCCTGCTCGACAAGGCCGTCTGGCCGGGTGCGCGGCGGGGCGGCGGCCAACGCAGGGTCCACCGCCGGAGCCGAGTCGCGTGCGTTCGGCTCCGGCGGTTCAGGGCGGAGTGGCGGGACCTCGGGCGGGCTGCCGGAAAAGACGGTGAACCCATCGGGGGACAAGGCACCCTCGGGCGTGGGCACGATCAGCCCGCGCGAGTCATAGGTGAACCGGCTGCCGCGCGGCGGTGGGGAGACCTGCGGCGGAAGGGTGTCCTCGGTTGTGTGATCGGGCAGGCGGGGGAGTGCGACCGCGTCGAGTGACGGGACATTCGGATTGAGCGAGCTTTGATAGAGATTGTCGAGAGGCACGATGCGCGGCGCCGCCGGCACCTTTGGCGGCAGGGTCCAGATCCCGCTGACCGCATAGAATTCTTGCGCGGCATCCGCAGTGAAGGCGGGACTCGCGGGGGCGGGCTCGGGTTGCAGCACGCGCGGCGCGGGGGCGGTCTCCAGAAACGGATCGAGGTCCAGCGATGCCGTCGCCTGCCTGTCCGGCGCGGCGTCCGGCTCGGGCTCCAGTTCGGGCTCCAACGCGGGCTCAACTTCGATTTCCGCCGCCTCGATCGCGGCGTCATCGGCGGTTGGACCGAAGAGCCGCGCAACCCCGTCTTCCAGAAACAGCGCCGCCCACACAGCCACGCCGGCAAGGAAAATCAGCAAGGCTGCGGTCAGCATCAGGCCAAGATAGCGCGGCTTGCCAGCGACGACGGCCTCGCCACTGTTTGCCTTGCGCGCTCCGAAGACGGTCAGCCGTTCCTGCTCGGAGACCCGCGCGGCGCGGGCGGCAGCGCGCTCGTTCGCGGCCTCTGCCGCGGGGTCGGACGGGGCTGTGGGCGCGCTGACGGCGGGCGCATCCTGTTTGCGGCGGCGGCTGAGAAA
>CBFHJA010000051.1:0-28812 GCA_965656085.1 uncultured Aliishimia sp. | reverse complement strand
ACCGGCCGCCGAGCGCCGGGCACGGCGGCGCGATCTCGATCCCGGCGTCGCCGAGATCCTGCGCGAGGAGGCAGCGCGTGAGCAGGCCGCCCGCGCGTCGCAAGGCCTCGAAGTGCAGACCGATCTCAACCTCGGACCCGCACCGCCCCCGACACCGAGCGCACCCCCTGAGCCGCCCGCCGCGCCGCAGCCCGCGCGGCAGGAACCTCGCCCAGCTCCAAAACCGCCAGAACAGCCGAACCCGCTGCGCGAGCCGACCTCGCGCCGCGAATTGCTGCCCGATATCGAAGAGATCAACTCGACCCTGCGCTCCACCGGAGACCGCGATGCCGCCGGCGGCGACCCGGCCCCGGACGCTCCGTTGCGCGGCCGCCAGAAACGCAGCTTCCGGCGCGGCTTCGTGATGTCTGTCGCGCTGGTGTCGATCGGGGCCCTGCTTTACGTCTTCGCGCCGCAAATCACCGCGTCGGCGCCGGAGGCAGGTCCGGCGCTGGAGAGCTATGTTTCAGCCGTGGACAATGCGCGCTTCTGGCTGACCGGGCAACTCACGCAGCTGACCGAATGGCTCGCCGCCACCGCCGCAGCCACGAGTGAATAGCCGGCGCAACGCCGCCTCACCCGGGCAATCCCGCCTGCCGTGTCACCCTTTGCGCGCCACGATAAAGCGCGCCGATCGGGGGCCGGGGACCCACGCATAGTCGATCTCGAACCCCGCAGCGGTCAGCGCCGCGCGCAATTCGGCCTCGCTGAGCTTGCGGATCGGCGGGAACACCCGGAGCGTGCGGCCCACGGTGACGACCGCGCGCAGGTACCACGGGAATTCCGCAAGGCAGACCGTGCTCGTCACCAGCAAACCGCCCGGCGCCAAGAGGCTATGCACCCGGCGCAGCACGTCCGGCAGGTCGGCCACCAGATGCAGCAGCGACATCGCCAGAACCGCATCATACGGCCCCTCTGAGGGCGGGATGTCCTCGACCGCCGCCACATCGAACCGCAGATTGTCCTGCGGCGCCTCGGCGTCCCGCTCCCGGGCGATCTCGATCATTGCGGGCGCGAAATCCGTCGCGCGGTACCGGCGCACATGGGGCGCGTGCAGCCGCGCGGTGCCGCCGGTGCCGCAGCCGATCTCCAGCACGGACATCTCCGGAGTGAGGTAGCTTTGGGTGACCTTGAGCTTATGCTCATAGGCGGACTGATCGGGGATGCTCATCCGGCTATAGCGCCGCGCCATGCGGTTCCAGAAGCGGGGCGAAGTTTGGGGCATTGCAAGGTCCATGGGTCGGGTCTTTCGTGTCAGAGAAACAGATTGGGGGCCTCATATCCATACATTCCCGATAAATCACTTGCCCAAAACGGCATTTGACCCATACAAAAACGCATGAATTGGCGGAAAATCGGCTTTGACTGGACCCAGATGCGCGCCTTTCTCGCCACCGCCGAGGAAGGCTCCCTGACGGCGGCGGCCCTTGTGCTGGGTCAAACACAGCCCACGGTCGGACGGCAGGTGGCCGCGCTCGAAGCAGACCTTCGCGTGGCGCTCTTTGCCCGCGAGGGCCGGTCGCTGCGCCTCACGCAAGCGGGCCGCGACTTGCTGCCCGCCGCCGCCGCCATGCGCGAGGCCGCCTTGCACGCCTCACGTCTCGCCGAGGGGCAGTCACAAAGCGCCGCCGGGCCGGTCACGATCACCGCCACCGAGACCGTCGCCACCCATGTGCTGCCAAGGGTCCTCGCCGAATTGCGCCGCACCGCGCCGGGGATCGAGCCGATGGTGCGCGCCAGCAATGCGGTGCAGGACCTCACAAGGCGCGAAGCCGATATCGCCATCCGCCATGCCCGCCCCGAACAGCCCGGCCTTATCGCCCGCAAACTCACCGATCTGCGCGCCCATCTCTACGCCGCCCCCACCTATCTCGACCGCGTGGGCCGCCCCGAAACACTGGCGGATCTTGCACATCTCGACTTCATCGGTTTCGACAATATCGATCGGATGCTCCCGGTCCTCGCCGAGTTTGGCCTGCCGATCCGCCGCGAGACGATCCGCAGCGCCTCGACCAGCGGTCCGGTCATTGCACAGATGGCCCGCGAAGGCATGGGCGTGACGATCCTCACCGGCGACATGGCGCAGCGCGCGGGCGGGCTCGAACAGATGCTGCCCGGGACCTTCTCGATCCCCGTCCCGGTCTGGCTTGTGAGCCATGAAGAGTTGCGCAGCGCCCCCCGCTTCCGCATCACCTTCGATCTGATCGCCGATCACCTCTCCCGCCCCGCCAGTTTCGCCTGAGCCCGTGCGGCTTGCAGATTGAACCTGTCCCGCTTTCAGGCTACCGGGGCGATATGGATCATTTTCTCTATCGCAGCGGCACCCTGCACGCCGAAGACGTCCCCCTCGCGGAGATTGCCGCTGCCGTGGGCACGCCGTTCTATGTCTATTCCACCGCCACATTGCTGCGCCACTACCAGCTCTTCGACGAGGCGCTGAGCTGGGGGCCGCATCTGGTGTGCTACGCGATGAAGGCCGCCTCCAATCAGGCGATCCTCAAAACGCTCGCACAGGCCGGGGCGGGCATGGATGTGGTCAGCGAGGGCGAGTACCGCCGCGCGAAAGCCGCTGGCGTGCCGGGCGAGCGCATCGTGTTCTCCGGTGTCGGCAAGACCGCAGGCGAGATCCGCACCGCGCTGACCGGCGGCATCCGGCAGTTCAATGTCGAGAGCGAGCCGGAGATGCAGGCGCTCTCCGCCGTGGCAACGGAATTGGGCGTTGAGGCCCCGATCACCATCCGCGTCAATCCGGATGTGGACGCCAAGACCCACGCCAAGATCGCCACGGGCAAATCCGAGAACAAGTTCGGAATCCCGATTGCCCGCGCCCGCGAGGTCTATGCCATGGCCGCCGCTCTGCCCGGGATCAAGGTGGTCGGCATCGACGTGCATATCGGCTCGCAATTGACCGAGCTGGCGCCGTTCGAGCTGGCCTATCGCAAGGTCGCCGAACTGACCGAGGCGCTGCGCGGCGACGGGCACGAGATCACCCGGCTCGACCTCGGCGGCGGGCTGGGCATCCCCTACACCCGCTCCAACGAGGCCCCGCCCCTGCCGACCGATTATGGCGCGCTGATCGAGCGCACCGTGGGCCATCTGGGCTGCGAGATCGAGATCGAACCGGGTCGCCTGATCGCTGGCAATGCCGGGCTGCTGGTCTCCTCAGTGATCTATGTGAAATCCGGCGAGGGCCGCGATTTTCTCATTCTCGACGCGGCGATGAACGACCTGATCCGCCCGGCAATGTATGACGCATGGCACGATATCATCCCCGTGACCGAGCCAGCCCCCGGCGCGCCGCCTGCGAGCTATGACGTGGTCGGCCCGGTCTGCGAGAGCGGCGATACCTTCGCCAAGCAGCGTGAGATGGCGGCGGTGGGATCGGGCGATCTGGTCGCGTTCCGCTCGGCGGGGGCTTACGGCGCGGTGATGTCGAGCGAGTACAACACGCGGCCCCTGATCCCCGAAGTGCTCGTGCGCGGCGATCAATTCGCGGTTATCCGCGCAAGACCGACCTTTGACGAAATGATCAATCGAGATACCATACCGGAATGGCTATGATGTCTTAATCCTTCCGCGGTACAGGAGCCTTTATGGCAAGTTTCTCGCAAACCGATCGTCAGCGCAGCCTCAAATCGTTGCGACGCCCCTTGATGCTGACCCGGGCGGGGATGATCGCCGAGCGGCTTGCGCAGAGCCTCTGGCCGCTGTTTTCCGTGTGTTTGCTGGTGCTTGCAGCCCTGATGCTGGGCTTGCAGGACCTCGTGGCGATTGAACTGGTCTGGGGCGGCGCGGTTGTCGCGGTGCTGGCCGCCGGCGCAGCGCTGGTCTTTGGCCTCAAGCGATTCCGCCTGCCGAGCAAGGCCGAGGCGCTGGACCGGCTCGACGAGACGCTGCCGGGCCGCCCGATCCGCGCGTTGCAGGACGATATGGCCACCGGCAAGGGCGACGCGCAGAGCGCCGCTGTCTGGCGCGCGCACCAGAAGCGCATGGCCGAGCGCACGCAAGACGCGCAGCCCGTCAAACCTGACCTCAACACCGCCCCGCGCGATCCCTATGCGCTGCGCTACGTCGCCATGGTCGCCTTCGCCGTCGCCCTGCTCTTCGGCTCGATCTGGCGCGTTGGCTCCGTTGCGGAGATGACACCGGGCGCAGGCGATGCGCTGGCTGCCGGGCCGGTCTGGGAAGGCTGGGTCGAGCCGCCGCGCTACACCGGCCTGCCGACGCTCTATCTCAACGACCAGCCCAGCGGCGAGATGGACGTGCCACTGGGCAGTCTCGTTACGGTGCGGTTTTACGGCGAAGTGGGCGCCCTGACGCTGGCCGAGACAGTCTCGGCACGCATCGGCGAGGTGCCACCGGCCTCGGAGGCCGCGCAGGATTTCATCATCCGCCAATCCGGCCAGATCGAGATCGCCGGCCCCGGCGGGCGGGTCTGGGACGTGGCGATGATCGCCGACAGCGCGCCCACCATCGCGCCGGTGGACGGCATGGAGACCTCCGCGCTTGGCGAGGTCACGCTGCCCTTTGCCGCGACCGACGATTACGGCATTGCCTCCGGCGAGGCGCGCTTCACCCTCGATCTGGCCGCTGCCGACCGCCGCTATGGGCTGGCCATCGACCCCGAGCCGCGCCCCGACCTGATCGTGCCCCTGCCGATCCCGATTGCGGGCTCGCGCGCCGAGTTCACCGAAAGCCTCGTGGAGGATTTCTCCAAGCATCCATGGGCCAATCTGCCCGTCGTGATGCAACTCTCCGCGCTTGATGCCGCCGAACAGGAGGGGCTGTCCGAGCCCACGCAGATCACCTTGCCGGGCCGCCGATTCTTCGACCCGCTGGCCGCAGCGATCATCGAATTGCGCCGCGACATCCTGTGGAACCGCGACAACACCGCGCGGGCTGCACAGATTTTACGCACCGCCGCCCACCGTCCGGATGATATATTCCGCTCCGAAACGCTCGCGCTCAAGACCCGCAAGCTCATCGACCGCATGGAAGTGCTGGCCCGGTTCGAGTATTCCGACGAGACCCGAGAGGCCTTGGCGGAAGAGCTTTGGGGCCTCGCGATCACGCTTGAAGAAGGCGATTTGCAGGATGCCCGCGAGCGCATGGAACGCGCGCGCGAACGGCTCGAAGAGGCTATGCGCAATGGTGCGAGCGACGAAGAAATCGCCGAGTTGATGCGCGAATTGCGGCAGGCGACCGAAGATTATCTTGAACAGATGCAACGTCAGGCGATGCGCGACGCCGATCAGAACCAGCAGGACGGCGAGATGCAGCCGATGGACCCGAACGCCATGCAAATGACGCAGGACGATATCCAGCGCATGATGGACCGGATTCAGGAACTGATGGAACAGGGCCGGATGGCCGAGGCCGAGCAAGCGTTGCGCGAGTTGCAGGAATTGCTCGAAAACCTGCAGATGGCGCAGCCCCAACAAGGCGGCGGCCAGAGCGCGGGCGAGCAGGCCATGGAAGGGCTCGCGGAAACGCTGCGCGAGCAGCAGGGCCTGTCGGACGAGGCGTTCCGCGATCTGCAAGAGCAATTCAACCCGAACGCGCAGCAGGGGGACCAGCAAGGCAACCGTGGGCGCGACGGCAATCAAGGTCAGGGCCAGAGCCACAGCCAAGGTCAACAGCAAGGCCAGCAGGGCCAAGGCAGCCAACAGGGTCAGGGCTCCCAGCCCGGCCAAGGTCAGAATCAGGCGCAATCAGGTCAGGGCGGCGACGGCCAAAGCCTCGAACAGGGGCTGGCGGACCGCCAGAATGCGTTGCGGGACGAGTTGCGGCGCCAGCAAGGCAATCTGCCCGGACGCGGCACGCCCGAAGGCGATGCGGCCCGCGACGCGCTGGACCGCGCCGGGCGCGCGATGGAGAATGCCGAAGACCAGCTGCGTCAGGATGACTACGCCGGCGCCATCGACAGCCAGAGCCAGGCCATGGAGGCGCTCCGCGAAGGCATGCGGGAACTCGGCGAGGCCATGCAGCAGCAGGCCCAACAGGGCCAGCAGGGACAGGGCATGACCGAGGGCGATCAGCGCGCGGAGACCCGCGACCCGCTCGGGCGCGAGTCCGGAAATGGCGGCAATGTGGGCACGCCGGACAATCTGCTTCAGGGCGAGGATGTCTATCGCCGGGCGCAGGAATTGCTCGACGAAATCCGCCGCCGCTCCGCCGAAGCGGACCGCCCCGAAGACGAGCGCGACTATCTCAACCGCCTGTTGGAGCGCTTCTGAGACGCACGCAGAGCGGCCACGAACCGCGCCCTCCCGCGCCGAAAACCAACTGCGGGATGGGCAACGGGCAAGGCGCAGAGGGGGCGCCCGTGCATCGCCCGCGCGCCCCCACAGCGCGGCGGCCGGATCGCAGCGAGATCCGGGCCCGCTCAGCTCCGTTTCGCGGCCTCGCGCCCCGCATGGGTGTCGATGCGCGCCTTCAGCAGGCGTTTGGTCTCTCGGGTCGCGGCCTCGAAGCGCGGCAGGAACTCCGCATTGCGCACCCCGCGATCCGCCGCCAACTGGTAGAGCGCGTGGAACGGATTGTCATTGGCCTCGATGATCACCGGCCCGTCCTGCCCCAGACCGATATCCCAGCCGATTATGCCGAATTCCGGGAACACGCCGTGGGCCTCGACCGCCACCTCGTGCAGCGCCTCCCAATGCGGGATGTGCAGCCCGGCAAAGGCAACCCCCGACACCGGATGCGCGTCGATCTTCTCATAGCCCGGCCCCGTCCCATGGGCACAGGACAGCACCCGGCCCCCGGCATCGAGTTCCGCGATCATCGAGCCGTCCTGCCAATAATTGTCCGACATCGCCTGCGGCGAGGGAATTTTCCACAGCGTGTAGAGCGGGCGAATGCCGATCTCATCCCGCGTCGTGACGACCCGCAACGTGCCCACCGCCGCGCCCGTGACCGCCCGCAGCGTCTCGTGCTGGTCAATCGCGCTCTGAAACAGGAACCCCTCGGGATAGTCGGCAACGATCTCGTGGGCGAAGGCCTCCATGTCGAGCTTGCGGCCATTGCCAAGCGCCAGCATCCCGGTGCTGGCATCGACCGATAGCAGCAGCACAGAACCGACACTGCCCGACCCTTCCACCGGCTTGCCAAAGAGCGGGAAGCGCGCGCGGGTGAGCAGGAAGGCCATCACCTCCTGCGGCGCGCGCAGCACCGGCATGTCGCCCGCGTGGCGCGTGCCGTGTACCAGCGCTTGCGTCTCAGTCGCCGGCAGGCCGAGCGAGCGCAGAAGCTGCGTGTAGAGGATCTTGTCGCGCACAAAGCCGCGCGACACCGTGAGTTTGAGATCGTTGGGGTCGATATTAAGCCGGTAGGAGCCCTCGCGCCCGACGAATTCGCGCTTCGCGGCGGCGTCGAACTCGGGGCGGAACGCGCCGGTGGAGACATATTCCTGCGCCGAGAGCTTGCCCGGCCCGCGCCTGAGCGCCCACATCTCCCGCATCTGCCGCAGCGGGCTGACGCCGAACTCCCGCGCGATGCGGATCAGCGTGTCGGCGGCGGGTGGCTTGGGGGTTTTCGGGGCGGCCAGAAGGGCTTTGCCCGGGGGCGCAATTGTGCTCATGGGTCCCTCGCGAAGGTCTGTTTTGACCCGCGTAGCAAGGGATAATGGTCAAAATATGGCGCGATTGTTTCGGATTTTGTGAAAATCCGGTTGCTGCGCAAAGCGAGGGCTCTGCCCGCGCGCTCCCGGCCCTCTCATCGTTTTTTCGTGAAAACGACTGTCGGGTTGTAGGTTTTTATCCCCCAAAGAAGCGGGGCGATGCGCCCCTAGACCGGCCGGGTGCGCAGGAACAAGTAGAGCGGCAGACCGCAACTCACGCCGATGCAGAACGTCGCCGGAATGCCGAGCAGGCCAATCCAGTTGCGCCGGGTCCAGACCTCCGCCAGGATCCAGAGCGTTAGCGCAATCGCTGCAATCGTCAGATCCCATGTCAGCCCCGTGGTCGAGGCATTCACATACCACGCGTCGATCAGCCCCGAGAGGCCTGTGCCGGTCTCGCGCATGTAGCTGACGAACCAATACATCGGGTGGATCGCACCCCAGATTGCGAGGGCGAGATAGACGAGGCGCATGGGGGACGGCATGGTCACAAGTTCACGTTGATCGAAACGGGGCCTTTGCGCAGCCCCACATTGGCACCTGCCGACACCCCCGAGGACGACACGCCAATTCCGAGATTGGCCGTCGGCTGCACCGGCTCGCCATCCGCGCCGCAGGCCCCCAAGGCCAGCGCGAGGCCAAGGGCTATCAGAATTCGGATCATCACAAACGCTCCTTCCAGCGGGCAATCTGGCGCCGCACCTGTTCCGGCGCTGTACCACCATACGACATACGGCTCGCCACCGAATTTTCCACCGTCAGCACATCATAGACCGCGTCGGTGATGCCGTCATGCACCGAATGCATGTCCGTGAGCGTGAGATCGGGCAGATCGCAACCCTTCCGCTCGGCCAGCGCCACAAGGCTCCCGGTCACATGATGCGCGTCGCGGAACGGCAGTCCGAGCACGCGCACCAGCCAGTCCGCCAGATCGGTCGCGGTCGAGAAGCCAGACCCGGCCGCCGCCGCCAGCGCGTCGCGGTTCCCGGTCATATCACGCACCATGCCCTCCATCGCAGCCAGCGCGAGCATGAAGTTATCGGCCGCATCGAAGGTCTGTTCCTTGTCCTCCTGCATGTCCTTGGAGTAGGTCAGCGGCAGGCCCTTCATCACCATCATCAGCGCGGTCTGCGCGCCGAAAATCCGCGCGACCTTGGCGCGGATCAGCTCAGCTGCGTCGGGGTTTTTCTTCTGCGGCATGATTGAGGAGCCGGTGGAGAAGCTATCCGACAGGGTCACGAAGCGGAATTGCGCGGAGGACCAGATCACCAGCTCTTCGCTGAGGCGCGACAGGTGCATCGCGCAGATCGACGCCGCGCCCAGAAACTCCAGCGCGAAGTCCCGGTCGGCCACCGCGTCGAGCGAGTTCGCCATCGGGCGGTCGAAGCCGAGCGCTTCGGCGGTCATCTCCCGGTCAATCGGAAAGGACGTGCCGGCCAGCGCCGCCGCACCGAGGGGCGACTCGTTCATCCGTGCGCGCGCATCGCGGAAGCGCGACGCGTCCCGGCCCAGCATCTCGACATAGGCCATCATGTGATGCCCCCATGTCACCGGCTGCGCGGTCTGCAAGTGGGTAAAGCCCGGCATGACCCACGCGGCCCCGGCCTCGGCCTGCGCCAGAAGCGCGCGCTGCAAGGCCTCGATCCCGGAGATCGCCGCGTCGGTCTGGTCCCGCACCCACATGCGGAAGTCCAAAGCCACCTGATCGTTGCGCGACCGCGCGGTGTGCAGACGGCCCGCAGGCTCGCCGATCAGAAATTTCAGACGCGCCTCCACATTCATATGGATATCCTCAAGGGCGGCGGAAAACTCGAACGCCCCCGCCTCTATCTCTGACAAGACCGTGAGAAGCCCTTCCCGAATGGCCTCGGCGTCCTTATCACTGATGATGCCCGTGGCCGCGAGCATGGCGGCATGGGCCCGCGAGCCCTCGATGTCCTGTGCGGCGAGCCTCTGGTCGAAGGAGATGGATGCATTAATTGCTTCCATGATCGCATCGACGCCAGAGGCGAACCGTCCGCCCCACATCTGGTTCGAGGAGTTGTCTGTCATATCGTCTGGCCCGGAGAGAAGATGAGATACCTGATTGCCGCTGCTCTTTATACTGCCCTGAGCCTTGGGGCCACCCCTGCCCTTGCCGACATGGAGGCGGCGATGGCAGCACGCGCGGGGGACATGAAGAAGCTGGTGTTCCACTCCGAGCCGAAACCGGCGGGCACGGCGGAATTTCAGCTTGCCGATGATGCGGGCACGATGACGCTGGCGGCCTATGAGGGCAAGCTGGTGGTGCTGAATTTCTGGGCGACGTGGTGCGCGCCGTGCCGCAAGGAAATGCCGCAACTGTCGCAGATGCAGGCCGAGTTCGGCGGGCCGGAATTCGAGGTGGTGACGATTGCCACGGGGCGCAATTCGCCGATGGGAATCAAGAAGTTCTTCGAGGAGATCGGCGTGGACAACCTGCCCCGCCATCAGGACCCGCGCCAGAAACTGGCGGCGGAGATGGCGGTGTTTGGCTTGCCGATCACGGTGATCCTCGATCCGGAGGGCCGCGAGATTGCCCGCCTGCGCGGGGATGCGGACTGGGCGTCCGAGAGCGCCTTCGCGGTCATCCGGGCGCTCTTGGCGGAAAATAGTTAACAAATCCGAACCTGCTCTGCTAAACTGTCCACAACAAAAACGAAAATCAGGCAGGCAACAGGCATGAGCGCGGGCTTTTCCGGCACGTTCGCGATCCCCGTGGCGCAGACCGACCTCGACGGGCTGCGCGCCCCGACCCCATCCGATCTGCGACCCGGCGCCACATGGCGCTGGCAGGGCCCTGCCACGCGCCTCGACGGCCCGCAAAGCCTGCTCCGCCTCGACCACGCGCTTGGCCTCGACCGCCTGCGCGCCCGCATCCGCACCCGCTTCGGCACGACGCCCGCCAGCCCCTTCGAAGAGATCGACCCGATCCTGCGCCACGGCTTTTCCGTCACCGACGGGCGGGCAGTCACGTGGCTGGCGCTGATCGAGACCGGGCGGGCCCCGCTGCTGGTCTGCCATGACGGGCTGCCGCCCGAGAACACCGATCTGTGGGTGGTGCGGGTCGCGCTGAGCCCTCCGCGCCCGGCCCCGCTCGGCTCTGCCCCGATGACCGGGCTGGCGGGCGCCTGCCGGATCGAGACCCCGGACGGGCCGCGCCGCGCGGACGCGCTGAGACCCGGCGACCGGGTGCTGACGCGCGATGCCGGCGCCCAGCCGATCCTGTGGACCTGCGCCCAGAGCCTCAGCCGCGCCCGGCTCATGCTGATGCCGCATCTGCGCCCGCTCCGGGACCGCAGCGCAGAGGTGCTGCTGGCCCCCCAGCAGATGGTCGCGGTCTCGGGCGCGGCCGCCACTGCGCTGTTCGGCAGTCCGGACGTGCTCGCCGAGGCCCGCGCGCTGCCCCGCGACTGGCGGCGCGACCACAGCCTGCACCCGGTGAGCTACATCCAGATCGTGCTGCCCCGGCATCACCTGCTGCGCACCGAAGGTTGCGACGTGGCGAGCACGCACCCCGCCGATCTCTCCCCCGACAGCCTGCCCCTGCGCGACCGCGCCCGGCTGGCCTATCTCTGGCCGGACCCGCAGGCCTATGGCCCCTATGCCCGCCGGGTTCTGAGCGCGCCCGAGGCCGCGTTGATGCAGGCTGCCTGACCGGGCGGCAACGGCCACGTACCCCCGGGCGCGCGCCCCGCATCATGGCCCCGCATCATGGCGCATCGACCCGGCTGGAAACGCCCCCCGATTGCCGCTAGAACGCGCCACAGACGCGCCCGGCCCCGTCCCGGCGCAGCGCAGTGACGAAAGGTATCCCATGGCCAACCCGCTCTATGACGAGCTCTTCGGCATCCATGAAGGCAAGACCACGCCCTTCCTGCACCTGCCGGACGGGCAGACCCTGACCCATGCCGCCTTTCTCGCCATGGCGGGCCGGATCGCCCATTCGATCACCGGGTTGGGGCTTCAGCCGGGTGACCGGGTGGCCGCGCAGATCGAGAAATCCCCCGAGGCACTCGCGCTCTATGCCGCCTGCGCACAGGCCGGGCTGGTTTTTCTGCCGCTCAACACCGCCTACACGGCGGGCGAATTGGAATATTTCATCGACAATAGCGGCGCAGCGCTCGTGGTCTGCGACGGGGCACGGGCGGGCGAGATCGGCGCGATGGCCGCCAAGCTCGGCGCGAAGCTGGAGACCCTCAACGCCGATGGCAGCGGCTCCCTGACGGACAAGGCCGCCGCGCAGCCCGAGCGTTTCGCCACCGTGCCGCGCAGCGGTGACGATCTGGCGGCCTTCCTCTACACCTCCGGCACCACCGGGCGCTCCAAGGGCGCGATGCTGACCCAAGACAATCTGCTGTCCAACGCGCAAGTGCTGGCCCGCGCATGGCGCTTCACCTCCACCGACGTGCTGCTGCACGCCCTGCCGATCTTCCACACCCATGGGCTGTTCGTGGCCACCAACATCGCGCTGATCACCGGTGGCGCGATGATCTTCCTGCCGAAATTCGAGCTCGACCAGATCATCGCCCGGCTCCCCGAGGCCACCGCGATGATGGGCGTGCCGACCTTCTACACCCGCCTTCTGGACGATCCCCGCTTCACGCGAGATCTCGCCGCCCATATGCGCCTCTTCGTGTCCGGCTCCGCCCCGCTGCTGGCCGAGACCCATGTGCAGTTCGAGGCCCGCACCGGCCACCGCATCCTCGAACGCTACGGCATGACCGAGACCAACATGAACACTTCCAACCCCTATGACGGCGAGCGCCGCGCGGGCACCGTGGGCGTCCCGCTTCCGGGTGTGGAGCTCAAGATCACCGATCCGGACAGCGGCGCCACGCTGCCCCAAGGCGAGGTCGGCCAGATCGAAGTGCGCGGGCCGAACGTGTTCAAGGGCTACTGGCAGATGCCCGAAAAGACCGCCGCCGAGCTGCGCCCCGACGGGTTCTTCCTCAGCGGCGATCTGGGCCGGATCGACGCGGACGGCTATGTCCATATCGTGGGGCGCGGCAAGGACCTGATCATCTCGGGCGGCTTCAACATCTACCCCAAGGAGATCGAACTGGTGCTCGACGACCAGCCCGGCGTGCTGGAGAGCGCGGTGATCGGCGTGCCGCATCCCGATTTCGGCGAGACCGTGCTGGGCATCCTCGTGCCCGAAAAAGGCGCATCCCCCGACCCCGAGGCGATCATGGAGACGGTGCGCACCGAGCTGGCACGCTTCAAGCACCCCCGCAAGCTGGTGGTGCTGGACGCGCTGCCCCGCAACACCATGGGCAAGGTCCAGAAAAACGTCCTGCGCGACCAATTCGCCGAGATGTTCACCGACTGACGGGAGACCCCGGCCGCCCGATCCCGCGAATGATCGCCCCGATCTGCATGAGCTGATCCGCGAGCGGGTTGGACTTGCGCCAGACCATCCCGATCGTGCGGCGCGGCCCGGGCGCGGCGAAGCGCGCGATGGAGACCTCCGCCGAGCGGGTCTCCATGTCCACCGCCATGTCCGGGATCAGCGTCACGCCCATCCCCGCCCCGACCATCTGCACCAGCGTCGAGAGCGAACTGCCCTCCATCAGCGCCCCGGGCCGCGCCCCGTCGATCTGGCAAAACGACAGCGCCTGATCGCGGAAGCAATGCCCCTCTTCGAGCAGCAAAAGCCGCATGGTTTGCAGGGTTTGCGGGCCGGGCACGGGCAGGCGCGCCTCCTCGGCGGGCCGCACCAGCACGAAATCTTCCTCAAAGAGCGCGAATTCCGTGAGCGTGGCCTCCGAGACCGGCAGCGCCACCACCGCAAGATCAATCCGCCCCTCCTGCAGATCGCCGATCAGCGATTGCGTGACGGCCTCGCGCAGGTTGAGATCGAGCCCGGGAAAGCGGGCCGAGAGCGCGCGAATGATCTGCGGCAGGAAATAGGGCGCGACAGTGGGAATCACCCCCATCCGCAGCCGCCCGGCGAGCGGCCCTTTCGAGGCCCGCACCAGATCGTCGAGTTCCTCCACCGCGAGCAAAATGCGCCGCCCCTTGGCCAGCAGGTCGGCCCCGATGGGCGTCAGCCGAATCTCCCGCGCGCCCCGCTCGACAAGCACCGCGCCGAACATGGCCTCAAGCTCCTTGATTTGCAGCGAGAGCGCGGGCTGCGAGATCGAACAGGCGTCGGCGGCGCGGCCAAAATGGCGATGCCGGGCGAGCGCGTCGAAATAACGGAGCTGTTTCAAGGTCAAACCAATCATAAGCTGACCTTATCACATCCTTTAGGAAATTAAATTGGAGATAATCGACGCGAGTATCTAGAAACATTCTAGAAAGAGCGTCATGCTCTTGGCTGATTCACCAAAAGGGAGAACACGATGGACGGTAATGACATCGACCGGACCGGCGCCTGCCCCGTTATGCACGGCGGCAACACCGGACACGACAACAGCGTCACCAAGTGGTGGCCGAAATCGCTCAATCTGGAGATCCTGCACCAGCACGGTGCCCGGACCAACCCGATGGACCCCGATTACAACCACCGGGAGGCCGTCAAGGCGCTCGACTTCGACGCGGTCAAGGAAGACGTGAAAGCCCTGATGACCGAAAGCCAGCCCTGGTGGCCGGCGGACTGGGGCCATTATGGCGGCCTGATGATCCGCCTCGCATGGCACTCGGCAGGCTCCTACCGCATGGGCGACGGGCGCGGCGGCGCGGGCTCGGGCAACATCCGCTTCGCCCCGCTGAACTCCTGGCCTGACAATGCGAGCCTCGACAAGGCCCGCCGCCTGCTGTGGCCGATCAAGAAGAAATACGGCAACGCGCTGAGCTGGGCCGACCTGATCATCCTCGCAGGCAACATGGCCTATGAAGACATGGGCCTGAAAACCTTCGGCTTCGGCTTTGGCCGCGAAGACATCTGGGGCCCCGAACAGGACATCAACTGGGGCGTCGAGAACGAATGGCTCGCCCCGTCCGAGAACCGCTACGGCGATCTCGACGAGCCGGGCACCATGTATAACCCGCTCGCCGCTGTCCATATGGGTCTGATCTACGTCAACCCCGAGGGCGTCAACGGCCAGCCCGACCCCGCGCGCACCGCGCTGCATGTGCGCGAGACCTTCGCACGCATGGCGATGAACGATGAGGAAACCGCAGCCCTGACCTGCGGCGGCCACACGGTCGGCAAGGCGCATGGCGGCGGCGATCACGCCAATATCGGCCCCGAGCCGGAAGGCTGCCCGGTCCATACCCAAGGCTTCGGCTGGGACAATCCCGGCATGGAGGGCAAGGCCGCCAACGCCTTCACCTCCGGCATCGAAGGCGCATGGACCAAGCACCCGACACAATGGGACATGGGCTATTTCGACTACCTCTTCGGCTATGAGTGGAAGCTCACCAAATCCCCGGCAGGTGCGAACCAGTGGATGCCGGTGGACATGCCCGAGGACGAAATGCCGGTCAACGCGACCGACCCGTCCAAGCGCGACATGCCGATGATGACCGATGCCGACATGGCGATGAAGGTCGACCCGATCTACAACGAGATCTGCCAGAAGTTCCGCGCAGATCCCGAGTATTTCGCCGACTGCTTTGGCCGCGCATGGTTCAAGCTGACCCACCGCGACATGGGCCCCAAGGTCAACTACTACGGCCCCGACGTGCCGGCAGAAGACCTGATCTGGCAAGACCCGATCCCGGCTGGCTCCACCTCCTACGACGTGGACGCGGTGAAGGCGAAAATCGCGGCAAGCGGCCTGTCCTCTGCCGAGATGATCGCCACCGCCTTCGACAGCGCCCGCACCTTCCGCGGCTCCGACAAGCGCGGCGGTGCCAATGGCGCGCGCATCCGTCTGGCCCCGCAAAAGGACTGGGCGGCCAATGAGCCGGAGCGTCTGGCCAAGGTGCTGGGCATTCTGGAGCCGATTGCGGCTGAGACCGGTGCCTCCATCGCGGATGTGATCGTTCTGGCGGGCAATGTCGGTCTGGAACAGGCGATCAAGGCGGCGGGTCATTCCGTGGACGTGCCCTTCGCACCGGGCCGTGGCGATGCGACCGACGAGCAGACCGACGCCGAGAGCTTCGACGTGCTCGAACCGCTCGCCTGCGGCTTCCGCAACTGGCAAAAAGAGCAATACGCTGTCGCCCCCGAAGAGCTTCTGCTCGACAAGGCACAGCTGCTTGGCCTGACGGCGGCGGAAATGACCGTTCTCATTGGCGGGATGCGCGTTCTTGGCACCAACCATGGCGGCAACAAGCACGGCGTGTTCACGGACCGGGAAGGCCAGCTGACGAATGACTTCTTCGTCAACCTGACCGACATGGCCAACGCGTGGGAGCCGATGGAAGACGGCACCTACGAGATCCGCGACCGCGCCACCGGGGCGACGAAATGGACCGCGACCAGCACCGATCTGGTCTTCGGCTCCAACTCGATCCTGCGCGCCTATGCCGAGGTCTATGCCCAGGACGACAACGCGGGCAAATTCGCCCGCGATTTCGTCGCAGCGTGGACCAAGGTAATGAACGCCGACCGCTTCGACCTCGTCGCCTGAGCGGTATGACCTGCTCGGGGGGGGGACGCGCCTTCGGCGCGTGGGGGAGGCTCTGCCTCCCCTCACCCCTCCGGGATACTTCTGGTCAAAGGAAAACAGGGGCGGGGTGCCCAGGGGTTTGACGTGGGTCGCTTTGGGGAACTCTGTAGAGTGGGCAATACTGCCCACGGCGCGGCCTGCCACAATCGTTAACGCCACCCCACCGCACGGTGCCTTAACTCTCTCAAATCACGGAACGAATCAAAAACGAGCCATACGTTTGCCATACGCGCAGCCATACGCCGAGCCATACACCTGCCATACCTTGTTTTTATGGCGTTAACCCCCGAAATCACGTTTTGCGCGAGTGAGAGGCCACGCAACGTTCGCCGCGTTAACCTTTGCGCTCCAAAAGCCCGCTCGCCAGCACCCCGAACACCAGCCCCCAGAACGGCGCCCCGATATTGAGGATGGGCAGCCCCGCCAGCGTCACGAGAAAGGCCACAAGCGCCCCAAGCGGGTAGCTGCCACCAAAGGACGCCTGAAACGCCGATTGCAGCGTGCGCAGCAGCGCCAGCCCCGCCAAGGTGCTCAGGAACGCGGGCGGCGTCGCCAGCATCAGGTTCGTCACCAATGGCGCGAATATCCCGAACAGGATCGCCAGCGCACCGAGAAACACCGCCGCCAGATAGTGCCGCTCCCGCGCGCCGCTGGACACCAGAATGGCGTTCGAGGGTCCGGTCAAGCAACTGGAAACACTGCCGAAAAGCGAGGTCGCCAGCGAGGTCACGCCGCAGGCCGTGGTGATCGCGTTGACCGGCGGATTATGTCCGGCATTGCGCAGGATCACGATCCCTTGGGCGTTCTGCGCGGCGATCACCGTGATCGCGAGCGGCACCACAAGCTCCAGCGTCGCCGCCAGCGAGAAGACCGGCATCGTGAGTTGCGGCGCCGCCGTCATGCGCCCCCCGGGCAGCGCCGTGGCCGGTTCAAGCCCTTGAAACGCAAGGACCACCAGCCCCACGACCAGCACTCCGATCATCGGCGGGAACACCTTCTGGACACGCGGCAGCGCGCTCAGCGCAAAGAAGGTAAACGTCATCGCCGCGACCAGCACGACATCCGTCTCGAAGGCGCGGATCCAGTCCAGCCCGAACTGCACGAACACCCCCGCCACCATCCCCATGATGATCGGCATCGGCAGCCGGTCCATCGCCAGCTTCACCCAGCCTGTGAGCCCAAGCAGGGCCAGTAGCAGACCCGTCAGGATATAGGCACCAATAACCTCTTCAAAATCAAGCGTTTGCAGCGCTGCGCCCACCAGAACCGTGCCCGGGATCGTCCAGAAAAAGGCCAGTGGCTGGCGGTAAAAACGCGACATGGCGATCGTCAGGACGCCGTTGAAAGCGAAGGCCGCGAACAGCCAAGAGGCCAGATCCGCCTCTGTGAGCCCGCCCCGCATCCCCGCGCTCAGGATGATCGCCACCGGCGCAGAGGCCGCGAACAAAAAGGCGACGCAGGCATTGACGATCTGGTTGACCGGAAAGCCGCTCTCTTGCGCTCTGCCGTTGCCCACGCTCATGCGGCGTCAATCGAGCCGGACATTCGCGCCGGAGCCGACCTCAGCCGCCGAAAAGCCAGCCTGATCAAGCCCATACCATGCCGCCACCCCGATGACGATCATGGCGGCAAATCCGGTCAGCATGGCTTTCATGTCACTTCACTCCGCTTGTGTGGCGCTCTTGAGAAACGCGATCAGGTCGGCGCGATCCGAGGGCGCGGCAATCACCTGCATCGGCATCTTCGATCCCGGAATATAGTGATCCGGGCCGATGTCAAACAGCGCGTCGATGGTCTCATCGCTCCAGACAATCTCGCTGCCGTCCAGCGTGCCCGAGTAGCTATAGCCCGGCACCGTGCCCGCGCGCCGCCCGAAAACACCATGCAGCGTCGGCCCCGCCTTGCGCGATGGGCCCGCCGATAAAGCGTGGCAAATCGAACACTTACGCATGAATTGCCGCTCGCCATTGGGCATCGTCTCGGCATCGCGCAGGAACGAACGCGCCCCGTTGATGGCCGGATCGAATGCGTCGAGAAACGCCACCGGCCACGCATAGGCCACATCGTCGAGCCCGCCCGCGTAGATCGTCGTGCCATCGCGCGAGAAGGCCAGCGCCCAGACCGGCCCCTGCCGGGTGGCGCGGAAATCGCGGGTGATCTGCCACGTGGCACTGTCCAGCATCATGATATAGCCATGCCCGTCCCCGACCGCGATCTGACCCGTCTCCGGGTGCCACGCCATCGCGAGGATCGGGCGGCGATCCAGCGTCAGATCGGCGATCTGCGCCCCCGTGACCGCATCCACCACCCGCGTGCCGCCATCCACCGCACCATAAGCCACCCACCCCGGCCCGACGATCAGCCGGTTGATGCCAAACCCATGTTTTACAAGAGGAAACGGCGTCCCGCCCGCCATCAGATCATACCGCCACAGTACCCCCCTGGAGGTCGCCGCAATCAACGCGGCTTGATCTGCAGTGAAGCCCACAGCGTTCACGCCCGCGCCGGGATAGGGCAATTCGGTGTATTCGGAGCCGCTCCAGAGCCGGACCGAGCCATCCCAGCTTCCCGTTGCAACGGTTGCCCCATCCGGCGCGACCGCAATAGACGCGATTTTGCCCTTGTGCCGTCCAAGCTCGCGGGCCTCGGCGCCCCAGATGCGCAGGGCGAAATCGTCACCGCCCGAATAGAGCCGTCCGGTAGGGCCATAGGCAATCGCCGTGACGGCCGCCTCATGGCCTTCGAGCCAAGTGGGCGTGCGGTCCGTCCAGAGCCCCACGGAATTGTCGAAGCTTGCAGTGGCGACCTGACCCGAGGGCGACACGGCGAGCCCCATGATCGGCCCGCCATGCCCTTTGAGCGTTGTGAACTCCTGCGCCACGGCGCCGGTGCTCAGGATTAGTCCCACGAGTGCCCAGAGCCCCCGCATGGGTTACTCCGCAGGGGTCGCGCCCTTCGGCGCCTCTTTCTGCCCCGCCTTGACCTCATCGAGCCAGATCGAGTGGTGCTGATGGGCCCACGCCTCATCCACCTCGCCCGAGCCCATGGCGTCATAAGCGCCCTGCATCCCGACCGAGCCGATGTAGATATGGGCGATGATGATCGCCATCAGCACGAAGCTGACGATCGCATGCCACGCTTGTGCAAGCTGCATTTCCTCTTGCGGCGCGAGCACCGTCGGCAATTCCGCCATGCCCAGAAGACCCGGAATACCGAGATCGTTGAGCACCGTGAAGGTCTTGGCAAAGAGCGGCAATTCGAAGGGGAAGAGCAGCGACAGGCCCGACACGGAGATCGACCCGCCAAGCAGGATCACCGACCAGAAAATGATCTTCTGGCCCGCATTGAACTTCTTCGCAGGCGGGTGCTTCTTGCCAATGATCCCGCCCGCTTGCGCGAACCATGTGATGTCGGTGCGGTTAGGGATATTGTGCCAGACCCACATGAAGAACACCATGACAAGCGCGATCATGAAGGCCCATGACACGTTGTTATGCACGAATTTGGAGCCGATCAGCAGGGTGGAGTTGACCTCCTTGCCGACCAGCGGCGCGATGTAGTCGCGGCCATATTTCACGAATAGCCCGGTGATGCCGAGCAGGATGAAGGAGCCTGCAAGCAGCCAGTGGGCGAAACGTTCGACAGATTTGAACCGGGTCACGGTGCGGCCTGTCATGGGCTCGTCGATCATGATCTTGCCGCGCAGAAGATAGAACAGGATCAGCGCGCCGATGGTGCCGAGCAGGAGCCAGCCGCCATAGGTCGCGAGCGGGCCTTTGCGGAATTCGTACCACGCCATGCCGCCTTCCTGCACCAGCACCTTGGCCACATCGCCCCCGGCGGAGACTGTGATATTGGCTTCGTTAAAGCGTAGCGCGCGCCACAGGTCAGGGTCGGACGCACCGCCAAGCGTGCCCAGTTGGCTGGCCATACTCGCGGCGCTGTCGGGATCTCCGAATTCGCGGCGGAAATCATTGTCCACGGTCTCGCCGCGCTGACGGGCGAGGATATCTTCGAGGGTTTGAGCCCCGCCGGTGGCGGAGCGGTCCGGTGCGGTGGTCGCCTCGCTTTGGGCGAACACGGGCAGCGACAGACAGAAAACGAGGATCAAGGAGAGAAACGCGCGCATAACTCTGGCATCCTTTGATGTGAAAAGACGAGGGCCAGTATAAGCCCTCGCCAGTGGTGTTGCGTTAAGTCGGTGTTAACCGTCCTGATTGCCGTAGGCGGAGCCCCAGCCCCACGCGCCCGAGCCGAAGCCACGGGCCACAACGCGCTCGCGGTAGATCGCGGAGACAACGTCCCCGTCCCCCGCCAGCAGCGCTTTGGTGGAGCACATTTCCGCACAGATCGGCAGTTTGCCCTCGGCAATCCGGTTGCGCCCATACTTGGCGAATTCCGCCGTCGAATGGGTTTCCTCCGGGCCGCCCGCGCAGAAGGTACATTTGTCCATCTTGCCACGGGAGCCGAAATTGCCAGCCTGCGGGAACTGCGGCGCGCCGAAGGGGCACGCGTAGAAGCAGTAACCGCAACCGATGCAGAGGTCCTTGGAGTGCAGCACGACGCCTTCTTCATTTTGATAGAAGCAGTCAACCGGGCACACCGCCATACAGGGTGCATCCGAGCAGTGCATACACGCCACGGAGATCGACCGCTCGCCCGGATCACCATCGTTGATGGTCACCACGCGGCGCCGGTTGATGCCCCAAGGCACCTCGTGCTCGTTCTTACACGCGGTCACGCAGGCATTGCACTCAATGCAGCGTTCGGCGTCACAAAGAAACTTAGCTCTTGCCATTCTTGTCTCTCCTTACGCTGTCCAGATTTTGCAGAGAGTGGCTTTGGTCTCCTGCATCTGGGTTACTGAGTCATAGCCATAGGTCTGAGCGGTGTTGGTGCTCTCGCCCAGGACATAGGGGTCTGCGCCATCCGGGTATTTGGACCGCTGGTCCTCGCCCTGGAAGTGACCGCCGAAGTGGAACGGCATGAAGGCCACGCCCTCGCCCACGCGATTGGTGACCATGGCCATAACCTTGACCTTGCCGCCTTCAGGACCTTCGACCCAGACCTGAGACCCGTCACGGACACCGAGATTGTTGGCATCGCGCGGGTTGATCTCGACAAACATCTCCTGCTGCAACTCTGCAAGCCACGGGTTGGACCGTGTCTCATCGCCGCCGCCTTCATACTCGACCAACCGCCCGGAGGTCAGGATGATCGGGTAGTCTTTGGAGAAGTCCTGCTTCTGGATCGACGCATAGAGCGTCGGCAGACGGTAGTGCGATTTCCGGTCCTCGTAGGTCGGATAATCGGCCACCAGATCACGCCGGTTGGTGTAGAGCGGCTCGCGGTGCAGCGGCACCGGATCGGGGAAGGTCCACACGACCGCGCGGGCCTTTGCGTTCCCGAAGGGCGCACAGCCATGCTTGATCGCAACCCGCTGGATGCCGCCCGAGAGGTCGGTTTTCCAGTTGGTCTTCGGACCCGCAACCGCGTCAATCGCGGCGCGCTCCTCGTCCGTCAGATCACCATCCCAGCCGAGATCCATCAGCATCTGCATCGTGAACTCAGGATACCCGTCCTGAATCTCCGACCCAACACTATAGACACCGTCCGCGAGCAGGTTGTCGCCATCCCGCTCCACGCCAAACCGCGCACGGAACGTCAGACCGCCCTCAGCCACAGGCTTGGACATGTCATAAAGGTTCGGCGTGCCGGGGTGGTTCATCTCCGGTGTTCCCCAGCTTGGCCATGGCAGACCGTAATAGTCGCCATCTGCCGGACCACCAATCGCTTGCAGCGTTGTGCGGTCGAACGTGTGCTGGTTTGCCATGTGCAGTTTGACCCGCTCCGGAGACTGACCTGTGTAGCCAATGGTCCACATGCCACGGTTGATCTCGCGGAGTGTGTCTTCTGGCTCCGGCGTGATGCCATCCGCTTCGAGCTTGATGTTCCGGAACATGCGATCATGGAAGCCGAACTTCTGCGCGAAGAGGCCGATGATCTCATGGTCGGGCTTGGACTCGAATAGCGGATCGATGACTTGCTCGCGCCACTGGAACGACCGGTTCGAGGCCGTGGCAGAGCCGCGGGTTTCGAACTGTGTCGAGGCGGGCAGCAGGTACGTGCCGTCCTGACGGTCATGCAGCACAGCCGAAACGGTCGGGAACGGATCGATCACGACAAGCATGTCGAGCTTTTCCATCGCCGTTTTCATCTCGGTCATCCGGGTCTGCGAGTTGGGCGCGTGGCCCCACAGAACCATGGCACGGACATTGTCGGACTGATCAATGTTGCCCTTGTCTTCCAAGATGCCGTCTATCCACCGTGACACCGGAATGCCGCTGGTGTTCATCAGCTTCTTGTCTTTGCCATCGGCACCTTTGATCGTGGCGAATTGGGCTTTCATCCAGTCCAGATCTTCGCCCCAGACACGGGCCCAATGCGCCCATGCGCCTGCGGAGAGGCCATAATAGCCCGGCAGCGTGTGCGAGAGAACACCGAGGTCGGTGGCGCCTTGCACGTTGTCGTGGCCGCGGAAGATGTTGGTGCCGCCACCGCTGGTCCCCATGTTCCCCAGCGCAAGCTGCAGGATGCAATAGGCGCGGGTGTTGTTGTTCCCGTTGGTGTGCTGCGTGCCGCCCATGCACCAGATCACGGTGCCGGGACGGTTATTGGCCAGCGTCCGCGCCACGCGCTTGAGCTGGCTGCCGGGGGTGCCGGTGACACGCTCGACTTCCTCGGGCGTCCACTTGGCCACTTCGTCCTTGATCTGATCCATGCCCCAGACACGGGTGCGGATGAACTCTTTGTCCTCCCAACCATTCTCGAAGATGTGCCACAGGATACCCCAGACAAGGGCTACGTCGGAGCCGGGACGGAACCGGACATACTCGTCGGCATGGGCTGCGGTGCGCGTGAAGCGCGGGTCACAGACGATGACAGGAGCGTTGTTCTGTTCCTTGGCGCGCAGGATGTGCAGGAGCGAGACGGGATGTGCTTCCGCCGCGTTCGAGCCAATCATGAAGATCGCCTTGGAGTTGTGAATGTCGTTGTAGGAGTTGGTCATGGCGCCGTAGCCCCATGTGTTCGCAACGCCCGCAACGGTGGTGGAGTGGCAGATCCGCGCCTGGTGATCGACGTTGTTCGTGCCCCAATAGGCTGCGAACTTGCGGAACAGGTAGGCTTGCTCGTTGGAATGCTTCGCAGAGCCAAGCCAGTAGACACTGTCCGGGCCGCTCTCTTGGCGGATATTCAGCATGCCGTCACCGATCTCGTCGATCGCTTGCTCCCAGCTGATGCGCTTCCATTCCCCGTTTTCTTTTTTCATCGGGTACTTCAGACGGCGCTCGCCATGGGCGTGCTCGCGCACCGCTGCGCCTTTGGCACAGTGGGCACCGAGGTTGAACGGGCTGTCCCAGCCGGGCTCCTGCCCGGTCCAGACGCCGCCCTGAACCTCTGCCACAACGGTACAGCCGACCGAACAGTGGGTGCAGACGGTTTTCTTGAGTTCGACCGCGCCGATGGCTCCGGCGGCAGCATTTGCTTGGCCTACCGTGCCGCCTGTTGCAGCAACTGCTGCCAGACCCCCGATGGCCAGACCGGATCCGCGCAGGAATGCGCGGCGGTCTACAGACGCGTTTGCGGCGTCTGACAGGATCGAATTCCGCCGGGGGCGTCTCGCAACCCCATTGGTCTTTTTCCTAAGCATGTTTCGTTCCCTCCTTGCGGGCTGGGACAGACGTCCTAACTCGCTGGGTTAGATGTAAGACGCTTTGCGGTCGGGCCTTTCGCAACCAGTTGCATCGCGTCGCGCGTTGACCTCGTCCGGGGTCCTGTGGGGCTACCGCGGCAACGGTAGTCCCACTTTAAAACCGGGCGCTGTCGAAGTAGGCGCGGGTATGCGCTGTGTCCTGCATGGTCTCGCGGGACAGGTCTGGCTCAGCCGCTTCCGCGCTGGTGCCGCCGGTTGCTACAGCCACCGCCGCCACGGGCGCCGCTGTACCAGCCAGTTTCAGAAAGTCGCGGCGGTTGGCCCCATCTTTCTCTGACATGAAGGTGTCTCCTCCTTGGTCTGGTTTTGCTCCGGTCACCCGGCGCGTTGATGACTGCGCGGCGCGCAGCCGGTGCGTCGGTCAATCGCCCGAAAGACGAAATCCCTCTTGTTCGATCTCCATGAAGAGCCGTCCGACCGTGCCGACCGGCGCGTAAAACACCGAATTCTTGGCCGCTTCGAGATCCGCGAAGAACAGGCCCGCCCATGGCGCGATATGCTTGTTGAAGAACGTCTTTTGCCGTGCCAGATCAGCCGGCTGCGAGAACCGCCCGACAATCAGTGCACCCATCATCTCCATCAAAGAGGCGATGTTATCCTCGGGCTCGAACACGGTCTCGGCCCTTGCCATACCCTGCGCCGTCATATCCTGCCGCAAAATCGCAAGGGGTTTTTCATTGAGAAAGCCGGTCAGGTAGTAGCTGGCGTAAGGCAGAAGCTCGCCGCGCCCCAGCCCGATGAAGAGCTTGTTGAACTCCGCCTCCACCGCTCGCGGTTTGCTCAGCTTGGCGACCTTCGCAAGCGTCGCAATCGCTTGTCCGAGCTCGCTCTCGTCGCCAGTAAGCGAGGCGGTCTGCGCCAGCAGCATTTCGTCCGCCGGGCCCGCCAGCAACACGCCAAGGAAGTTGTAAAGATCGGCGCGCATCCGGTCTTCTTCGGCAATCGCAGGGCCTTGGGGCATGGGGGTCTCTTGGTTCATGTGTGCTCTTGAAACTGGAATGTCATGCGGCGGCGCGCCGGGTCGGCGCCCAGGGCGGTGTCCGCGTCATCATCCTCAAACGTGTAGGCGGGCGCGGGGCTGGCCTCGGCAAGCAAGGGCGTCGGCTCCTCCTGCGCCTCAGGCGCTGGCTCTCCGTGCTCGGCGCTCTCTTGATCGGCTTCGGCCTCTTCCTTCGCGGCCATTGCCTCAATATGCGCCAGCATCCCTTTTCCGACCTGATAGGCGGTTTGCAGGTTCTCAACCACCGTTGCGGCATCGGTGAAATCTTCACCGTAATCCACCAGCCCGTCGACATTGGCGAGCACCGGGTTGAGCCGCCAGAGGCGCCGCAGCGCCCGGGTCTTCAGACGTTGCGGCAGCCCGTGGGAGAGGAACTCCTTCACGGCTTCAGGGCTGTCCAGCGCTTCGGGCTCCGGCAGATTGTACTTGGCGAGTATCTCTTCATCCGGCAGGGCCGCGCGCTCGGCCTCCTGCTGCTGGGCTTCGGCCTGAGCAGAGACACGGGCCTCGGCGGCCTCCTCGGCCGCCACGGCGGCGCGGCGCTTTTCCCAGAACGAGCTCAATTCACACGCCTCCGAAGGGCCGCAGGCGAGGCGTAGTAATCGGCGGGTTTGCCGATGCGCGGATCGCCGATCCCGTCCTGCTGCAAATCGATCCGCTTTTTGTCGCGCTTGCGCTTCACAAACTCTTCCTCTTGGTAGAACTCGTCCACGAAGTCCCGCACGAAGGCCTGCAGCATGGGCGGCATGGCGACCTTCTCGACGATCTCCTCGCCGCTGTCGGTGTAGTCCTGCGCCTCATAAGGCGAGGCCGTGATGATCACGAAATCAAAGGGCGCGTCGCCCTGCCCCTCGCGCATCACGACATAGACGCAGGGCACAAGCGCGGTGAGACCGTGCAGATAGGCTTCGACATCGGCCCCATGCAATTCCAGCGGCAGTGTCGCTGCGTGGAACTCGACGGCCTCCCCGTCGCGGCGCAGCTCGCGCCACTCGGCCTCCCCCGCGCCCGGCAGCACCGCACTCGCGGTCCACGCGTATTTTTGCCAGCGTGTGACACCGGCGCGGCGCGTGAGCACCACTCCAATGGGAAGGACGCGGTAAGCGTTGGGATTGCGATACATGCGCGTGATGACCTTTCTGTTGTATACAGTCGTATGGCGCCCGTGACGCCTCAAACACTTTCTGCATTTCCGGCCAGTGTGTCGCAGAGATCGAACAAAAACCCCGGCTGAAATCGTCCGGACTGTCAGGAAAAACGGACAATGTGCATTTATCTGCAAAATCGCTGCGACGCAGCGTCACAAACCTATAGAATCACTCGGGCTTTCTGAAGACCCGCCGCACCGGACCAGCAAGCGCCCTGACGCCCTCCGCGGTGCTAAAAAAGACGCAGCCTCTTGACCTGCTTGCGTTCCCGCTGTCCTATTGCGAAACTTTCCTTCAATGCGCAGCGAACAGGACGTGACGGCCAGATGACTAAGTCACTGATTTTATGCACCTGCAACGGATCGCAGACCCTCGATGCAGACGGGCTTTCCGCCGCCACCGGCCTGACCGCGAAACCGGCCTGTTCGGCACTTTGCACGGCGCAACTCAACAAGGCGGCGGCAGAAATGCAGGCAGGCGACGCAATTTTCGCTTGTACGCAGGAGGCCCGCACCTTCGAGATGCTCGCGGAGGAGTTGGGGGTGGAGATGCCCCCGCTTCTGGACCTACGCGACCGCGCTGGCTGGACCGACGACACCGCTGCCACCCTGCCCAAGATGGCCGCGCTGGTGGCCGAGGCGCTGCTCCCCGCCGCGCCCGACAAAACGCTGGATGTGATCTCCGACGGGCTGTGCCTGATCCTCGGACCGGCGGATGTCGCCCTTCAAGCCGCCGGGCAGCTCAAGGACCATCTCGGCGTGACCGTTCTGCTGGACAGCGCGGATGACATCCCGGACACCCGAGAGTTTGACGTGATCGCCGGACGCCTGCGCCGGGCCGCAGGCGCGCTGGGGCAGTTCTCGGTCACAATAGACGCGCTCAGGCAGGTCAATCCCGGCGGACGTGGCGGCTTCACCCTGACCGAGCCGCGCGATGGCGGGCAGAGCGAATGCGATATCCTTCTCGACCTGCGCGGCGCGCAGCCCCTGTTCCCGGCCCATGAAAAGCGCGAGGGCTACCTGCGCGCCGACCCCGGCCATGCGCCCTCCGTAGCTGCCGCGATCATGGCCGCCTCGCACCTCACCGGCACGTTCGAAAAGCCCCTACATGTAACGGTCGAGCCCCTGCTCTGCGCCCATTCGCGGGCCGAGCAGACCGGCTGCACACGCTGTCTCGATCTGTGCCCGACCGGCGCGATTGTACCCGATGGCGAGCATGTGAGCATCGACCCGATGATCTGCGCGGGCTGCGGCGCGTGCTCCGCCGCCTGCCCGTCGGGCGCGGTGAGCTACGACGCCCCGCCGGTGGACCTTACCATGCGCCGTGTGCAGACCCTCGCCAAAGCCTACGCGGATGCGGGCGGCACGGCCCCCCGCCTGCTCGTGCATGACGCCCATGGCGCAGAGATGATCCGCCTCGCCGCCCGCCACGGGCGCGGGCTTCCTGCCGACGTGATCCCGCTGGAACTGCCCGCCATCGGCGCCTTCGGCCATGCCGAGGCACTCGCCGCGCTGGCGGCAGGCTTTGCCCATGTCTCGCTCCTGCCCGGCCCCGGCGCGGATCGGGACGCGCTGGTGGCACAGATTGCCCTGACCGCCGCGATTGCCACCGAGGCCAAGATCGGCCTTTTGGAGCCCCATGACCCCGACGCCATGAGCGACGCGCTCTACGCCGCCAAGTCTCAAGCCCCGCTGGAGCAGACCATCCGCCCTATCGGCACGCGCCGCCAGATCGCGCGGCAGGCCGCAAAGGCGCTGAACCCCGGTGCAGAGACGCTTCCGCTTCCGCAAGGCGCCCCTTACGGCGCGGTGCTCGTGGACACCGAGGCCTGCACGCTGTGCCTGTCCTGCGTGTCGCTCTGCCCCTCCGGCGCGCTGGGTGACAACCCCGACAAGCCGCAACTGCGGTTTCAGGAAGATGCCTGCCTGCAATGCGGTCTGTGCGCCAATATCTGTCCCGAGGACGCAATCACCTACGCGCCGCAACTCGATCTGACGGACGCCGCGCTCAGCCAGCAGGTGCTGAATGAGGAAGAGCCCTTTGCTTGCGTGGAGTGCGGCGCGCTGTTCGGCTCGAAATCGGCCATCGACCGGATTACCGAGAAGCTGACCGGGCATTCCATGTTCCAAGACCCCGAAAAGCTGCGGATGATCCAGATGTGCGACGATTGCCGGGTGAACGCGCAGTTCCATTCCCAGAACAACCCGTTCGAGTCAAAGCCCCGCCCGCGCGTGCGGACCACCGACGACTATTACTCGGACCGCAAGGATCACTGATGATCCAGCGGCGCTCCCAGATCGGCCGCCGGCATGGCCGCGACATAGGCGAGGATCGCGTCGAACTCGTCGAGGGTGATTTCTATCGGGGAGATCGGCGACGGGCGGTCGATCGGAAACGGGTCTGTGAGATCAATCACTTGCGTGAAGGCCGGGTGTGGCTTCAGCGCATAGAAGGCGGCAAAGCGCTGCTCCCAGTCGGGCAGCGCGCGCAGGATGCCGAAACTCGGCGTCGAGCCGATCCCCCAGCCGCGGGTGTCCTCATCCACAGCGTGGCAGCGAACGCATTTGGCGCGGCTGACCCTATGCCCGATTTCGGCATCTCCGTCGAAGCTCACAGGGGCTGGTGCGGCCTTCTGCACACTGGGCGGCGTG
>CBFHJA010000050.1:0-35991 GCA_965656085.1 uncultured Aliishimia sp. | reverse complement strand
CATGTCTGTGATCTCTTCACTGACGAGGAGTGCTACAATTTCTTCAAGGCCGCTGGCTATGAAGCCAATTAAACGCAGCCCGCTCACTAATGGACTGTGGTCAGGTCTGGCTGCACTGCCGGGCGGCGGTTTCTCCATAGGCCTTCCACGCGGACCAGAACTCTCCGTTGGCACGAACGCGCTGCGAAGATTGCCGCACTTCCTGAAGCCCGTGCTGGTTGCTGAAATATCCTGCGCCGCGCCGCTGTTGCGCGGCGGTCAATTCCTGATTGGCCACCCATTGGACACATCCGCAGCGCGCGCGGGTGGCCGCTTTGCGGCCCGAGCTCTGACAGGCGGAAAAGATCGGCCCGCGCGCAAAACGCCGCGTTTCACGGCTGGACGGGCGTGGCGCCGGCGCCGCGACGGGGGTCACGGTGGATGTCGGGGCGGCGGACGAGGCCACCGCCGGCGTCGCCGAAGCGCCCACCACCGGGGAGGCACCGGGGGTGATCGGAATGTAACTTGGGGCAGGCTGTATAGCACGCGCACTGGAATACTGGCTGCCGCGTCCATCGCCACAGGCGACCAAAGCGGTGCAGGCTATCATTGAAAGGAGTATCCGGATCATCCCGCGCTCCATTGCCTCTTGTGTTGTGCCGCAGGTTGATCCCGCGTGTCACCGACTGCTGAAGCAGATATGCCAGATTTCCCTGGGTGCGGCAATTCACGAAACAGAGCGAAGGCAATCGCACCGCCGCGCGATCAGGTGAACACGCCACAGGGCTCAATGCGAACCCGGTTCACTCTATCTCAGAGAAAACACGCTGGGTGGGCTTCGCTCTTTCGAGTGCAGTAGATGCGAGCCGACTTGGCCCGGACTCAAGCGTAGCGGGCCGTGCAGGGGCCCTTTGTTCGTATCAATCGCCAGCGAATAGACGCGTTACAAACTCAACGACAGCATCCGCGCGAAGGCCGATTTTCAAAGCAGACATTGAACCAGACCCTTCGGTTTGCTTCGCGCGCTCTGCCAAGCTTATTTTGCCAGCACGATTTCCACTTTGCTTGAGCGCATCTGCGTTTGCCTGATCGCTTGTGCCGTCCCGTAGGGTATCCGAAGCCAACCCGAACTCAGCGGCTAGGCGACCGGTCGCTCCTTCACGTAGGTCCTCTACAAGTACCGCTCTTTCTAGGCGTTGCTGTTCATCAATTTCTTTAAACCGGCGCACCGTCCTTGCATCAACGGCAGCGGAAACAGCTGGATGATCGGCCCTGAGTTGCAAGGCCAACTCATCCAAAGTCAGCACAAGGAGCGATAACTCTTCGTCTTCGCCGAAGAACCCATCAGCGACGCGCCCCTTGATCAAATTACTCGCCTGTCTAAGGAATTGCTCAAGAGCGTTCGGATCGTCGAGGCAGTCATCCAATGCATGGCGCAAGACTTTGGCTGCGGTGCTCATCTCGTTGAGGTCGCAAGAGTTGCTTTCAACCGCCAAATCCAAAGCAAATCGAACGCGGTTCTCGATGCTCTCAATCAACTTGGACGGATCGGATATGACTGTACGCACGTCATAGAGGCCGTTTCCAGCGTCGAAGACGTCTTCGACTTGCGGGACCTGTTCTGCGAGCCAAGTGGCCCGAATTTCCCTGATCCGCCCCGCCACATGCCGCGCGCTGGCTTCCCAGTCATCGCCGCCCTTCTCCCAGTCTTCTTCGGTCAATTCGGTGGCGATGCGGAAGGACAGGTCCTAATCCAAGGGCCGGCCCATCAGAATCGCCTCGTACCACTCAATCCAAAACGACCAATTATTTCTGTTGGTCGAAAGACGTTTCTTTACCTTTGACCAAGCAGACGAAATCTGGGGTGGCGGGTCAGACGAATGCCACAGAGGATGCCAGTTCCGAATGAGGTTAGCATCTTTTGTCGCGGCTTCATTTGCTGCCTGTTCACCAGCAAAACTCTGACTATCCTCCACGGTTCGGCTTGCAGCTCGAACTGCGGAGTCGTGAGGACCATTCGATTTTGCTGCAGATGCAGCAATAAATCCAACATTGATAAATGGTCCATAAGCCTCTGTATGAATGATTTCCATCGCACTTGGTGCTCTTCTTGCATCGGAAAGTGCAGTCCGGGCGGCGAAGAAAGCTTGCTGGCAGGCGTTCTCGTATTGAGCAAGCGTTTCTTCATTCTGATTTGACGTTGATGAAGAGATGAGAAGGGCGCGAAACGTATTGAGAGCCATGTTGTGCATCTCTTCATAGGGTACATATTGGAAAGCTGGGAAAGCTCGCAACGCATTTCTAGCTGCGAACCACAGTCGCGTAGACCTATCTTGTCCGCTCAGCCAGTTGTAAGCACTCTGGTAATCCCTAATCTCCACCACCCTCAAACCCCCTCGACAAACCCCTGAACCCGCGCCATATCCTGCACCATGACACCGCTCTCACATATCCGCAATTTCTCCATCGTCGCGCATATCGACCATGGGAAATCCACCCTTGCCGACCGGCTCATCCAGATGACCAACACGGTCTCGGACCGGGAGATGAAGGAGCAATTGCTCGACGCGATGGATATCGAGCGGGAGCGCGGCATCACCATCAAGGCCAACACCGTGCGAATCGAATACATCGCCAAGGATGGCGAGACCTATGTGCTCAACCTCATCGACACCCCCGGTCACGTCGATTTCGGCTACGAGGTCTCCCGCTCGATGCAAGCGGTCGAGGGCTCGCTGCTCGTCGTGGACGCCACCCAAGGGGTCGAAGCGCAGACGCTCGCCAATGTCTATCAGGCCATCGACGCTGATCACGAGATCGTGCCGGTGCTGAACAAGATCGACCTGCCCGCCGCCGAGCCCGAGCGCGTCAAGGAGCAGATCGAGGACGTCATCGGGATCGAGGCGCATGACGCGGTGGAGATCTCCGCCAAGACCGGGCTTGGCATTCCGGACGTTCTGGAGGCCATCGTCACGCGCCTGCCCGCACCCACGGAGGGAGATCCGGACGCGCCGCTCAAGGCAATGCTCGTGGACAGCAAATACGATCAATATCTGGGCGTGATCTGTATCGTGCGGATCATCGACGGCACGCTCAAGAAGGGCGACCGCATCCGCATGATGAAGACAGGCGGACTTTACGACGTGGACGATGTGGGCATCTACCGTCCCGCCATGACCGCCGTGAAATCGCTCGGCCCGGGCGAGATCGGCTATCTGAACGCGTCGATCAAGCAGGTCCGTGACACCCGCGTGGGCGACACGATCACGCATGAAAAGCGCCAATGCGCCACGCCGCTCCCGGGCTTCAAGCCGTCCGTTCCGGTGGTGTTCTGCGGCCTCTTCCCGGTCGACGCCAACGATTTCGAAGACCTGCGCGACAGTATCGAGAAACTGGCGCTGAACGACGCGTCATTCTCTTTCGAGATGGAAACCTCCGCCGCGCTCGGCTTCGGCTTTCGCTGCGGCTTTTTGGGCTTGCTCCACCTCGAAGTGATCCGCGACCGGATCGAGCGCGAGTATGACATCGAACTGATCACCACGGCACCCTCGGTGATCTACCATGTCTATACCAAGGACGGGGAGATGCAGGAGCTCCATAACCCCGCCGACATGCCCGACCCCTCGATCATCGACCACCTCGAAGAACCCCGCATCAAGGCGACAATCCTCGTGCCGGACGACTATCTCGGCGACGTACTGAAGCTGTGTCAGGACCGCAGGGGCATCCAGCTCGACCTGACCTATGCTGGCTCACGCGCGATGGTGGTCTACGATCTGCCGCTCAACGAGGTGGTGTTTGACTTCTACGACCGGCTCAAATCGGTGACCAAGGGCTATGCGAGCTTTGACTACCAGATGATCGGCTATCGCGAGGACAATCTGGTGAAGATGCAGGTGCTGGTGAATGACGAACCGGTGGACGCGCTCTCCACGATGGTCCACCGCGACCGCGCCGAGATGCGGGGCCGCGCGATGGTCGAGAAGCTGAAGGACCTGATCCCCCGCCACATGTTCAAGATCCCGATTCAAGCGGCGATCGGCGGCAAGGTGATCGCCCGCGAGACCTTGTCCGCAATGCGCAAGGACGTGACCGCGAAGTGCTACGGCGGCGACGCGACCCGAAAACGCAAGCTGCTGGACAAGCAAAGGGCGGGCAAGAAGAAGATGCGCCAGTTCGGGAAGGTGGATATCCCGCAGGAAGCATTTATTTCGGCACTGAAAATGGACACCTGAGGCACGGTGTATGTGAGTTCCGCGAGGAGAAGCGGGCGTCGCAGAAATGTGCTGGCACAAACCGCTGAAAATTTGGGTGCTAACCCCCTAATGGGATGGTGGTTCACCCTGCCGTATTTACGAAATTGATCCATCTTGACTATGTGCGCCCAGTTCGTTGATCTCGCTGCGGATGCGCCCTCGTCCGTCCGTTTGATGCAAATCAATGCACATACTGGGTGGTTGATCCATGGCTAGGTCGAACGGATGACGGAAGGGCAAAACATGGACGTCGAAAGCCGCAAGGCGCAGCTGCTCGCGCGGCGGGCTGAACTGCTGGGCGATCTTCAGGAGATCGAGGATGCGCTGGACGCACCCGCGCCGAAGGACTGGGAAGACCGGGCCTCGGAGCGGCAGGGGGACGAAGTGCTCGAATCCCTTGGGCTTGCCGATCAGAATGAGGTGCGGCGCATCGATGCGGCGCTGGAGCGGATCGAGGACGGCACCTATGGCGTTTGTGCGCGCTGCGGTGAGACCATCTCTGAGGAACGGCTGGACGTAGTGCCCGACACACCCCTGTGCCGGACCTGCGCCGCCGGATAAGCCATGCTGCGGCTCGCGCTCATCCTGCACATTTTCATCGGTGCCACGCTGGGCGGCGTTTTGCTCGTTGCCGCACTCGTGACCGGGTTCGAAGGGCTGTGGCCCCTTCTGGGCGCGATGTTCGCCGGGTTCGTGATCGCGATCCCGATTGCCGGGCAAATCGCCAAGCGGCTGATGGGGTAGGCTGCGCGATCAGGGGGCAAGCCCGAGCAAATCGGGCACCGGCTCCGTGATCGGGGCAAGCGCCTCAAAGATCCTGGCGCAAAACGCCCACACATCTTCGTCATGGATCAAGTGATGCGTCAAAAGGCCAAGCGGTTCGGTCGGATCTGTCCGTCTAGTACGGCGATCCGCGAGTGTCTTGCAAAGCCCGGCCAGCAATATGTCCTCATCCACCAGACTGCGGGTGCCGTGCCAGTCCACCGGGTCGAGATGTGTGTTGACTTGTTGCAAGCCCGGTGCGGGCCAGACCACGTGGCGTGGACCGTAGGTCGACACTGCCTTGAACCCCTGCGCAGGCAAACGCGGCAGGAGTACTGGGTCGATCCGGTTCCACGGCGGCACAAACACCGGCGCCAGCTGCGCGCCGAACAGGGCGCGCAGCCTTGCATGGCCGCGTCCTGCCTCCATGGCCGCCTCGGGGCGCAGCGTGCCGAACTCCGAGCGTTTTGCCTCCGGCGGCGCGTGGTTTTCATGTGCCCAGCCATGCACGACCGGGATCAGGTGTTTGGAATTCTGCGCAACGAAACCAGCAAGCTCCACGGTCGCCCGCGCCGGAATGATTGCAAGATGTACAGGTATGCCCGCAGTTTGGGAGGCTTGCACAAGTCGCGACAGTTGCGGCGTCGGGGCAATAGCGTCGTCATCGCGCCACCAAAGCGGCAAGCGCAGCCCTTGCGTCTGCCAAAAGGCGATCTCGCGTGCCAGATCAGCCCAACTGCTCATCTGGCAAGCTCCGCGAGGCAAATCTCTCGGGTCTGGGCTGCGCCGTTGAAATCGAACTCAGTGTCGCGTGGGTGCGGGTCCGAAACGCATCGATCCAGTGCGTCCCGCAGCGTCGCGGGGGTTACCGCACTCAGAGCGATCGTCTCGATCTGTGGCAATGCGGCCAGCGCCTTGGCGCGCAGGCTCTGCTCGACTTCGCTGCCATCATCGAAGGCCACCATCACGGCCGGGACCCCTGCTTGCAGCACGTCCATGGCGGTGTTGTAGCCCGTCAAGCTGATCGACACCGCGCAGCGTTGCAACAGGCTGCGGAAATCTGGTCGCGCAAGCTCTACGGTGACGTTTTGTGCGGCTGTGCTGCGCAGGGTGGCGCATCTGTCTGCCGCGTCGTGACCCCCGACAAGGAGGCGCCAGCGAAGAGGAGATTCGTGCGCGAGTTTCAGAGCAGCATCGTAAAGGCGGGCCCCGACAGGGCCTCCCCCGGCACTGACCAACACCTCGCCGATGCCGTCGGCGCCATCTTCCGGTTCTGGCAAAGGTGGTGCGACGAAGCCGGTATATGCCAGTTTGGAGTGCATCTCGCGGCTGACAGGCCAACTTGCGTCCAACGCCACCACAGCCGGATCGGCGTGGACGAGCACCTTGTCATAATACCGCACCAGCATCTCTTCGGCGAAGGCCGCCTTCCGCGGCTTGCTCGGCGGGGCAAGGATGTCGCGCACCGAGGCGAAAATCCGGGTTCGGCCGGGCAAGGCGTGGGCAGCGCTGAGGCAAGCGATGAACTCGTTTTTGAGTGGTCGGCGGCCGAAGGGGAAAAGCTCTGTGATGAGTATTTCAGGGCGAAACCTCTGCACCAGATCGGTCAAGGCAGCGCTGCGCTCCGCGAAGAGGGCAGGCGTCGCAGCGTGACCATCCGCGTCTAGCAAGCGTGAGAAATTCGTGCCCTCAGAGCGCAGGGGAGGAAGTTGGACAAACGGGAGGCCTTCGCGCGCCAGATGTGGCTCGGGCATTCCTCCAGAACACACGACAACCTCATCGCCCTTCCGGGCAAAGCCGCGCGCCAGTTCCATGGCGCGGGCGAGGTGTCCTGTTCCGAGCAGGTGGGTGACGACGATCAGAACGCGCGCGCTCATGGCCGCACCTCCTGCAGGCGCACTGGGGCTGGATCATACTGCCATCCGTCTGAAGACCGCTCCAGAACATAGAGGCGATTGCGCTTGACGGTGAAGGGAGCGGGGCCGGAGAAACCCCAACCGGTGGCCTGTGCGAGCAGGACGCGCATGGTGCCTATATGGCAGACCGCAAGATTGTCACCAGTGAGCCTCTCCGTCCACGGCATGAGCCGTGCGGCCACCTGCCGGGGGCTCTCGCCGTTCGGCGGGGTAAAGTCCCATCCCCACTCCTCAATATGCCGGAAGCCGCTGTCCGGGTCGACGTGCAAAGTCACGCCCTGTTTTCCCTCCCAATCGCCCCAGTGCATCTCGGTGAGGGCCGGGTCGGTGGTCGGGGCGTGCCCGCTGACCAGCTGTGCGGTTTCCACAGCCCGGCTGAGCGGGCTTGCCCAAAGCGCTGCGCGGTTCCAAGGCGGCGGCAGGGACAGCCCGGTGAGTGTGGCACGCGCCTCGTCGTCCAGGGGGATATCGCTGCGGCCTTGTATCTGTCCGGCCCGGTTCCAAGCCGTGTGGCCGTGGCGCAGAAGCGCAAGGCGGGTCATAGCAGGGGCTCCAGGGACTGCTGCAGAGTTTGGGCCGCTGCGGGCAGCAAGTGTTGCGCCTCGATCCGCGCGCGCAGGAGGCCTGGGGGCGGCGCGTCGGCGCAAAGCGCGTGCAGGGCACTTGCGAGCAAGACGGGGCCATCCTCGGGAGATGGAAAAGCCATTTCTGGTGGCAAGACATCCCGCACACCAGGCCTGTTTTCCGCCAGCACTGGCACACCGGCGGCCTGCGCCTCAAGATAAACCATTCCGAACGCCTCGTTGACTCCCGGCCAGAATAGAAGCCTTGCACGATGATAGGCGGCGTCCATTGCCTCGGCATCCAGCGCGCCCAGAAAGCGCACCCGTGTTCCGAAGGGCGCCATGAGGGCTTCAACCTGCCCACGCATAATCCCATCCCCGGCAATCTCGGCCTGCCAATCGCCTTGAAGGTTTGCCAAGGTGGCGGCCACGCGGTGGTAGCTTTCCCATTTGTCGCCGGTGCGCATCATGCCTGCCACAAGGATGGGCCCGGTTCGGGTGCCCTGTGGCGGTAAACTGGTGCGGGGCAGGAACGGGGGCAGATGCACGACTTTCTGGCCAGCTGGCGCATAGGCGACAAGCGCTTCGGCATCACGCGTGGTCAGATGGAAGATGACGTGGGCGGCGTCCGCTGCGGCTTCTGCAAGGTGCGCGAAGCGATCCCACGGTCCCCCAAAGCGCTTGCGCGCGCGCGTTGACTCAATTTGGGCATAGGGTATGTCCAGCGCTGCTGCCACGCGCGGGCCCAGCAGGTCAGGGGCCTTGTAGTAGTTGTGATAGGTGAGCCAGAGCCGCCAGCCTTCGGTGCGCCCGCGTGCAATCAGACCGGGCAGGCGGGCCTCCGCATCGGCTGCAATCTCAGCTTGAAACTGTGGATCGCCGCGTCCGTCTCTACTGCGCAGGTCCGAGGCGAGTTGCGGCGCAAAGCCCGCAAAGTTCAATGCTTGTAGCAACGCGCGCCCAACGGTGCGGTCGCCTGAGGGCGTGGGATGGGTCGGTGCCTTGAGCGGGGCATAGAATGCGAGCGGGGTCACGCGATGAGCTCCCGCAGCCGCTTCAGCAAATGCGCGATTCCCGGATGCATGGAGAAGTCCGCCACGAGACGAGCACGCGCCGCCTGTGCCCGGCGCTCTGCCGCTTGCGGATACTGTGCGACCTCCACGATGGCTTGCGCCAAGGCGTCCGCGCTGTCCTCGGCGAGCAGCCCATGCACGCCATGTTCGATGAATTCGGGGATCGAGGAGACCGCCGTTGTCAGGATCGGCAGGTTTTGCGACGCGGCCTCCATCAGCACGTTCGGCAAACCGTCTCGGTCGCCGTCCTTGGCGATGCGGCTGGGTAGCACAAACAGATCGCTGTCGCGCATCGCCGCGATAACGTCGGGCTGATCGCAGGCACCGCGCCAGTCGATCCGGCCTGCAACCCCCTGCGCCTGTGCTTGCGCCTTGAGCGCGTCGCCAAGCGGGCCGCCGCCGATATGTGTCCAGCGCCAGTCAAGGTCCGAGGGCAGCAGGGCGAAGGCATCGATCAGACGATCAAAGCCTTTCTTGGCCACAAGGCGTCCGACCGAGAGCAAAAGCATCGGGTCGTCGGGCGCTCGAGGCTTGCGCTCTGGTGGCAAGGGAAAGCGCGACAGGTCCAGCCCGTGATAGACCAGATCGACGCGGGCCGGGTCGGCCGCGATCTCGCGAAGATGGCCTGCCCCGAGCGCCGTGCAGGTCGCCCCCCACGCTGCTGCGCCCGGACCAGCGCGCAGTTTCTCCTCCAAATCCCATCGTGCAGAAGTCCAGATATCCTTGGCATGGGCCGAGAACGCCCAAGGCAGGCCAAGCATTACCGCCGTGTAGCGGGCGACCGAGGACGGGGTGTGCAGAAAATGCGCGTAAAGGCCGCGTGTTTCGGGCGGCAATTCGGCGGCCATCACGCAGGCCTGCCCGAAACGGCGCAGCCGGTTCTCGGTCGAATCGCGCGCGTAGTCGCGGCGCAGCATCGCCCGCGCGGACCTGTAGCCGGGCAAGCATCGCGCCACCCGCCAGCCCGCCCGCACACGTTCCGGTTCATCTTCCAGATATTCGGGCAGGTAATGCACCGGGCCGGTGACTTGCGCGTGCAGCGGGTGTGTCTTGGTGTCCGTGGGGTGCCGCAAGGACCAGAGTTCGAAGATCAGCCCCGCCGCTTCAAGTGCCGCGAGTTCCTGAGCGATGAAGGTCTCTGACAGGCGTGGCCAGCCCTTCAAGACCACGGCCAAGGCAGGCCCGGAGTTCGGCATTGTGGGCTACTCCGCAGCGGTACGATGCCGCTTTCGGGCCGTCAGGTCATCGACCCGGCCACAGACGTAGCGCAGCCCGCCCATCAGATCACTGGCCCCGGCCTGCGAGGGCAGGGTTTGGTTGGGCAAAGCACGGATCGCGGTGGCCATGGCTTGCGGCGTGAGTTCGGTGCACAGTTCCGAGAGCATCGTAACGAGGCCGAGTTCCTGCGCGCGCGCCGCGCGGATGTGCTGCTCCCGCCGGGGTTTTGTGCGTGGCACGATCACTGCGCGTTTGTCGAAGGACAGGATTTCGCAAAACGTGTTGTACCCGCCCATGCAGACCACACCCTGCGCACCGGCATAAAGGGTTTCGATCCGCGAGTCGAAACCGACCGCGGACACGCGTCCGTTCAGCTTCGCGACCCGGGCTTCGAAATCTGCGCGCGTTTCCCCAGACAGGAAAGGCCCATAGACAACGCGGGCTTTTGGCATAAGCGTGGGGTCGGTTTCATAGGCCGACAGGACCAGATCGACCATCACAGCCCCGTCGCCGCCGCCTCCGGGCGTGACGAGTATATACGGCTCGGTGTCTTCCGCCGGGGTCTCGGCGGGAAGTGTGCGGCGCAGGTAGCCCGTCCAGTGCATCCGGTCGCGGGCCTCCGCGCTGAGCGGCAGGCCCGCGACCGGGTCGTAGACGGCATGCGGGCCATAGACCCAGATCTCGTCATAAAACCGTTCGGTGGCTTCGATGGCGCCCTTGCGCCCCCATTCAGCCGCAAGTGTCTCCGGTTCGTCGAGCACGTCGCGCAGACCGAGTACACAAAGGGTGTCGCTTGGCAGCAAGGCGTCGAGGGTTGGCAAAAGCTCGCCCCGAAACCCGGTCGGCTCCTTGTCGACGATCAGCAGGTCTGGCTTATAGGCTTCGATCGTAGACTGGATCATATGCGAGCGCATTTGCGTGACATCGTCGATATCCAGCCCCAGTGTCTTCGACACGTAGGACCCGTCTTCCAGTTTCGTGACACCCGGCAGCCGTGTGTGATCGACCCGTTCGGGAAAGGCAAAGCGGCCTGCGACCGGGCTGCCGGTCAGAATCAGGGCCGATGCGTTTGGATTGGCGCGTGTCAAAGCTGCCGCCAAGGCGCAGGAGCGCCGCAAATGGCCTAGTCCGAATGTATCATGTGAATAGAGCGCAATCCGCGTCGACAACGCGCCTCTGGGTTCGGCTTTGTTGCTGGAAGCGTGAAAGCCCCCGCGTGGCCCGTTTCTGTGTGCCGACATGCCGGTCGTCCCATCGCCAAGTGCGCCTCGCCAGTCAGACGCCCCCAAGTCCAAGCTATGACACAGAACCTCCGGCCTTGCAAAACACGTTCTGTGCCCAGTGCTTTGAATTGCAATGTCGCGCTCTTTTGCCTACGGAGTGAAGTGTTTTGTGTAAATCGCAAGGGCGCCCTCATGTTTTACGTGCTGACCCGCTGGTGCCTTATGGTTGCTGTTTGGGTCGCGATCGTGGGCCCGGCCGCGGCGCAAAGCGGCTCGCTCTTCCCTTTGCAGCCCGCATCGAACGAGACCAGCGCGCCTGATATCGGTGCTGTGTTGGAGCGTGCCCTGCAGCAAGGTCTAGGTGTGATTGTCATCAATTCGGATGGCACCGTGCGGTCCTTGGGCGAGGCGAACAGGTCTAACCCAGCCGCAACCAGTGACTCCGAATCCATGAGCCTGATGCAAGCGCAGGAAGATGCGAATGCGTTCCGGGATGCGCTCGTTGAGCGTTTTGCAGGATTGCCGCAGGCTCTTGAAGAGGTTGTCGCGTTGCTCAGGGCAAAGTCGCCCGACGGAACTGTCTTCGCCTTTGTCGAAGTACTGGTCTACTCGCTTGCCTTGTTCGGGTTGGGCATGATCGCGGAACGTCAGATCTTCGGAAAACGCATTGCGCGCGGGTTCATAACCGCGCGTATTCGCGAAAACCCCAAGGGATACGCCGAAAAGATGCCGTTTCTCACGGTGCGTTTCATCGGCGGTGTGATCGGTGTGCTTTTTTCGATGCTGGTCGCCTATATCGTCGGCTTTCTGACCTTTGGCGGTCCCATAGAAAACAGCGCGATCCAATACACCGCGACTCTCGTGAATATCGGCTATTTCTCCGCACGCGTTGTTGCCGGTTTGTGGCGCATGATCCTATCGCCCTATCTGCCGCAATACCGCATACCGGTCATGACCGATGCCGACAGTAAACGCCTGCATCTGTGGCTCTGCACCGCCGTGAGTTTCGGGATTTTCGCACTTCTGCTCATCGCATGGGTGCAGGAGTTCGGATTGAACCCCGATGTGCTGGTGGTTGTGGCGTCCCTGCTGATCTTCCTGACGCTGCTTGTGAACATCGCGCTCGTACTGGTCAATCGGCGGGCCGTTTCCCGCGCCATTCTGCATGGGCTTGCGGAGCGCGAAGCGACGTGGCCGCAACGTATGCTCGCCCGGTCTTGGGTGATCGTGGCCCTTGCCTATCTGATCTTCGCTTGGCTGCGCGGCACCTACGACCTGGTCGTCACCCAGACGCCGGGCACACCTTTGGTGCTTGGCGCGTATCTCATCATGACCATCGTTCTGGCCGCGTTCGGGGGGATCAATTACTTCATCGAGCGCGGGTTCGCGCGGGCGAGAGCGATGCGTGCGCTGAACGTCGAGAACGCGCTGGACGACGCAGGCCCGCTGCCCGACGTGATCGCGGAGACCCGTCCACGCATGACCACCTTCGAAGATCTCGCACAGCGGATCGCGGGAATTCTTGCGCTGGTCATCGGCCTTGTCGCCTGCCTGACGATTTGGCAGCCACAGACCGATGTGATGCAGGAGAGCCTCGCGCAACGGGCAATCGACATTCTCGTGATCGGGTTTCTGGGCTATGTCGCTTATCACGCCTTCCGTATCTGGATCGACGCCAAGATCCGCGAAGAGCAGGGTGACGAGGAGCCGGGTGAACTTGGCGACGAAGGCGGCGGGTCGTCTGCATCCCGATTGGCGACACTGCTTCCGCTATTCCGGAACGTCGTGCTGATCGTGATCGTTTTGAGCGTTCTGCTGATCTTGCTTATGGAAGTCGGGATCAATGTCGGGCCTCTTTTCGCGGGGGCTGGCATTGTCGGCGTCGCGATTGGCTTCGGCTCGCAAACCCTCGTGCGAGATATTTTCTCCGGAGCATTCTTTCTCTTCGACGATGCGTTCCGCAAGGGCGAGTATATCGAGATCGCGGATGTGCGCGGCACGGTTGAGAAAATCTCTGTCCGCTCGTTCCAACTCCGGCATCATCTGGGCAAACTGCACACGATCCCGTTCGGCGAAATACAGGTGCTGACCAACTATTCGCGTGACTGGGTGATGATGAAACTGCCGCTGCGCGTCACCTATGACACCGATGTCGAGAAGGTGCGTAAACTGATCAAGAAACTCGGCCAGCAATTGCTCGAAGATCCCGAGATCGGCCCGGATTTCCTCCAGCCGCTTAAGTCGCAGGGGGTCATCGAGATGCAGGACAGCGCGATGATCATCCGGGTGAAATTCATGACCAAGCCCGGCGATCAATGGGTGATTCGCAAGCGCGTGTTTCAAGAGATCCGCGATCTGTTCGAGCGGGAGGGAATCAAGTTCGCCCATCGCGAAGTGACCGTGCGTCTGGCTGATGGCGACGCCGCGGATTTGCCACCTGCGCGCCGTGACGCGGTGATGGCGGCGGCGGAAGCCGCGATTGAGGCTGATCTAGAAGAACCACCGGAGCCCACCGGGGATGATCGCTGAGCGTGCGCCGCTCTGACGTGGCGATTCCCTTGACGGGTAGGCTAGCGGCCTGAGACCTTGAGGCGAGGAGGAGACAGCATGGCTACCCTTGGAACTGCCTATCTGAGCCGCGCGGAAATCCGCGCCCTTTCCGAGCGGTCCGATGTGATGGGCGCGCTTCTGGTGCTGCATTGCTGGGGCGTGATCGCCCTGTCGGTTGCGCTGTTTGCGCTCTGGCCGAACCCACTGACCTTTTTTCTTTCGGTGATACTGATTGGCTCGCGCCAACTTGGCCTCGCGATTCTCATGCATGAGGCAGCCCATAACGCCCTGTTCAAATCACGCAGCCTGAACGATTTCGCGGGGGAATGGCTCTGCGGGCGACCGATCATGGCCGAACTGCACGCCTATCGTCACTATCATCTTCAACACCACCGGTTCACCCAGACCGACAAGGATCCCGATCTGGCGCTCAGCGCGAAATTCCCGACCAGCAAGGCCAGTCTGCGCCGCAAGTTTCTGCGGGACCTGACCGGGCAGACCGGGATCAAGCAACTTGCCGCGCAGATCGCGATGACCGTGCGCCTTGCAGGGGATGACGATGCCATCGAAGCGGCAAAGCCCGACATGGCGCAGGCGTTCAAGTCACGGCACCTGCTGTTGTCGCTACCAGTTTTTCTGGGCGTGGTGGTGGTGATGAGTGTCGCTGGCGAGTGGTGGTATGGGTTGGCCTTTTGGCTGCTGCCCTACCTGACATGGTTCCAGCTTGTTCTGCGTATTCGGAACATCGCCGAGCACGGAGCGACGGAGAAATCCGAAGACCCTCTGCGCAATGTCCGCACGACCCTCGCTGGACCGCTCGTCCGTGCGCTCGTGGCGCCTTATTGGGTGAATTACCATCTTGAGCACCACATGGTCATGCATGTGCCCTGCTGGCGTCTTCCGAAGATGCATCAGGCGCTGATGACTACGGAAGCCGGTGCGGAGATGAATGTGGCGGGCAGCTATAGCGCTGCCCTTGCCGAGGCTGGCTGGCGCTAATGCCAGTCGAAAAAGCCGGGACCTGCTCGCTCAAGCAGCGACTTGGCGAGCGCCTCGCCCATTTTCGCGCCGTCCTCGATGGGACCGCTCATCCTGTCTGAAATCGCCTCCGAGCCATCGGGTCGCAAGACCTCACCCCGCAGATGCAGGTTTGATCCGTCGAGGTCCGCCAGTCCGGCGATTGGTGTTTCGCACGATCCGTCCAGTGTGAATAGAAAGGCTCGTTCCGCCGCCAGCCGTTCGCCCGTGGGCCCGTCATGGATGGCGGCAAGCATCTGGGCCGTGTTGGTGTCGTTAAGTCTCCGCTCAATTCCGATGGCGCCTTGCGCGACGGCAGGGAGCATGTCTTCGGGTGCGATGGGGGTGGCGGGCACCTCGTCCATGTCCAGCCGGTTTAGACCGGCGCAGGCAAGAAAGGTGCATTCGGCGACCCCATCGGAGAGTTTCTTGAGCCGGGTTTGCACATTACCGCGGAACTCCACGACATTTAGATCGGGACGCTTGTTCAGAAGTTGTGCCTTGCGCCGCAGCGAGGAGGTGCCCACGGTCGCGCCGTCCGCGAGGCCGGCAAGACCGCTCAGCGCGGGCGATATGAAGGCGTCACGCACGTCTTCGCGCGGGAGATAGGTGTCCAAAAGGAGCCCGTCCGGCTGTACGGTGGGCATGTCTTTCATCGAGTGAACCGCAATGTCAATTTTTCCTGACAGTAGGTCCTCTTCGATCTCGCGGGTGAACAACCCCTTGCCGCCGATCTCCTTGAGGGGGCGGTCCTGGATCGCGTCACCGGTCACCTTGATGATGACGACCTCGAAGCATTCTTCTGGAAGGTCAAAGGCTTTGCCGAGGCGTGAGCGGGTTTCGTAGGCTTGAGCCAGCGCGAGCGGCGAGCCGCGCGTGCCGATTTTCAGCGGTTGGTCGGGTGTTGGTAAGCGCACAGTCATGTCTTTATCTTTTAGTTATGTCAATCTAAGTTGACAACTGGAATGATATCGAATCTCGCAGTAAAAGAAAGCGTGTGCGCAATGAAAGACGGAACCCCCACCATGAGCCAGACCAAAACGATCCTGCGGTCCCTCGCAGGAGAGACGCAGCCCACGCCGCCCATCTGGATGATGCGGCAAGCGGGCAGGTATCTGCCGGAATACAAGGCGACCCGGGCTCAGGCGGGGGACTTTCTGTCGCTGTGCTACAATCCCGAGCTTGCGACGGAGGTCACCCTTCAGCCGATTCGCCGCTATGGCTTCGACGCCGCGATCCTCTTTGCGGATATCTTGCTGGTGCCGCAGGCCATGGGATCCGATCTTTGGTTCGTCACAGGGGAAGGCCCGCGCCTGTCCACGCTCACAACGGAGGCCGAGGTCGCAGCGCTGAAGCCGACCGAGGCTATTCACGAGACCCTGAACCCGATATATGAAACCGTGCGCCTCCTCCGCCGTGAGTTGCCGGAAGAGACCACGTTGATTGGTTTTGCCGGCGCGCCATGGACCGTCGCGACCTACATGATCGCCGGGCGCGGGACCAAGGATCAGGGGCCGGCTCATGCTTTCAAGGATAGCAACCGCGCCGCCTTTTCGAGCCTGATCGACAAGATCACCGATGCCACAATCGAATATCTCGCGCAGCAGATTGAGGCCGGCGCCGAGGTCGTCAAGGTGTTCGACAGCTGGGCAGGTTCGCTGAAGGGGCAGGATTTCGAGGACTTTGCCGTCGCGCCTTGCCGCAAAATCACGCAGGCGCTCAAAACGCGCTACCCGGAGATTCCTGTGATCGGCTTCCCGCGCGAGGCAGGAGACGGATATATCGGGTTCGCCAAGGCTACGGGCGTGGATTGCGTCGCTCTGGACAATTCGGTGTCGGCGGATTGGGCGGCCAAGCACGTGCAAGTGGATGGCTGTGTGCAGGGTAATCTGACCTCGTCACATATGGTGACAGGCGGTCAGGCGCTCGTCGATGAAACCAAGGCGATTTGCCGAGCTCTCGCGAACGGGCCGCATATCTTCAACCTTGGCCATGGGATCACGCCTGATGCCGATCCGGAGAACGTGCAACTCATGATCGACACCGTCCGCGGTGGCGACTGGTAATCGTTCGGTAAGGAAGCGGTGGTAGCGTGAGGCGGACTTGAACCGCCGACCCCAGCATTATGAGTGCTGTGCTCTAACCAACTGAGCTATCACGCCACGTTCGGCGCTCCGCTTAGACAAGCGGGGCGTGCCTGTCAAACGCTTTATCGCCGGCGACAGGGCGAAACAGGTGCACAGCCGGGGCGGCCACTTGAAAGGGGCGCTCGTGGGGCTGTGGCTCATAATTTGTCTGGTGTGGCTGCTGTCATTCCCGCTTCCGGCGGCCGCGCAGACCGCGCTCAATACCTATGGCTTGCCCGGTGTCGTGGAGATGCCCGCGGCCACGCCTTTGCGTGATGCCGATCTGGCGGGCACTATCAGTTATTTCGACCGGACGACGCGCAGTTCGCTGACCTTTCAGGCGCTGCCACGGGTTACGGCGGCATTTCGGTATTCCGGTCTGGAAGGGCTGGGCGGGCAACTGCGCGACACGCTATTTGATCGGTCTTTCGATCTGCAATTTCTGCTCTTGCACGAGCGCCACGCGAGGCCTGCCGTCGCTCTCGGCTTTCGGGACTTCATTGGAACCGGCGTATATTCCGGCGAATATCTCGTGGCGGACAAGACGTTTGGGCGGTGGACCGTCACGGGCGGTGTCGGCTGGGGCCGATTGGGACGCGGTGGTTACGCAGACCGGGCAGAGCCGACGAACTCGACAAATCAGGGCGGGCAGCTCGAAGCAACCCGTTGGTTCAGTGGCGATCCGGCCGCCTTTGCGGGGCTGGCGTGGCGTGTATCTGACCGATTGCGGCTCAGCGCCGAATATTCCGCCGATTCATATCTGCAGGAGACAGCGGAACGGGTCATCGAGCGCCAATCACAAATCAACCTCGGTCTGGACTGGCGCTTGAACAAAGCTGCGACCCTGAAGCTGTTCTATCTGCATGGGTCGGAACTCGGTGTTGCCGTGCACTTTCAGGGCAATCCTGCACGTACGCGGGTGCCAAGCGGTACACATGCCGGACCGGCATCTGTGCGCCCCCGCAAGGCTTTGCGGGACGCGCCTGATTGGCCCGATCGGGTCGCGGCGGCCTTGGCGCGCGGCGGGCTGGAGGTGATCGGGCTGGAGCGACGGGGCAAAACCGTTCGGCTCGACTTCCGCAACCAGAGATACGGGTCATCCGCTGAGGCCATAGGGCGCGCCGCGCGACAGCTTGCCCGCCACCTTCCGGCGCAAGTCGAGGTCTTCGAACTGGTTCCGGTCGAAGCCGGAATGCGCACTGCGACACTTCGGCTTCTGCGCGGCGATATCGAGCGGCTTGTGCATGATGTGGATGGAACTGAAGAGCTATGGCGGCGCGTGCGCATCGTTGAGGCACCGCCGACTGCCTTGCCCGGCTTCCATGCCGGGGCCTTCCCGCGTTTCAACTGGCGTCTGGGGCCCTATGCGCGGGCCAGTTTCTTCGATCCGGACAGGCCCGTCATGGTCGATCTGGGGCTGCGTTTGTCGGCTGAGCTGGCGTTGTCGCCAACCGCCATTTTCAGCGGGTCTTTGCGCAAAGGCCTTGCCGGCAATTTCGGTGACAGCGACCGCATATCCGATTCCGTACTGCCGAAAGTACGTAGCGACGCGAATCTCTACCTTGCCGAGGGCGATCCGGCGCTCGAGACACTGACCTTTGCCTATTTTGCCCGGCCCGGGCGCAGATTGTACGGGCGGCTGACCATCGGCTATCTCGAAGCGCAGTATGGTGGTCTCTCCGCGGAACTTCTCTGGAAGCCCGTGGACAGCGCGCTCGCACTTGGCGCCGAGATCAATTACGTGCGCCAGCGCGATTTCGATCAGGACTTCGGGTTTCGCGACTACGACGTGGTGACCGGTCATGTGTCCGCCTACTACGCATTCGAGAACGGGCTGCACGCACAGATCGATATCGGGCGCTACCTTGCCGGGGATTGGGGGGCGACCTTCTCGCTGGATCGCGAGTTTCGGAACGGCTGGCGGATCGGAGCCTATGCTACCTTCACGGATGTCAGTTTCGAGGATTTCGGGGAGGGGTCCTTCGACAAGGGGCTGCGCTTCACGATTCCTCTGGAGCCGTTTCTCGGTCGCCCCACGCGCCGCAGCTACGGGCTGACCTTGCAACCGCTCACACGCGATGGCGGGGCGCGGGTCCATGTTGACGGGCGGCTCTACGAGCAGGTCCGTGCTTTCCACAAGCAGGGCCTGAGCCGAACGTGGGGGCGGGTATGGCGATGAGTCGTTTTGCGCTCATATGGTCCGGGCACCGGAGATCTGCCGGTGCGGTGGCAAGGGGCGTTGCTGCGCTGATCCTCGCGGCATTTCTCGGCGGCTGTGGGACTGGCGCACAGGACCCGGTTTGGCAAACCGTGCAACAGGCTCTGAGCAGCGCCGCTGCAGCAGACCCTTTCGTCGAAACGGTGCCCGCGCGGCAAGAGGCGATCCGCGAGGCGGTTGCCGCGCAGAGGCCTGCGGAGCCGCTCTTGATGATGACGTTGCCAAGCCGCAGGGCCGTGGCCACGCTGGCGATTTTAGAAGAGCAAGGAGAAATCACCACATGGGTGGATGCCAGTGGGATCACGATCACACTGCACGACGGCGTTGTCGTCCAAACCCGCGGTTTGGGCCATGATCTCATGGCGTCGGACATCTCCGGCCTGCGCGCTGCTCTCGAGACATCTGGGCCTCAGCCCTATACGCGCGTGATGCGCCGTCTGTCCGCCAAGGGCACATTGATCCGCGCGCGTGCCGCTTGCCGCCTCAAGCGCGGTTCAGGGCGTGTCATTGAGCGTTGCAATGGCAAGATGGCGTTCGAAAACTGGTATGCGACACGCGGGCGCGCAGCTTCGCGGCAATGGCTCGGCCCGTCCCTGGGCTATCTCTACATCGAGAGGTTGAATTGATTGCTCCGGCGCATCGTAAACCATCCTGATGCACGGAGAATCTCAAGAATAGCGCATGATTTACTGCAGATAGATTGACCTCAGGCAAGCGCTGGGGAATGATGCGCCTGTCACGTATCGCTCGACAGAACGGAGCATGAAGCCCGTCCGTGCGAAACAAGGGGAGGAGACTCACAAACATGAAACGCAGACACATTCTCAATTGGGTTGGTGCAGCCGCGATGGCGCTCGTTTTGCCTGCCACCGGCGCGAAGGCGCAGGAGGTCACGCTGACCTTGCACCAGTTCTTGCCGGCGCAGGCCAATGTGCCGAAGCTGGTCCTCGATGTTTGGGCCGATAACGTCGAAGAGGCCTCCGGGGGCCGCATCAAGGTTGACCGTTACCCGTCCATGCAGCTTGGTGGCCGTCCGCCGGAACTCATGGACCAAGCTATCGAAGGCATTGCGGACGTGGTCTGGACCGTGGTCGGATACACGCCGGGCCGCTATCCAAGCACGGAAGTCTTCGAGTTGCCCTTTATGATGACCAATGCGCGGGCGGTGAGCCACGCTTACTGGGAAATGTTTGAAAAGCACATGAAAGACGATGAGTTCAAGGATGTGCACATCCTTGGGACCTGGGTGCACGGCCCCGGCATGATCCATGTGAACAAGGAAGTCCGGGCTCCCGAAGACATGGCGGGTCTGAAAATCCGCGGTGGGTCGCGCTCCGTCAACGGGCTGCTCGAAAAGCTCGGTGCACAACCGATCGGAATGCCGGTGCCTGCGATTCCGGAAGGTCTGTCCAAGGGGGTGATCGATGGCACGACCATCCCGTGGGAGGTGACTGCCGCGCTCAAAGTGCCGGAACTCGTCGAGTATCATACCGAGTTTGACGAGGTGTCGCTTTACACGCTGACCTTCGTTCTGGCGATGAACAAGGATCGCTATGAAAGCCTGCCCGCCGATCTGCAAAAGGTGATCGACGACAATTCAGGCCTGGAATTCAGTGTCTTCGCCGGCGGCACGCAAGCCGATGCCGATGGCCCGGCACGTCAGGCCGCAGTCGATCGTGGCAACACCATCATCACCGTGTCGGGCGCGGATATCGACGCATGGCGCGAAGCTGGTCAGCCGATCTATGACGACTGGGTGGCAGACATGAATGCGCGCGGCAAGGACGGGCAGGCTCTGCTTGACGAAGCGCGTATGCTGATCGAAAAATACACGCCGCAATACCAATAAAGTAAAACCAAGCGGAGCGCCGGGTCGTCCCGGTGCTCTGCCGTGATGGGGTGAGGGAGCAGTCCATGCGCCGTGCGATTACTGCCTTGGCACAAGGCACAGCCCTTCTGGGCGGTTTTGTTCTGCTCGTCTTGATCCTGATGACGACGGTGAGCGTTGCCGGGCGCGAGGTCGGTCTCGGGGAAATCAACGGAAATTACGAAATTCTCGAAGCCGGGATCGCCTTTGCGATCTTCAGCTTCTTTCCCATCTGCCAACTATATGGTGCGCATGCGACCGTCGATGTGGCTACCTCGGGCCTGCGCCCGCGTGCGTTGGCGTGGCTCAAGGCCTTTTGGGAGACCGTGCTCGCAGCGGTGATCGTGCTCATCGCATGGCGCCTCGAAGGCGGTCTGGAGCGCTATCTGCGCAACGGTGAGACGACGCTGTTCCTGCAATTCCCGGTCTGGTGGGCCTTCGGCGCCAGCTTTGCCGCAGCCTGCGTCGCGGCCATTGTGTCGGTCTATTGCGCCGCGGCCCGCGTTGTCCAAGCCAGTACGGGCCGTGTCATTTTGTCGAGCGAATTCTGACATGGAATTACCCTTCCATTACCTGAACCTTGACGCGCTCGGTCCGGCCATGCGGGCGTTTCTGGAGGCGCTGCCCTTCGCGGACATGTCGCGCATGGAGTTGGGCCTTTGGTCCTTCCCGGTCCTGCTTGTGTTCATCTTCCTGCGCGCGCCGATCGGGCTTGCCATGCTGCTCGTGGGCTTTGGTGGCTGGTATTACGCGATGAACGGCAATCCCGCGCCGCTTCTCAACAAACTGCGTTCCGAGACGTACACCACATTCTCCAGCTATTCTCTGAGCATCATTCCCATGTTCCTGCTGATGGGTCAGTTCGCCGTGCTCTCGGGCATGTCCACCGCGTTGTTCCGCGCCGCCGAGAGCTTTCTGGGCCATCGCAAGGGCGGTGTGGCGATGGCGTCCGTGGGCGCGTGCGCGGGCTTCGGCGCGATCTGCGGCTCGTCGCTTGCCACCGCCGCCACGATGGGGCGCACCGCCTTGCCGGAGTTGCGCCGCTATGGCTACGCGGGCGGGTTTTCGACGGCCACACTGGCGGCAGGGGGCACGCTGGGCATCCTGATCCCGCCCTCCGTGATCCTCGTGATCTACGCAATCATCACCGAACAGAACATCGCCAAGCTGTTCCTCGCGGCCTTTGTGCCGGGCATCCTCGCGGCTCTGGGATACATGCTCACGATCCGCCTCTATGTTTATCTCTACCCCGACCGCGCGGGCACGCGGGAGCGTCAACCATGGTCGGAGCGTTGGGTGGCGCTTGGGCGCTGCTGGCCGGTTCTGGTGATCTTCGCGGCGGTGGTTGGCGGGATTTACGCTGGTATCTTCACACCGACCGAGGGCGCGGCCATAGGCGCTTTCGGCACAGGGGTGGCAGCACTTTTCTCGGGAAACCTGAACTGGTCGGTGCTGCGAGATGCGCTGTTCGGGACGGGAAAGACCACGGCGATGATCTTCTTCATCGTGCTCGGCGCAGGCTTTTACAATTCCTTCCTCGCGCTCTCCGGCGTTCCGCAGGCGATGGCGGATTACGTGTTGAGCCAAGGCTTCAGCCCATGGTTCGTTTTGTCGATCATTCTACTGTTCTACCTCGTGTTCGGCTGCGTCATGGACAGCCTGTCGATGATCCTGCTCACGGTGCCGATCTTCTTCCCGGTGGTCTCGGTGATGGATTTCGGCATGTCGCCGGAGCATGTCGCGATCTGGTTCGGGATTCTGGTGCTGATCGTCGTGGAGGTCGGGCTGATTACCCCGCCAGTGGGCATGAATCTCTTTATCATCAACGCGATGGAGCGGCAGACGCCGATGACCGAAACCTACAAGGCGGTTTTGTTCTTCGTTGGCAGTGACATCACGCGGGTGATCATTCTCGTGATGTTCCCGGCCATTACTCTGTTCCTGATCCCGGCATGAGCGAGATCTGGACATGGAGTGCAGCGCAGACGGCACAGGCGGTAGCCACGGGCGAGGTGAGCGCCCGAGAGGTGGCGGAGGCCACGCTCCAGCGAATTGATGCGGTTGAGCCCGAACTGAATGCCTTGTCAGAACGAACGGATGAGATCGCCTTGGCAGCTGCGGATGCAGTGGATGCGGCGCGGGGCAAGGGGGCGGTTCTTGGGCCGTTGGCGGGGGTGCCAATCACCACGAAGAACAATGTCGATCAGGCAGGGACGCACAACACCGGCGGGGTCCGGCAGAGCAAGGGCAACCTGTGCGCCGAGGACAGCCCGCTGATCGCGAACCTGAAGGCAGCGGGGGCGGTTGTGGTCGGGCGCAGCAATGTACCGGCATTTTCGTTTCGGTGGTTTACCGACACGGACTTGCATGGCCGGACGCTGAACCCGCATGGGGCGGCGCTTTCGCCGGGCGGGTCCTCGGGCGGCGCTGGCGCGGCGGTGGCGGCGGGCTACGGGCCGGTTGCGCATGGCAATGATATCGGCGGCTCGATCCGCTTTCCGGCCTATGCATGCGGTGTTGTCGGGCTCAGACCGACCATCGCGCGGGTGCCCGCGTATACCCCGTCGGCGGGTGGTCTGCGAGCGCTCACCTCGCAGCTCATCTCGACGGATGGACCCTTGGCCCGGACTGTCGAGGATTGCCTTACCGCTTTGAATATCATGTCAAAACCCGATACCCGCGATCCGCAGCATGTGCCCATGCTGGCGGTTGAATTCGGCGCCAAACCGACGCGCGTGGCCCTGTTTCGGGGCTCGTCCTTGGGGCAGCCTGCGCCGGAGACGGACGCTGCATTGACGCGGGCAGCGGAGGCGTTGGAGGCGGCGGGGTGTGTTGTCGAAGAGCAGAGCCTGCCGGAGTTCGAGCAGGCCTACACGGTGTGGCAACATCTGGTGTTTCACTCCATCGCGCACCACTACCTGAAGGCGATCCGCGCGAGTGGCGATACGGCGCTGGTTCACAATATCGAAACGGTGCTGGAGATGACTCCGGAGATGAGCGGGGGCGATGTGGCGGATCTGTGGTTGCAGCGGGTGCAGATCATGCGCGCGTGGTCGCTCTTTCTTGCGGACTGGCCGATCGTTCTGATGCCGAACAGCTACCGCCACGGTCTGAAAATCGATGCAGATCAGGGGGATCGCGCCTCTCTGGAGAGGCTGTTTCACGACCAGTCCCCCTTATTGGCCACGGCGCTCACCGGCACGCCGGGGCTGTCGCTGCCGACTGGTCTGGCGGCGGATGGGGCGCCGACGGGGGTGCAGCTTCTGGCGCGCTGGTGGGATGAAGGGCGCTTGCTGAGCGCCGGGCGGATCGTGGAGGCGGCGATGCCGCCGGTCCGGGTTGTCGATCCGAAAGGTTAACGCAGCGAACGGGCGCGACAGCGTGAGAGCCGAAAAGCCCCGAAATCTGCGTTAACGCCCGAAAAACAAGGTACATACGGCGTATGGCTCGGCGTATGGCACCTGTACATACACTGTACATACAAATTCCGATTCGGTCTGGGGTTAACGGGACGCACGGTGCCCCGGCGTTAACCTTTCGCCACGCCTGCCGCGCAGCGCCAGACAGCCGCCATGCGTGCCGCAGGTGCGCACGCCGTTGCGGCACATATCACGTCTCCGCCGGCGGCAGGGCGCGCTGATAGAGATGCCATGTGGTGTGGCCAAGGATCGGCAGGGTGACGATCAGGCCCAGAAACGCGGGCAGCAGGGACAGCAGCATGGTAAACGCGACAATCGCCGCCCATGTGAGCATGACCACCGGGTTTTCCATCACAACGCGCACGGAGGTGAGCATCGCGGAGACGAAGTCTATCTCGCGTTCGAGCAGCATGGGCATGGCCACGACGGTCACGGAGAACAGGATTGCCGACAGGATTGCGCCGATGCCGGTGCCGATGGCCAGAAACGTCCAGCCTTCGGGGGTGAAGAACACGGTGTTCAGGAAGCCGTCCAGATCCGAGAAGGACGAGTCTTGCAGGACGATCACCAGCACCGTGCGGAACTGGTACACCCAGACCCAGAATATGAACAGCGTCACGAAGGCCATCCATCCCATTTCGCGTTTGCGTTGATGGGCCATGAGGGTGAGGATGTCCGGCCAGCCGAACGCCTCGCCCCTTTGCAACCGGCGGGACATTTCATAGAGCCCGGCGGCGGCGAAAGGCGCGATCAGTGGGAAGCCCACGGCGGCAGGCAGGACGAGCCAGACCTTGCCAAGCCAGACGAGGCACCACACGAACAACAGACCGAAGAGTGCGTAGAACAGGCCGAAAAAGCCACTCATCACCGGGCACGCCATGAAGTCGGCCATCCCTGCCCTCAACGCGGCGGTGATGTCCTCGGCCGTCATCTTGTTGATCTTTGGCATCGCCGGGCGCGGGGTTTGCTTGTCCGGTGGTGTGGCGCCTGTCGCGTTCGATGTCATGACACACTCCTCCAATGTCGTGCACCGCTCTGATCCGTGCGCGCATGGATCATCGGGTGAAACGGTCATCCCGGCTGCGGGCTGTCTCGCGCCCCGGGTGACCTCTCAGGGCGGGTGCAGTATAGCGCATAGCTCCCGCCTGTGACCAGATCGCTGTGTCTTACGGGGCGAAACCTGTCGGCACTTGGACTGGTGTCGGGGCTCGGGCAACACGGGAATTCTTGTCCCTCGCATCACAAACCCTTGCGCGCGAAGGCGGAATATCCCAAGCAACGGCGCATGGGCGATCTGATCCAGACCTATAGTGACATGGCGGCGCGCGGCGAGATCACCGCCGATCCGGCGCAGGAGGCCGTGCTGCCCGAGTTCGAGCGCATCCGGGCCGCGCTCGCGCAGCCTGTGAAGCGCGGGCTGTTCCGCAAGGCCCCCGAGCCCATCAAGGGGCTCTACCTGTGGGGCGGGGTCGGACGGGGCAAGTCCATGCTCATGGACCTGTTCGTAGGCCATGTGGAGGCTCCGGCGCGGCGGGTGCATTTTCATGCCTTCATGCAGGAGATCCATGCGGCGATGCATGAGGCGCGCAAGACCGGGGTGGAGGACGCGGTGGCGCCGGTGGCGAAGTCCGTCGCGGACTCTGTGCGGCTGCTCGCGTTTGACGAGATGCAGATCACCGATATCACCGATGCGATGATCGTCGGGCGGCTCTTCGAGGCGTTGTTTGCCGCCGGGGTCGTGGTCGTCACCACGTCGAACCGGGTGCCGGACGATCTCTACAAGGACGGGCTTAACCGTCAGTTATTCCTGCCTTTTATCGAGATGATCAAGGCGCGGATGGTGGTGCGGGAACTCACCAGCGCGACCGATTACCGGCAGGATCGGCTCAAGGGCGCACGGGTCTATTTCCATCCCATCAATGCCGAGACCCGGGCGGAGATGGATGCGATCTGGGCCGATCTCAGCGGCGGCGAGAGCGCGCCGTTGGAGCTGAGCGTCAAGGGACGGCAGGTCGTGCTGCCGCGCTACCGGAACGGGGTGGCGCGGGTGCCGTTTTATGAGCTGTGCGGTAAGCCCTTGGGGCCGGCCGATTATCTGGCGATTGCGGAGGCCGTGCGGCTGCTGATGATCGACGATATTCCGGCGCTGGGACGGACGAATTTCAACGAGGCGAAGCGGTTCGTGACGCTGGTCGACGCGCTCTACGAGGCGGGGACGCGGCTGGTGTGCAGCGCGGCGGCGAAGCCCGATATGCTCTATCTGGAGGGCGACGGGGCGTTTGAGTTTGAGCGCACGGCGAGCCGGTTGATGGAAATGCAGTCCGAGGATTGGGGGCGCGCGCACCCGGTGTGAGCCGCGTAAAAGGTTAACGGGGCGAACGCCCGCGCGCCGCCATTCCACGAAAAACGTGATTTCGAGCGTTAACGCCATAAAAACAAGGGATGGCAGGTGTATGGCGCGGCGTATGGCTCCGCGTATGGCACCTGTACATACAAATCACGATTCGTTCTGCGATTTGAAAAGGTAAAGGCGGCGTGCGGTGGGCCCGCGTTAACAATTGGGTATAAGCCGCGCCCGTTGATATCGAGGCCCCGCCCTCTCACACATCGCAAGACGATGTGTTGCCGGGTGACGCCCGCCGCTGACGCGGCAGGCTGAGGTCAAGCTCGGGGCGTGTTGCACGTAGAGTGTCCCGCGCCGATCTTCGAGGTGCCTCGCCCTTGTTTTCCGTTTGACGAAAATACGTCTTTGGGCCTCAGGGTTTGGGCATCTGGATGACGTCGCCGGGGGTCAGGACCGGGTTCAGCGGGTCGATCTGGGGGTTCGCGGCGAGGATGATGTCGTATTTCAGCGGCTGGCCATAATAGCGCAGCGCCATCCGCGCGAGGCTGTCGCCCGGCACGATCTTCTGCGTGCCGCTGGTCTGCACATCCTCGGGCATCATCGGGACCGGGTTGCCCGCCGTCTGGGCCATCGCCTTGAGCAGGGAATAGGCGTCGAACGTGCCCTCCACGGTGCGCAGGGTGGGCGGGATCGTGATCGTGCCGCGCTCGGCAGCGGTTGTGAGCAGGACGCGGATATAGGCGTCGGACTGGCGCTGGCGGACCGCCTCGATCAGCATGTCCTTCAGCGGCGCGGAGGCCGGGGCCTGCACCGGGGACAGAAGCGTCAGCACATCCTCGGCAAGTTGCGGCAGGTCGCGCTGTGGCACGCCGACATTGATCAGCCGGATCGGTTGGCGCAGTTCTTCGAGGATCGACAGCGAGGTCATGCGTTCGATGGGGGTGAAGCTGACGGTCAGGAGCGGCATCTGGGCGCGGCTGACGGTCTGCGCTTCCCGCGCCTGCTGCCGTTCGCGCCCGGCGCTTTGGGCGGCCTCGGTCACGGCGGTCTGGCGGCGCAGAGCGGCTGCGAGCGGGTCGGTGCTGGCCGTGCGCTCAGCCGCGCCGGTCTGGGGCTGCAGGGCCGCTGTCTGCGGGGCGGGGGTGTCCGGGATGCCGGTCAGATGCGGTTGCCACAATACGAGGCCGATCGTGACGATCAGGATACCCGTTGCCAGCAAGAGAAGTCGCAAGTTGGAGTTCTTCGGCTCTCTGATCGGAACGCCTGTTTCAACCGGGGCGGCGCGCCCCTTGTCCTTTAACATCTGCTTCCCCCAAAGCGGCGTTGACGGTCACGCAGAGATGCAGTGCCCTCAACACATCGTTATAGCCACAAAATATAGGGGGTGCGCGCGAAGCCGGTCAACATCAAGTAGGTATTTGGCGCGCGATTTTCGCCCATACCGCGCCGGAGGTTGCAAAAATCTCACGAATGGGCGCGCAGAACGTCGCCTGCAAGGTAGAGCGAGCCGCAAATCACGACGCGGGCCTGTGGCGATTGGCTCAGGATCGCCTCAAGCGCGGCCTGCGCGTTCGCTGCCGGATACGCCGTCATGCCCACCGCCTCCGCCGCCGCCACCGTCGCCTCGGCGGGCAAGGTGTTGGCCTCGCCGGGGATCGTGATCGCGTGCAAAGCCGTCCCGACCTGCGCCAGCGGGGCCATGAAGCCGCGCGCGTCCTTGGTGTTCAGCATCCCGCAAATGAAATAGGTCGGGCGCTCGGGCAAGCTGCGCACCACCGCCGCGAGGGCCGCGCCAGCAGAGGGGTTATGGCCGCCATCGAGCCAGATCTCGGCCCCGGAGGCGCGGGCCAGATCGACCAGCGGGCCAGCGGTGAGGCGCTGCATGCGGGCAGGCCAGTACGCCTGCGTGACCGCGCCTTCGAAGCCTGCCTCGCCACAGCCCAAGTGCCGGAGCGCGGCGAGCGCGCAGCCCGCGTTCTGGATCTGGTGGTCGCCCGGCAGGTTGGGGCGTGGCAAATCGAGCAAGCCGGTCTCGTCCTGATAGACCATGCGGCCCGCCTCGGGCGCGCTGTGCCAGTGCTGGCCATAGGCCAGTAGCGGCGCGCCGACGCGGGACGCCTGCGCTTCGATCACGTCCAGTGCCGCCTCGTCCTGCGGGCCGATGATGCCCGGCACGCCGCGTTTGAGGATGCCCGCCTTCTCGAAGGCGATCTTGCCCAGCGTGTCGCCGAGAAAGCTCTCGTGGTCCATGGAGACCGGGGTGATGATCGTGAGCGCGGGCTTTTCGAGCACGTTGGTCGCGTCGAGCCGCCCGCCGAGGCCCACTTCGAGGAGCGTGTAATCGGCAGGGGTGCGGGCGAAGGCCAGCAAGGCGGCGCAGGTGGTGATCTCGAAATAGGTGATCGGCGCCCCGCCATTGGCCGCGTAGCACTCGTCCAGCACCTCGGTGAGGTGGTCTTCGTCGATAAGTGTGCCCGCGAGGCGGATGCGTTCGTGAAAGCGCGCGAGATGCGGGGAGGTGTAGGCGTGGACGCGTTTGCCTTCGGCTTCGAGCCCTGCGCGGATCATCGCTTGGGTGGAGCCTTTGCCGTTGGTTCCGGCGATATGGATCACGGGGGGCAAATCGTTCTGGGGGTTGCCGAGCGCGTCCAGCAAGCGCCAGACGCGGTCCAAGGTCAGGTCGATGATCTTGGGGTGCAGGGCCATCATCCGCGCGAGGATGGCGTCGGAGCCGGTGGTCATTTTTCCGGGGCGTCCTCTGCGGGCTCAGGCTCGGGCGCGGCGTCGGCCACCGAGCCGGGGGCGGGCAATTCGCCCATGACCGGGGGCGGCATGCCCATCAGCATCCTTGTGATCGTGATCAGCTCGTCGCGCATCTTGGTGCGGTGGGTGACGCGGTCGAGCATGCCGTGATCAAGCAGGTATTCGGCGCGCTGGAAGCCCTCGGGGAGTTTCTCGCGGATGGTTTGTTCGATGACGCGGGGGCCGGCGAAGCAAATGAGCGCGTTCGGCTCGGCGATGTGGATGTCGCCCAGCATGGCGTAGGACGCGGTGACGCCGCCGGTGGTCGGATGGGTCAGCACGACGATATAGGGCAGGCCCGCCTCCTTGAGCATCTGGATCGCGACGGTGGAGCGGGGCATCTGCATCAGGCTCAGGATGCCCTCCTGCATGCGCGCGCCGCCAGCGGCGGAGAACAGGATCAGGGGGCGGCGCAGGCGCACCGCCTCTTCGCAGGCCGCGATGATCGCGTTGCCGACATACATGCCCATGGACCCGCCCATGAAGGAGAAATCCTGCGCCGCCGCGACGATGGGGGTGCGGCCGATCTCGCCGGAGGCCACCAGCATCGCCTCGGTCTCGCCGGTGGCTTTCTGGGCGGCGCGCATGCGGTCGGGGTATTTCTTCTGGTCGCGGAATTGCAGCGGGTCGGGGATCGGGGTGGGCACGGCCACCTCGGTGAAAATCCCGCCATCGAACAGCGCGGCGAAGCGCTCGCGGGGGGTGATCGCCATGTGATGGTTGCAGTTGGTGCAGACATTGAGGTTGTCGGACACCTCGCGGTGGAACAGCATCGTGCCGCATTCGTCGCATTTGGTCCACAGGTTGTCCGGCGTCTCGCGGCGCGAGAAGATCGAGTTGATCCGGGGGCGGACGTAGTTGGTGATCCAGTTCATGGGCCGGGTTCCTTAACCGATTGGCCCCGAGATAGACGTGGGCGCGGTCAATTGCAATCAGCGGCGCAGGGCGAGGCGGGCGGCGAGCCAGCACACGATCATCACCATGAAATCCACTGGAAGGAACGCGCGCAGGGCCTCTTCATCCTCCAGCCCAAGCGGATAGGTATAGAGCGCCAGCCCGCTCAGGCTGTCGTCGAGGCCGGTCAGCAGCAGGGCGATGACGTTGTTGGCCATATGCACTGCGATGGCGGGGCCGAGCGAGCCCGCGCGGGCGGTCAGATCGGCCATCAGCGCGCCGAAGATGAACGCCCAGAGCGCCAGCAGCCACGCATTGCTGCCCGCGCCCGCGTCGTAGTGGCCAAGGCCGAAAATCAGGGAGGGCAGGCCGATCCAGACCACGGGCGGCAGACCATAGGCGGCCAGCGCCTGTTGCAGATAACCCCGGAACAGCAATTCCTCGGCGGCGACCTGCGTGAACACCGCCAGCAGGCCGATGGGCAGGAGGATCAGCCAGAGCGGCAGCGGCGTGTTCTGCTCCAGTCCCGCGCCGCCCCACGGCGGCAGGATCGCCAGCACAACATAGAGCACCACCATCGCCGCGCTCACCCAGACAAACTGCCGCCAGAGGCCCTCGCCCAGCACCGTGCCGAGGCCGCGCCCATGGGCGATTTGAAGCGCGACCGAGATCGCGATGGGCCAGACCGCGAATGTTGCCAGCAATGTCAGCATCGTGCCGGGGGTGTTGCCCTCAAAGAGCGTGGCCGGGTCGGGGATCAGCCCGGTGCTCAACACCATTTCGAGCATCAAGGAGGTCAGCATGTAGCCCAGAAGCAAGATCGCGCCGATGCCCAAGGCGATGTTGAGCAGCCCGGTGCGCCCGGTTTGCCCGGCGGCGATCACGGCATCGTAGGCGCGGTAGCTCATTTGCGCTCCCGCTTGGCCGCGCTGGCGTCGATTGTGGCGGATTTGACCTGCAATTCGGGCGGCAGTTCGAGCCCGGCATTGCGGATGAACTCGGCGGCCCCGGTCAGGTGTTCGGCCACGGTTTGCAGCAGATCGAAGGCCACTTGCCCGTCCGATTGCACCACGGCGAGATATTCGCGCCCGCCGATGCGCAGGAAGGTGCTGTCTTCGAGCGCGATCATGTCGATCTGGCGGTCCGATTGCATGATCACCGCCAGATCGCCCACCACGCGGCCCGGCAAGACCTCCGAGATCGTGCGGCGTGTGCCGGTCTCGTCCTTGAGCGACATCGCGGCGCTGCCAGTGATGCACAGATAGGCCGCGTCGGGCGGGTCGCCCTGCCGGAAGATTCTCTCGCCGGCCTTGGCGTTGAACCATTGCGCGGAGAAGGCCAGCAGGCGCTGGTTGCGGGGCGACAGGCGCGAGAACAGATCGTTGCGCGCAATGATCCGCAGCTTGGTGCGCAGATCGTCCGCGCCTTCGCCGCTGGCCTCCAGCGGGCGCTCTTCCAGCCCGTCGATCCGGCCCCGGTCCATCTCGATATAGATGTCGTAATTGGCCGCGTTGTCGAAGCTGTCCTCCATGAAGATCATCGTCGCATCCGGCAAGAGCCGGCGCAACTGCTCGCGGGTGCGCGCGCGGCTGGCGCGGTCATGAGAGGCCAGCGCCTTGTCGAGGATCAGCACATCGGGGCGTTTCAGCGCCGCACGGCTGAACGCGGCGCGCTCCAGCGCGATGCTCGGCAGGCCGCCCCCGGCAATCCCCGAGGGCACATCCCAGAAGGTCTCCGCCACCGCTTGCCGCAGATCGTGGCGGGCCAGCAGATCGGCCATCAGATCGCAGATCACCTCCTCCTGCGCCCCGGCCATGCGCGACAGCCGCCCATAGAGCAGATTTTCCAGCAAGGTCAGGCGCGGAAAATAGGTCTCCGGTGCAATGGGTACGAAAATGTCCTTTGTCTGGGCGCGCAACTCGGCGCCTTTCGCGCGGCGCAGGTCAAGGATTTCCTCCTTGAAGCTCTCCGGGAAGGCCGGGCCGATTTGCTCGGCGGTGAACAGGAAGGGCACGGTGAGCAGCAAGGAAAACTCCTCGTCGCTCAGCGCGCCATCGCCCGCCTTGCGCCGCCGCTCGGCGATCTCGGCCAGTTGTTCGTAAAGCTCCACCGAAATGCCAAGCGCCTGAAACAGCGGGTGTTCGGTGCCGTCCTTGCCGAAGGTCTGGAGCAGGTTGTCCACCACCGTCTGCGAGATCGCGATGATCTGCTCGGCCAGCCCCTGCGCCATCACCAGCGACATCAGCGTGCCATCCCTGACCAGCATTTCCTGGCTGATCGGCACTTTTGGGGCGGCAAAGAGCAAGTTGCCGCCGAGCGGGACCGCCGGGTTGAACTTCTCGGGATCGAAGCGGTGCAGATGGGTGTCCAGCCCGGAATCCTTCAGCGTCACCTCCGCCTCATGGCGCAGCGTGACAATCGCGCGCGCAAGATCGGGGTGCTGTTCGGGGTCGATCACCGCCCCCAGCATCCGGTGGACGATGAAATCGTCGATCTCCATCGCCTGCACCAATTCAAACCACCAGCCGCGGATATCGGCATCGGTGTTCAGGTCCGCGAGGCCCGGGTCGAGCCAATCGGCCTTCAGGCTGTCCGTCGAGTTCCCCGCCCGCTTCGCCTCGTGCCCCGCGCGATCCTTGCGTGCCGGGTCCCACAGGACCGTGCGCGGGCTGGTGCGCAGGGGCATCATCAGGTTCGAGCCCAGCGTGCCCTCGAAGAAATACGGGTGCGAGCGCGCCAGACCGATCCGCGCCGCGATCACCGCTTGATGCAACTGGTCGAGCCGGTGGCCGGCATAGGTGATCGTTCCGCGCGCCGGCACGATCTCGCGCGTCAGCACGTCCGACAACGCCGCCCGTTCCTGCGGGTTCGTCACCTTGATCGCCACGCGGCTGCCCTGCGGGATGGTCAGCGACACATCCTCCAGAACCGCGTTCCCGTCGGGATTGCGCACAGTCACGTTCTGCAGGACGATATCGCCGCGCAGATGCGGGATCTGGTCCGGTGTGCCCTCGAACAACTCTTCGGACACCATGCCCGGCGGGTCGAACCGGTCCATGACGATCTGCCAGCGCAGGGACATATCCTGCACCTGATTGTAGTAGAGCAGCAATTCGCGCCACGGGCTCGACAGGTCCTTGTAGGCCGCCAGCGCCGCCACCAGCGCGCCGACGGTGATATCGCCGCGGATCGCGAGGTAGCCGCCCACCGAGTAGAAGAAAAACGGGGTCAGTTGGGTGATGAAGTTGTTGAGGAACTTCATGAAGAACTTGGTCTTGTAGATCCGGAAGCGGATCTCGAACAGTTTGCCCAGCCGGTCGGTGAACTGCGCGCGGCGGTAGCGCCAGCCGCCATTGGTGCGCAAATCCGCCGCCCCCGCCGCTGTCTCGCCGATCTCCGCCGCCAGATGCCGGACCTGCAGGATGCGGTCCTTGTTCATCAGGTTGATGCGGCGCTGGATCATCGGGATCAGCCACGCCTGAAGCGGGATCAGCGCCACCCCCGCCAGTCCGAACCACACCGACTGCAGGAACAGGAACACCACGATGATCAGCATCTGCCCGGCCTGAAACACCGGCTGCGCCACCGCATCGCCCATCAGCCCGCCCATCGGTTCGGCCTCGGAGGTCACCATCGACACCAATTCGCCTTGGGAGGTGCGTTGGAAATAGGGCTTGGGGAAGCGCATCATCCGGGCGATCAGGTCATAGCGCAGGCGGCGCAGCATTCGTTCGGAGACCACGCCCTTCATCGTGTTGAGGCGCATCTTCAGCAGGCCGTGGACGATCACCGCCGCGAGATAGGCGAAACTCAGGAGCATCAGGTACTCCACCTGTCCGAATTCGAAGCCATACAGCTCGATCACAGTGGTGGTGGCCTGAATCGCATCGTTGATGATGCGTTTGGGCAATTCCAGCGTGGCATAGAGGAACGGGAACGTGATCAGCGTCACCAGCAGCAGGATGAACTGGTCCCGCTTCGAGTGTTTCCAGATGAAGCTGAACAGCGTGCGTTCCATGGTCTGCCTGTGCTGGCCCGCAGCCCTGCGCTGACGGAGTCCTAATAGGCTAGGGCCGGGGCAGAAGCATTACAAGGCGCGCGGGGGCATAACACTTTGTGTTCGCTCGCACAGTCGCGCGCCGGTCCGGCCTCCGGTCAGGTCAGCTCTGCGGCACGATGTAAATCGGGCTCGACCACGCCAGATGGCCATCCTCGTAGCTCACCCGCACCCAAAGCGGGGTATCGCTCTGCGGCAGCGTCTTCACCTCCAGTGTCCAGTCCACCGGGGCAGGTTCGAGCCGGTCGGGCAGGCGCGTCAGCGTCACATTGCGATCCAGCCCGCCCGCATCGAAGCGCAGCCCGGTCGCCGGGATATCCGCCAGACGCGTGGAGGCAACGGCCAGCCCGGTCTCCACATCGACCTCGCCCGCCGCGCCGAGCCATAGATCGCACCCCACCAGATTGCCCGTCGTCACCACATCCACCTCCACGTCATGCGGCCCGGTCTGGGCAAAGGGGCGCTCAAGGTTCCAGTGGTTGAAGCGCTGAAAGGCGGTGATCTCCGCGCCCCTCGTGCGAATCTGCCCGCGCCAGTGGCTCTGCCGCCCCCGGCCGCGATACTCAGCTCCCTGAAACGCGACGCGCACCCGGTTGCCAAGCGCCTCGCGCTGCCACGGCAGATGGGTCGCGATCTGTTCGCTCCCGCGCATCACGTCGATGCGCAGAATGGGGCTGTGCGGCACGGCCTGCACCTGCAGCTTGGCGGTGCCCGAGGGGCAAAGTGCGATATCCCCCATCATCGCGGTCTCGGACAGGACCGGATCGCCGGGTGCGATGCGCGGATCGACCGGGTAGACCGCGCCGCCCGTGCCGAGATCCGCCGTCACGCTCAAATGCGTCCGCGCCCCGGTCGTGGCGTAATGGCGGCGTGCGCGCAGGGCGGCGAAGATGTCGTCGCGGCTCAGCGCGGGGCTGAGAAAACAGGTCAGGCCCGAATAGGCCCCGAACTCCGACGCGCCCGGGTAGCACGCCCCCGGCGCGCCCTTGTGCCCGTCGGAATTGGCCACCACGCCGACCCGGTAGCCCTGCGCGATGGCATCCGTCAAAATCCATTCGAAGGTCCCCCAATCGGAATGTAACTCGACGGCAGTGCGCAACCGGGCATCCTCTGCGCGGGCGATATCGGCGGGCCGCCCGCCGATATGGGCATAGAGCACCGCATCCACGTCCTGAAGCTTCGCAAACAGGTCTTCAAGCGCATGCGCGCCGGTCTCCAGATCGCTGCGATCTTCGAGAAGCGTGTGGGAGGAGCGCACGATCTGCTCGCCCTCATGGCGGAAAAAGACGTTGTGATCACCCCCGAGCGGCGTGTTCGCGGACCATTCATAGCCGGGAAAAATCGTGAAACGGCCCGGCGCGTCGCGCGCCGCGGTGAGGGTGTTGAGGCTCTGCCAGAACGCATTTTTGAGGTGGAAATCATTGGCCTGATGGCTGGTCACATCCAGAAACGCCACATCGCGGGCAAAGTCGAAATACTCCGCCGCGCTGTCGATCCCAACGGTCTCGCCGCTTTGCCCATGCAAATCGCCCCAGAACGCCTGATGGTCTGTGTCGGCCACGCATAGCGGGTTCGACCACGCCAAGTCCGCGCCCGCCTCATCGTGCAGGCTGAAGCGGTAGGTGCCGGGCGCCTCGGCGCTCAACCCCTCGACCGCCGTGCCGCGCCCGGACAGGCGCAGGGTCTCCGGCAGCCCCGTCACCGGCC
>CBFHJA010000049.1:0-32500 GCA_965656085.1 uncultured Aliishimia sp. | reverse complement strand
GCCGCACCGGTCATCCATTGCCGCCGGTTCAGAAACACCGGTTCGGAGGTGACATCCTCATGGGTGAGCGTGTTGGTCCAGCGATGTGCCATGGCCGCGTTCTCCGTCTTAGGTGTGCATTGTCGAAACTGAATCCGGTTGAGAAGAAAGATGGCGAAAAACGACGCCGGGACCAGCCCCCCTCACGAATTGTTTGATGGGTGTAATACCTCGCGCGCTAGTCGCCGGCTGTGTGAATGCAAGGGCTTTGACATCTTTGTCAGAAGCATGTGAGTCCCAGATTTATCTATTATTTTCATAATCTTAAACAACCCCAGACCTTCTGATCCAGTTCAATCATCCGCCCGTACCTCTACCATATCCCAAACGGGATACAGCAAACAGGAGACCACACTATGTTCCGCAGAACACTTCTCGCCATGACCGTCAGCTTTGCTGCAACCGGCGCTGCTATGGCCGGTGGCCACTCGAAAGACATCGTCGATACCGCCGTCGAAGCCGGCACCTTCGGCACGCTCGTTGCAGCCGTCCAAGCCGCTGATCTGGTCGAAACGCTGAAAAGCGACGGGCCATTCACCGTGTTTGCACCGACTGATGAAGCCTTCGCCGCGCTCCCCGAGGGCACGGTTGACACGCTGCTGCTGCCGGAAAACAAGGCTATGCTTACAGCGATCCTGACCTATCACGTTGTGCCCGGCAAAGTCATGTCGACTGACCTGAGCGATGGCATGACCGCCGCAACCGTACAGGGCGGCGATCTGACAGTTGACCTGAGCGACGGTGTCAAAATCAACGGCGCGACCGTCACCGCTGCCGACATTGAAACGTCGAACGGCGTGATCCACGTGGTTGACACTGTGATCCTGCCGCCGGAATCCTAAACCCCAGCCAGGATACAGACGGAAGGCGGCCCCAGACCGGGGTCGCCTTTTTCTTTTTGAGACAGCAGATCACGCGCCGCAGCGGCAGGTGTTACTCGGCGAGACCCGGTTGCTGCACCGAAGGGTAAAGCACGTTCATCGGCACCGAACGCCCGGTATCCTGCATCACCCGCACATGCCGCCGCCTGAGCAGACGCGGCTCGGACACGCCCACCGAATGGGCGATGGTCTCGACCTCGTTCACGATCCGGCGCGCATAGGCCGACACCATCTTCCACTTTTCCTCCACGACCAGCCCTTTCTGAAAGCGCGGATCATGGGTGGTGATCCCCGTCGGGCAGGTGTTTCGGTTGCACTTGAGCGCTTGGATACAGCCAAGGCTGAACATGAAGCCGCGCGCCGAGGTCACGAAATCCGCCCCGGTCGCGAGCGCCCACGCCACATCGCCGGGATTGACCAGCTTGCCGCTCGCCACCAGCCGGATGCGATCTTTCAGCCCGGCCTCGTCGCGCAGGTTCGTCACCAGCGGCAAAGCCTCGCGGATCGACATGCCCACAAGGTCGATCAGCGGCATCGGCGCGGCCCCGGTGCCGCCCTCCCCCCCGTCGAGCGTGATAAAGTCCGGTGCGCTCTGCGGACCGAGCCGAACGACCTCATCGAAGAAATCACGCATCGCTTCCTCAGTGCCCACGCATGTCTTGATCCCGACAGGCTTGCCGGTCACCTCCCGGATATGCTCGATCAGTGTCAACAGATCCGACCAGCCAGCGACCTCCCTATGGCGGTTGGGTGAGATCCCGTCCTGGCCCACCGCCAACCCACGGATGGCTGCAATTTCGGGCGTGACCTTCTCACCAGGCAGAATACCGCCCTTGCCCGGCTTCGCGCCCTGCGAAAGCTTCAGCTCGAACATCCGAACGCTCTCATGGGCGGCCACATCCCGCAGCTTGTCCTCGCTCAGATTGCCGTTGGCGTCGCGCACGCCGAACTTGGCGGTGCCGATCTGGAACACCACATCGCAGCCGCCTTCCAGGTGAAACGGGCTCAGACCGCCTTCGCCGGTATTCATCCAGACCCCGGCATCCTTCGCCCCACGACTCAGCGCCTGCACCGCAGGCTTGGAGATCGCGCCATAGCTCATGCCCGAGATATTGAAGAAGGACGGCGCCTCGAAAGGATGTCGGCACGCCGCGCCGATCACCATCGGCTGCGTGCTTGCAAACTGGTCCTCCATCGGGGGGAACGGGGCGTTCACGAAAATCGGGGTACCGACCACACTCGTGTTGCGGGTCGAGCCGAACGCCACGGTGGTGGAATGATTCTCCGAGGCCCGCTTGACCCATTCGCGCTGTGCGCGGTTGAAGGGCAGTTCCTCGCGGTCCATGGCGAAGAAATACTGCCGGAAGAACTCGCCAAGCGTCGAGAACAGAGTGCGGAAGCGGCCGATCACCGGGTAGTTGCGGCGGATCGCGTCATGGGTCTGGGTCCGGTCGATGATGAAAAACACCAGCCCGATGGCAAGGACCAGCCCGATCACCGCCACGAACACTACCGCCAGCACATTGAGCATGTTCATTGCAAAGCCCATTTCGCCCCCTCCATGAATTGGTCACGAGAACTATGGAAGAGCCCGGCGCGTTCGGAAACCTCCAAAACGCAGGACTTATGCGCGCATGAGCCCCAGAAGGCCCGGCAGGTCGGCCATGTGGTTGAACGTCGCCACGCATTGCGGCGCGAGCTTTGCGGCGGGAAAAGAGGCTGTATAGCCAAAGCAGGTCATGCCCGCTGCCACAGCCGCCCGCGCCCCGCTGGGACTGTCCTCGATCACGACGCAGCGCGCAGGTGTCACGCCGCAGAGCGCGGCGGCGTGCAGGTAGACATCCGGCGCGGGTTTGGGGTGCGCCACGTCCTCGCGTGAGACCACCCTGCCCGCGACGCGCGGCATCAGGCCGGTCTTGGTCAGCGTGATCTGCATCTTCGCGTGCGGCCCGTTCGAGCCCACCGCATAGGCATTCCCCGCCACGTCGAGCGCCTCCAGCACGGGCAGCACCCCGTCCACGACCTCACAACGCGCGCCAAGCGCGGCGAACATCTCGCGATAGATCTCATGGAGCCAGCCCTCGGGCAGATCCGCGCCCATCTCCCGCGCGGTCTGCATCACACCGGGCATGGTGCCGCCCACGAACAGCCCGACGATTTGCGCCACGTCCAGATCGAGCCCGTAGCGCGCGAGGTTGCCTTGCAACACCGCATTCGTGACGCGCTCGCTGTCCACGAGGACGCCATCGCAGTCGAAAATCACCAAATCGGGAGGAAGCTGCATGAAAAAAGGCCGGGCAGTTGCGCCCGGCCTTTCTGATCGTCATCGCGGCTGCGGTCAATGCAGCACGGCATCGTCCGGCGTGGGCCGGTTCGAGGAGGCCAGCCGGTCACCGATGATCAGCCCCTCGCTGCCTGCATCCACCGTTACCGTGTCGCCATCCTTCACATCGCCCGCGAGCAGCATCTCGGCCAGCGGGTCCTGCAACGCGCGCTGGATCACACGCTTCAGCGGGCGCGCCCCGAAGACCGGGTCATAGCCCTCATCCGCGAGCCATGTGCGCGCGGCCTCGCTGAGATCGAGCGCGATCTTCCGCGACGCCAGCCGTTTGAGGAGCCGCGCCATCTGGATATCGACAATCCCGTCCATATCATCGCGGCTGAGCCGGTCGAAGATGACCGTTTCGTCAAGACGGTTGAGGAACTCGGGCCGGAAATGCGCCCGGACCGCATCCATCACGTCGCGGTGTGCCGCTGCCACGTCGTCGCCCTCGGGCATCTGGCTCAGAGCCTGCGCGCCGAGGTTGGACGTGAGGATGATCAGCGTCTGCTTGAAGTCCACCGTGCGGCCCTGACCATCGGTCAGCACCCCATCATCGAGCACTTGCAGCAGCACGTTGAACACATCCGGGTGGGCCTTCTCGACCTCGTCGAACAGCACGACCTGATATGGCCGGCGCCGCACGGCTTCGGTGAGCACGCCGCCCTCGTCGTAACCGACATAGCCCGGAGGCGCGCCGATCAGACGGGCGACCGCGTGTTTCTCCATGAACTCCGACATGTCGATACGGACCATCGCGCTGTCATCATCAAATAGGAACTCCGCGACGGCCTTGGTGAGCTCGGTTTTCCCGACCCCGGTTGGCCCGAGAAAGAGGAACGAACCCAAGGGTCGGTTCTCGTCGTTAAGACCGGCCCGCGCGCGGCGCACGGCGTTGGCAACAGAGCGCACGGCAGCGTTCTGGCCGATCACGCGCTTATGCAGCCCTTCCTCCATCCGCAGCAGCTTCTCGCGCTCGCCTTCGAGCATTTTCGTGGTCGGGATGCCTGTCCAGCGCTCGACAACGCTCGCGATTTGCTCGGGCCGCACGGCTTCGGCGACCATCGCTTCGGCCTCTTGGCCCTCGGCGGCTTCGAGTTGCTTTTCGAGCTGCGGGATCACGCCATAGCTGAGCTCCCCCGCTTTCGCGAGATTGCCCTCACGCTTGGCGATGTCGAGATCGGCCCGCGCCCGGTCGAGCTGCTCCTTGATCTCCCGCGCCGAGGCGAGCTTGTCGCGCTCGGACTGCCATGTGGCGGTCATCTCAGCCGATTGCTCTTGCAGATCGGCAAGCTCCTTTTCGAGCGTGGCAAGACGATCCTTGGAGGCGGTATCGTCTTCAAGCTTGAGCGCCTCAACCTCGATCTGCATTTGCAGGATCTGGCGGTCGAGCGCGTCCAATTCCTCGGGCTTGCTGTCCACTTCCATCCGCAATCGCGAGGCGGCCTCATCGACGAGGTCAATCGCCTTGTCGGGCAAGAAGCGGTCGGTGATGTAGCGGTTGGAGAGCGTAGCAGCCGCCACGAGGGCACTGTCAGACACCCGCACCCCGTGGTGCAACTCGTACTTCTCTTTGATCCCGCGCAGGATCGAGATCGTGTCCTCGACCGTCGGCTCCTGCACCATCACGGGCTGGAAGCGCCGCGCGAGGGCTGCGTCTTTCTCGACATATTTGCGGTACTCGTCGAGCGTCGTCGCGCCGATACAGTGAAGCTCACCGCGCGCCAGAGCGGGCTTGATGAGGTTCGCGGCATCCATCGCGCCATCAGTTTTGCCCGCGCCGACAAGCGTGTGCATCTCGTCAATGAAGAGGATGACTTCACCCGCAGCGGCCGTGACTTCGGTCAGGATCGCCTTGAGGCGTTCCTCGAACTCGCCGCGATACTTCGCACCGGCGATTAGCGCGCCCATGTCGAGCGCGAGCAGTTTCTTGTTGCGCAGGCTTTCGGGCACGTCGCCATCCACGATGCGCAGGGCAAGGCCCTCGGCAATCGCGGTTTTCCCGACGCCGGGCTCGCCGATCAAAACGGGGTTGTTTTTGGTGCGGCGGCTCAGGACCTGCATGGCGCGGCGGATCTCGTCGTCACGCCCGATTATCGGGTCGATCTTGCCCTCGCGGGCGCGTTCGGTGAGGTCTTGGGCGTATTTGTTGAGCGCGTCATAGCCTTCTTCGGCGGAGGCGCTGTCGGCGGTGCGGCCCTTGCGGATGTCATTGATCGCGGCGTTCAAGGCTTGCGCGTTGACGCTACCGGCCTCCAGCGCTTCTTTCGCGCCGGACTTGACCATCGCGAGCGCCATCAGGATGCGCTCGGCGGGCACGAAGCTGTCCCCGGCCTTCTTGGCGATCTCCTCGGCCTCGGCCAGAACCTTGGTGGTTTGCCCGTCGAGATAAATCTGCGCGCCTTCCCCGGTCACTTTGGGCAGCTTGCCCACGGTGATTTCGAGGGCTTGGCGCACGCGCGCCGCATCGCCGCCCGAGCGGTCGATGAGATTGCTGGCGAACCCCTGTTCGTCGTCCAGAAGGGCTTTGAGAATGTGCTCGGGCACCAAACGCTGATGGTTTTCCCGTGTGGCGATTGTCTGCGCTGCTTGCACAAAGCCGCGCGACCGCTCCGTGAACTTCGACAAGTCCATGGCTGTCTCCTTTTGATAAGCGCCTCCGGTGATGACCCCGCCCACAAGTGCGGCACGGGAAGAATTGGAAGCCTCGATGAATAATTGGGCACAGTCAGGCCGCCGTACAAGCCTTCCCGAGACGGATTTTCGCGCGGCACAGGTTATCAAACCGTAAGCGGAGACCCGCCGATCCACGATTTCGTGAACGTTTTGCGCGGTTTTGCCCCTTCAAAGGGAACCAACCCCACCCCAAATCGTTAATAGATGAGAGACAAGCCGAAGAGGTGTCATCGTGCAGAGCCTGAAAACCGAATTGACCGACGTGATCTACAACGCCGCCAGCCAAGCTTTTGAGGCGCGGGTCGCAGTACATGGGCCAGACGGCCTCGAAAGTTACGCCTGCGCCATCGAGGCACCGATCACGATGTCCTTCAAAGACGCTGCCAAGGGTCTGACGCGCCAAGCGTTGCGCAAACACGGCGCCCCGCGCGGAATGCGCTCCTGGATTGCGCCCGCGAACGTGGAACGCGTCGCCACGCGCACCGCAGAGCGCCTGCGCCGCGGCCTTCCGCTCGGCCAGTACGGGTTCTTCCGGGGCCGCGCCGCTTAACACATTCTCTTTTGCGGGGTATTTCACCCGCAAAACCTGAAGGCCTGCCCTTCAGCAAACCCGGATCGCTCCGTCCCCCACGCGATCCGGGTTTTTCTTTTGCCGCGCTGGACAGATCCGAACGCGCGGCCTAGGGACAATGCGCTTGCAGTAACCAAAGAGGGCAGAGCGCATGTCGGATGACCGGTTGATCGTTGCAATGGATGTGGGCAATGCGCTCGAAGGGCTTAAGCTGGCCGAGCGCCTCGGCGACGCGGTGTCCTTTTACAAGATCGGTCTGGGGATGCTCACCGGAGGCGGGCTCGCACTCGCAAACGAGCTCAAACAGGATCATGGCAAGCGCATCTTTCTGGACATGAAACTTTTCGACATCAGTGCCACCATCGAGGCCGCCGTGCGCGGGCTGGCACAGTTCGACATGGATTTTCTCACCGTGCATGGCGACCCGCATGTGGTGCGCGCGGCCAAAGAGGGTGCGGCGGGGACGGACCTGAAAATCCTTGCAGTGACGGTGCTCACCTCGCTCGACCGCAGCGATCTCGACGATTGCCTGATCAAGGACGGCACGATCCCCGATCTGGTCACCGAGCGCGCGGGCCGGGCCTTTGAGGCTGGCGCCGACGGGGTGATCGCCTCGCCGCAGGAAGCCGCGCTGATCCGGGCCCTGCCCGAGGCGAAGGGCCGGCTGATCGTGACCCCCGGCGTGCGGCCCGAAGGCGCGGCTTTGGGCGATCAGAAGCGCGTCGCGACCCCGGCGCAGGCCATCGCCGACGGCGCCGATCATATCGTGGTGGGCCGCCCGGTCTGGCAATCACCAACGCCCAAATTGGCGGCACAGCAGATCATCCACAGCCTGCCTGCCGCCTAACCTACACGTATATCTAGAAAAATCCGGTTCTCCACAGGCGGCGCTATCCTCAAGGTTGTGTGGCCGGTGTGACAATAACCACCACATCTTCCGGGTCTGTGGTGCAGGTCGGGTATTCCAGACTGGATTTTGCATATTTTCCAGCCTAGCGTGGAGGAGACGATGGATACTCCCCGACGAACCGGTTCTTCCTGAGGTTCGTCACCTCCCCCCGCTTGCGAGCGGGGGGTTTTATGAGGCCCAACCGGGATCGGGCAGCACGCCCCGGCGATAATCCCTGAGCCTTTGCTTGAACTGCGGCACCGCCTTGGGATGTGCCACGAAAGCCGCCTCTGGCATCAGGTCCCAGCCCACACCCTCCACGCCGAACACGACCTCCTTCGCCGCCCCGGCGGGCAGATGGCCCACGAAGAACCACACGGTGCGCCCGATGGAATTGGTGCTCGCCCGGCCCCAGCGCAGATGGCTCACCGGGACGCCCAAGCCAAACTCCTCGCGGGTCTCGCGCAGCACCGTCTGAGTCGGGCTCTCGCCCGGCTCGCGCCCGCCGCCCGGGAAGTCCCAATAGCCCGGCCAGACCAGCCCGGGACGGTCATCGCGCTGGAGCACCAGCAAGCGATCACCGACGAACAGCGCCAGTTTCGCCCCCATGAAGTCGCGATGCAGGTGGGTCATGGTCATGCCGCTCCGGCCCGGGTAGACTGAGCGCAGTTCTTGCACAGACCATGCGCCCATGCCCAGCCTTTGCCGCGATTGTACCGCCCGTTTCGACACCGGCCGCCGCTGCCCGGCCTGTGGCAGCCCGCGCGTGCTCGCGCATCCCGAGCTTTGGGACCTCTCCATCGCGCATATGGATTGCGACGCCTTCTACGCCTCGGTCGAAAAACGCGACAATCCCGAATTGGAGCACAAGCCGGTGATCATCGGCGGCGGGCGGCGCGGCGTGGTCTCGACCGCCTGCTATGTCGCCCGCATCCGAGGCGTGCGCTCGGCCATGCCGATGTTCAAGGCGCTGCAACTTTGCCCAGAGGCGGTGATCGTGAAGCCCCGGATGGAGGTCTACGCGGAGGTCTCGCGTCAGATCCGCGCGATGATGGAAGACCTCACTCCGGCCATTGAACCGCTCTCGCTCGACGAGGCCTTTCTAGATCTCGGCGGCACCGCACGGCTGCATGGCGCGCCCCCCGCGGTCATGCTCGCCCGGCTGATCCTGCGGATGAAGTCGGAGCTTGGCCTCACAGGTTCGATTGGCCTCAGCCACAACAAGTTCCTCGCCAAGGTCGCCTCCGATCTCGAAAAGCCGCGCGGCTTTTCGATCATCGGCAAGGGCGAGACCGCTGATTTCCTGCGCGAAAAGTCGGTGCGCCTCATTTGGGGCATTGGCCCCGCCGGGCAGGAGGCGCTGGACAAGGCCGGTATCCGCACATTCGCCGACCTCTTGCGCTGGGAGCGCACCGATCTGGTGGCGCGTTTCGGGTCCATGGGCGAGCGGCTCTATCATCTCGCGCGCGGGCAGGACCGGCGGCGGGTCTCGGCGCATAGCCCGATGAAGTCGATCTCCAACGAGACCACTTTTTCCGAGGACACCGCAGATGGGCACGTGCTCGATGGCCATCTGTGGCGCATGGCCGAGAAGGTTGCGGACCGCGCCAAGGCCAAGGGGCTCGCGGGCCGGGTGGTGACACTCAAGCTCAAGCGCGCCGATCACAAGATCCTCACGCGGCGGGTCTCGCTGACCGATCCCACGCAAATCGCGGACCGAATCTACCGCACCGCCCGCGCGCTCATGGATCAGATCGGCGCAGAGGGGCCCTACCGGCTGCTGGGCTGCGGGATTTCCGATCTAAGCGCGGCGGAGAGTGCCGATATCTCGGGCGACCTGCTTGACCCCGGCGCCGCCCGGCGCAGCGCCGCCGAACGGGCGACCGACCGTATCCGCGCGCGGTTCGGCACGGACGCCATCCTCAAGGGCCGGGCCCTTCGGTGAGCGCCGACATCCCCCTCGCGATGGCCTACCTGATCACCTGTCTGGGCGTGATCGGCTTTCAGATCGCTCTGATCGCGGGCGCGCCATGGGGCCGGATCACCCAAGGCGGCACCCATGAGGGCGCGCTGCCCCGGCGGGGGCGCTGCATGGCGGCGCTATCGGTGGTCCTTCTGGCCGGTATGGCCTGCGCAATCCTGTCGGCAGCGGGCCTTTGGCCACACTGGCCGTCCTGGACCGGGTGGGCCGCGCTCGGCGTGCAGGCCGTGAGCGCCTTGCTCAACTGGATCACCCCCTCACCGCCCGAACGCGCGCTCTGGGGACCGGTGACGACCGCCATGCTGCTCTGCGCAGGCCATGTTGTCTTCACATAGCAAGTCGGGGCCACCACTCCCGTAGCTCTCGCCGCCCTCTCCCACGCAGGCCTGGACGGCCTTCGGACCCAGCCTCGATCAGGAGCGGCGCGGACCACCGCATGTACCGCATCGAATGATTCCCACGAGGCTGCAATGTTTGGAGACCTGCTGAAACCTTGATCCGGATCAAGGAAGGCTGGCTGGTATGACGTAGGCTGACGGGGTGAAATGGGTCAGTGTAGCCGCTGGCCGAGGAGGCATCTCATGACAAAATTGTTTATGTCGCTCGAAGATCACGCCGAGGTGACCCCCCGCCGCCCGCCCGGCGCGCGCGACGAGTTGTCACTCGCCGATCTTTGCGTGCATTGCGGCGACTGCGTGCGGGTCTGCCCGGAAGGGCGTCTTGCGCTCTCGAGCGATGGCGTACCGATGGTGCTGGGCACAGGGGCATGCGTCCAGTGCGGCCTGTGCGCGGATGTCTGTTCACATGGCGCGATCGAGTTGACCCGGCGCACGCGCACGGGACTGGAAATGGTCCGTCGCCTCGAACGCCTGATGGACACACAAAAAAAGCCCTAAGGCCGTTACAACGCGGCCGAGCAGGCGCGCCCCGCATCGCGGCCCTCAGGCCGGGCGGGTTGGCGGCCAAGGCCTGAGAGCCGCGATTCCATTCCGGACTGTCCTCGACGTTCAAATGCAATGCAAAACCTGCACCGAGGCGCGTCGGGGTCGTTTGTTCTCTGGTTTGGGTCTGTGCCCTGCGCTACTGCTATCTTCATGGAGCGCAAACTGACCACCATTCTCGCCGCCGATCTGGCCGGGTACTCGCGCCTGATGGCGCTGGATGAGGAAGGGGTGATCGATAGGCTCCGCTCCGCCCGCACGCGAGTGATCGACCCCGCCATCGCGGAAGCGGGCGGCCGAATCATCAAGACAATGGGGGACGGGCTGCTCGTGGAATTTTCCTCCCCCGTGCAAGCGGTCCGCGCGGCTTTGCAGGTGTTGCGCGAGATGCAGGTTCAGGAGGCCACGGCTCCGCAAGACCAGCGCTTGCGGTTCCGGGTCGGCATCAATCTCGGCGATGTGGTGATCGACGGCGACGATGTTCTTGGCGACGCAGTAAACATCGCGGCCCGGCTCGAAAGCCTCGCCCCGGTGGGCGGGCTGTGCATTTCGCGCAGCGTCTTTGATCAGGCAAACGGGCGGTTGGACGCGCAGATGACCGCGCTTGGCCCACAAGCCGTGAAGAACCTGCCGACCCCCGTTGAGGTCTGGCGCGTTGAGGTGGCCGGGGCAGACGTGCCCAAGGCCCCCGCGACACGGGCCGAGCGCCCGTCGATCGCGGTGCTGCCGTTTGACAACATGTCCACCGATGCCGATCAGGAATTTCTGGCCGATGGCATTGTCGAGGACGTGATCACCGAACTCAGCCGGTTCCGCTCGCTGATGGTGATCGCCCGCAATTCGACCTTCGCCTACAAGGGACGCGCGACGGACATCCGCCGGATCGGAGAAGAGCTCGGAGCACGCTACGTGGTGGAGGGCTCGGTGCGGCGCGGGGGCAACCGGCTCCGGGTGACGGCGCAGCTCATCGAGGCCAGCACCGGCGCGCATGTCTGGGCAGACCGCTGGGACCGGACGCTGGATGATCTCTTCGCGCTTCAGGATGAGCTGACCCAAGCCATCGTGACCGCCGTCGAGCCTGAGCTGGGCGCGCATGAGCGGCGACTGGCGCGCGCGCGTCCGACCGAGAGCCTGACGTCTTGGGAGCTGTGCCAGCGTGGCTGGTCGCGGCTGGCTGAGTATACGGCGCAGGCGATGGATGAGGCCGAAGATCTGTTGAAGCGCTCCACCGAAGCCGACCCCGACTTTGCCCTTCCGCGTGCCCTGCTCGCACGGTTGATGAACATCCGGATCGGCGCCGGGCTGCAAGACCCGGCTGAGCCACTTCGCGACGGTCTGGCATGGGCACGCAAAGCGCTTGAAATCGACGACCGTCTGGAAGTCGCGCAGGCTGCGCACGGCGTCTTGCTCGCCATGTCCGGGCAGGCCAAGGAGGCGGACGATGCCGTCACTGCAGCAACGGCGCTGAACCCCAACAGCGCGTTCTGTCATCATGCCTTGGGTCTCGCCGAAATGTTCAAGCAGGAGCCCGACGGGATGCGGATGGCAGCGGCAGGACGGACCGCGTTGCGACTCAGCCCCAAGGATCCGACGGCGCATGCGTTTCAGAATATCGTGTCAGTCGGGTTGTTGATTGATCGCCTCGATCACCATGATCCGGAGTTCATGGCCTCGGCACGGGCCGCATCGCGGCCTACGGGGGCGGCGTGGTACACGCATCTGCTCGCGGCCTTCGCAGAGTTGGCGGACGGCGATGAAGATACTGCACGGGAATGCGTTCAGTCCACTTTGAAGATGCGGCCCGATATGACACTGGCGAAATACCGCACAGTCTTTCCGTTTCCGAAATCTGCTGCGCTGTTTGAGATCGGAGATCGCAACGGCTCCAACGCACGGATTGTCGAACTGGGTCTGCCGCGCGGCTAGCGGCACATGTGACGTCGGGCGCAAGACGTTTTGGACGGCGCGGTTGCCGAAGCGAAATCACCCCTTAATCGGGATTGCCCCGCGTGAAACTTGGGCCCTGCACAAGTTTTGCGACGTTTTGGGACGTCGGCTGAGAACCGAGAGGCGCGCCGCCTGACAGCAAGGGGCGCAGCAAAGCAAGAGGATGGGCCTTGAGCGACAGGCGGGTGGCGACATAATCCTCGACCACCTGCTCGCCCATCGTCATCTCGGGCAGGAGGGCGGCGGGCTCATGGATCACCTCGCCGTCGAGATCGCCTGCAAAGAGCGGCAGGACCTCGCCGGGCGCCAGCGCCTTGGCCTGCCAGAGCGCCTCGCGGCGGGTGACGCCCAGCGACGCGAACACATCCGCCTCCGCGAGCCGCTCCAGCACCTTTGGCGCCAAGCCCGCCCGGCGCCACACATCCTCGACCGCAAGGTAGCCATTGCCACGCGCGCCCGTGAGCCATGCCGCGTCCTCCTCGGCAAAACCCTTGATCTGCCGGAACCCCAGACGCAACGCCAGCCCGCCATGGCCATCGGGCTCCATCACGTTGTCCCAATAGCTCGCATTGACGCAGATCGGGCGCACCTCGACACCGTGTTCGCGTGCATCCCGGACGATCTGGGCCGGCGCATAAAACCCCATCGGCTGGGAGTTCAGCAGGGCGCAGGCGAAGATTCCCGGATGGTGCTTCTTGATCCAGCTTGAGGCATAGACCAGCAGGGCGAAACTGGCGGCGTGGCTTTCCGGAAAGCCATAGGAGCCAAAGCCTTCGATCTGGGAAAAGCAGCGCTCGGCGAAGCCCTCGTCATAGCCGTTTCGCTTCATGCCCTTGAGGAACAGGCCTTTGAATTCGCTGACATTTCCATGCTTCTTGAACGTCGCCAGCGAGCGCCGGAGCCGGTCCGCCTGATCGGGGGTAAAGCCCGCGCCCACGATGGCGATCTGCATCGCCTGCTCTTGGAAGAGCGGTACGCCGAGGGTTTTCGACAGCACCGCGCCCAGCGCATCGGAGGGGAAGGACACCTCCTCCTCGCCATTGCGGCGTCGGATATAGGGGTGGACCATATCGCCCTGAATTGGTCCCGGACGGATAATCGCGACCTCAATCACCAGATCATAAAAGCAGCGCGGGCGCATCCGGGGCAGGAAGTTCATCTGCGCGCGGCTTTCGACCTGAAACACCCCGACACTGTCCGCCTTGCACAGCATGTCATAGACCGCCGGATCCTCGGGCGGCAGGGTCGCGAGCGTGTAATCGAGCCGCACATGTTGGCGCATCAGGTCGAACGCCTTGCGGATACAGGTCAGCATGCCAAGGCTGAGCACGTCGACCTTCAGGATGCCAAGGGCGTCAATATCGTCCTTGTCCCAGCAAATGACCGTGCGGTCCTCCATGGTCGCGTTCTCGATCGGGACAAGCTCGTCGAGCCGGCCCTCGGTGACGATGAACCCGCCCACATGCTGGCTCAGGTGCCGGGGGAAGCCATTGATTTCATAGACCAAGTCGATGGTCTGGCGCAGCCGCGGGTCGGTGTAGTCGAGGCCGATCTCGGCCATGCGCTCAGCCTCCAGACCCTTGGTGGAGAAAAAACCCCAGAGCTGCGAGGAGAGCGCCGAGATCGTGTCCTCGGTCAGCCCCATCGCCCGGCCCACCTCGCGGATCGCGCGCTTGCCCCGGTAATGGATCACCGTCGCGCAGAGCCCGGCGCGGTGCCGCCCGTAGCGCTCATAGATGTGCTGGATCACCTCTTCGCGGCGCTCATGCTCGAAATCCACGTCGATATCGGGCGGCTCGTCGCGGGCCTCGGAGACAAAGCGCTCGAAGACCATGGTGCCGATCTCCGGGGAAACCGACGTGATTCCAAGGCAGTAACACACCACCGAGTTCGCCGCAGAGCCCCGGCCCTGACATAGAATATCGCGCGAGCGGGCGAAGGCGACGATGTCGCGGACCGTGAGGAAGTAAGGCTCGTATTTCAGCTTGCCGATCAGGTCGAGTTCATGGCGCAGGAGGGTCTGCACCCGCTCCGGCGCGCCCGAGGGATAGCGCCACGCGAGCCCCTCATGGGCCAGCCGCGACAGCCGCTCCGACGGCGTTTCATCCTTGGTGACCTCGCTGGGATACTCGTAGCGCAGCACGTCGAGCGAAAAGGTCAGCCGCTCTTCGAGGGCGCGCGCGCGATCCACGGCGTCGGCATGGGGACCCAGAAACCGGCGCAGCTCGGCCTCGGAGCGCAGGCGCTGCTCGCCATTGGCCAGCGCCGCGCGCCCCAGATCGTCCACCCGGCAACCAAGGCGGACCGCCGTGACCACATCCGCCAGTTTGCGCCGCGCACCATGGTGCATCCGGGGGGCCGCGCTGGCGATGGCGGGCAGGCCCAACCGCTCTGCACGGGCCGAAAGAGCCGCAAAACGCGCCCTGTCCCGGCCATCGTAGCGGGGGGCCAGAAGAAGGTACAAATCATTTTTCACCAAGGGCTTGAGCGCCTTGGCCGCCGCGTTCCAGCCCGCCTCCGGCCAGATCAGCATCGCCTGCCCCTCGGCATGGTCCAGCAGATCGGCGAGGGCCAGATCGCATTTACCTTTCTCGGCGCGCAACCGTCCGCGCGAGATCAGGCGGCACAGGCGCCCCCACGCGGCGCGGTCCTTGGGCAGAACGGTGATCGGCGGCGCATCAGTGCAGCAAATGCGGGCGGCGGGGATCAGGCGCGGGGCGTTGGTGATCGGAAAACCGCGCCGGGGCGCTGTGCCGGGCAGGATCGGCCCGATCGGGGCGTTCGCCGCGTCCCAGTCCAGCCGCTCCTTGACCAAGCGCTTGATATTGCGGGCTTCCGTATGCGCCCGGACGATCCCCGCCACCGAATTGTCATCCGCGATGGCCAAGGCAGACAGCCCCAGCGCAGCGGCACGGGTCATGTACTCCTCGGGGTGCGAGGCCCCGGTGAGGAAGGTGAAATTCGACTGGGCGGACAGCTCTACAAACATCAGACTCGTCATTATATTCACCTTTTGTTCTTTTTCGAGTCGTAAAACAGGCGCATGGAATTTCTCTGGCGATATCTGATGCTTTGCCTGTGGCCCTGCGTGCGGGCGAGCGCGGGCTGTTCTGCCCGATGGCGTACAGCCTCCGAGGTCCCCTGCGCGCCAATGACACCGCTTACCCCCTTGCCGCACCGCGGCGCATGGCGCATAACCTCAGGCGGAGTCGCACAAGGGACAGGACCGCCATGACCATCGAGGCACCGGAGACCAAGATCGTGAACAGCTATCGCATCGCCTGCGACGGCGGCGAGGGCGCGCTTGGCCATCCCCGGGTCTGGCTGAGCATCCCGCAGGACAAAGGCTGGGTGGAATGCCCCTATTGCGACTGCAAATTCATCCACGAAGACCACCAGGACGACGCCTGACCCGTTCCACTTCGCCTGGCGGATAAACACTGGGGATCCGAGGGCTGGCTCCCTGCCTGATCCCGTGTGTGGGGGCTGGCCCCTCCCGGTGCGGCATGGCATGAAAGCAGCGAACCGAACGGGGAGCAGCGCATCATGGCATTCGGCAAGGGACATCACCTGCATCTGATCGACGGGTCGGCCTTCATCTTTAGGGCCTATCACGCCCTGCCGCCGCTCACCCGCAAATCGGACGGGCTCCCGATCGGCGCGGTCAGCGGATTTTGCAACATGCTGCACCGCTATGTGGAGGGCAATCACGGCCCGGACGCCCCCACCCATGTGGCGGTCATTTTCGACAAGGGCTCGCACACCTTCCGCAACGATCTTTATGACCAGTACAAGGCCAATCGCGAGGAGATGCCCGCCGATCTGCGCCCGCAAATCCCGCTGACCCGGCACGCGACAGAGGCCTTCAACATCGCCTGCAAGGAATTGGAGGGGTTCGAGGCGGACGACATCATCGCCACCCTGTCCTGCCAAGCACGCGACGCCGGAGGGCAGGTCACAATCATTTCCTCGGACAAGGACCTGATGCAACTCGTCGGCGACGGGATCGAAATGCTCGACGCGATGAAGAACCGCCGGATCGACGCGGAGGGCGTGGTCGAGAAATTCGGTGTCGGGCCCGAGCGCGTGGTCGATGTGCAGGCACTTGCCGGGGACAGCGTCGACAACGTGCCCGGCGCGCCCGGGATCGGGATCAAGACCGCCGCGCTTTTGATCAATGAATTCGGCAGCTTGGAAGAATTGCTCGACCGCGCCGAGGACATCAAGCAACCCAAACGGCGGCAAACGCTGATCGAAATGCGCGACCAGATCGAGCTCAGCAAGAAGCTCGTGCAACTCGATTGCGACATGGACCTGCCCTTCACGCTCGACGATCTGGAAGTGCGCGACCCCGACCCGGACACGCTCATGACCTTCCTTGCGGAGATGGAATTCCGCACGCTCAGCAAACGCATCGCGGACAATCTGGGCGTCGAGGCTCCTGTGATCGAAGCCGCGCCCGTGCAGACCGGCCCGGTGGAGGCCCCTGAAGCGCCCAGCTTCGCCGACAGCACCTACACGATGGTCAGCGACGCCGAGACCCTGCAGACGTGGATCGACATGGCCCATGCGCGCGGCTGGGTCGCCGTGGACACCGAGACAACCGGGCTCAATGAGATGGTGGCGGATCTGGTCGGCATCTCGCTCGCGGTGGACCCGGGCGAGGCCTGCTACATCCCGCTGACGCATAAGGCCCGGGGTTCGGACGATCTTTTCGGCTCGGACGAGCTGGCCGAAGGGCAGATGCCGTTTGAGGAGGCGCTGCGGATGCTCCAGCCGCTACTGGAAGACCCCGCCGTGATGAAAATCGGGCAGAACATGAAATATGACGCGAAGATCTTCGCGCGGCTGAACATCCATATCGCCCCGATCGACGACACGATGCTGATGTCCTACGCGCTGCACGGCGGCGAGCATGGGCACGGGATGGACACGCTGTCGGAGCGCTATCTCGGGCATACGCCGATCCCGATCAAACCCCTTCTAGGAACGGGCAAGTCCGCGATAACCTTTGATAAAGTGCCTCTGGAAGACGCCGTGCCCTATGCCGCGGAGGATGCCGATATTACCCTGCGGCTCTGGCAATATTTCAAGCCGCACCTGCATCAGGCACAGGTCACCCGCGTCTATGAAACGCTGGAGCGGCCCATGGTGGCGGTGCTGGCCGACATGGAGATGGCCGGGATCAAGGTGGACCGCGACGTGCTGAGCCGCATGTCCAACGCCTTCGCGCAGAAAATGGCTGGGCTGGAGGCAGAGATTCACGAGCTTGCGGGGGAGAGCTTCAACGTCGGCTCGCCCGCGCAGCTTGGGGAAATTCTGTTTGATAAGATGAGCTTGGAGGGTGGCAAGCGCGGCAAGACCGGGAAATACTCGACCGGCGCGGATGTGCTCGAAGACCTTGCCACCGAGCATGAATTGCCGCGCCGGGTGCTTGATTGGCGGCAGCTCAGCAAGCTGAAATCGACCTACACGGACGCGCTTCAGACCCATATCAACGCCGAGACCGGTCGGGTGCATACGTCCTACGCGATCACCGGCGCGTCCACCGGGCGGCTCGCCTCGACCGATCCGAACCTTCAGAACATTCCGGTGCGCTCCGAGGAAGGTCGCCGCATCCGCGAGGCCTTCGTGGCCGAGGACGGTAAGATACTGGTGGCGCTCGATTATTCGCAGATCGAGCTGCGCATTCTGGCGCATATCGCAGGCATTCCCGAACTCAAGCAGGCCTTCACCGACGGGCTCGATATTCATGCGCTCACCGCCTCTGAGATGTTCGACGTGCCGCTGGACCAGATGACGCCGGAGATCCGGCGGCAGGCCAAGGCGATCAATTTCGGGGTGATCTACGGGATCAGCGGCTTCGGGCTCGCGCGCAACCTTCGCATTCCGCGCGCCGAGGCGCAGGGGTTCATCGACAGGTATTTCGAGCGGTTCCCCGGAATCAAGGATTATATGAACGAAACCAAGGCCTTCGCCAAGGAACACGGCTATGTCGAGACGCTGTTCGGGCGGAAGATTCACACGCCGGAAATCAATGCCAAGGGCCCGCGCGCCGGGTTTGCGCAACGCGCCGCGATCAACGCGCCGATCCAAGGGACCGCCGCTGACATCATCCGCCGGGCGATGATCCGGATGCCTGCCGCCACCCAAGGCCAGCCCGCGAAGATGCTGCTGCAGGTGCATGACGAATTGCTCTTCGAGGTGGATCAGGGCGCAGAGGACGCGCTGATCGAGACCGCGAAAGAGGTGATGGAGGGCGCCTGCGATCCGGTGGTGAAGCTCGACGTGACGCTCACCGTGGATGCGGGCATGGGGGCGCATTGGGCCGAGGCGCATTGAGCCGCTTTGGGCGGACTCTGGCCAAAATAGGTTAACGCACCGAACGCCCGCGCGCCGTGGATTTTGCGAAAACCGTGAATCCAGCCGTTAACGCCAGTAAAACAAGGTCTGGCAGGTGTCTGGCCCCGCGTATGGCGCGGCGTATGGCACTTGTATGGCTCGTTTTTGATTCGTTCCGTGCTTTGAACAAGTTAAGGCACCGCGCGGTGGGGGCGCCTTAACCTTTCAAAGACCCCGTCAAGTCAGATCAAATCACGTAGCTTTGCGGCGTTTGCGCAGCGCGAGTGCGCCGATGCCACCAGCTAGTAGCAGGCCCGAGGCCGGCACCGGGATCGGCGCTGCGTCATAGGTCACGCTGACGGCGAAAACGTCAGCGATGCCAACACGTCCATCTTGCCAGTCCGTCAGGCCAGTCTCCAGCGAATACAAGAACCCACGCGTGGTCGAGCCCGCATCAGTTCGTGTGTTTTCCCACGAGCAAGCATAGTTTGGGTTGGCGCGCCCATCGAGAACAACCATCCACCCGAAGTCGCTCGGGCACCCGGCGTAGCTCTGGTTCACAAACCAATGTCTATCGATTGTACTATGCCCGGCTATGGAGAAGTAATTGCCTGTGAAGGGTGATTGAGGTCCCGAAGCGCCCCATGTGGAAGACGTCAAATTTGCAGCCGCGAAAAAGTTGGACTTGGTCGTCCCGGCCGCATCGAATTCCATGAAAGCGACTTCGGCACTTTGGCTGAACATGGATACCCGCACGCTCTGCACGTCCGCCCAGTTGGTGTCGACCCAGCTATCCTTGTAATCGACACCATTGTTGGAAAGCGAGGTCGCTCCGGCAACCCCTTGGTTCACGCTGCCTGAATTTACCCAGTCCAGATACGGATCGACGACGCTCGTGCCGGACGCGGCGGATGCGTCGGAGGCCTTCAGTACCAATCGGGTAACGGAACTCGCTTGTGCCGCAGACGCCGCGAAGGCGAGCACAGAGGCTGTGAGCAAAGCTGTTTTGATAAATGGCATGACAGCCCTCCAAATTTTATAGCGCATTAAGGCTATCAGTTGCAGCGCTCATTGGCCAGAAACCAGTGGTTGTATATTGCACACTTGTGGGAGCGGGCAAAAAAAGACCGGGCACAAGGCCCGGCCAGTTCCAACAGGGAGGTGTAGATCATAACCCGGATCTACGCGGGATCTTCGTCATATTCAGTTATTTATACATGAAATCCGAGCGATTCCTTGACCCAGATCAAGCAAGCCTCAGGCCACCAGCCGATACCCACCGGACTCGGTCACCAAGAGCCGGGCATTCGACGGATCGGGCTCTATCTTCTGGCGCAGGCGGTAAATATGGGTCTCCAGCGTGTGGGTCGTCACCCCGGCATTGTAGCCCCAAACCTCGTGCAGCAGCACATCGCGGGCCACCACGCCTTCGGTGGAGCGGTAGAGAAACTTGAGGATATTGGTCTCTTTTTCGGTCAGGCGAATCTTCTTGTCGTCCTCGGTGATCAGCATCTTCATGGACGGTTTGAACGTGTAGGGCCCAAGCTGGAACACCGCGTCCTCGGACTGCTCGTGCTGGCGCAATTGCGCGCGGATGCGGGCCAGAAGGACGGGGAATTTGAACGGCTTGGTGACATAATCATTGGCGCCCGCATCGAGGCCGAGGATCGTGTCGGCGTCGCTGTCATGGCCCGTGAGCATCAGGATCGGGCTTTTTACGCCGTGTTTGCGCATCACGCGGCACAGCTCGCGGCCATCGGTGTCGGGCAGGCCCACGTCGAGAATGACCAGATCGTAGATCGCCTCCTTGGCCCGGGCCATCGCATCGGCCCCGTTCCCGGCTTCGAACACATCGAAATCCTCGGTCATGATCAGCTGTTCGCTCAGCGCCTCGCGCAGGTCTTCATCGTCATCGACAAGCAGGATTTTCTTGAGCTGGGCCATCGCCGCGGTCCTTTCCTTGGTGGTGACACACAGATGCGTGCAGAATCGTGAGCAGGCAAGAATTGCGTCACGGCTCTCACAGTCTCGTGTTGCAGGGGGTTCATTTTGGTGGGAAATGTTTCAAACTGTGACCTTCAGAGGCTCCTCAAGGAAACCCGATGCCCTTCGCCCCCGATCTGACGGAAAAGCTCGCCCGCGCGCGGTCCGACCTGCGCATGGGGCTGCCGGTCGTGATCGGCGGGGCCGCGCCGATGCTCGTGCTCGCCGGGGAGACCCTGTCGCCCGAGCGGCTCGCGGCGGTGCAGGCGCTGGACGTGGAGGCCTCGGTCGCGATCACCGATCACCGGGCGCGCACGCTCAAGGCCGCCGCCTATGACGGCGATCTGGCGCGAATCGCCCTGCCCCGCGACGCCACGCTGTCGTGGGTGCACGGGGTCGCCGATCCGGCGGACGATCTGCGCATGCCGATGAAGGGCCCGCTCACGGCGCTGCGCGGCGGCGATGCCAGCCCGCACCGGGCCGCGCTGCATCTCGCGAAGGCCGCGCGGCTGCTACCTGCCGCGGTGCTCGCGCCGGTTCATGCGGGCTTTGCGGAGCGCTACGCGCTGACCGAGCTTCCACTGGAGCCGATCATTCCGATGCTCGCGGCGCAGAAAGACCTCACCCCGGTCGTCAGCGCGCGCGTGCCGCTCGCCGCCTCCGAGGCCGGGCGGGTGCATATTTTCCGGCCCGATGACGGGTTCGAGGAGCATTATGCCGTCGAGATCGGGCGCCCCGACCGGGACGCGCCCGTGCTGGCGCGGCTGCATTCGGCCTGTTTCACCGGCGACGTTCTGGGCTCGCTGAAATGCGATTGCGGCCCGCAGCTTCGGGGCGCGCTGGCGCAGATGGCCGAAGCGGGCGGCGGCATCCTGCTCTATCTCAATCAGGAGGGGCGCGGGATCGGCCTTGTGAACAAGATGCGCGCCTACAGCCTGCAAGATCAGGGGTTCGACACCGTCGAGGCCAATCACCGGCTCGGGTTCGAGGATGACGAGCGCGATTTCCGGCTCGGGGCCGACATCCTGCGCAAGATGGGGTTTGGCCGGGTGCGGCTTCTGACCAACAACCCCGCGAAACTCGCGATGATGGAAAGCTGCGGGATCGGCGTGACCGAGCGCGTGCCGCTGCATGTGGGGCAAACCCCGCAAAACGCCGGGTATCTGGCCACCAAGGCCGCGAAATCCGGGCATCTTTTATAAGGGAGGAAAGACAGATGAAGGGACGTTGTTACTGTGGGGCGCTCGAATACGAGGTCAGCGCAGCGCCGGTGCGCAAGCTGCAATGCCACTGCCGGGAATGTCAGTATATCAGTGGTGGCGGTCCGAATTTCGCGATGCTGGTGCCCGATGCCGGGTTTGCCTTCACCAAGGGCACACCGCAGAGCTTCACCCGGTCCGATCTGGAAAACCCGCGCACGCGGCAGTTCTGTGGCACCTGCGGAACGCATATGACGACGCTCTTGCCGGGGCGCGGGCTGACGGTGGTCAAGGTCGGGACGCTGAACGATCCGGCGGGAGATTATGGCGCCCCGGAGATGGCGATCTTCATGAAAGACACGCAACCTTTCCACACCGTCGCCGACGGCGTGACCTGTTTCGACGATCTGCCGGGATAACCCGTCCCGGAGCGCAATCCAAAAAAGGAGACCCCCCACATGCCCAAAGGTTACATCATCGCCAGTATCCGCACCGATGACATGGACGCCATGCGCCGCTTCGCCGAAGCCTCGGGGCCCGTTGTCGCTGAATATGGCGGGCGGGTTCTGGCGCGCGATCCGCAGCCGGACATCCGGGAAGGTACGCAGACCGGCATCTCGGTGCTGGTCGAGTTCGACGACGTGGAGACCGCGCAGCGGTTTTACGAATCGGACGGCTACACCTCGGCCAAGTCCATCCGCGAGGCGGTGGCCGAGACCGACCTGCGGATCGTGTCGGGCATCTGAGGCCGTCCATGCGCCCGACCGATCTCGTCCTGACCCCGGCGGGCCTGCGCGCCTTCGGGCGTCTCTACCCGTGCACGGTGGGCAAGGGCGGCGTCACATCGCACAAGCGCGAGGGCGACGGGGCCACGCCGCGCGGGGTGCACCGGATTGTGGGGATGCTCTACCGGCCCGACCGCAGGACGCGGCCCACCAATTGGGCGCTGCGGATCCGGCCCGGCGATCTTTGGTCGGATGACGGACAGGCAGAAGATTACAACATGATGGTCCGCGCGCCCTACCCCTACAGCCACGAGCGGCTGCGGCGGGCCGATCCGCTCTACGATCTGGTGATCGTCACGGATTGGAACTGGCCCTATGCGGTGCCCGGACGCGGCTCGGCGATCTTCATTCACCAGTGGCGGCGGCCGGGCTACCCGACCGAGGGGTGCATCGCGCTGGCGCGGGGGGATTTGCTGGATTTGGCCCAGCGCATCCGGTTCGAGACGCGGCTCATCGTCCCGTAGGATGGGCAATCTGCCCACCGCGCGCCAATGGTGGGCAGATTGCCCACCCTACGCGGGGACGCGCTCCCCGAAAATTGCAGAACCGACGCGGACGTGAGTCGCGCCAAGCGCAATCGCGCGCTCGAAATCACTGCTCATGCCCATGGACAGCCCGGTCAGCCCGTTGCGCGCGGCGATCTTGGCCAGAAGCGCGAAATGCAGGGCGGGCTCTTCCTCCACGGGCGGGATGCACATCAGACCCTGCACCGGCAGGTCCATCGCCACGCAGTCGGCAATGAACGCATCCGCGTCCTGCGGCAGGATACCCGCTTTTTGCGGCTCCTCCCCGGTATTGACCTGCACGAAGAGGTCCGGGCAGGCCCCGATCTCCTGCGCGAGCCGCGCGAGGGTCCCCGCGAGCTTGGGACGGTCCACGGAATGGATCGCCTGCGCAAGCTCCATCGCCACGCGGGCCTTGTTGGTTTGCAGCGGGCCGATGAGGTGCAACTCGATTCCGTCATAGCGCTCGCGGAACGCGGGCCATTTGCCCTGCGCTTCCTGCACGCGGTTCTCGCCGAAACAGCGGTGGCCCGCGTCCAGCACGGCTTCGATCCGCTCCAGCGGTTGCACCTTGCTCACGGCGATGAGGTGCACCGAGCCGGGCGCGCGGCCGGCATCGGCCTCGGCCTTGGTGATTTTCGATGTGATGTCAGACAGGCTCATGGGGGGTCTCTTTTACTTGCCTCAGGACATGGCAGGCCGGGCGGAAAAGAAAAGGGCGCACAAAAGAAAAGGGCGAAGCTCGAAAGCTCCGCCCAAATCGTTCAGATATGCGGGGTCAACTTAGAAGTTGAAGCGCACACCGAAGTCAGCAACGGTTTGGCCGGCGCCGCGCTTCGCGATACCGCCACGCAGGGAGGTACCACCGCCCATGTTGTGGTTGAAGTCAACACCGTAGGAGTTGTCGTCCGCGAACGAGTCTGCGTCTGCGAAGTAGGCTTCCACGTTGGTGGAGGCGCCCACGTCGAAGCGGCCTGCCAGAACGTAGTGGTCACCACCGGTGCCGTTGTCGGCGTAGGCGAAGGTCACGTTGGCCGGGCCAATGTCGCCACCAAGAGACATCGTCCATTCGGTGTCAGCTGCAACGGAGGAGTCCTGAACACCCAGAGCGGCGGTGAAGCCGGAGAAGGTGTAGTCCAGAGCCAGAGCGATACGGTCGCCTGCGCCTTCCGAAGCGGAGAGGTGCGCGCCGAAGTCGCCTGCGTTGTAGACCACTTCCACACCGTTACGGCCAGCAGCGCCTGCGCCGCCGGAGGAGTACGCGTCCGCACGGAAGTTGTACGCGGTGTAGTCATAGCCGAGGCCGGTCAGGCCGAGGTCGATCGGGTACTGACCCGGCATGAACTCGAGAGCACCCTGGATGTTGCCAACACCGACTTCCAGACCGCCGGAGCGGATGAAGAAGCGTGCAGCGTTGGTGGTGCCACCGGCTGCGCCGTTGTTGATCTGGATGCGGGTACGTGCACCGAACAGAACGCCTGCGTCGGATTCTGCAGTCGCATCGATCTGGAAGCGCCAGCGGCTGGTGATGTTGGTTTCGCTCGTGCCGGGTGCGGCGGAGTCGTCGTATGCCAGACCCCAGCGAGCATAGCCGCCGAAGCTGATGTCTGCGTTGCCAGCGGACACGCTCTGTGCAGAAGCAACTTGCGGAGTTGCCAGTGCGCCAGCGACGAGTGCTGTGGTCGCAAAGAGAACTTTTTTCATGAGTTTTCCCTCGGTTTTCATATTGACGCCAAACCGAAGAATCCGGTGAGGCCGTGTGAGGGTGTTTCGCTCTTTTCCCGCCTCCTTTGCAAGCACGTGGCACAGTCTCGCCTTTATCTGGACCCAAGATGGTGCGTTCTTGCCACAGTCCCCGGCAGCGCCGCGCGCAATCCCTTTTGTTCATGGGACTTGCCGCGATTCCCGCGCTTCGGTACAGGTACCCAGACCACGGCGAAAATAGGGCACACACAGCCATGAATAGAAAAACCGTAAACACGATCCTCATGGCCCTGTGCATTGTCGCCCTCGCGGCCTGTGGCGGCGTTCGGGTCAGCCCCAGCGCGGTCAGTCAGCAAACCGACCCCATAAACACGCCGACATCCGAAACGACTCACCCCAATGAGCTCGAAACCGGAAACACCGTCTGGGACCTCTTCAACCGAGGTCCCGCCGAGAACACAGTTCTGGTCAACCGCTACCTCTGGTCGGCCTCGCTCGAAGTGCTGAACTTCCTGCCCGTGCAATCCATCGATCCCTTCACCGGGGTCATCGTGACCGGCTACGGCACCCCGCCCGGCGGCGGGCGCGCCTATCGCGCCACGGTGCTCATTGACGATCCCGCGCTCGAAGCCCGCTCGCTCAACCTCGCGCTGCAAACCCGCTCCGGTCCCGCCAGCCCCGCCACCATCCGCGCTGTGGAAGACGCCATCCTCACCCGCGCACGGCAATTGCGCGTCGCCGACAGCCAGATCTAGCGCGCAGGCGGATAATACGGGGCCAAACGAGGCTTTAACTGCACCGCAGATCACAGTAGACACGCGCCGGGCCCTCTCGCCCGGCGTTTTCGTTTCCCCAAGGACCGCTCCGCACATGACCACCCGCTACAGCCCCGCCGAGATCGAAGCCAAATGGCAGCAAGCCTGGGACGCGCAAGACGTCTTCAAAGCCGTGCGCGACGAGACCAAGCCCAAGTATTACGTGCTGGAGATGTTCCCCTACCCCTCGGGGCGCATCCATATCGGCCATGTGCGCAACTACACGATGGGCGACGTGATCGCGCGCTACAAACGCGCCACCGGCCATAACGTCTTGCACCCGATGGGTTTTGACGCCTTCGGGATGCCCGCCGAGAACGCCGCGATGGCCAGCGGGGGCCACCCCAAGGACTGGACCTACGGGAACATCGACGAGATGGTCCGTCAGATGAAGCCGATGGGGTTCAGCCTCCATTGGTCGCGCATGTTCGCGACCTGCGATCCGGAGTATTACGGCCAGCAACAAGCGCTGTTCCTCGATTTCCTCGAAGCGGGCCTCGTCTACCGCAAGAACGCCGTGGTGAACTGGGACCCGGTGGACATGACCGTGCTGGCCAATGAGCAGGTGATCGACGGCAAGGGCTGGCGCTCGGGCGCGGAAGTCGAGCGGCGCGAGTTGACGCAGTGGTTCTTCAAGATCTCCGACTATTCCGAGGAGCTTCTCGACGCGCTGGACCGGCTGGAGAACTGGCCCGCGAAGGTCCGGCTGATGCAGGAGAACTGGATCGGGCGCTCGCGCGGGCTGCAGTTTTCCTTCTCCACGGTCGATGCGCCCGAAGGCCATGACCGGATCGAGGTCTACACCACCCGCCCCGACACGCTGATGGGCGCGAGTTTCGTAGGCATCTCCCCCGACCACCCGCTCGCCAAGCTCTTGGAGCGCGACCGCGAAGATGTGGCCGCGTTCTGCGCCGAGGCGCGCAAGGGCGGCACCACCGCAGAAGCCATTGAAAAGGCGGACAAGCTCGGTTTCGACACCGGGATCACCTGCCGCCATCCGTTCGACACAAGCTGGGAGCTTCCGGTCTATATCGCCAACTTCATCTTGATGGATTACGGCACCGGCGCGATCTTCGGCTGCCCGGCCCATGACGAGCGCGACTTCGAATTCGCGACGAAATACGGGCTGCCGATCATCTCGACCTTCCTGCCGTCCGAGGACGCCGAAGATACGCTCACCGAGGCCTATGTCCCGGCCAAGACCGAGAAAGTCTTTTACAACCGGGGCTTTGCCGGGGAGAAATGGCAGACAGGGAATGAGGCCGTCGACAGCGCCATCGACTTCTGCGAGGCCAACGGCGTCGGCCAAGGCGTGACCAAGTTCCGTCTGCGCGATTGGGGCCTGTCGCGCCAGCGCTACTGGGGCTGCCCGATCCCGGTCGTGCATTGCGACACCTGCGGCGTGGTGCCGGAGAAGAAGGAAAACCTGCCCGTCGAGTTGCCCTATGACGAGAACGGCACGCCGATCGACTTCAACGTGCCGGGCAACGCGCTGGACCGCCACCCCACATGGCGCGATGTGCCCTGCCCGTCCTGCGGCAAGCCCGCGACGCGCGAGACCGACACGATGGACACTTTCGTCGACTCGTCGTGGTACTTCGCCCGCTTCACCGCGCCCCGCGCGGACACGCCGACCAACATGGAAGACGCCGAGTACTGGATGAATGTCGACCAGTATATCGGCGGCATCGAACACGCGATCCTGCACTTGCTCTATTCGCGCTTCTTCGCGCGCGGGATGCACATCACCGGCCACCTGCCCGAAAAGTCCAAAGAGCCATTCGACGCGCTCTTCACGCAAGGCATGGTGACGCACGCGATCTATGCCACCAAGGGCGAGGATGGCCGCCCGGTCTATCACTACCCCGAAGAGGTGGAGATGCAGGACGGCAAGGCGGTGCTGAAGGAAAGCGGCATCGAATGTCAGGTGATCCCGTCGGCCAAGATGTCGAAATCCAAGAACAATGTCGTCGATCCGATGAACATCATCGCCGAATATGGCGCCGACACCGCGCGCTGGTTCGTGCTCAGCGACTCGCCCCCCGAGCGCGACGTGGAATGGACCGCCTCCGGCGCCGAGGCGACCTACAAGCACCTCGCACGGGTCTACCGGATCGTCTCCGACATCGCGGCGGATGACAGCCCGGCCACGGCGGAGGACGATGCGCTGCTAAAAGAGATGCACAAGACCATCCACGATGTGACCATGGGCGTCGACAGTTTCGGCTTCAACGCCTCCATCGCCAAGCTCTACGCCTTCACCAACACGCTCGCGAAGTCCAAGGCGGGCAGCGCGGCGAAGCAGGAGGCCGCCAAAACGCTGGCGCAGCTCATGTCGCCGATGACGCCGCATCTCAGCGAAGAGCTTTGGCAGATGCTGGGGCAAGAGGGGCTGATCTGCGAAGCGGGCTGGCCCGTGGCCGATGAGGCCATGCTGGTGGACGACACCGTCACCCTGCCGATCCAGATCAATGGCAAGCGCCGCGCCGAGATCGACGTGCCCAAGGATATGCCCAAGGACGAGGTCGAAAAGATCGCGCTGGCGCAGGAGGCCGTGATCAAATCGCTGGATGGGGCCACGCCCAAGAAAGTGATCGTCGTGCCGGGCCGGATCGTGAATGTCGTCGTGTAGCCGCCGCCATATGCTGCTGGCCCCGCTTGCCCTCGCGGCCTGCGGGTTCGAGCCCGTGTATGGTCCCGGCGGCGCGGGCACGCAGTTGCAAAACCGGGTGTTGGTCACAAGCCCGGAGACCCGCGACACCTTCCTGATGGTGCAGCGGATCGAGGAGCGTCTTGGCCGCCCCACCGCGCCCGCCTACACATTGTCGCTCTCGCTGCAACTGCGCGCCGAAGGGCTCGGCATCGACGCGGCGGGCAACACCACCCGGTTCAACTGGATTGGCGTGGCAGGCTATGTGCTGTCGGACCGCACCGACGGCACCCAGCTTGCCTCCGGCTCGGTGAACAGCTTCACCGGCTTTTCCGCCACCGGCAACACCGCCGTGACACAGGCCGCGCAGCGCGATGCGCGTGAGCGGCTGATGGTGATCCTCGCCGACCAGATCACGGCCCGCCTGCTCACGACCCCGCTGCCGGTATGAAGCTCTCGGCCCGCGACGCCTCCGGCTATTTCGCCAAGCCCGACCCCGAGGCTGCCGGGCTGCTGATCTACGGGCCGGACGCGATGCGGATTGCCCTCAAGCGCCAAGAGGTGATCCGCGCGCTGATCGGGCCGCAGGGTGACGAGGAAATGCGCCTCACCCGTATTCCCGCCGGGGAGCTCCGCCGCGAGCCTGCGCTGGCGCTCGACGGGATCAAGGCGGTGAGCTTCTTTCCCGGCCCGCGCGCGGTGTTCATCGAGGACGCCACCGAGACCGCCGCGCCCGCGATCCTCGCCGCGCTGGAGGACTGGCAGGCCGGGGACGCGCAGATCATCGTCACCGCCGGGCAACTCAAGCCAACCTCGAAACTGCGCAAGGCGTTCGAGGCCCATCGCAAGGCCTATGCGGTGGGGATTTACGACGACCCGCCCTCGCGCGACGAGATCGAGCGCACCTTGCGGGACGCCGGGATCACAGTGCCCGACCGCGACATGATGCAGGCCCTGTCGGACCTCGCCCGCGAGATGGACCCCGGCGATTTCCGCCAGACCATGGACAAGCTCGCGCTCTACAAACGCGGCGACACCTCGCCCCTCTCGCTGGACGACATTCAGGCCTGCGCCCCGGCCAGCCTGGAGGCCGAACTCGACGACGTGCTGCACATCGTCGCCGAGGGCCGTGCCACCGAGCTTGCCCCGGTGCTGCGCCGCCTGCAAAGCCAAGGCACCAACGCGGTCGCGCTCATCATCGCCGCCACGCGCCATTTCCGCGCCCTGCACGCGGTGGCCTCCGATCCCGGCGGTGCAGCGGCAGGCATTGGCCGGGTGCGCCCGCCGATCTACGGGCCGCGCCGCGACCGGATGCTGCGGCAGGCCCAAGGCTGGGGCATGTTCAAACTCGAAACCGCCCTCGGCGTGCTCACCGACACCGATCTCGCGCTGCGCTCCGGCGGGCAGACCGCGCCGCAAATGGCGCTTGTCGAGCGCGCCTTCATCCGGCTTGCGATGCTGAGCCGGTCCCGCTGAGATCAGCGCTTGCCCCCGGCGTGGCGCGCGTTAAGGTCCCGGCACAACAAAGAACGGACCCCTGCCATGTACAAAGTCATCGGAGCGGTGCGCAGCCGCGCCTTTCGCCCCATGTGGGTGCTCGAAGAGCTCGGCCAGCCCTATGAAATCGTGCCCGTCGGCCCCGCCACCCCCGAGGCACGGGAGTACAACCCGCTCGGCAAGATCCCCGCGCTGGTGGATGGCGAGGATGTGCTCACCGACAGCGTCGCGCTCATGACCTATCTTGCGGACAAGCACGGCGCGCTCACCGCCCCTGCTGGCACGCCCGCGCGCGCCCGGCAGGACGCGGTGACCTTCTGGCTGATCGACGAGATGGACGCGCTTTTGTGGATGGCGGCCAAGCACAGCCGCGTTCTGCCCGACGAGGCCCGCGTGCCGGACATCCTGCCCGCGCTGAAGGCGGAATTTGCCCGCAATGTGGACATTTTCGAGCGCATGATCGCGGGCGAGTTCGTGATGGGCGATGCGCTCACGCTGCCCGACATCCTCGCCGTGCATTGCCTCGGCTGGGCGATCGGCGCGGGCTTTCCGGTCGAGAACGACGCGGTCAAGGCCTATGCGAAACGCCTGCGCGGACGCGATGCGTTCAAGGCGGTGCTGGCGCGCGACACGGGCTGAGACCTCAACGCGCGGCGTGGCTCCCCGCCCATGCGCCCGTCGCAAGGCACGCGGTGAGCAGCCAGCCCCCCGTCGGGGCCTCCCAGTCGAGCATCTCGCCCGCGCAATAGACGCCGGGGCGGCCCTTGAGCATCAGCCCCGGGGTCAGCGCCGCGAAGGGCACGCCGCCCGCCGTCGAGATCGCGCCGTCCATCCCGGCCAGACCTGCCACCGGGACAGGCACCGCCTTCAGCACCGCCGCCAGCGCGGGCGCATCCTTCGGCAAGGGCAGCGCGAACTCGTTGAGCAAGGCGAGCTTCACGCTCTCGATCTTCACCGTCTTGCGCAGATGCGCCGACAGCGTGGCCTTGCCGCGCTTGCGCCGGAGGCGCCCCACAACCTCACCCATCGCCAGATCAGGGAGCAGGTCAAGCGTCAGCGCCGCGCCATCCCGCACCGTCCTGCTCACCGTGTAGATGCCGCCGCCTTCAAGCCCCTGCGCCGTGATGACCGCCTCGCCCCGGCTGCGCGCACCGCCCGCCTGCCAAGCGACACCCTTCACGGGCTGGCCGAACTGCCCCTGCATATGCGCCGACCACGCCACGCGCAGCCCGACATTGCTCGGCTGGAACGGCGCGCAATCCGGCCCGATCCACTCGGCCCATGCCCCGTCCGAGCCGAGCCGCTTCCACGACGCCCCACCACAGGCCAGAACGGTCACCGCCGGGTGCAGCACCTGCGGCCCGTCGGGCGTGTCAAAGCGCAGCCCGTCCCCGTCCCATCCGGTCCAGCGCCAGCGCCGCCGCAGGGTCACACCGAGCCCGTCCAGATGCCCCAGCCACGCGCGCAAGAGCGGCGAGGCCTTCATCGCACGGGGAAAGACGCGTCCCGTCGAGCCTGTGAACAACTCTTGACCCAGATCCTCGGCCCAGCCCATCACCGACACGTTGTCGAACGCTTCCAGAGCCGGGCGCAGCACCTCGGCCCGCCCGCCATAGCCCGACAGGACCTTGTCCAGATCGCCCTCGAAGGTCAGGTTCAGCCCCGACTTGCCCGCCATGAGAAACTTGCGCGCCGGGCTCGGCATCGCCTCGCAGATCACGACCGCGCGCCCGGCCTCTGCCAGACGCTGCGCCGCCATCAGCCCGGCAGGCCCGGCCCCGACGACGAGCGCATCGGTCATGGCCGCCCCCCGGACCGTTCGATATCCATGCCGTCCGCCCCCTTGTCATGTCGCACCGCAGTGCCATCCTTGATGAGGCCAAGAGGACGCCCATGCAAGAGCCAGACTGCCCCGACCCGATCTGCCCGCTCTGCGACCGCCCGATCCCGCCCGGTGTGCCGCAATCGCTGCACCACCTGATCCCCAAGCTGAAGGGCGGCAAGGGCGGCCCGACGATCCTGATCCATCACATCTGCCACAAGGAAATCCACGCGGCGCTGTCCGAGGCCGAGCTTGCCCGCGTCTACAACACGCCCGAAGCCCTGCGCGCCCATCCGCGCCTCGGAAAATTCTTCAAATGGGTCGCCAAACGCCCGCCGGAGTTTTTGTCGAAAGTCCCGGGCAAACGCCGCACCCGTTGATGTGGCGCAAAGACCGGGCCTGCCCTGCGGTCTAACCTGCCCGGCAGGAGGACGCGCGCATGACCATTTCCTACACCGAGTGCGATACATCGAACGTGGCCGAGATCGTCGTGAGCGGGCGCATCACATGGGCCGATTACGAGCAGATCGTCGCCCGCATGCAGGCTTTCATCGACCGCAACGGCACGGTGAAACTCGTGGAGATCGTGGAGAGTTTTTCGGGCTTCGATCCGTCGGTGATCGTGCCCGGCATCAAGTTCGACTGGAAGAATATCGAGCATATCAGCCATGTCGCTGTCGTCACCGATATCGGCTGGATCGCGCCCCTGTCCAAGGCCGCCGGCGCGCTGGTCTCCACGAAACTGCGCACCTTCGATCTGGAGCATCTCGAAGAGGCGCGCGCGTGGATTGCCGATCCCGGCGCGTGAGACCGCCGCGCGATGTGCCCGGAGAGGGCGGGGTCTCGATGTCCAAAAGCACGCTCTATAACGCGAGGCTCCCGTAGCAACTGTCTTTGTCAGGCCTGTTGTCGCGTGTAGGGCGTGTTGGTTTTGAGCATGGCGTTGAGGATCCCC
>CBFHJA010000048.1:0-36673 GCA_965656085.1 uncultured Aliishimia sp. | reverse complement strand
TCCTTGGTTTGTCGCGAAAGATGTGGCTGGTATTCTTGGCTATTCTCGGCCGGCTGATGCTATTCGTGTGCATTGTAAAGGGGTCGATGAATTGCAGACCCCTTCTGCCGGTGGTCCGCAGCTTGTAAAGGTGATCCCCGAGCGTGACGTTTATCGCCTTATCATGCGGTCGCGACTTCCGGCGGCGGAGAGGTTCGAGGAGTGGGTCGTTGGTGAGGTGTTGCCCTCTATTCGCCGCACTGGACGTTATGATTTTGGAGAGGGGTCTTTGGTCTCTGCTGATGACGCTCCGCCCAATTGGTCGGAGTATTGGCTTTCGGTTGTGCGTGAGGCGCGGTTGACTTACGGCAAGGCGGCCGCGGCGCGGCTTTGGGCTGTAAGCCCGCTTCCGCAGGTGGCCTCGGTTGCGCCTGATGTGAACAAGGCCGACATTCTTTGTCGTTCTTTTGTCGAGGATTCTTGCATAGTTACCGGAAATTCTAGTGATTTTGTGCGATCTCGCAGCCTCATTACAGCCATGAGGCGCTATTGCGAATCCTCGGGCGCAGATTGGCCGGGGGATCGAGCGGCCTCGCTCGCGCTTTATCGTCTAGCAGGCTCATACACTGACCCGGAGAACGGGTGTAAGTTCTATCCGCGTAAGAGATCCAATAAGGGATTTTGCGGAATAGTCTTTGCGCCGGGGGTTTCAGGTTCCTGACATCATCGCCGGGATCCGGGAGTGATCTCGGAAGGGAGGCGGCCGGCGCGCGCTCGACCGCGGCCGTGGCGCCGCCTCTCGATCCCCCTCTCCCCCTTGCCTGAATTCATCCCCGTAAGATCCCTCGACCTGTTTCGATCCCTGTCAGGGACTAAGGAAGGGATCGAGATTTTCCATCCGAGACGAAAAAGGCGCGGGGTTTTCAGTGACTTATCGCGCGCGAGGGACCGAGGGACCGAAAACTCCGGGGCTCGGTCTATGCGTGTGCGAGGGGTGCGGGGTGAGATCGGTTTAACCTCGTGTGTAGCGCGGAGGTCTCGGTCCCTCGGTCCCTGATTTACCTGTTTTTCCTTTGTTTTCAATCCCTTGCGCTCTTTCTCTCGGTCCCTTTTCGGTCCCTCTTTAATCCCTGATTCCTGTTTTCAGTCCCTAAAGAGATCTCTTTTAAATGTGTTTTACACAATATCTTGTGCTATTCTGGCGGGGCCAATCTAGATGGAGTGCCAGACGTGCAAGAGACCGAAATTAAAACCCCGCAAACCTTTGTTTCTCTCTTGAGCCGCGACCTTATCGCCGCGGCCTCGGCGCGCCGGCAGGGCGTCGGCCGTGGTGGCGGCGAGCGTGGCGCGCCGAGCCTCGCCGCGACGCCGGTCGATCTTGTCGAGATCGAGGAGCGCGCGCCCGGTGCGGCGTGGGCCGACCGGGTGACGGATCCCGGGGCCAAGACAGCAGCGCGGCGCATCTCGCCGTTTCTTTCGCGGTATGGTCGGCAGGATGGCCGCCGGCTTGCGGCGCAGGTTTATGTCGATGCGATCGAGCGTGTCGGCTCGGTCAAGGGTGCGGAGATCTCCCCCGAGACCGAGATCCGCGGCTCGGCGGCGGGCGTCTCGGATGGCGGGGCGACCTCGCGCGTCCGCGATGCATCTCTCGTGCGGCTCGCGCGCGGCCGCGTCAATCGCTGGAAATGGGACAGGGCGCGGCGCTCTTATGTGACCGGGCCGTCGCGCGTCGTGCTCGCGCCGCGGCGTGGCGCCGAGCGCCGGGCGATCACTGCCCTCGATCTCCTCGACGGTCTCCTCGTTGAGGGGCTCTCGCTCGCCGAGATCCTGCGCCGCGCGGGCTGGAGTACGCACAGCAAACATTGCAAGGCGCTAACCGAATCGGCCGAGGAGATGATCGAGGATCTCGCCGATCTGACCGGCCTCTCTTGCCGGATCTCGCGGGCTTAATGTCACGCGGTCGCGATTTCTTTGACAGTTGATGTCGGGATAGCGTAGCGGATTCGGCACGGTCCAGAATGGCCGGCCGGGGCGACCTCCCTCTGCCTTTTGTCTGGTGTCTCTCCTCGCCTTGGCCGGCCGTTCTGGATCTTTCTCACCAAACCCTGACGCGATCGAAAGGCCGGCTTGATGTCCAAGGATCCGCGGCCGTGGCGGCGGCTTTACAAAACCGCCGCATGGAAAAGGCTCGCCGCTGCACAGAAGGCGGCCGAGCCGCTTTGCCGGACATGCCTTTCGCTTGGTCGCACGAATGACGGATCCTTGACCGGCGCCGGCGCGCCGCAACCCGATCGCCGGCGGCGCCATGTGGTCGCCGACCACATCATCCCGCACCGCGGCGACGAGGTGCTCTTTTATGATCCGGATAATTTGCAGACCCTTTGCCCGGATCACCATGATCGCGACAAGCAAATCGAGGAAACGAAAGGTTACTCCGAGCGCCGCGGCGCTGACGGATGGCCGATCGACCCCCGCCACCCGGCCAACGGGTAGGCGCCCCCGGCCATACCTCCCCCTGATCCTCCCTGCGATAAAAAAAGCGGGGGGAGGGGCAATCACTGGAGGCTAAAGCGCAGGGACCGGAGAGGGAGCCTTTCTTTGCACCGAATGGAAATTGAATAGAGATCTCCACTTTGCGAGATCCGGGAGCTTTGACCATGAAAGGCCGAAAGCCCAAAGCCGAGGAAACCGTGGTCCCGATGCGCGAGGATGGCGCGCCGGGCGCGCATAATCTCGACGAGCGCGCCCGCGAGCGCATGATCGAGCTGGAGCCCGGGGATCTCAACCCGCGGCACCGCGAGATTTATCGCCGGCTCGCCTTGCCGCTTTGTCACCCGACCCGGGACCGATTGAACCCGGGCAATATTTTCATGTTTCACCAGCTTGTCCGCGTGGTGGCGCGTCATGAGGCGCTTCTCGTCGCGATCGAGGACGGCGAAACCTACGAGACCAAGACTCGCGACGGGGTGCAGCAAAAGGCGAAACCCGAGGTCGCGCAGGTCAACGAAACATTCCGGCAGATCCGCGCGCTTGCGAGCGAGTTCGGCATGACGCCGGCCGCCGAGCGCAGCTTGAGTGCACCGGGGCAGCTTGGTTTCAGCTTCCCGGATCCCGGGAGCCCGGAGGAATATTTGACATGATAGTCGAGGATCGGATCCCGGCCTCGGTCGATCCGGTCACGGCATGGGCGCAAGAGGTCGCCGCCGGCGAGCATGTGGTCGGCCCTTACATCCGCGCCGCGGCCGCGCGGCATTTGCGCGATCTGGAGGAGGGCGCCGCGCGCGGCCTCGTCTGGGATCTCGACGCGGCGCTGCACGCGATCAATTTTTTCCCGAAAATGCTCCGCCTCAATGGCGGGCAATTCGAGGGCTTGCCGTTCAATCTGCACCCGAGCCAGGCCTTTCGCGTGGGCTCGCTGTTCGGCTGGAAATGGGCCGCGACCGGCAATCGGCGCTTTCGGCGCTTCTATGACGAGGAGGGCAAGGGCAACGGGAAAAGCCCGCTCATCGCCGGAATCGGTCTATATATGCTCGTCGCCGATGGCGAGCCGCGCGCCGAGGTCTACGCCGCCGCGGCGAAAAAAGATCAGGCGCAAGTGATGTTTCGCGATGCCGTGGCGATGCGCGATCAATCGCCGGCGCTTTATAAGCGCGTCACCGCGCAAGGGGAAAATCCCGTCTGGCAGCTCACATACCGCGGCCGCGATGGTGGCAAGCGGATCTTTAAGCCGATCTCGGCCGAGGGCGGGCAATCCGGCCCGCGGCCGCATTGCGCGCTTTGCGATGAGGTACACGAGCACCGCTCGCGCGATGTTATCGACATGCTGGAGCGCGGTTTCAAGTTCCGCGAAAATCCGCTCCTCGTGATGGCGACCAATAGCGGCACCGATCGCCGCTCGATTTGTTGGGAGGAGCACCAGCACGCGGTCAACGTGGCGACCGGCGTCACCGACGACGACTCGACCTTCGCTTTCGTGTGCTCGCTCGATGAGGGCGACGATTGGGAAAACGATCCCTCTTGTTGGATCAAGGCTAACCCGCTTTTAGGGACAATCCTCTCGGAGGAGTTTCTCGCCGGTGAGGTGAAAAAGGCAAAGCAGATGCCGGGCAAGCGCAACGGCATTGCCCGCTTGCACTTTTGCCAATGGACGCAATCGGTCACGGCCGCGATCAAGCGCGAGACATGGATCTCGGCGCGCGGCGAGGTCGATCCCGAGGAGATGATCGACAAGGGTTATCCCTGTTTCGGCGGCCTCGATCTCTCGCAAACGCGAGATTTCTCGGCGCTGACTCTGACATGGGTGATCGACCCGACGAAAGACGCCGAGCGGCTCGCCTCGCGCACATGGTTCTGGACGCCGGGCGACACGCTCCTCGATCGCGCCGGGCGCGATCAGGCGCCCTATGACCTTTGGGTCGATGAGGGCCACATCGAGGCGGTCCCGGGGGATCGTCTCAAATATGCGTGGCTTGCCGATGCGATCGGCCGGATCAATGCGCGCTTTGCGCCCGAGGCGATCGCCTGCGATCAATACGGGCTGGAGCGGCTCACCGAAAACCTGACCGAGCTCGGCGTCTCGATCCCGGCGGAGACACATCCGCAGGGCTATCAAAAGCGGATCCTCGACAAGGATCCAAACGCGCCGGAGGGCGAAAAAGAGATTTATCTCTGGATGCCCGACTCGATCAACAAGCTGGAGGAGGCGCTCGGCGACGGCCGTCTCCAGATCGCGCAAAATCCGCTTCTCGATAGCATGGCGGCCTCGGTGACATATGCCGAAAACCGCTCCGGGTATCGGATGTTCGACAAGGAAAAGGCCCACGGGAGAATCGACGGGATGGTCTCGCTCGCGATGTCGATCGGCATGGCGCTGTGTCGGGATCGCGCGCCGGAGGTCTCGCCGTGGGATGATGCAAATTTCTCTCTGGAGGCGTCTCTATGGGATTCCTAGATCTGTTCCGCCGCGGTGATACATCCCCGGCCGCGCCGCGCACGGCCTCGGGGGGAGACCTCGATCACGAGATCCGCGCGGCGGTCAATTTCGATCCCGGTTTCGAGGGGCTCGTCAAGCTCCTTGGGACCGAGACGCTCTCCGAGAGCGTGACTTACGAGGAGGCGCTTTCGCTTCCCCCGGTCTTTGCCGCGATCAATTTCCTCTCGCAATCCCTCGCCGGCTTGCCGATCAAGGTCTATCGCCGCAAGGGCGAGGGCGAGCCCGACGAGGCGGTCGAGCACCCGATCGCCCGGATCTTGAACGGCGCCGCCAATGATACGAGCTCGGCCTATGATTTCCGCAAGGTGCTACACTCCGAGCAATTCGGCCACGGCCGCGGATATGCGCAGATCGAGCGCGATCGCTCCGGCCGGGTGACGGATCTCTATCCGATGGAATACGATCGGACCACGGTCCGCCGCGACGGCCGCGGCCGGATCTTTTACGATTACACCCGCGCCGATGGCCGCGTCGTGACCTATCGCGCCGAGGAAGTGATCGACCTCGCCTTTATGCGCAAATCCGATCAGGTCAGCTCGCGCAATCCGGTTTTGACCTGCGCCGGGGCAATCCGGCAAGGGCTCAATGCCTCGCGCTATGCGCTCACCACATTCGGCCGGAACGGGATCCCGCCCTATACGCTGGAGGGCGCCATGAGCTCGGCCGATGCCGCGCGCCGCGCCTCGGATGATGTCGCCAAGGTGGCCCGGCGCTCGGCCGAGGAGGGCAAGCCGATCTTGCCTTTGCCGCAGGGGTTCAAGCTCAATCGCTTGGGCGATGATCCGGAGAAAATGCAGCTCACCTCGGTGCAGGTGTTCACGGTCCAGCAGGTCGCGCGGATTTACAATCTGCCGCCGGTGTTCCTGCAAGAGCTCTCGACCGGCACATATTCCAACGTCGAGCAGCAGGATTTGACGCTCGTCAAGCACACCCTGACCGCGCTCGTTGCGCAGGGCGACGGCGAGCTCTCACTTAAGCTCTTTGGCCGCGGCTCCGATCTCTACGTCAAGCACGATCTCGATCAGCTCGCGCGCGGCATTTTCAAGGATCGGACCGAGGCGCTCGCCCGGGCGATCAACTCCGGGCAGCTCACCCCCAACGAGGCCCGCGAAATGTCCGGCCGCGGCAAGCTCGACGGTGGCGATCAACTCTTTATGCAATCCGGCTCTATTCCGATCGAGCTCCTCGCCGAGCGCGTCCGCGCCGAGATCGAGGGCAAGATCGCGCCGGCACAAAACGCGGGAGGCGCGAATGACGACGAAACCTAATGACGAAACCCCGGCCGAGATCCGGGAGATCCGCAGCGCCGCCAAGCCGATCGAGCTCCGCGCCGAGCCCGGCGACGAGGTGGTCTCGGTCGCCGGCTATGCGGCGGTTTTCGGCGAGCGCGCAAATATCCTCGACATTTTCGAGGAGGTGATCGCGCCGGGCGCCTTCGATGAGGCGCTCAAGCGCGGCGACGATACGGTCTTTCTGGTCAATCACCGCGATCTGCCGCTCGCCCGCACAAGCTCCGGGACGCTCAAGCTCACCGCCGACTCGCGCGGCCTCAAGGTCGAGACGGATCTCGACGGATCCGACCCGGATGTCGCGCGCGTTGTTCCAAAAATGCAGCGCGGCGATCTTTCCAAGATGTCTTTCGCCTTCCGCGCGACGCGCGAGGAGTGGGACGACAGCGGCGAGATACCGCTCCGCACGATCAAGGAGGTCGAGCTCTATGACGTCTCGATCGTGACCGATCCAGCCTATCAAGGGACCGAGATCGGTCTCCGCTCGATGCGCGACGCGCTCGGCGAGGCGGGCGTCCTCGATCGGGCGCGCATTGCGCAGCGCATGAAGCGCAAGGCGCGGCTCGCCGGCTTGCCCGGCTAAACCCCGGCCGCCGCGCGCGGCCTGATTTTTTCGACAATCGAGACCCGCAAACCCCCGCGGCCATGACCGGCCGGCGGGGCCGGAGTCATGCGCGCATGATCTCCGCCGCCGGTCTCGCCGACTAACGGCCTCCCGCCGTTCTCCCCCGCTTTTTTCAACTCCTGCGCCCCCCGTTCGGGGGAGGGGGCGCCCCTATCCCGAAAGGAATGATCTATGTCTGACAAGATCAAAGAGCTCCGCGAGGAGGCAAAGCGGATCGAGTCCGAGGCTCGCTCGAAACTCGACGAGGCCAACGGCGAGGGCGTCAACGCCGATCGCGCGGCCGAGTTGGAAGGCGAGTTCGACTCGCTGATGGACAAGCGCGACGGCCTTGTCGCCAAGGCCGACCGGATGGAACGCTCCGAGCGGTCGGCGCGCCAAATGGAGGAGATCGAGGAGCGCGCGGATCGCCAAGCCCGCGAGGAGCGTCGCTCGACCGGCGCCGCCGATCAATTCACCCCGGGCGAAGGCGCGCGCGATGAATATCGCGAGCATTTCCGCCAGTTCCTCGCCTCCGGCGGTGATATGTCGGCGCTCGATGGCGAGGCGCGCGAGGCCCTGCGTCAAGGGTTTGTCGAGGGCCGGGCGCAAAGCGCCGCCTCGGGCGCGTCCGGTGGGTTTACCGTCCCGACCACGCTCGCCAATTTCATCAACGTGGCAATGGCCGCGCATGGTCCGATGTGGGATGGCGAAGTCGCCTCCGAGCTTCTGACCGCCTCGGGTGAAACGATGACGATCCCCGGCGTCGATGATACGGCCGAGGAGGTTCCCGCGCATACCGCCGGCGATGATCTCGCCGATGACAATTCGGGCGACATCACCTTGACCAAGACCGATCTCGCCGCCTTCACCCGGTCGAGCCCTTGGATCAAGTGGGCCTTTGAGCTCGCGCAGGATAGCTCGTTTTCGTGGGAGCAGCTTCTCGGCCGCTTGATCGGCGAGCGCGTCGGTCGCACCGCAAACCGCCTTCTGACCGTGGGCTCGGGCTCGGGTGAGCCTCTGGGCTTTGTCACCGCCTCGGCGAAAGGTTTTGACGCGGCGGCCGCCGGCGCGGTCACGTTCGACGAGATCCTTGAACTGGAGCACTCGATCGACCCCGCCTATCGCACCGGCCCGCGTGTGGCGTTCCAGATGCACGACCAAACCGTCAAGGCTTTGCGCAAGATCAAGGACAACGACGGCAATTATATCTGGAGCGACGGCGACGTGACCCGCGGCGTCCCGGCGAGCCTGCACGGCCGCCCGGTGCGGTTCAATCAGGCGATGGATCAAATCGGCAGCAATGCCAAGTCGATCGCCTTCGGTGATTTCTCGCAATACTACGTCCGCAAGGTCGGCGCGCCGATGATCGGCGTCGCGCGCGAGAAATTCTGGCCGAATATCGGCATTGCCGGGGTGGTTCGTTTCGACGGCGCGCTCGGTCAAGCCGGCACGATCAAGCACCTCCTGCACCCCGCCTAATCGGCGCGGCGTGACATGATCGGGCGCGCCGAGGCGCGCCCGGTTTCCTGACATTCAAGAGGGGGAAACCCGATGAAAAAGAAAACTTATCTGGGCTTGGTCAATGCCGCCGGCATGGGATTTGCCGTGCAAACCGGCCAAGAGGTCGAGCTCGACGCCGATACCGCCGAGGATCTCATGCGCGCGGCTTACGTTTGGCCGATGAAAAAGGGGCTCACCCTCGACGAGGCGCAGCGTCTCGCCGGGGAGCACCGCGCCGAGATCCTCGCCGCGCAAGAGGTGGCCGATCCGGCCGCGGATCCCGACGCCGACCCGGCCGATGATCCCGACGCCGACCCGGCCGCGGATTCCGACGCCGATCCCGACGCCGAGCCGGCCGCGGATCCCGACGCCGATCCCGACGCTGAGCCGGCCGCGGATCCCGACGCCGAAACCCAAAACGACACGCCGGCCGAGTAAGGCCGGCCCGATCGAGGAGGTCCGATCATGGCCGTCATGCAAATCTCTGCGCCGGTGGGAAAGCCGGTCTCCGAGGCCGAGCTCAAATCGCATTTGCGCGTGACCTCGACAAGCCAAGACGCGGAGATCACCGCCGCGCTTGAGGCCGCGATCGCGGAGATCGACGGGACGGGCCTCCTCGGCAGGGCGATGATTACGCAGCAATTCGCGCAGCTCTCCGGGCCGGTCCCGACCTCTCGCGACATCGAGCTCGACATCACCCCGGCGCAAAGCCTCGACGCCGTGGATCTTATCAAGTCGGACGGCACGAGCCTTGCCGCGGATCTCGCGGATTACGAGCTGATTTCGGACGGCGAGCGGGCTTGGATCCGCGCCGCGAACGGATGGCCTTCGGATCTCGCGGCGCGCCCCGATGCAATCAAACTCACCTTTACCGCCGGGTTCGGTGATGCGCCCGAGGATGTTCCGGCGACATTGCGCGCCGCGGTCAAGCTTCTCGCCGCGCATCGCTTCGAGATCCGCGAGGAGGTGGTGATCGGCACGATCACAAACCATATCCCGCGCGGTGTCGATCACCTTCTCGATTTGCATCGCCTTCGGAGGTTCTCATGATCGGCCGGCTTGACGAGATCATCACGATCGAGCGCGCCGCCCTCGTCGAGGATGGCGGCGGTGGCAAGCTCGCCACATGGGCCGAGCTAGACACGGATCCGCGCCCCTTTGCCAAGGTCGAATTGAAAGGCGGCGACGAGGTGGATCGCGCCGGCGGGCCGGTGGCCCGGCAGCGCGCCGCCTTCACGATCCGCGCGCGCTCGGATCTCCGCGCGACCGATCGGATCCAGTGGGGCGGGCTTGTCTGGAATATCACCGCCCTCGGCCGGCCGGTGGCGCGCGCGCGCTATCAGACGATCGAGGCGGTCTCCGGGGAGCTCTCGCGATGATCGAGGTCGAGGTCCGCGGGTTGGAGGAGATGGATCGGGTTTTCAATGAGATCGCGCCGCGCCACGCGGTCAACCTCATGCGCGCCACGGCGCATGGTGTGGCCGGCGAGATCCGCGACGAGGCCAAGAAAGAGGCGCCGAAGCTCGACGGCACGCTCCGCAAGGCAATCAAGGCCAAGCGTCGGCGGATGTCGTTTGACTGGATTCAGTCGGATGTGATCGTCGAGCATGGCGCGGCGGCGAAAAACGATGCCTTTTATTGGCGGTTTATCGAGCGCGGCACCTCGACCTTGCCCGAGCGGCCGTTTTTTTTGACCTCGGTCCGCGCGCTGGAAAGCCGCTTTCCCGAGATCCTGCGCGAGCAATTTGTCAAGAAACTCACCGCCGCGCTTGAGCGGCAAAGGCGGAGGGCCGCGAAATGATGGAATGGGCTTTGCAGGCCGCGATCTATGCGCGGCTCTCCGGTGACATCGAGCTCGACGGGCTCGGCGTCTCGATCCATGACGCCGCGCCGCAGGTGGCGGCCGGAGACCCGGCCGCGCCGTTTCCGCGGGTCGAGATCGGTTATCTCGACGCGCGCGAATGGGACACGAAAACCGAAAACGGCCTCGACGTGATCCTCCGGATCCACAGCTTTTCGGCGTCGGGATCCATGAAAGAGGCGCGCGAGATCCAAGGCCGGATCTATGAGCTTTTGCACCGGCAGCACGCCGCGCTTGCCCTCGATCCGGCCTATTCTTTGACGCTTTTGCGCCGGGACTCCTCGGATCTGGATCGCGATCCCGACAAGATTTTTCATGGCGTTTGTGAATATCGCGCCTTGATCGAGACCCTCTAGGGCAACCCCGGGCCGCCTCGGCTCCCCCTCAAATCTCAATCTCTCGCGCCCCCCGGTTTCGGGGGAGGGGCGCTTTTGTGATCTATTGAAAGGAAACGACATGTCAGCAAGTGCAGGTCAGGACGGCGTGTTTTCGATCGGCGGGACGCCGGTCGCCGGGGTGCGCGTGAGCGGGTTCACCCGTGAGGCCACGCCGATCGACATCACCGATAAGGGCTCGGCGGGCTATCAAGAGCTTCTCTCGGGTAAGGTGTCGAGCGCGGTGCTCTCGATGAATATCGAGGGGATCGAAAAGGATCAGGCGATCCGCGACATCGCGCTCGGCGACTCTTCGGGGTGGCATATCGCCGACGCCTCGCTCAAGCTCGCCAATGGTGACACGCTCGCGGGCGAGTTTTTCCTCGGCTCCTATCAGGAGGGCGAGGATTACAAGGAGGCCGGGACGTTTACCGCCTCGCTCACCTCGTCGGGTGAGTGGGCGTTTACGCAGGCGGCTTGATCCATGAGGGGCTTTCAACCTGTAACCCTTGCATGGAAGGGCCAAGAGTTCACGGTCGCGGCTGAGGATCAACTCCGCTTGATCGCCGAGATCGAGGACGCGCTTGCCGACAGCAAAGGTACCCCGGCGGTGCTCGCGCTCACAAAACGCGGCGGGCCGAGCTATTCGCGCCTCGCTGGCGCCTATGGTGCGGCGCTGCGCTATGCCGGCGCCAAGGTCTCCGATGAGGAGATCTATCTCACGATCACCGAGGATCTGGCAAAGGGCGACGCCTCGGCGGCCGTTAAGATGCAGGACGCGGTGCTCGGCCTTTTGGCAATCATCGCCCCGCCGATTCACCGGCAGCTTATGGGCGACGGTGAGCCGGGAAAGGCCGAGGGGGAGGAGGAGGTCCAGACTCCGGAATAGTCCGGATCCTCTATTGCCTCCTCGTGGGCAAAGGATGGGTGAGCCGGGCGGAGTTTTGGAGACTCCCGCCCGGTGAGGTCTGGTGGATCCTAGATGCCTATGTCCCGCCCGAGCAAGACACTCCCCGAGATCAAAACGAGCGGCTCTATCAAATGCTTCACGCCGCAATAGAGGAGGCCGAATAAATGGCGAAAGTGGTCGGCGATGTGGCGGTCTCGGTTGGGGCCGATGTGACCCCGCTCAAGCGCGGGATGCGTCAAGGCTCGCGCGAGCTCGGCCGGTTCTCGGATCGTGCCGAGCGCACCGCGCGGCGTATGACGCGGGTCGGCGCGGCAATCGCGACCGCTCTTGCCGCCGGCTCGGCCGCGGCCTATGGGCTCGCGGCGCGCTCGGCCGAGCTCGGCAAAGAGGTGGGCAATCTCTCGCGGCTTGCCGGCGCGGCGCCGCGCGAGTTCCAGCGGTGGGCGATCGCGGCCGATACGGTCGGGATCTCGCAAGAAAAGCTCTCCGATATTCTCAAGGATATGCAGGATCGAGTCGGCGATTTTCTCGCGACCGGCGGCGGTCCGATGAGCGATTTTTTCGAGAATATCGCTCCAGCGGTTGGCGTGACGGCGGATCAATTCGCGCGGCTTTCTGGTCCCGAGGCGCTCCAGCTTTATGTGAGTTCGCTCGAAAAGGCCAATCTCACACAAAGTCAGATGACATTTTACATGGAGGCGATCGCCTCCGATTCGACCGCGCTCATCCCGCTTTTGCGCGATAATGGCCGCGCGCTGCGCGATCTTGGCGACGAGGCCGAGGCCGCCGGTCGGATCATGAGCAACGAAACGGTGCGCGGTGCGGCCGAGCTCGATCAAAAGCTCGCCGAAATGCATGGCACGATTTCAAACGAGCTGACGAGCGCCATGATCGGGCTTGAGGATGAGCTCCTCCTGCTTTCGCAGTTTATCAAAGATTATGGCGTTCCGGCTTTTGAGGCGATCATTAAGGCCGCGGCTTGGAGCGTTGAAAAAATCATGGATCTTATCAAGGTCTTGGCGGTTCTCCGGGGGGATGCTAAGGCGCTTGGTGCGGATGTTGCCGACTCGATTGGGAAGGAGCTCGGGATTGATCCTGACGGTGGGTCCGATCGGCCTCGATCTCCGGAAAGCACGCCCGAAGGGCTTCGCGATCTCTATGGCTTGGATGATGGCGACGAGCCCGGGATGTCGCCTGATTACAAGAGTCCACTATCAGTAGAGCTTGAGGATACGCCGAGCAATATCCGCTCCGGCCGTGTCTCGTCGAGTGGGTCTCGTGGTGGTGGTGGCCGCGGCTGGCGGGGGCCGACGCGCGAGGATCTCGATCGCTTGCGCGAGGGGCTCGCCAGTGAGCGCGAGATCATCGAGGCCGACTATCAAGCGCGACTCGAAAAGCTACAAGAGTTCCGCGAGGCCGAGATCCTCAAGGAGGGCGAGTTCGCCGACACAAAGCTCCGGATCGAAAAGGAGCACAAGGAGGCGATGGAGCAACTCCAAAAGGAGGAGATGCGCGCGCGCCTTGATGGTTATGCGGGCATGTTCGGCGATCTTTCGGCGCTCATGCAAAGCGAGAATAAAAAGCTCTTTGCGATCGGCAAGGCGGCTTCGATCGCGCAAGCGACGGTCAAAGGCTACGAGGCCGCGGTCGAGGCGTGGGACAAGGGGATGGAAATCGGCGGCCCGCCGGTGGCCGCCGCCTTCACCGCCGCCTCGCTGGCAAAAACCGGCATGCTGATTTCCAATATCGCGAGCACCTCGGCCTCTGGCGGAGGTGGTGGCGGTGGCGCCGCTGGCGGTGGCGCGGCGGGCGCCGGTCAAGCGGCCGTGCCGGTGCAAAGCGACCCCGCGCAACAGGTGAATATCAATATCGGCGACGCGGAGTTTTTGCCGCGCTCGGCGGTGATCCAGCTTGCCGAGGAGCTCCGCGAGCTCTCGGAGGATGGCGCAATCGTGACAAATAGGTGACGCAATGGCGGTGCAATTTGCGAGCGGTTACACGCTCCCGGGCGGGGATCGCCCGCTCTCTCATGCCCGGATCGCCCATGCGGGCAACTGGATCTCCGGCACGGTCTCGGCCTCCGGGACCGATGCCTCGGAGATCTACGCCGCCGCGGCGCCGGCAAACTCTCTCACTTTCGAAAAGTGGCGCGCCGATGCCGTGCCGGCGACATGGGAGATCGCGCCCGGATCCGCAAGTGATCTCGATTATTGCGCGATCGCCGCGCATAATTTCGGCTCCGCCGGGGTCGAGTTCTCGATCGAGCTCGATCTCGGCGCGGGCTTTGTCTCGGTCGGCCTCGATGGTCTGACGGTCTCCGATGATCGGCCGATTTTCCTGATGTTCGAGCCGGCGAGCGCCGTGGCCGCGCGGATCTCGTTTTCCGGGTCCGGCGGCGTGCCGGAGGTGGGGTTTGTCCGGTTCGGGGCGGCGCTCCAGATGGAGGTGCGCACGCGCTATCCCGGCCGCACGCCGTTCAATATGGCCGCCCGGCGCATCATGACCGGGCAAAAATCCGTCACCGGCGAGTTTCTCGCCCGGGTCGAGGTCCGGCGCGGTCAGGCGCTTTCGTTTGAGTGGTCGCATCTTTCCGAGGCGTGGCTCCTCGCCAATGGCCCGGCCCTCCTCGATGCGATCGAGACCGATCTTTTCATGATCGCCGAGCGGCCCGAAACGCATCCCGACGATGTGGCCTTGTGCTGGATCGCTGGATCCCGGCCGCGGCCGCGCGCGAATGGCGCCGTCGATCTGCACGATCTCCAGATCCAAGCCGAGGGGTTTGTCGATGTCTAGCGTTCCGTTTTCCGCCGAGCCGATCACGATCGTCGAGGTGGCACAGCCGTTTTGCGCCAATGCGCATGGGGTGGCACCTTGCACGGCCACGGGCGCGGCCTGTTTCAATACCCGATCAACCTGCCAAGATCCCGAGAATTATTCCGGCACGGTGAAAAAGCTCTATTTCGGGATCCCCGGCGAGGGCCGGCCCTCGGATGCGCTCTATATTTTTCCGCTCCTGCGCTCGGTTTCGACCTCGCCGGCCCGGGTGAATATCTCCGGCGCCGACAAGCGGGCAAACCCGCTCGGGATCCGGGCGACGGCAAAGATCCAGTTTCGCGACATGCCGCACACCGACCGCATTGTCGATCCCTATCTTGCCTCGCGCTCCTATGATCCGCTCGATCGTGGCACGTTCTGGAGTAAATGGAATGAGCGCAATCGCTACGGCCGCAACGGTTTGACGGTGACGATCTACGAGGGGTTTTCGGGGCAGGCGCTCGCCGACATGGAAAGCCGGGTTTACATCTCCGAGGGGCTCGATCTCTCGGGTGATGATGTGGTCACGATGTCATGCCGGGATGTGCTCGCTAAGGCGGCAACCGATAAGGCCAAGGCGCCGCGCGTTTCGCCGGGGGAGTTGCAGGCCGACATCACATCGAGCGCGACGACGATCAAGGTCGCCGGCGCGGTGCTTTCGGACTACGGCGCGAGCGGCACGATCCGGATCAATGACGAGGTGATGACCTATTCGGCAATCGCCGAGGATGGCTCGGGATTTCTTGATTTCACGATCTCGGCGCGCGGCACCGATAACACGATCGCCGCCGAGCATGACGCGGAGGATCGGGTGCAGGAATGTTTGCGCTTTGACAACACCGCGCCGGATGTCGCACTCGCGACGCTCTATCAGGATTTCACCGAGATTCCGGCCGCCTATCTGCCGCTCACCGATTGGGCCGATGAGGCGGCGACGCATCTTTCGGCCTATGGGATCACCGCGCTTGTGACCGAGCCGACCGGAGTTGACAAGCTCCTCGGCGAGATCCTTGAGCAAATTCAGGCGGTGCAGTGGTGGGATGAACGCGACAAACAGATCAAGTTTGTGGCGGTCAAGCCGATATTCGAGGAGCCGCGGCTCCTGACCGACGAGGCGCATATTCTCGCCGGATCCGTCAAGCTCCGCGAGTTCCCCGATCGCCGGGTCTCGCGGGTTTATGTCTACTATGATCGCCGCTCCCCGATCGAGAGCGCCGGCGATGGCGACAGTTATCGCCGGATGCAGGGTTCGGTCGCGCTAGAGCTTGAGGCGCCCGAGGTCTACGGCGAGCCGGCGGTGCGCGAGATCTTCGCGCGCTTTGTCAATTCGAGCGCCGTGGCGCTGGAGACCTCCTCGCGGATCCTCACGCGCTACAAGGAGGGCGCGCGGGAGCTGACCTTCGCGCTCTCCGACAAGGGTCGCGACATCCGGGTCGGGCAGATCGTGCGGATCCGTCATCGCCGGATCCAAGACACATTCGGCGCGCCGCTCGTCAAGCCGTGGATCGTGACCTCGGTCGAGGTCCAGCACCGGCAGCGCCGGATCCTTGTCACCGCCGAGGATGCCTCGCTCGCCGGGGTGGTGGTCAAGGTCGCCGATGATACGGTCGGCGATTGGGTCGGCGATGGCTCGGATCCGTTCGGCGTTCTTTTCATCTCGGATGATGCCGGGCTTTTGCCCGATGGATCCGAGGGTTTTCAAATCAACTAGAGGGGTGGGTCAATGACTTATCAATATATTCCGGATTCCGATCTCGATCCGGGGAGCCCGGCCAATACGTCGCTTTTTTCCCGTCTTGCCCGCAACCCGGAGTCGATCGCCCGCGGCGATCCGAGCGCGGATCTTGATCTTTTCCCGAGTGAATTGATCGCGGAGAGTGGCGTTATCTCTGGCGGGTCTACATTCACCTTTTCCGGGTTGGATTTGTCCCGCTTTCGGTTTTTGCGGATTGTTTTGAAAAGCCTGAAAAACACGAGATCAACTGCAAATCGTTTAACTATTGAAGGCGAGGTCGCCGGGATCTCGGCAAGCACCAGCTTAAACCCTTCCGGGGCGGTCATTGTTGATTTATCCACAGGTGTTTTTTCCGGAGCTGGCGCCGATGGGGCCTCCGCTTATGCCTCCGGCGGGCTGACTGGTCTTTCGCAGGGCTCGACGGCACTTTCGTTTGGTTGGCAGCTTTCGGGAAATTTCGCCTCTCCGTCAGAAATTAACCTTTGGGGGGTCAAGTGATGGCAACCGAAATTGTGTTCGATGTCTCGACGGGTGAGCGCGCCGAGGTTGATGTCCCAGATGTCAAAGATTCGCCGCGTTACCCGACCGCGGCCGCGGCCGTCGCGGCGGTGGTCTCTTGGGCCGAAGCTTTCGTCGCGCCGCTCGTTTCCGGCGCGCCGGCCGAGGAGCGGCTTTCGTGGCCGATAAAAGAGGCCGCGGCCGTGGCCTACAAGAACGGCGCTCCGGATCCCGCGCAAGCGGCGCTCATCGATGGCGAGGCCGCCGTTACCGGCGAGGATCCTTTCGCTTTGGCGGAGGTCATTCTTGCCAAGGCGGAGGTTTACCGGACGGCGGTAGCGGCGATCGCCGGTTTGCGCCGCAAGGTGACGGCTGACATCGAGCTCGTGCAGGACCCCTATCAATACGAGGAAATTCTCGCTGCGGCGCAGGCCGAGGCCGTGCAGCTCGCCTCCGATCTCGGCCTCGCCGAGGCGCTCGGGGTGGCGTGATCTGATGTCATGGAAAGACACACTTAGCGAGGCCGCGCCCTCGATCGTGGTCGCGGTTATCACCGCCGCCTCCGGGGGCGCGGTCTGGGTGATCCGGACGCTTCTCACAAACCGCGAGGAGATCCAGATCTTGAAAAAGGAGCTCGCCGGGCAGGCGGTGATCCGCGAGATCGACCGGCAAAACGTAGACGATCTCAAGAAGGCGATCGCCGAGCACCGCCGCGAGAGCGTCGAGAGCTCGGCCGCGATCCGCGAGCGTCTCGACAAGATCATCGACTCCGGCGGGTAAGTCTCGCCGGCAGGTCAAGGCCAAGGGCGCGCCATGCGGTGCGCCTTTTTTCATGCAAAACGAGAGGAGGGTCCGCGATGAAAGTCCGCGAGATCACCGAGGAAATTCTCGCCAGTGAGGGCGGGTTCGTAAACGATCCCGACGATCCCGGCGGGGCCACGAAACACGGCGTCACGATCGGCACGATGCGCCGGCTCGGGCTCGACCTCGATCGCGACGGCGATGTCGATGTCGCCGATGTGCGGATCCTGCCGCGCGCCAAGGCGGCGGAGATTTTCGAGCGCGACTATTACCACGCCGCCGGGATCCCGCGGCTCCCCGATCCGCTCCGCGCGAGTGTCTACGACATGAACGTCAACGCCGGCGCCAATGCGATCAAGATCTTGCAACGGGTGCTCCGCGATCTCGGCGAGGAGATCGCCGTCGATGGTGCGCTCGGCCCGCGCACCGCCGGTGCCGCGCACCGGATCTTTGATAAGATCGGCGAGGTGCTCGTCGATGCCTACGGGATCGCCCGGCGCAATTACTATTACCGCCTCGGCGATCGCCGGCCGAGCCTGCGCAAGTTCGCGCGCCGGCGTGATGGCGGCAAGGGCGGATGGATCCGTCGCGCCGAAAAGTTTATCTCGGCCGATTATCACTTGAGCCCGGCCGAGCACGCGCGGAGGGTCGCGAAATGGGCTTGATCCGGTTTTTCTCCGGCCTCTTTGGTCTCGGCGGCGGGGCCAATCGCGTCACCGAGACGATCGAGGTCTTTCGCGAAAACGCCGAGGCCGCCGGGCAGCGCGATCATGCGGCCTATGCGGCGGCGCTGGAGCAACTCGCCGCCGAGCGCGCCGGCCCGGGGCTTTTCGGCCGGGTGGTCGATGGTCTCAATCGGCTCCCGCGCCCGGCGCTGGCCTTCTCGACGATCGGGCTTTTTGCCTTTGCGATGGTGGATCCGGCGGCCTTTACGACCCGGATCACCGCGCTCGCGCTTATCCCCGAGCCGATGTGGTATCTCATGGGCGGGATTGTCGGGTTTTATTTTGGCGCGCGCGAGCTGCACAAGAGCCGGCAGGTCAAGGTCGCCTCCTCGATGCAGGCCCTCGCCGAATGGCGCCGCGCCACGCGTGCCGATGAGGCGCCGGATCCCGCCGCCTCGATTGATACAAATCCCGCGCTCGATCTCGCGCGCGACAAGCTCGGAGGGTGAGCGATGGCAAATCCCGGCATGGATCCCGCGCGCGCGCAGCGGATCAAGAACGCGATCGAGGCGGCGCTCCGCGCCGGCTTTGATCCTTTCCGCTCCGCCGGCCGCGGCCGCGGTTCCGCGGTCGCCGAGGCCGCGAGGGTGCTCGCCGAGGCGGGTCACAATGAGACCCGGAACAAGATCGAGACATTCATCCGCACGCAGGAGCGCCGCAAGGCGCGCGGCGAGGATCACTTTCTGCCCGATTGGTCGCTCTTTACCCCGCCCGGCGTGGCGCCGGGGGAGATCCGCCGCGGGCAGGTCCGGCGCTGGATCGTGACGGCCGCGCAGGATGATACGGATATTCACCCGAAATTCTGGAGCAACTTGCAAGCCTATGCGACGGCGATCGACGCCGAGATCCTCGTCGCCGGGTTCACCTATCAAACGATTCGCCACAGCGATCGCATGACATTGACCTCGACCTATCGCCCGGAGATCCCCGATCACTTGCGGTTTGATCCGGTCGATCTCGGCCCGGTGCTCTTTTGCGCCGAGATGAACACGCTCCCGACCGCGGTCCGGCCGCTCTCGGGGCTTTTGTCGTATTCGCGCGGCCGCGATGCGATTTTCCCGCACGCAAAGCTCGCTTATCAGGTCGCGCCGGCACCGCCCGGCGAGGAGGCGCCGGCGCTTATGACCACGGGCGCGGTCACGGTCCCGAATTACGTCGAGAAGAAAGCCGGCCTAAAAGCCAAGTTTCACCACATCCTCGGCGCGACGGTGGTCGAGGTCGATGATAGCGGCGCGGCATGGTGTCGGCAAATCTCGGCGACGCCTGACGGGGCGTTTCAGGATCTCGACACGGTGGTCCGCGACGGCCGCGTCTCGCTTGGTCACAGGGTCGAGGCGGTGACGTTCGGCGACATTCACTTTCCGACAGTCGAGGAGGATGTCGCCGCGGCGCTCTGGGGGCGCTCGGAGGATGCGCTCGTCGAGGCGCTCCGCCCGAAATACGCTTTTATTCATGATCTCGTCGCGCTGGAGGCGCACTCGCGGCACGTCGAGGGCGATCCCCTGCACCGCGCGCAGATGGTCGAGCAAGGGCTCTCCGGCGTCGAGGGGCAGATCTCCGGCGCCGCGCGGCTTTTACGCGACATCGAGCGCGAGTTTTGCGCGCCCGTGGTGATCTATTCAAACCACGACGATCGCCTCCTGCAATGGACGCGCGGCCAGATCAACCGCGACGATGTGGAAAACGTCGCCTATTGGCACAGGTGCAATCTGGCCTTCTATGAGGCGCTCAAAGCCGGCGAGGAGGATTTCAACCTCTTTCGGTGGGCGCTCAAGGAGGCGGATCCGCGCCGGCTGGAGGGGGTCGGTTTTGTGCCGCGCGGCGGCACCTTCCCGATCTGCCAAGAGACCGGCGGCGGCGGGATCGAGTGCGGCTTGCATGGCGACGATGGGCCAAACGGCGGCCGCGGCTCGGCGGTGGCCTTTGCCCGGATGTCGCGGCGGATCACGATCGGCCACACCCACAGCCCGGAGATCTGCGACGGCGTTTATATCGCCGGCATGACCGGCTCGCTCGATCAGGGCTACAACACGGGGCCGAGCTCGTGGCGCCGCGCGCATGTGGTGGCCTATCCCAACGGCAAGCGCGCGATCGTGACGCAGGACGCGCGCGGGAGGTGGCGCCCATGAGGCTTGTGATCGTCGAGAGTCCCTTTGCCGGCGATGTGGAGGAGAATGTCGCCTATGCCCGCCGGGCGGTCCGCGACAGTCTCCGCCGCGGCGAGGCGCCGATCGCCTCTCACCTCCTTTATACACAGCCGGGAATCCTGAACGATCAGATCCCGGCCGAGCGCGCGCTCGGCATTGATGCCGGGCTCGCGTGGCGCGGCGTCGCCGCGGCGAGTGTCGTTTATTGTGACCGCGGGATCTCTCGCGGGATGGAATACGGGATCGAGGCCGCGCGATCGGCCGGGATCCCGGTCGAATATCGCTACATCGAAGAAAGGGCTAATCCATGAAAAAGATCTCGAAAATCCTCGGGAAATACCTCCTCAATGTTCTGATTTCGATCGACCAGCTCGCAAACGCGATCCTTCTCGGGGATCCCGACGAGACGATCTCCTCGCGCGCCGCCAAGCGGTCGCATGTTTGGGGCTGGCACCATCTCGGCCGATTCCTCGAATGGATCGACCCGGGCCACCTCAAGGATTCGCTGGAGCCCGACGAGGGCAAGGACGCGATCCTATGAGCGGGGCACGATGGAACGCCGGCGACGCTGATCTCGATGACGCCGAGATCCTCACCGCCGCCGCTGAGCGCGCGCCGGTCGCCCGGGTGATCGGGCTTGCCGGCGCCGCCGGATCCGGCAAGTCGGCCGCCGCCGAGATTCTCGCGCGGCATGGGTTCAACCGCCTGCGCTTTTCGGCGCCTTTGAAAACCGCGCTCGCCGCGCTTCTTTCCGAGCTCGGCGTGGCGCGCGCGCGGATCTGCCGGATGATCGAGGGGGATCTCAAGGAGACCCCGGTCCCCGAGCTTGCGAACCGCACGCCGCGCCACGCGATGCAAACGCTCGGCACCGAATGGGGGCGCGATCAAATGGATCCGGATTTCTGGGCCGGCCCGATGGGGCAGCGCGCCGCCGAGATCGCCGCGGCCGGGAGGCGGGTGGTGTTCGAGGATGTGCGATTTGCCAATGAGGCGGCCGCGGTGCGCGACGCCGGCGGGCTTGTGGTCAAGATCGAGGGGCGCGGGCTTATGCTCGCCGGGTCTCACCCCTCCGAGTCGTTTGAGTTCGACTCGGATGTGGTGCTCGATAACTCGGGATCGCTCGATCGGCTGGAGGGGCAGATCCTCGCGCATCTTTTCGCGTAGCCGGTCACGGAACGGGGCGGGAACGTTGCACGCATTTTGCACACAAAAGCGGTGCAACGGGTCCGAGCGTCACAGAAAACTTATGAAAATAAAATTATAATGTGACGCTCTGGCCTCCTCGAAAAAATGCAGAAAAAGCCTTGTTTGTAAGGGGCTTATAGCATAGAGACAGCGGCGGAGACGTGGCCGAGTGGTCGAAGGCGCTCCCCTGCTAAGGCACGCGCGACGCGCAAAATCTCCCATAAAATCAACGCTTTACACAAAATCGCCGCACGGATTGCACGCATTTTGCACGCCTCCAACCCGCGCTCGCGATTGTCACAGCCTCCGGCCTAAGCCTTTCCCCGTCACCACATGAGGAAAGGCAAGAGAATGACACTTGAAACCGATATGGAGCGGCTCCGCGCCCTGCCGCCTCTGGAGCGCACGCGCGCCCTTTTGGCCGAGTCGCAGGCCGCCGCCGATGGCCTCGCAGCCATGCTCGCCGAGCGCGGGTTCTCGGTTAATCCGCCGCTCGACGAGCTCCCCTCTGATATTCAGGCCGGGCTCTACCGGATGGTGTGCGCGACCGCGATCATGTCGGAGTTCGGTCTGATTTCCGAGCCCGACGGCGCTCTCGCCGATGATCTTGCCGCCAAGGTCGCCCGCCGGGTTCACGCCATTGCCGAGGATTTGATCGGCACCGCGAAAGGCGGTGACGCATGAGCGCGCTTGTGTCCAAGCTCCGCCGCGCCGCGCAGCGCGTCGCCGAGACATTCCCCGGCCGCCCTGCGCAAGATCACGGGTTTGCCGATTGGGAGGCCGGCTTTGACGCCGGCTGCGCGATGTCGCGCGTTGCCGCGCAAAGCCGCGCCGAGGAGCGCGACGCAGGGCTCGATTGCAATCGCGACGTGCCGCCGGGCGATCTCGCGGCCAAGGTCAAGGAGTGGCACGATCTGCACGAGAGCCCGCCGCGCGATGTCGCCGGCCGGCCGATCGAGGCCGCCGAGGCGGTCGGATCGCCGGGTCACATCCCGCCGGAGGATCCCGCGCCGGTGTTTGCCACGCCGGATCTGCACGCCGCCACCTCGGCCGAGGTCGAGGCGCGGATCGCCAAGGCCTATCGCGAAGGTCAAAGGGATGCTCGTAAGGTCTCCGCGGTTCAGGTCGCCGCCATTGACCGGCTCGGGCTCTTGGCCGAGCTCTCTGGATCGCTCTCCCGCACGATCGGCGCGAGCCTAAAGTCGCGCTCGGTCGCGCATATGCCGGCCGGGTTTGTCTTGCGCGAGGATCTCGATCGCCAGATCGACCGGATCCATGCCGCCGCGGTGGTGCTCCGCCAAGCCGGCGATCTGCCGGCGATCGACATCGAGCGCCGGGCGCAGCTCGTCGCAGAGTATCGCGCCGAGCTCGGGCTCGATGCGGTCGACGAGGAGGGCGCGCTATGAGCTGGCAATCGTATTTCTTGGGGGTGGCCTATATCATGGCCGGGCTCGGTCTTGCTCGCGCCGTAGATCCGAGCGATTGGTTTGATTACGCCTATCTCGTGCTCGCATGGCCGGTGGCGTTCGGGCTTTCGATCTCCGAGATCCTCTCGGCGGATATGTGCAAAATCCCGGGGGTGATGTCATGAGCGCGCCTCTCACCCTCGCCGGGCTCGTCGCGCGGCTCCACTCGGAAACCCCGCCGGATCAGATCCGCACCCATTCGATTTTCCATCTCCGGGCGGCCTTGCGCGTCGCCCGGGAGTTTCACACTCTCCCCGGCGCGCCGGTGATCGAGGATCACCCACGCGATCCGCGCCGCGCCACGCTTTGCGGCGTGCCGGTGATCGAGGATCCGCGCGTTGCGCTCGGCGTCGTGGCGCTCCTGCGCCGCGAGGGGGCCGAGGAGGGGCGCGTGGGCGTGCTTGTGGCCGAGCGCACCGCGGCGATCAGTTCCGGGTCTGCGCGCGCCGCGCGCGCCTTTGCCTCGCGGATGGCGTTTCTCGGCGGATGACTTCCGCGCGCGCCATAACCTGTCCGGGCCACGGCCGGGTCTCCTGCCGGCGTGCCGGTCGCGAGATCGAGGTCGAGGTCGCCGGGCGCGGCGCGCGGGTCTCGCGCGTCGCGGTGATCCAGTTCACCGACCCGGCCGCGGCCGCGCGGCTCTTTGCGGGGCTCGGCCCGATCGAGATCGAGGCGCTCGCGCGCATCGCCCTCGATGGCGAGGCGGTCGCATGAGCCCGCGCTTAACGGTTGCTCGGGCTAGTTTTTGAGCTCGACGAAAAAGAAAACTTAGGAAAGGAAAAACCAATGTCTGACCCATTCGCAAGCCACACCACAGGTTTAAACAGCCCGGCCCGCTCGGCCTTCGCCGTTTCTCCAAATGACGGTGCGGACCTTGAAAAAGTCACCCGCGCTCTTTGGATTGGGACCGAGGGGGATCTAACAGTTATTATGCAGGGGGGTGACGAGGTGACACTCAAGGCGGTTTTTGGCCTTCTGCCGATTGCGGCGGCGCGTGTTAAATCTACAGGCACAACGGCAGGAAATATTGTGGGGCTTCTGTAATGATTGGGATCGGAATCAATGGCTTTGAGGGGCAGCGCGTGGCGCTGCGCCGTCTCTACGCGGCGGGCGGGTTAAATCCGCCTTTCTTGGTCGATTTTGCGCGAGAAAGGGCGCGCGTGAATAGCGCGGCGTCTGACTTTGCCAACGCCTTAACCTTCACCCGCTCCGGCAGCGCCACCTACGTTGACAGCACAGGCACCCTGCAAACTGCTGCGGATGGGGAACCTCGCATGGGCCACCATGTGTGGGACGGTTCTCAGTGGGTGAACGAGGGGCTGCTGATTGAGAGCGAAAGCCGGACGAATTTTTTGACGTATTCGGAGGATTTCACGGATGCGGGTTGGTCTAAAGGCGGAGTTTCGCAAGTCGCACTAAACGAAACAGGGCCAGACGGTGGAACAAACTCAGCCGTAACTCTTTCAGATGATAACTCAGGTGGAACTGGTCCAGTTCTGATTTTTGAGGCAGTTACGGTGTCCACATCTACAACTTACACGTTTTCCTGTTTTGCTAAAAAAGGAGGTCTGTCATGGGTGGTGCTAAGAGGTGAAGGTTTTACCACCCCATCAAATGGCGGAGTATATTTTAACCTTAATGATGGGACCATTGGCACTGAACTCTCAGGCTTTTCCGGGGAGATAGAGGATTTTGGCAACGGTTGGTATCGCTGTTCAATTTCCTTTACTACCGACTCTAGCGATACGAGCGGTGCTGTTGTAATCCGACCTGCGACGGGCGACGGAAACTTGACTGTAGACCTCGACGGCACATCATCTATCCTCATTTACGGCGCACAATTCGAACAAGGCTCCACCCCCTCAAGCTACATCCCCGCGGCTGGCTCCACAGTCACCCGTGGTGCGGAAACCCTGACAGCGCCTAGCGCCAACCTGCCTTGGTCTTCTGACGCCATCTCCATCGCTATGGAGGGTCTGGAAACCTACGCCGACGAAGGAACGGCTGGGCAAGTCACTCTGTATGACCGCCGGGTTGATGCAAGCAACCGCATCACCCTGACGCTGGACACCGACAGCACCAAGACAGGCACCTTTACGCTGACCGTTGTGAACGGTGGATCAACCGAAACGATCAGCACCACGGGCGAGATCACGCCGGGTATCAACAAGCCGTTCAACCTTGCTTTCGTCGCTACGTCAACAGAACTCGGCATTGCCTTGAACGGCACGGCGGAAACCCGTGTGTCGCACACCCTCGGGCTGCCTGACCTATCCGGCGCAGACGCGACGTATGAAGGCATGGGCGCACGGACGCTGGTTCGCGAGTGGGCGGATGATGTAGATGAAGCGGATGCGTCGTCATGACCTACGAAGTAACCCCCGAAGGCGTATTCGTTGACGGTGTGAAAGCCTACGTCACCTTTGACCGTGGCAACCTCTGGGCGATGGTACGGGCCAAAGACAAAGCCACCTTTGACGAACAAGCCCTTGCTGTGGGTCTTAAAGTGTATAAGCACCCCGCACAACCCGAAGTGACTGACCCAGAAACAGGTGAGGTTATCCGCGAGGCTGTGGAAGCATCTGGGCCTCTCGTGTCTGCACCGGGCGTCACTATTGCCGAACTCGGCCCGCATGTCATTACCCCCGGTGAGTACGATGACGAGGGGAACGAAATCAAAGCCCCCAAGATGGACAACCGCTATCACGTCAACTTTTGGCTAAACCAACAGCTTGTAGAAATCGGCAAGTGGGAACAGTGGGCCTTGGCGTGGAGTGCCTACGGATCACAGGCCGAGGCAAACAAACAAGAGGTCGCTTTGAAGTTTCAAGGTGTTGAGTTGGTTGACCCCACGACGATCAATAGCCCAAGCAACAGGTTGCTTTAGGGGGGGGCTGTCCCGGTATTGCGCTCGGCGCGCCGGGGTGCGACGCTCGTAGCGTGTGTTTTTAATGAGAGGAGAGATCACCACATGCAAAAGGTATTTATCTGCGCGCTTGTCGCGGCGCTTGCGCTCGCCGGATGCGGCCCGGCCGGGGATCCGACCGGCGCCGTCTCGCGGCTCTCGCTGGAGTATCAAGTCGGCGAGGAGCTCATGGTCGCGTGCAAGGAGCGCGGCGAGCGGTGCGCGGAATATCTGGAGTTCAAGCGCGATTTCGAGCGCGATGTCTCCTATATGACCACATTCGAGAAAAGTCTCGCGCAGCACAAGGCGCGCGTCGCAAACGGCGGCGCGGTCTAGGCGCTGGATCTCTCATGCAAAAGCCCGGGCAAAATCGCCCGGGCTTTTTTTTGTGTCCGGATCCGGCCCGATCAATCGCCGACCGGGGTGTCCGCAGGGTCAAAGGCGCTCCCGCTGGCGCCGGCGAGCCGGTCGAGTTCTCGCGCGTAGCGCATGAGCTCCTCGCGGGCCATTTCTTTCGCTTTGTCGGTCCCGATCTCCAGCGCGGTGATGCAAAGGCGCGTTGCGTCGGTGAAGCTCTGGGCGTGCTCGTTTTGCCATTTCTGGACCGCCTCCTCGACGTGCGCGATCCATTGCTCAAGGCTCATGGCGCGGAGGTGTATCGAGTAAACCGAGGGGATCGCATCCTCGATCCCGGCCGGCGCGCCGTCCAGCGCGGCGAAATAAAAATACCCCCCGCCCTTGACGAGCTCGACGCCGTGGCGCGCAATCGAGGCGTTGATCGTGTTAAAGGTGGGTGCGGTCATGTCTGGATCTCCTCTCGTGGGGTGGGGCGGCGCCGGCTCAAGCCGGCGCCTTTGTCTCATGCCGGGCCGAATTTATTTGCGTAGCGCCGCCGCGTTTTCTCGGCGCGCTTGCGCGCTTCGCGCTCGGCCGACGCCTCGTCGGGGTGACGTGTGGCGCGGATTGTGGCGCCAAAGGGCTTTTCGTTACGTGTCGGCTGTACTTTCGCCGTGTAGTGATGCCCGACCGCTTCCGGATCTGCGAGCCAGCGTTGCGACTCGTCCGGTGTGATCGTCTCGGTCCCGAGGATGATCCAAGCGCCGATTTCGCGGCCTCGATCGTCGCGGATCCCGAAATCAATATGCTTCCGGCGCAGAAAGGCGCTTTCGATCGCAACCGTGATTTTGTTGCTATAGTGCATCTCGGTCTCTCCTGATGTCTTGGGGGAGGGGGGCGCGGGGCGGCTTATGCCGCCGCCCGCGCGTCGATTTGGTCGATCAGCGCGTCGAAACGGGTCTCGCCGATCCGTTCCTCCAGTGCCTCGCCGGAGATCTCCATCGCGTCGGCGAGGGCTTTCGGCGCGCGCTTTCCGGCCATGCGGGCGCGCATGACCTCAAGGCGCATGGCGGAATAAACCGCGGCGGCCTCGCGCTCGGTCATGGTGTTTGCCCGGGCTTTGATATTGGCGCGGATCTCTTCGTTGCGTGTCATGTCGATGTCTCCTCTAGTGTGTCTAAAGGGACAGTCTCACATTTAAATGTGATGCGCAAGAATAAATGTGATGCGCGTCGCGATTATTTCACGAGGCGGATCCGATCGCTCGGCGCGCTCTCGGGCGCGCGGGCCGGCTGGCGAAACGCCGCGCGGGTAAAATCCCAACCATGCGCCGCGAGGCGCGCGTCGAGATCCTCCGGCGCGATCTTGCGGTAGCGGTTCGCCATGTCCGACTTTTTCCAGCCGCCGAGATCCATGAGCGCGCCAAAATCGCGGGTCTGGGCATAAAACCACGTCGCCCAAGTGTGGCGCAGGACGTGCGGCGTCACGTCCGGCCCGAGCCCGGCGGCCTCCCGGCACCGGGCAAAGGCGCCGGCGATCTGCCCGCCGCCGTTTTGCCGGATCACATAGGGCCGGCCCTTGGGGGTGTGGCAGATCGGGCCGAGCTCCGGGAGATCGCCCTCGCAAATCATATCAAGCGCGCGCCGGGGAAAGCGGATCATGCGCGGCTCGCCGTTTTTGGTCTCCTCGATGAACGCCTCGCCGGTGGCGGCGTGGAAGGTGGCGCGCTGGAGCGCGAGAGCCTCGCCGGTGCGCGCGCCGGATCCGAGGAGGATCCCGAGCGGCCGGATCAAATGCGGGGCGAGCTCGCGCGCGGCCGCGATCAATCTCTCGGCCTCCTCGGGGGTGAGCCATCGCACCCGGGCGCGATCCTTGGCGCGGCGGCGAAACTTGCGCAGCTCGCAAAGCCCATCCTCGGCGGCGAGCCTGACCACGGCCGAGACCGGCACGACGAGCTGGCGGTCGATCGTCGCCGGCGCGGCCTCGGGGAAAAGCACGCGCGCGGCTTTGTTGAGAGCCTCGTTATCGACATCCCGGAGGAGTGTGTCGGGGCCAAAATACTCGACCACGCGGCCGAGAAAGCGGGTCTCGCCGCCGCTCTCGATGTAGGTGAGCGCGGCCTCGGCGAAAGTTACCGTCGCCGCGCGGCCAAAGGCGCGACGTTCGAGGAGCTCGCTTTCGAGCCGGATCCTTTGGGCCTCCGCGAGTCGGCGTTGATCCGTTCCAGTGCTTTTGTAAATGCGCTGTCCCGCGACGCTCCCGCGGAGGTAGTAGTTGCCTTTTCCGTTGCGGCGGTAAAGCTGGAGCATGAGGTTTCCTCCCCGATCAAAAAGGCCCGGGCGAGATCCGCCGGGCGATAGTGGATCCGCACGCGGCCGCGCGTCCGGATGGCGACGAGCTCGCCGCGTTTGCGCAGGGTGTCGAGCCCGGCGCGGCTTGTCTGGATCCCGCGCCGGGCGAGCCATGCGATCGCCTCCTCGGTGGAGAGGAGCCCGGCCTCGATCTCGGCCACGGCGTCAAAGGTCTCGCGCCGGCTCATGGCAGCGGCCGCGCGATATAGGCCGCGACGAGGTAAAGCGGCAGGCCGCAAGGCCAGCCCCAAAGGGTGACGGCCGCCGCGGCCGTGCTCGTCGGGATCTCGCCGGTGATGTAGTGGCGCAAGGCCGCGCCGATCGAGAGCGCGATGAATCCGAGCGCCGCGTGACCAGCAAGCCCGAGCGGTGAGATCGCCCGGCCAATCCGGCGCGCGGCGTGCTTTGATTTGCCGGTAACCCCGGTCTGGGAAAAGATGTCTTGTGTCATGTGTGCCTCCTGATCGGAGGGCGTAGCACATTAAAAAGTGACAGACAATATTTAAATGTGATAAGCGCATTACTTGGGGTACATCTCTTTAATTCGTGTTGCTTTTTGATTTTTAAGGGCCGACTTCAATCTAGGGTAGTAATTTTGCTACAGATCAAGATTAAGGAGTGAGAAATGAATGGATCCGCGCGCGTGCAGTTGGTCGAGGCCATACATGCAAAAACCGAAGGCTGGAGCGAGGAGGCGCTATTCCGATTGGCGGAGGTTTTGCGCAGGTCATCTCACTCGCCGGTTCTGTCAAGCGCGGCGAGGGCCGCCGAGAGCTGATCCTCTGAGAGATCCTCAAGCGCAGATTGCAGCGCCAAGCGGCCCGGCGTGACTGCGCCGGGCTTGTGCAAGATGCCGATCGGCAGGTCCAGCACATCGCAGACCTTTAAGAGATTGGCATAGCTGATCGAGGTCTGCCCGCGCAGGAAAGATCCAAGCGCATTGATGCTTAGACCGGCGGCGCGGCTCGTGTCCGCGGCGGTGGTGTCGCGCAGGATGATCGCGAATTTCAGGTTTTGGCGCACGGTCGCGAGCCGTGGGTCTTGTGGTCCCGTCACTTTGATATCCTCCTAAATACTTTGTTTTTTTGCGGATTTTACATCTTATCACATTTTGATGTGTCAAAAATAGGTCGTTTTCACACTGAAAAGAGATTTATTGAAAACGCATCTGGGGGTTGACGCGGCCACAAATCACAAAATAAAGTGACGCTCACAATATGATGTGAGGGGCTTACATATGGTCGAGGCAGAAAATACAGGCAAAGCCCGGCCCGCGCAAGCGTCCAGCTTGCCGGCGCCGGGTGATTTTCGGGAATGGATGCGCGGCGCGATCGTCGCGGTCGGCACCACGCCGGCCGGCTTGGCGCGCCGTGCCGGCTTGTCACAAAACGCAGTGGCGCGGATCCTCAAGGCCGAGGGGGATGTTTATCTCGGCTCGGCGGCCGCGCTGGAGCGCGCGCTCCTCGGGCTCGCGCTTGAGCTCGATGTCGCGCTCGCGCCGCTCGGCGCCGGGGGTGGGCAATGAGCGCGCTTGATCGGTTCACCGCAAAGCAGCGCCGCAAGCTCGGCCGGGTCGCCGATCGCTACGGGCTCGACGCCGAGGAGCTCGCGAAGGATATGGCGGCGGCCTATTTCCAGTTGATCGAGGACGCGCCCGAGGCGCTCCCGGGGCGGCCGCTCCTCTCGTCGGTCAAGCGGGTTTCCGGTGGCCGCCGTGGATAATCCGCTCCCCCTTAATCAGCGCGTCACTCCGGCCGGCGATCGGGATTATTTCCCGACCCCGCCTTGGGCCACGCGCGCGCTTTGCGAAAAGCTCAAGGCCCGCAAGCTCATTCGGCGCAACCATATTGCATGGGAGCCGGCCTGCGGTGAGGGCTACATGGCGCGACCCTTGGCGGAGTATTTCGCCCGGGTCCACGCGACCGATCTCGCTAATTGCTCGCCGATTTCCCGGCCCAAGATGGCGTGCGGGATTTTCTCCTCGATTGGCCGGGGCTCTATCCGGAGATCTCGGCCGATTGGATCATCACCAATCCGCCATTCAATCGCGCGGGCGAGTTCGTCGAGCTCGCGCTCCGCCGGGCCGAGATCGGCGTCGCGATGTTCGTCAAGCAACAGTTTCTAGAGGGGATCGGGCGGTATCGCAATTTGTTCTCGCGGCATTGGCCGCACTGGATCCTCCAGTTTTCCGAGCGCGTGGCGCTCGTGAAAGGCCGGGTCGATCCCGAGGCCGGCACAAATCAAAGCTATATCTGGATCGTCTGGATCTGCCGGCACGCCGCGCCGGCGCTCGATGTCGATCCCGCGCGGCCGCCGGAGTTCGGCTGGATCGCGCCGAGCCGGCCGCGGCTTGAGAGGCCGAGCGATTACCCAAAACCGGCCGCCAAAGATGCGGCCGAGCCCGGCGCGCTCTTGGCGCTCATGGGCGAGGAGACCGAGGCACCCCAACAGGAGAAAGAGAGAGGGCAATGATCGAGCAAGCTATTTCACCCGGCCGCGCGGCGGCCGAGACAACGAAAGCCGGCCGCGCCGCGGCCGAGAGGGTATCACAAGGCGACGCCGCCGAGCTGGAGCGCGTGCTCGGGTTTCTGGGTCATGCCGGGCGCGAGATCGTCTCCTCGCCGGATCTGCCGCGCGCAATCGTTGTTGATCCAGATCAAGCGCAACAGGCTGCCACCTCGCGCCGGATCGTCGAGGCGCTGCGCGCGATCGGGTGGGTGCGCAAGATCCCGGCCGCGCCCGGTGTGGGGTTCGAGCGCGACCAGATCGCGACAAAGGGGATCTATGCGCTCGGCGCGATCGAACAAGGCAATCGCCGCCTTGCCGCGGCGCCGGATCCGGCGCCGGCCGCGCCGGGTCCGGTCAGCACGCGCGCGCAGCTCCGCGCCGAGATCATGGCGCTCCCCGCGGCCGATCGGCTCGATTATGCGATGTCACTCCTCGACGAGTTTATCGGCGAGGCGCCGGATCTTGCCGATGGGTGGCGGGCGATCGGCGTCAAGCTCACCGCCGCCGAGGTGCGGTTCGTGGGTCGGCTCGTCGCCGATCTGGGGTGTTGCGTGTCGCGCCCCGTCTTGCAACGGGTGCTCGCGGACCCCGCGGATCCCGAGGCCGCCGTCACCGACGAGGGGCTCCGCGCCGCGGTGTCTCGGCTCCGCCGCAAGATCCGCGCCGCCGGCGTGCCGATCGAGATCGAGGCGCAAGCCGGCCGCGGCTATGCGATGCGCGCGCCGGAGGGCTTCGAGATCCCCGGGCAGGAGGAGGGCGCGACATGAGGCTCAACACGCTCCGCGCCGCCAATGATGCGCGGCAAGCTCTTTGGCCCGGCGTCGAAAAGGCCGATTTGCCGTTTCGCGGGCTGGAGCTGGCCGGAGAGGTCGGCGAGCTTTGCAATCTCGTCAAGAAACTGCACCGGCACCGCGCCGGGATCGCCGGCAATAGATCGGCGGATCCGCTCGCCGAGGATCGGCTCCTCGCGGAGATTTTCGAGGAGCTCGGCGACGTGCTCGTCTCGCTCGATCTTCTGGCCTCGGATCTCGGGCTCGATCTCGGCCCGGCCGCGGTCGAAAAATTCAACCGCGTTTCCGAAAAAAACGGGATCCCGGTTTGGATCGGCGTCGATCCCGCCGGCGGGCCGGATGACTCCGTCTTTCAATCTATCAACCCAAAACAGGAGGCCGACTAAATGGCCGGAAGCGTGAATAAAGTGACATTGATCGGCAACCTCGGGCGCGACCCCGAGGCCCGGACGTTCCAAAATGGCGGCAAGGTGTGCAACCTGCGGATTGCCACCTCGGAGACATGGAAGGATCGCAACACGGGCGAGCGCCGCGAGCGCACCGAATGGCACTCGGTCGCGATCTTTAACGAGGGGCTCGTGCGTGTCGCCGAGCAATATCTCCGCAAGGGCTCGAAAGTCTACATCGAGGGCCGGCTAGAGACCCGGAAATGGCAAGATCAGTCCGGGCAGGATCGCTACACGACCGAGGTTGTCTTGCGACCCTATAACGGCGAGCTCGTCATGCTCGGCGATCCCGGCGCCCGCGGCTCGGGCGGTGGCAGCGGCGGCGGGTATGGTGGCGAGTCCGGCGGTTATGCCGGCGGGTCGAGCTCGGCCGGACCCTCCGCACCTCCCGCCGGCGGTCGCGACATCGACGACGAGATCCCTTTTTAAGGAGGCCCGGCGATGGGGTTCGATCCAGATCCGCGGCTTGATCTCGTGCGCGCAATGTCGATGCGCGAGATCGTCGATCGCTTGCCGCTCGAAAATCTCCGGCGCGAGGGGCGCGAGCTCGTCGGTCCCTGCCCGGTGTGCGGTGGCCGCGATCGCTTCGCGATCAATGTCGATCGCGGCGTCTTTAACTGCCGGGTGTGTCCGGAGGTCCGCGGCGACGGGATCGAGCTTTGCAAGCATGTGCTCGGGTGCGACTTTGCCGGCGTACTCGATCACCTCGCCGGCGAGCGCCAAGAGATCGACCCGGCCGAGATCCGGCGCCGCCGGGCGGCCGCCGAGCGCGCCCGGCAAAAGCAGGAGGCCGAGGCCGAGCGATACCGGAAAAAGGCGATCGCCGACGCGGTGACGATCTGGCGCGATGCGATCCCGGCCGAGGGCTCGCTCGTGGTCGATTACCTCGCCCGGCGCGGGATCCGGCTCCCGGCGCCGCCGCGCGCGCTCCGGTTCAAGCCGGCGCATCCCTATGTGCGCAAGATCGACGGGCAGCTCGTCACCCTGCACCGCGGGCCGTGCATGATCGCCGCGGTGCAGGGGCCGGATGATCGGCTCGCGGCGGTGCACCAAACATGGATCGACCTCGATCGCCCCTCCGGCAAGGCCGAGATCCGCGACGCCGCCGGCAAGGCATACCCGGCGAAAATGGTCCGCGGCTCGAAAAAAGGCGGCGCGATCCGCCTCGGCGGCGATGCTTCCGGGGTGCTCGTCATGGGCGAGGGGATCGAGACCACGCTCTCGGCCCGGATCCTTGGCGCGGTCGAGGGCGGTCACTATTGGGCCGGTGTCGATCTCGGCAATATGGCCGGGCAGATGATGCCCGGCGAGGGCCGGCGGCCCTCCGGTCTGCCGGATCTCACCGACGCGCGCGCCTTTGTTCCGCCGCCTTGGGTGCGCCGGCTTATTTTTATTCAGGATGGCGACAGCGATCCGGAAACAACGCGCGCCAAGCTCCTCTCGGGGATCCGTCGCGCGCAATCACACATTCCCGGCCTCGTGGGGGCGATCGTGCATCCCGGCGCGGGAAAAGATCTTAACGATATATTGAGGGAGAGTGGAATTGGCAGCTTATGAGCGAGCCGGCGAGTCTGACGAGTGGTATACGCCGGCCTATATATTCGAAGCACTCGGCGAGCGGTTCGATCTTGATGTCGCTGCGCCGTTTGCGGGGCCGAGGTATGTCCCGGCAGATCGGTGGTTTTCGGAGGGTGCGTTAGAGCGTGAGTGGAGCGGTTTTATCTGGATGAATCCGCCGTTCGGCCACCAGTCCACTAAGCGCGCATGGCTTGGGCGGTTTTTTGACCACGCCAACGGAATCGCGCTTGTCCCGGATCGGACCTCGGCGCCGTGGTTTCAGGAGGCCGCGCCGCGCGCCGACCTTACGCTCTGGATCTCTCCCAAGGTCAAATTCGAGCGCCCGGACGGCTCGATCGGCGAAAGTCCGGGAACGGGGACCGTTCTTTTTGCGGCCGGCGATCGAGCGGTGGAGGCATTGCTCCGCGCTCGTCGCCTCGGGTTTCTGACCATCCCGGCGGACAGTCAAAGTCAAAATGAGGGGTCCAGGGTATGAGCGCACCGCAGGACGTGAGACGCATGTTTGCCGAGGCCGAGGAGATTCTCCCGACCGATTTGACCGGCGGAGAGGGGGCGCCGCCGCCGCCGCCCGAGGAGGAGCCGATCGAGGCGCGCTGCGCGCTCTATCCGCTCAATGATTACGGCAACGGGCAACGGTTCGTCGCTTATTATGGCGAGGATTGTGTTTTCGCGCCGCGCGTCGGATGGCACCGCTGGACGGGCCGGGTCTGGCAGCTCGACGAGGACAAGCTCGAAGTGCGCCGCGATGCGCAAAAGGTCTCCTCGCGGATCCTCGACGAGATTGATTTTATCGCGCTGGAGCAATGGGAGCGCGACGCAATGGACGCCGGCGACGCCGCGGCCGAGGCGCTCGCCGAGCTTGACGCAAAAGAGGAGCTCACGCCGGAGGATCGCCGCAAGGCAAAAGATCTCCGGCTCACGATCGAGGCGGGTCACGAGGCCCGGAAGGAGCTTGGGAAGCGCAAGCGCGGCCATAGATCACACGCCAAGGCGAGCGGCAACACGGGCGCGATCAATAACATGCTGATCGAGGCGTCGGTCGAGGTCTGTCTCGGAATCGACCGGATGAACGCCGACCCGCTGGCGATCAATACGCTCTCCGGCACGGTCCAGCTTATCGAGGAGCGCGACGATCACGCCGCCGAGTGGGGTGAAAAGCCCGGCGCCAAGTGGCGCCACGAGCTGCGCCCGCACGATCGCGCGAGCTATATTTCCAAAATGATGCCGGTCGAGGTTGACCCGGCGGCCACCTGTCCGACCTTTGATGCCTTTCTCGCGCGGATTATGCCAGATCCGGACATGCGCGGTTTTCTCAAGCGGTGGTTTGGGTATTCCATGACCGGGCTCACCGGCGAGCAAAAGCTCGTCTTTGCGCATGGCGCCGGGCGAAACGGTAAATCGACCCTCGTCGATGCGATCGCCGAGATTATGGCCGATTATGCGATCACGGTCCCGATCGAGAGCTTGACCGGATCCGAGCAACGCAAGGGGTCGGACGCGACCCCGGATCTCGTGCGGATCCCGGGCGCGCGGATGGTGCGCGCCTCCGAGCCAGAGCAAGGTCAAAAAATGAAAGAGGCGCTCATCAAGGCGCTCACCGGCGGCGAGCCGATCTTGATCCGCCGGATGCAACAGGAGTTTGTCGAGGTCACGCCGGAGTTCAAGCTCACCATTCAGGGCAATCACAAGCCCGACATCCGCGGCGGCGACGATGGGATCTGGCGCCGGGTGCTCCTCGTGCCGTTCGAGGTCCAGATCCCGCCCGAGGAGGTTGATCCGGTGCTCCCCGAGCGGCTCCGCGCCGAGCGCGCCGGGATCTTCAACTGGATGCTGGAGGGCGTGGTCGAGTATCTCGACGCCGGGCTCCAGATCCCGGCGGCAATCCAAGAGGCGACCGAATCCTATCGCGAGGAGAGCGACCCGCTCCGCGTGTTCCTGTTCGAGGCGTGCGAGATCACCGGCAAAGAGACCGATTTTATCCCGGCGCGGGATGTGATCGAGGCGTTCCAGATCTGGCAACAGGACCGCGGCGATGATCCTTGGAAAAATCGCACGATCTCGTTGCAGATGGCGGCGCGCGCCGGCGGGCAGCTCAAGCACCCGGAGACCGGCGCGGTGTTCCACAAGCACAAGCGCAGCGATACAGGCTATCTCGGCCTCGCCTTTGGCCCGGATATCGCCGGCCGTCTCGCGGCGCGGCGTGACCAGCAGTTCGGCGGCGGTTATTGATGGCGCCGCCGACCTATTGCCACCTTTGCAAGGCGCCCTCGGCGCCGTTCTACTATCGCCGGCCGGGGTTTTATTCGCAGCTCCCGGCCGAGGAGCGCGGCGTCTATCTGCGCGCTTGTGCGGCGTGCCGCGATGATGCCGAGGCGCGCTGGCGCCGCAAGTTTGGCCTCGATCGCGCGCCGCGCGCCTCCGCACCTCCAGCCGAGACCCCGGCCGCCGCGGCGCCGGATCTCTTTTCGCGCGGCAATTCCTGACATTATTTAGAATTATCTTGACTTGGACACATTAAAATGTGCAAAACACACTTAAGCGCTTTGTGTTTAAAAAAAACCTTGCTCTTTTGCGGTGAGGTGTGGCAGGCAAGTCTTGCGCTGTGAAATCCAGCGTCGGGATTAGCAGCCCGAAACACGTAGGCGCTCGAAAAGCCGCGCCATTGACCGCGGCTTTTTTTATGTCCGGGCGTGATGGGACGCCGCAAGGCGTGCCAGTTCCTATGTGCTGGTCTGCTAACCTGTCATTGCCCGGGCACCCTTTTAGCAGGGGGTGGCCGGGTTGAAGCAAACATAGGAGGATACGCGCATGAAGAACCCCATCCAAACCTTAGACCTTGAGTCGATGTCGCTCCAAATCCATGGAGCCCGGATGCAG
>CBFHJA010000047.1:0-38333 GCA_965656085.1 uncultured Aliishimia sp. | reverse complement strand
TCAACGTGACCGATCGTGCCGATGTTCACATGCGGTTTGTTGCGTTCAAACTTTGCCTTTGCCATGGTATGGCTCCTTCTTGTCTTTTGTGGCGGTGGGCAAATTGCCCACCCTACAGGGGTGGTAGGGTGGGCCCGTGGCCCACCGCTCTTATGCGTATTTCGATTGGATCTCTTCGGAGATGTTCGCGGGAACCGGTTCGTAATGGTCGAACTGCATCGTGAACTGCGCGCGGCCCGAAGACATGGAGCGCAGCGTGTTGATGTAGCCGAACATGTTGGCGAGCGGCACGAAGGCGTCGATGGCGATGGCGTTGCCGCGGGTGTCCTGACCGGACACCTGACCGCGACGGGACGTCAGGTCGCCAATGATGCCACCGGTATACTCTTCCGGCGTTATCACTTCGACTTTCATGATCGGCTCGAGCAGTTTCGCCCCGGCCTTCTTCATGCCTTCGCGCATGCCCATGCGGGCCGCGATTTCGAAGGCCAGAACGCTGGAGTCCACATCGTGGAACTTGCCGTCGACCAGAGCCACCTTGAAGTCGATCACCGGGAAGCCTGCGAGCGGGCCGCTATCCATGACGGATTCGATGCCCTTCTCGACGCCGGGGATGTATTCTTTCGGAACAGCACCGCCAACGATGCGGCTCTCGAAGGAATAGCCTTCGCCCGGCTCTGTCGGGGAGATGATCATTTTCACCTCGGCGAACTGACCAGAGCCACCGGATTGCTTCTTGTGGGTGTAGGTGTGCTCGATCTCATGGGAGATCGTCTCACGATAGGCCACCTGCGGCGCACCGATATTGGCTTCCACTTTGAACTCGCGCTTCAGACGGTCCACGAGGATGTCGAGGTGAAGCTCGCCCATGCCCTTCATGATCGTCTGACCGCTTTCGATGTCGGTCTCGACACGGAAGGACGGATCCTCTGCCGCAAGGCGTTGCAGACCCATGGACATCTTCTCCTGGTCCGCCTTGGTCTTCGGCTCGACGGCGATCTCGATCACCGGGTCGGGGAAGGTCATGGTTTCGAGAACCACCTGATCCTTCTCGTCCGACAGCGTGTCCCCGGTCGTGGTGTCCTTCAGACCCGCAAGCGCGATGATGTCACCCGCGAAGGCTTCGGTGATTTCATCCTGCTTGTTGGAGTGCATCATCACCATACGGCCAATGCGTTCCTTGCGTCCCTTCGTGGTGTTCATCAGGCTGTCGCCCTTGTTGAGCGTGCCCGAGTAGATCCGGGTGAAGGTCAGGGTGCCCATATACGGATCGTTCATGATCTTGAACGCAAGGCCCGCGAACGGCATCGTGTCATCCGCGCGGCGCGGGATGTTGCGGGTCTCGGTCTCGTCATCGGGGCGGAAGCCCATGTAGTCGACCACATCGAGCGGGCTCGGCAGGTAGTCGATCACGGCGTTCAGCAGCGGCTGCACGCCCTTGTTCTTGAACGCGGAGCCCCCCAGAACCGGCACGAAGGAAAGCGACAGGGTGCCCTTGCGCAGCAGATCGCGCAGGGTCTCCACGTCCGGCTCGTTGCCGTCGAGGTATTCCATCATGGCGTCGTCATCCATCTCGACAGCCGCCTCGACCATCTTGCCGCGCCATTCGTCGGCTTGTGCCTTGAGGCTGTCGCGGATCGGACCCTTGACCCAGGACGCGCCGAGGTCTTCGCCTTTCCAGACCCACTCTTCCATGGTCACCAGATCGATCAGACCTTCGAGCTCGTTCTCGGCCCCGATCGGCAGCGCCACGGGCACGGCGCGCGCGCCGGTGCGGTCTTCGATCATCGCCACGCAGTTGAAGAAGTCCGCGCCGATCTTGTCCATCTTGTTCACGAACACGATACGCGGGACCTTGTAGCGGTCCGCCTGACGCCAGACGGTTTCGGTCTGGGGTTCAACACCGGCATTGGCATCCAGCACGCAGATCGCGCCGTCGAGCACTGCGAGGCTGCGCTCGACTTCGATGGTGAAGTCCACGTGGCCGGGCGTGTCGATGATGTTCATCCGGTACTTGGTGTCTTCGGTGCCATCAGCCGTCGGCTCTTCCTGACGCTGCCAGAACGTGGTCGTGGCAGCCGAGGTGATGGTGATGCCGCGCTCCTGCTCCTGCTCCATCCAGTCCATCGTGGCCGCACCATCGTGCACCTCACCGATGTTGTGGGATTTGCCCGTGTAGAACAGGATGCGTTCGGAACAGGTGGTCTTGCCGGCATCAATGTGAGCCATGATGCCGAAATTGCGGTAACGTTCGAGCGGATATACGCGTGCCATGGGGCTGCTTCCTCGGGACTTAGGTTAGATTTACCAACGGTAGTGGCTGAACGCCTTGTTGGCGTCGGCCATCTTGTGGGTGTCTTCACGCTTCTTGACAGCGGTCCCGCGGGACTGCACGGCGTCCAGAAGTTCACCGGCAAGGCGCTCTTCCATCGTGTTCTCGTTGCGGCCACGGGAGGCGGTGATCAGCCAGCGGATCGCCAGCGCTTCCCGGCGCTCGGGGCGCACTTCCACGGGGACCTGATAGGTCGCACCGCCCACACGGCGGGAGCGCACCTCAACGGACGGTTTGATGTTGTCCAGCGCTTCGTGGAACACTTCCACGGGAGCGCGCTTGATCTTGCTCTCAACGCGGTCGAGCGCGTTGTAGACGATGCGCTCTGCGGTCGATTTCTTTCCGTCCAGCATCATGTTATTCATGAATTTGGTCAGAACCGTATCGCCATATTTGGCGTCGGGCAGGACTTCGCGTTTTTCGGCGGCGTGACGACGGGACATCTGTTAATTCCTCTTACTTCGGACGCTTCGCGCCATACTTCGAACGGCGTTGCTTGCGGTCCTTGACCCCTTGCGTGTCGAGCACACCGCGCAGGATGTGATAGCGCACGCCGGGAAGGTCTTTCACACGGCCGCCACGGATCAGTACAACGGAGTGTTCCTGAAGGTTGTGGCTCTCGCCGGGGATATAGGAAATGACCTCATAACCATTGGTCAGGCGCACCTTGGCAACCTTCCGCATGGCCGAGTTCGGCTTCTTCGGCGTCGTGGTATAGACGCGCGTGCACACGCCCCGTTTCTGAGGGCACTGCTCCAGGTGCATGGATTTGGAGCGCTTGACTTTCGGCTGCCGCGGCTTGCGGATCAGCTGTTGGATCGTTGGCATTGGGCTTCTTTCCCCGTCTCAACACATGTGTTGCGGGGCAGCCCCCGCGGTTACGTTAATACGCGCCATGCGTCCATGACACGCGCAAAGGCCGCATGCGTTCCAGTCACTGCGGAACGACGCGGCGGGCATCCAGAGGATCGAGCCAAAAGGCCGGATCTTGACCACTAGAATTTTGATTTCCGGGCTGTCGGACAGAGTCCTGTCCCCGGGATGAGCGGCGTATAGGGGGAGTCGGGGGGTGTGTCAACAGCCCCAACGTCGGTTTTGACACAACAAAAAGGCCCTATGGCCTCGACGCCAAGCGCGCCTCCCATCGAAACAAGAATTGCGGATCGGCACAAGCGCTTGTGAGGCAGCGCAGCGCCTGTTTAGGTGCAGATGCACAAGGAAAGGGCAATCCCATGCAGGTAATCGGTCTGTGCCGCTTCTCCTACCCTGCCATCGGCGGGTTTCAGGTCGATCATGGTGAGATCGCGGCGCGGGAGGCCTATCTCTACGCGCCGGACCGGATGGAGCAGCGATTCCGCACCTTCGAGAGCTTCACCCTGCCCTCCATGCGCGGCCAGACCGACCCGGATTTCACCTTTCTCGTGGTGATCGGCGAGACTCTGCCCACCTCCTACCGCACCCGGCTCGAACAATTGCTCGCGGATGTCCCACAGGCGGTGTTGCAGGCCCATCCGCCGCGCCAGCACCGGCAGCTCTGTCAGGAGGCGATCAATTCGGTGCGGCTCTGGGACGCCGAGCCCTGCCTGCAATTCCGGATGGATGACGACGACGCGGTGGCGCTGAGCTTCGTGCAGGACCTGCGCGCCGTGGCTGCGCGCACCGCCGGGTTGCTCGATCTGGAGCGGCATGTGGGGATCGACTTCCAGCAAGGCTATATCGCCCGGCCCGGCCCGGACGGTCTCGATGTGGAGCCCGTGATCCGCCCCTACTGGACCCCGGCGCTGGGGATGATGATCCGCCCCAAGGCCAAGCTGTCGATCATGAATTTCGGCCACGCCAAGCTGCCGCGCCGGATGCCCTGCGTGAGCCTGCCCGCGCCCGAGATGTTCGTGCGCGGGCACAATGATTTCAATGACAGCCGCCAGAGCGGCAGCGTGACCCAGCCGCGCCTGACCCGGCTAGATGCGGCGGGCGCGGCGCTGTTCCGCAAAACCTTCGGCATTGACGCCGATCAGGTCCGGCGGCTCTACAGCGCCTCCGCCTGACGCGGCCCCGGGCGCGTGGCCCGGGGACCTGTGGTTTACAGGCCGACCACGTCGCTGATGTCGAACTCCGCTTTGGAGAAGTTCTCGATGATCAGCAGGCCAGCGAAATCCCAGTCGATGTGCAGATCGGTGCCCACGTCGTTCGCCGCCGCCTCGATATCGGCGAAGGCGGTGTAGCCGCTCTCCGAGAGATCGAGCAGGTCGATGCCATCCTCGAAATCGACGATCCGGTCGGTGCCGTTCGAGCCGCCGTTCGCGGCGGACTTGAAGATGAAGACATCGCTCAGGTCATCGCCCGCCGGGTTGCCATTGCCGCCCCAGAGCAGGTTGTCGCCCGCGCCGCCGAAGATCGTGTCCTCGCCCCAATCGCCGAAGAGCCGGTCATCGCCGGTGCCCCCGTCGACCGTGTCGTTCCAGCCGCCGGCCCGGATGGCATCGTTGCCCGCGCCGCCGAAGATCGTGTCCGACCCGAGATCGCCACGGATGGTATCGGTGCCCGCACCGCCGAAGAGCCGGTCATTCCCGGTGCCCCCGTCGATGGTGTCGTTCCCGGTCCCGCCCCGGACGGTATCGAAGCCGCGGCCGCTGAAGATCGTGTCCGCACCGGCATCGCCGAGTATCGTGTCGTTGCCGGTCGCGCCCAGAAGGGTGTCGCCGCCCGCACCACCGGAAATGGTGTCTCTGCCGTTCCCGCCTTCGATATAGTCGTCTTCGCCACCACCGCTCAGCGTGTCATCGCCGTTCTGACCCAGAATGAAGTCTTCGCCATCCGAGCCGCTGATCGTGTCATTGCCGACCCCGCCCAGAAGGGTGTCGCTCCCGCCGCCGCCGTTCAGCGTGTCGTTGCCAGCCTGACCGCGCAGCGTATTGCCAAACCCATCGCCGGTGATGGTGTCGTCGAAGAAACCGCCATCCACGTTTTCGATGGAGATGAACTGGTCGATGCCCTCGCCGCTGCCCACATCCGCGGTTTGCGTGAGATCCGCCGTGACACCGCCGATGGCTTCGCGATAGGTCACGGTGTCGAAACCGTCGCCGCCGTCCAGCGTGTCATTGCCGCCATTGCCGACCAACAGGTCGTTCCCGTCACCTCCGAACAGGACGTCGTCACCGAGCCCGCCGCGCACCACGTCATTGCCGAACCCGCCATCGATGGCGTCATTGCCCGCCCGGCCATCGAGCCAGTCATTGCCGCCGCGCCCCTCGAAGGTCTCGTCCACGATAGAGCCCAGAATGAAATCGTCTTCGAAGCTGCCACGGAAGCGCTCGATGTTCTCGAACGTGTCGGTGAAGGCGACACCGTTCCATGTCCCGATGGCCGTGCCCAGCAAGACGTCGATGGTCGTCGGCCCAACGCCGCTCCGATCATAGCGCAGCTGGTCGATCCCGCCGCCCCCGTCGACATCGTCGCCGCCGCCATTGGTGATGAACGCCTCGTCATTGGAGCTGCCGAGATATGTGTCGGCCTCCGACGTCCCCTCGATCTGTTTGACGACGCCGGTCACCGTGTCGGTGCCGACATCCGCACCGCCCGAAATGGTCCCGGCGTCCAAATCTGCATTGATCGGGCCAACCCCGTTCGAGTAGTTGAGGCGGACGATTCCGTCCCCGCTGATATTGAACGTATCATTGCCACCACTGGTCATGACCTGCATCCACTGGCCCGCATCGACGGTCAGGTTGAACACGTCTGCCACGTCGCCGCCACGCAACTCGAACCCGCCGGAATTGTCGCCCGCGATCAGCGGGCGCTCGATATCCACCAGCGTGTCGGTGCCGATGGTGTCCTTGATGATCGAGCCGGTATTGGTGGCACCGTCGATGTTGAAGGTGATCGAGACAGGCGCGCCCTCTCCGGAGATCTCGTAATAGCTGTTGTTGAGATTCGCGTCCGTGAAAATATAGGTGTCGTTGCCCAGCGAGAGGTCCATCTGGTCGATCCCGAAGTTGTCGCCGGGGTTGATCGTGTCGTTGCCGGCGCCGCCATCGAGCTGGTCGTTGCCGCCAAGGCCGAACAGGGCGTTGTCCGCAGCGTCGCCTTCGATCACGTCGGCGATTTCCGTGCCGATCACGTTCTCGATGTTCATCAGCGTGTCGGTCAGGCCGAACCCGTCCGTTGCGGTCTCGTCCTCGAGCGAGACAACAACGCCGAACGTGCCGCCGAGATCCGCGTCGCTGTTGTAAATGACCGTATCGACGCCCCCCGCGCCGTCGAGCATGTCGGCGCCGTCCAGACCGCGCAGGAAGTTGTCGAAGCCATTGCCGGTCAGGCTGTCGGCGTTCTCGGACCCCCGCAGGGCCTCGAAATACGCGGTTGCGGTCTGCACGAGCGTTTCGGAATTGCCGTACGTGTCGCTGATGACTCCGGTCGTGAGATTGGCCGTGACCCCGAACCCGCCGATTTCGGTCTCGAAGGAAATCTCGTCGCCCCCGGTCCCGGCCACATAGGTGTCGGCGAACTCGCCAAGCGCCATGAACGAGCCGCCCGCCCCGGCAATGGCGGTCTCGCCAAGCGGGAACGAGGCATCATCGAAGGTGGTTTCCTCCGCAGTGACCGCGGTGGCGTCGAACACGATGTCATACGGGGAGAAGAGCGCGTCCAGCGCAGCCTCATCGTCGTTGGCGACCGCGAGGATGAAATCGGCGAGCGGGAGGGATGCACCGGACAGATCGGCGATCAGATCACCGGCGATGCCGGCGGAACTGTCGTAGAACTCGATGCCGGTGAGCGTGCCCCCGGTCGGGACGTCACCAACGAATGTAAAGCCGGTGCCGATAAGGATCGTCGTCAGGTTCGGATCGGTGCTGCTGGCAAGCACAACCGCGGTGGTTGTGTTGGAGACATAGACGGCGTCGCTGAAATGCGCTTCGAACGTGACTTCGGCAAAAGACTGACCGGTAAATTGCGTGACTGTGAGCGTTGGCATGAATTGGAACTCCCTTGGCAGGCCATCAAATATGTCGACACCCCCGCCGACGGTTGAGCGTGTTACATCATGCACATCTGTTTTTGGTCAACCGCCGTTAACCACATGGTAAATTTATTCAACTGAAGGTTGGCGCATCCGGGCAACAGCGCCCACAGGACGCGCAGCTTTCCAAAGCAACTTGGCGACCCCGGCAGGATTCGAACCTGCAACCTGCCCCTTAGGAGGGGGCTGCTCTATCCAGTTGAGCCACGGGGCCGCGCGCGCCCTTTTTGGCGTCAACCGGGCACGGCTTGCAACAAGGAATTCTGCGGGCGCGGGCAGATCGGCCCTGTGCCCGGGTCATGAAGGCGCGGTTACGGGCGGCCCGGGCGGCGGGCGTCGCAATCGGCGAAGGCTGCGTTCACGCGCTTGTTCGCGCCGTCCACCCTGATCGAGCTGGACCGCACGCGCTGCGCTGCGGAGGCCGTGCCCGCTGCAGAGGGCGAGAAGCGGAATGCGCGCTGCCCGCGCTGATAGTCGCCGACGACATAGAGCCGCTCATTCGGGCCAAGCCGCAACACGCGCTGCGCGTAATCGCCGATCGCACACCAGTAATCGCCCTGGCCCCAGGTCGGCACGCCATAGACGCGATAGACCTTGTTGCCCGCGTCCGCCACCTTCAGCCCGCTTATTGCGCGGTAGTCTGACGCGGAGACCATCGTGGGAGACAGCAGCGCCAGGACACACAGGGATTTTCTCAGCATGGCTCGATCCTTTTCGAAACTACCAGACAGATAGGTGCGCGCTGTGCCCGTGTCACCCTGCTTCGATCCGGCCACGTGGTCACGGCTGCGTGTGACGCAGACCGCCGCGCGGGAGACAGCCCCTTGATAGTACGCCGATACGCGGGCTATCAGTGGTCAAGCCACTTCAGGAGCCAGTGTGAACGATCGCCCCCCTCGCCCGCTCACCCTGCGGGATGTCTCCGCCGCCTCGGGCGTGTCCGAAATGACCGTCAGCCGCGTTTTGCGCAACCGGGGCGATGTGTCCGAAGCCACCCGCGCCAAGGTGCTCGAAGCCGCCAAGACCCTCGGCTACGTGCCCAACAAGATCGCAGGCGCGCTGGCCTCGCAGCGGGTGAACCTCGTGTCTGTGATCATTCCCTCGCTGTCGAACATGGTCTTTCCCGAGGTCTTCGCGGGGATCAACGCGGTCTTCGAGGACAGCCCCCTGCAACCGGTCGTGGGCGTGACCGACTACCAGCCGGGCAAGGAAGAAAAGGTCCTCTACGAGATGCTGTCGTGGCGGCCCTCCGGCGTGATCATCGCCGGGCTCGAACATTCCGACGCCACCCGCGCGATGCTGGCCTCCGCTGGCACGCCCGTGGTCGAGATCATGGACACCGATGGGCGGGCCGTGGATAGCATGGTCGGCATTTCGCACCGCCGCGCCGGGGCCGAGATGGCAAAGGCCATTCTGAAGGAAGGCTACGAGCATATCGGCTTCATGGGCACCAAGATGCCGCTCGACCACCGCGCCCGGAAGCGCTTCGAGGGCTTCACCGAGGCGCTCGCGAAGGGCGGGATCGAGATCGAGGACCGCGACTTCTACTCCGGCGGCTCGGCGCTGGCGAAGGGCCGCGAGATGACCCAAGCGATGCTGGAGCGCTCGCCCGACCTCGATTTCCTCTACTATTCCAACGACATGATCGCAGCGGGCGGCCTTCTGTGGCTGCTCGAACAGGGCATCGACATCCCCGGTCAGATTGGCCTTGCCGGATTCAACGGCGTCGAGCTTTTGCAAGGTCTGCCCCGCAAGCTCACCACGATGGATGCCTGCCGCCGCGAGATCGGCGAGGCCGCCGCGCGGATCATTCTGGACCGGCTCGCCGAGGACAGCGACCACGCACCCCAGACCATCACACTCACCCCGAAGATCAGCTTCGGCGACACGCTCCGCCGCCACCGCCGGTGAGCCTGCCCCGTCTGGACAACCCGGCGGCGCGGGCGATTTTCCTCGACCGCCACGCGCTGGCCGAGGCCCCCTCCGGCCCCGCCAAGGGCGCAGACCTTCTGGACCTGATCACCCGGCTGGGCTTCGTGCAGCTCGACAGCGTGAACACCGTGGCGCGCGCCCATGACCTGATCCTCTTTGCCCGCCGCCCCCGCTACCGCCCCGCCGATTTGCGCCGCCTCTACGAGCAGGACCGCGCGCTCTTCGAGCACTGGACGCATGATGCCAGTGTGATCCCGATGGCGTTCTTTCCGTGGTGGCGGATGCGGATGCAGCGCGACGCCGCCGCGCTGGTGCGGCGTTGGCGCAACTGGCAGCGCCACGATTTCGAGGCGAAACTTCAGGACGTTCTGGACCATATCCGCGACGAAGGCCCGTGTTGCTCTTCGGACGTGGGCCCGCAGGAAAACAAGGGCTCGGGCGGCTGGTGGGACTGGCACCCGTCCAAGACCGCGCTGGAATATCTCTGGCGCTCCGGGGTCTTGACCGTTGTGGGCCGCGAGGGGTTCCGCAAGCGCTACGATCTGACCGAGCGGGTGATCGAAAGCGCGATGCGCAATGACGTGCCGAGCGAGGCCGAAACGATCGACTGGTGCATGACCGGCGCTCTGGACCGGCTGGGCTTTGCGACCTCCGGTGAGTTGGCGGCGTTCTGGGCGCATGTGACCGCCGCCGAGGCGCAGGGCTGGTGCGCGGCGGCGCTGGCGCGCGGCGAGATCATCGAGATCGCGGTGGAGGGCGCCAACGGGATTGCGCGCAGGGCCTTTGCCCGCCCGGACCTGCCCGAGGCCCCGGTCCCCGAGATCGAAGCCACAACCCGCCTCCGCGTCCTGTCGCCCTTCGATCCGGCCCTGCGCGACCGCAAACGCGCCAAACGCCTCTTCGGCTTCGACTACCGCGTCGAGATGTTCGTGCCCGAGTCGCAGCGGCGCTATGGCTACTATGTCTTCCCGGTCCTGCAAGAGGGCCGGATCGTGGCGCGGGTCGACATGAAGGCCTTCCGCGACCGCGATACACTCGAAATCCGCGCCCTCTGGCCCGAGCCGGGCGTGCACTGGGGCAAGGCCCGCAGCACGGGTTTCGAGGCCGAGCTTGAGCGGATCAAGCGGCTGGCCGGTGTAAGCCGCGTCGATCTTGGGACAGACACCCTGCGTCCGGCCCCGCCAGCGTGAGGCGGGGCCAGTTCCGCGATTGACAGCGCCCGCGCGCGCGCGTTCCCTGCCTTCATGACCCGCGTTCTGATTCACACCCGCGCCCCGCAGCGCCACATCGCCAAACTCACCGAGGCCCACCCGCAGGTGCGCTTCGAGAGCTGCACCACCTTCGAAGACCTGCCCGCCGCGCTGGAGGCCGTCCGCCCCGACGCGATGTTCACGGTGAATTTCGCCGCTGGCACGCCCTATCCCAAGGAGGCCGTGCATCGCAGCGAGAGCCTCAAATGGGTGTCGAATGGCGGGTCGGGCACGGACCAACTGGCGGGCTGGGACCCGGCGCGGCTGACCGTGACCAATGCCGCGGGGGTCGCGGCGGGGATGATGGCCGAATACGTCATGGGCTGCGCGATCCATTTCAATATCGACGTGCCGGGCCTGCGGATGGATCAGACCGCCCGGCGCTGGGATGAGGGCCGCAAGGTGCGCACGCTCGCGGGCCAAACGATGCTGATCGTGGGGCTTGGCAGCACTGGCCGCGTGGTGGCCGCGCGGGCCAAGGCGTTCGGCATGACGGTGATCGGCACCCGCGCCAATCCGCGCCCGACCGCGCAGTGCGACGAGGTGCACGGGGCGGATAGCCTGCCGCAGCTTTGGCCCCGCGCCGACGTGATCGTGATCGCCACCCCGCGCCTGCCCTCGACACAGGGCCTCGTGAACCGCGCGGCCTTCGCCCTGATGAAACAGGACGCGGTGCTGATCAACGTCGCCCGTGGCGGCGTGGTCCGGGAAGATGCCCTTCTCGAAGCCCTCCGCGCGGGCACCCTGCGCGGCGCCGCGATGGATGTCTTCGCCACCGAACCGCTGCCCGAGGAGGACCCGCTCTGGGACGCACCCAATTTGCTGATCTCCCCGCATTGCTCGGCGGTGTTCGATGGCTGGGAAGAGGCGTCGGTGCAAATGTTCTCCGAAAACCTGACCCGCTTCCTGAAGGGGACTCCGCTGGACAACATCGTCGATCCGAAGCGCGGCTACTGACCCCGCGCAAGGCCGCCCCTGTTTCACTTAGCCTGCTAAACTCCGGGGGAGTCGCCAAAGGCGACGGGGGCAGCGCCCCCTTCCAAAGTCCGTCCGGGAGCACTTTCATCTGTCGGATTTCGGCCCTACCATCTCCCCACCAACAAGAAGACGACACCCATGCCCAGCACCCATGACGCCGAAGACGACCGCCGCAACGAGGACATCCTGATCTACGTCAACGGCGCGCTGAAACCCCGCGCCGAGGCGACGGTCTCGGTCTACGATTCCGGCTTCCTCTTGGGCGATGGCATGTGGGAGGGGATGCGCCTCTACAATGGCAAATGGGCCTTCTTCGACGCCCACATGGACCGCTTCTTCGACAGTTGCAAAGCGGTGCGCCTTGATGTGGGCATGGACCGCCAAGGCATCCTGGACGCCCTCACGAGGACCGCCGAGGCCAACGGCATGACCGAGAACGCCCATTGCCGCCTGATGCTCACGCGCGGCGTGAAGGCCAAGCCGTTCCAGCACCCGAAACTCTCCCGCTCCGGCCCCACGCTGGTGATCATTATGGAGCACTCCACCCCGGCCACCGATCTGCAAGCCCAAGGCATCCGCCTCGCTGCCGTCCCGCAGGTGCGCGGCCTGCCCCACGCCCAAGACGCCAAGTTCAACTCCCATTCCAAGCTCAACTGCGTGGTTGCCTGCCTGCAAGCCGAGGCCGCCGGGGCCGACGAGGCCCTGATGCTCGACCCGCATGGCTTCGTGAACACCACGAACGCCTGCAACTTCTTCATCATCCGCAAAGGCGAGCTTTGGACCTCCACGGGGGATTACTGCATGAACGGCGTGACCCGCCAAAAGGTGATGGATCTGGCCCGCGCCGATGGCATCCCGGTCTTCGAGAAGAATTACTCGCTCTACGAGGCCTATTCAGCGGATGAGGCGTTCCTCACCGGCACCTTCGGCGCGCAGACCCCGGTCGCGTCCATCGACGGCCAGCCCATCGGGATCGGCACCCGCCCGGTGATGACCCGCATCCAGAAGCTCTACAAACAAGCCATCGCCGCCGACACCGGCGCGGTCTTCCCATGACCTGCCAAACGCCCCGCGCCGCCTCTTTTCTTTCAAGAAAAGAGGCTCCCACCGCATGGCTGCGCGCATGACCGCGTACCCCTGCATCTCCACCGTGGGCCTGTCGGGCCTCGCCGTGCGTTTCGCCGGGGAGATGTCGGACGCCGCCAACCGCGCCGCCATCGCCTTCCGCGCCGTGATCGAGGCCGAGGACTGGCCCGACGTGACCGAAACCGCCTCCACGCTGGTCTCCTGCTATCTCGCCGTGGACCTCGCCGAGGCCGATCTGGGTGCGCTGACCGCCCGGCTCGAAACTCTGCTCGCCTCCCGCGACTGGCTTGCCGAGGACCTGCCCGCCGGGCGCAAACTCTGGACGATCCCTTGCTGTTTCGACGGGGCCGCCGCGCCGCAGATGGCGGAGGCCGCCGCTGCCGCCGGGCTGCCGCTGGCCGAGGCGCGGGACAGCCTGATGACCTCCCGCACCCGCGTGATCACCCTCGGCTACGCCCCCGGCCAGCCCTATCTCGGCCCGCTGGACCCCGACTGGAACATCCCCCGCCAATCGGACCTCACCCCGCAGGTGCCCGCTGGCGCGCTGGTGGTGGCGATCCGGCAACTGGTGATCTTCACCTCCGCCATGCCCACCGGCTGGCGGCATATCGGCTCCACCGCCTTCCGCACCTTCGATCCGGCCCGCGAGGTGCCGGTCGCGCTGACGCCCGGCGACGAGGTCCGCTTCACCCCGATCTCCGAGGCCGATCTGGAGGCGCTGCGCCCTGAGACCCATGGCGGCGCGACATGGGAGGTGCTGCCGTGAGCGCCGCCCTCCACGTCCTCACTTGCGGCCCGGCCCTGACTCTTCAGGACCTTGGCCGGCCCGGCCATATCGCCGAGGGCCTGACGCGCGGCGGCGCGATGGACCCGCTCGCCCTTGCCGAAGCCGCCGCCCTGCTCGGCCAACCCCTGACGGCGGCCATCGAGATGACCGGCGCGGGCGGCAGCTTCGAGGCGGACACCGACCTCGCCATCGCCCTCACCGGCGCGCCCATGCAGGCCAGCCTTGATGGCGCGCCCCTGCGCTGGCACGCCTGCCACCTCCTGCCAAAAGGCGCAAAGCTCGACATCGGCGGCGTGCGCGGCGGCGCGATCGGCTATCTGACCGTGGCCAACGGCTTCGCCACCGAGGCGCAAATGGGCTCCCAAGCCGCCCATGTCTCCGCCGGTCTGGGCCGCGCCCTCGCCCCCGGCGACGCCCTCCCAATGGCCCAAGGCCCGGCCCGCCGCACCGGCTTCGGCCTCACCCCCGAGAACCGCTTCTCGGGGGGCACCGTGCGCATGGTCCGATCGATCCAAAGCCCGATCTATGGCGAAGAGATGCTGGCAAAATTCGCCGCCACCCGGTTCACCCGCGACCCCCGCGCCAACCGCCAAGGCATCCGCCTCGCGCCCCCCGAAGGCGTCGGCTTTCTCGCCCAGGGCGGGCTGACGGTGGTCTCCGAAATCATCGCCCCGGGCGACATCCAAGTAACCGGCGACGGCGCGCCCTTCGTGCTGATGCGCGAAAGCCAGACCACCGGCGGCTACCCGCGCATCGGCACGGTCCTGCCCGCTGATCTGGTCCGCATAGCGCAGGCCCCGCTCGGCGCAGAAATCCGCTTCGACCTGCTGGACCTCGCAGACGCGATCACCGCTGAACGCCGCGCGCGCGCGGCGCCGCTGCCGCCCCCGACCCCCCTGATCCGCGACCCCGCTGACATCCCCGACCTCGCCGCCTACACCTTGGAAAGCGGCTATATCACCGGCCATGAGGAGGACCCCCAATGAGCACCACCGTCGATCTGAACGCCGATATGGGCGAAAGCTTTGGCTCGTGGAAAATGGGCAATGATGCCGAGCTCCTGAAGATCATCTCCTCCGCCAACATCGCCTGCGGCGGCCACGCGGGCGACCCCGACGTCATGCAAAAGACGTTCCAGATGGCCGCCGAAAACGACGTCGGCATCGGCTGCCACCCCGGTTTCGCCGACATCGCGGGCTTCGGTCGCTACCGCATGCACCTGCCCAAAGGCACCCTGCAAAACATGATCCGCTACCAGGTCGCCGCCCATACCGGCATGGCCCGCGCCTTCGGTTACACCGTTCGCCACCTCAAACTCCACGGCGCGCTGGCCAATATGTGCTCCGAGGACCCCAAACTGGCCGAAGCCTGCTTCGAGGCCGCGCTCTCCGTCGCCCCGGACCTGATCGTGATGGTCCTGTCCTGCACCGCCCAGCAAGAGGCGGCAGAGGCGCTCGGCATCACATGGGCGGGCGAGATCTTCGCCGACCGCGCCTATAATGACGACGCCACGCTGGTGGACCGCTCGAAACCCGGCGCAGTGATCCACGACGCCGCGCTTGCAGGCCCACGCATCGCCAAAATGGTCAAGGCTGGCGCGATCCACACCGAAACCGGCAAGGCGATCCCGGCAAAGATCGACACGATCTGCATGCATGGCGACACCCCCGAAGCCCTGCAAATCGCCCGCTCGGTCCGCGCCGCCCTCGAAGCGGACGGCGTCACCATCAAGACCTTCGATGGCCACCTCTAGCGCCGCACCCAAAACCGCCTGCCCCAACAGAATCCCACGCCGATCCGCCGGGCGCTCTGCCTGTCTTCCTTTGGCCAAAAATATCCCGAGGGGCGAGGGGAGCAGCGCTCCCCCACGCGCCAAAGGCGCGTCCCTGCCTCCTACCGCAGCCGCGCTGCCACAAGCCCGGCAACCCAGACCGTGAGCCCGATCCGGAACACATGATGCACGGTCACGATCACCGGGCTGATCCCAAGGCTCAAAGCCACCAGCCCCATCTCCGTCACCCCGCCCGGCGCAAAACTCACGAAGAGCGTGTCGAACCCGAACGGCAACACACCGCCCAGCAGCACCGACACCGCGAAGGCCAGCCCGAGGATCAGCACCACATAGATCACCGCGAGCCCGAAGGCCCGTCCCAGATCGCGCCCGCTGGCCCCGGCGAAACTGACCCCGAGCCCGGTCCCGACCATGAGTTGCGCCGTCGCGAGCAGCCAGAAGGGCGGCGACAGGTGCAGCAGCCCGGTGCCATGCAGCGCCGCGCTTAGCACAAGGGGGCCGACCATATGCGCCGCCGGAAGCCGCAGATAGGGGCCGAGCTTGGCCCCGGCCCACGCGAGCGCGAAAAGTTCGATCACATCGAGCCACCCCCATGGCCGCGTCTCGAAACTCTGCCCGCCCGCGCTGCCGACCGCTTGGCCCGTCCAGTAAAGATAAAGCATCGGCACCGCGATCACGACGAGCACCACCCGCGCGAAATGCGCCAGCGCAAGCCGCTTGAGATCGGCCCCGGCCTCCTCGCCGAGCGCCACGGCCTCGATCAGCCCGCCGGGCATGGCCGAATAGAAAGCAGTGACCGGATCGTACCCGCCCAGCGCGCGGAAAATCCCGTAGCCGAGCGCGATGGCCACAGCCACGAACGCCACCATCGCGAGCAGCGAGGGCCAGATGCCGGGCAGTGCGGCGAGCAGATCGCGGGTGAAGCTGGCGCCGATCATCACGCCGATCAGCCCCACGAAGAGCCGCCGCAAGGGCTTGGGAAAGCGCGCATCGCCCTTGCCCCGCGCGGTCTGCACCGCAGCATAGAACCCGACCGAACCGAGCGCGCCCATCAGGAACGGCATCGGCAGCCCTGCGGCCCATGCCACCAGCGCGCCCGCCAGCCCGATGGCGAGCATCAGAACGGTGTTGGGCAGGTCCGGCAGACCGGGCAGATAGGCGGGGGGCATGCGCATGGCGGCACCATGCCCTGCCCGCCGGACGAGGACAACTACCGCAGGCCGCGCAGCGCCGCCGGGGTCTGCCCGGTCCAGCTTTTGAACGCCCGGAAGAAGGAAGAGGGGTCCTGAAAGCCTAAAAGAAGGGCGATTTCCTGCACGCTCAGATCGGGCCGTTGCAGGTAGCTGAGCGCGAGCGCCCGGCGGGTGTCTTCGAGGATTTCCTTGAAGGGCAATCCTTCGGCCCCAAGCCGCCGCTGCAACGAGCGCTTCGACAGCCCCATCCGCAGGGCGATCTGATCGGCCCCGGCCTGCCCGCCGGGCAGACCTTCAAGAAGAGCGTGCCGAACCCGTTCGGCGGTGCTGCCCGGCACCATCTGCCCGGCAAAGCTTTTCTCGAAGTCGCGGGCCACATCCTCCCAGCCGGACGGGTCGCGGGTGATCAGCGGGCGGTCCATGTCGGACGCGCGCAGCGACAGCGCAAACCGCCCGGTGACCTCCGGATGCCCCCCGAACACCGCCTCCGCATCGCGCCACCCCGGCCATGGCGCGGCCACCTCCACCCGGCGCGGCACGATCTGCACAGCCGTGCCGCGCCGGGCAATCGAGAGCAGAAAGACCATGTAGAACCAGCCGATGATCTCGGGGAGCTTGTGCCCGGGGATCGCGGAGGCGGCCACGAGCGTCACCGTGCCACCGGTCTCGCAGATGTCGAACCGGATCGGCATGATCAGCGGCTTGAACAGCACCTTACGCTGCATCCCGACCCGCAGCGTCGGGCTGGAATAGAAGGCATAGCCCGAGGGGTCCTGCGCGCCGTTCAGCACCAGATCACTCAGTGTCTTGGGCAGATCGGCCCCCGGCAGGGCGGCGGCCAACTGGTTCCACAGTGCGAAATATTGCGGCCCGGTCACCGGCCGCTCCGGCCCCTCCAGAAAATCGCGCGGCAGCCCGGCCTGCACGATCAGCGGCACCGGATCGAAGCCGAGATCGCTTGCCAAGGCGCGCAGACCGGCCGCGATGTGGTATTTTGCAGACAGGCTCATAGATATTCCAATACAGACACGCCCCGGTCAGGGAAGGCGCTTGGCGCGCATTGCCAGTCGATTGGCGCATATTGCAACTAAAATGACACGCTTTGCATGTTATCTATCTTGCGTGACATTCCCGAAAGGACCGCCATGAAACTCAACGTGAACGGCACCGAACATGATCTCGGCGATCTCGAACCCGACATGCCCCTGCTCTGGGCGCTGCGCGACGAGCTTGGGATCACCGGCGTGAAATATGGCTGCGGGGTCGCGCAATGCGGCGCCTGCACGGTGCATGTGGATGGCGTCGCCGCCCGGTCCTGCCAGACCGCCGTGGGCGATGTGACCGGCAGCGAGATCACCACGATCGAAGGTCTCGGCACGCCCGATGCGATGCACGCCGTGCAGGAAGCGTGGGCCGCGCATCAGGTCGCGCAATGCGGCTATTGTCAGGCCGGGCAGATCATGGCCGCCGCCTCCTTCCTGCAATTCAACAGCGACCCCACGGACGAAGATATCGACGCGGCGATGTCCGCCAACCTCTGCCGCTGCGGCACCTATCCGCGCATCCGCGCCGCCGTGAAATCAGCCGCCCAAAGCCTGAGAGGAGCCTGATCCCATGGCATCGCTTGGAAAAATCGCCCGCCGCACCTTCCTCGTCGGCTCTGCCGCCATCGCAGGCGGGGTCGCGTTCGGCGTCTACACGGTCCGCACGCCCTATGAGAACCCCAACCTCGCCGATCTCGCCCCCGGCGAGGCCAGCTTCAACCCATGGGTCCGCATCGACGCCGAGAAGATCACCCTGATCGGCCCCCATGCCGAGCTTGGCCAAGGCGTGCAGACCGTGCAGGCTGCGCTCATCGCCGAAGAGATGGACCTCGCTTGGGGTCAGTTCGAGACCTCCTACGGCACGCCCGACAAGGCCTACTGGAACACCGTCTTCGGCAGCGAAGGCGCGCCCTTCAAGCCGACCGATGAGAGCTTCACCGCCGAGGCAACGCGCAGCGCGATGACCGGCCTGATCAAGCTCTTGGGCGTGCAAGGCACCGGCGGCTCCTCCACCGTGCCGGACAGCTACGACAAGCTCCGCGCGGCGGGCGCGTCGGCCCGCGAGACCCTGAAACTGGCCGCCGCGAACCGGACCGGCACCCCGGCCGCGCAACTGACCACCGAGGCGGGCCACGTGATCCTGCCGGACGGCACCCGCATCCCCTACACAGACCTCGCCGCCGAGGCCGCCACGCTGGAGCCGGTGCAGGACGTCCCCCTGCGTGACCCCAGCACGTGGAAACTGCTCGGAAAACCCATCGAACGCCTAGATATGGTGGCAAAATCCACCGGTACCCAGAGCTACGGCATCGACCTGACGCGCCCGGGCATGGTCCACGCCACGGTCAAGACCAACCCCCGCAAAACCGCCCTGCGCAGCTACGACGCCACCGAGGCCGAAACCATGCGCGGCGTGCAGGCGGTTCTGCCTATCACCAACGGCGTCGCGGTCATCGCCGACAACACATGGCGCGCCTTCGCCGCCGCCGAGGCGATCTCCTTCGACTGGGCCCCCGCCGACTACCCCGCCGAGCAGGCCGCGCATTGGGCCACGCTGGAGACCTCCTTCACCGACGACCATCTTGACCGCGAATGGCGCAACGATGGCGATGTGGAGACCGCACTGACCGGCGCCGAGACCATGGAAGCCGAGTACCGCTCCCCCTATGTCGCCCACGCCCCGCTGGAGCCACTGAACGCGCTCATGGTTGTCACCGACGACGCCGTCGACGTCTGGACCAGCCACCAGCTCCCGCGCCAGTTGCAGGTGATCGTCGCGGGCATCACCGGGCACGATCCCGAGCAGGTGATCTTTCACAACCAGCAGGCGGGCGGCTCCTTCGGGCACCGTCTGGAGTTTGAACACATCAAGCAAACCGCTGAAATCGCCAACCAATTGCGGGGCACGCCGGTGAAGATGACCCTGCGCCGCGAAGAGGATTTCGCGCAGGATTTCCCCCGCCACATCGCCATGGCCCGCGCCCGCGGCACGGTCCGCGAGGGCCGGATCGACGCGGTGGACCTGTCCATCGCCGCACCCTCCGTGATGGCCTCGCAACTCACCCGCGCGGGCCTGCCCGCCATGGGCCCGGACATGCAACTCGCCGCTGGCGCATGGAACAACCCCTACGCCCTGCCGCATTACCGGATGCGCGCCTACCGCGCCGAAGGACTGGCCCCGACCTCCTCTTGGCGGGCCGTGGGCGCACCCGCCGCCGGGTTCTTCTTCGACAGCTTTATCGACGAGCTCTGCCACAAAGCCGGGGCCGACCCGATGGAAGAGCGCATCCGCCTGATGGACCACGCCCCCTCCCGGCGCGTGCTCGAAGAGGTGGCGCGCATGTCGAACTGGGGCGAAACCCTGCCCGAAGGGACCGCCAAAGGCGTCGCCTTCGTGGAGAGCTTCGGCGTGCCCACGGCAGAAGTGGTGCAAGTCACCGACACCCCGGATGGCATCCGCATCGACAAGGTCTGGATCGCCGCCGATGTCGGCCGCGTGCTCGACCCGGTGAATTTCGAGAACCAGATGCAGGGCGGCGTGGTGTTCGGGCTGGGCCATGCGATGAATTGCGAGATCACCTATGCGGACGGGATCGCCGAGCAGGAGAATTACTACGCCCATGAGGGAATGCGCCTGCACCAATGCCCGGAAATCTTTGTGGAGGGCCTCGAAAATCAGGACCAGATTCGCGGCATCGGCGAGCCCCCCGTCCCGCCCGCCGCGCCCGCGCTGGCCAACGCGATCTTCGCCGCCACCGGCCAGCGCCTGCGCGAGATGCCCTTCAATAAATTCGTGGATTTCGTGTGAGACTGAGCAAATCCCGCCCCGGCCCTGAGCCGGGGCCTCGCAGGCCAGCGCACATCCTTGGTGTAGCGCTTGGCCTGCTGCTTCTGCCCCTCCCCACCACAGCGGAAATCGACCTCACGCCCCCGGCGGCGGCCACCCGCGCCAACGGCCTCGCCGCGTGGGACCGCATCTACGAGGTCGCCTCGCATCCGCGCTGCGCCAATTGCCATGTCGGCCCCTCCGATGTGCCGATGTGGTCCGGCCCAAGCTACGGCGAGCCCCGCCCCCACGGCATGGGCGTGCGCGCGGGCGAGAGCCGGATCGGCGTCGAGACGATCCCCTGCGCGACCTGCCATGTCACCGACACCGCCGGGCGCGGCAACCCCGCCCCCCATGAAGCCCCCCGCGTCGCCGCCCCGTGGCGCCTTGCGCCCGTGGAGGCCGATTGGTTCGGCCAGCCCTCGCAGACGATCTGCCGCCAACTCCGCGATCCCGAGCTGAACGGTGGGCGCGACATGACCGATCTGGCGGCTCATCTCGACCACGACGTGATCCTGCACTGGGCATGGGAGCCGGGCCCGGGCCGCGCGCCCGCGCCCTATTCCCTGCAAGCCCATGTCAAAGACCTGCTGACATGGGGCGTTGCAGGCTTTCCCTGCCCGTAGCAGCGGGGGCGGCCCGGCAGGCGCTTTTCGCTGAAAAGCTGCCGGGAGGGCCACCATGGCGAAAGGTTAAGATCGGGGCACCGCGCGGTGCCTTAACCCCGGAACGAATCGAAACCGAGCCATACAGGTGCCATACGCCGGGCCATACGCCGAGCCATACGCGGTATGGCCCTTATTTTATGGGCGTTAACGCCCGAAATCACATTTTTCGTGACAATCGCGCCGCGCAACGTTCGCACCGTTAACCTTTGCCCCCTCATGCGCCCTTTCGCTCACCTCCGTTTCAGGGCAAAAGCCCGGCATGCAGAAAACCGCTCTCGTCACAGGCTCCGCTGGCTTCATCGGCTACTTCACCACCCGCGCCTTGCTGGACCAAGGCTGGCAGGTGATCGGCCTCGACGCGCTCACCGATTACTACGACGTGCGCCTCAAGGAACGCCGCCACGCGATGCTCGCGCAGTCATCGGACTTCACCCCCGTGATCGCCCGGCTGGAGGAACCTAGCCTTCTCAAGGACCTGTTTTCAAAGCACAAGCCCGACCTCGTGATCCACCTCGCCGCACAGGCCGGGGTGCGCTATTCGATCGACCACCCCGCCTCTTACGTGCAGGCGAACCTCGTCGGCACCGCCGAGCTTCTGGAAGCCGCCCGCGCCCATCCCCCCGCGCATATGCTGCTCGCCTCCACCTCCTCGGTTTACGGCGCCAACACCGAGATGCCTTACCGCGAGACCGACAAGACCGACACGCAGATGTCCTTCTACGCCGCAACCAAGAAGGCGACCGAGGCGCTGGCGCATAGCTACGCCCATCTCTACCGTCTGCCCACGACAATGTTCCGCTTCTTCACGGTCTACGGCCCGTGGGGCCGCCCCGATATGGCGCATTTCAAGTTCACCCGCGCGATCCTCCAAGGCGAGCCGATTGATGTGTATAATCAAGGGGATATGATGCGCGATTTCACCTATATCGACGATCTCGTCGATGGTATTCTCGCCCTTGCCGAGGCGATCCCGGACCCGGACGCGCCGGTGCACGGCGACAGCCTCTCCCCCGTCGCCCCGTTCCGCATCGTCAATATCGGCAACGGCGCCCCGGTCAAACTGATGGACTATATCGCCGCCATCGAAGAGGCCTGCGGCACCGAGGCCCGCAAAAACTTCCTGCCCATGCAGCCCGGCGACGTGCCGGCCACATGGGCCGACGCGAGCCTGCTCGAAACCCTCACCGGAAAACGCCCGCAAACCCCTGTTACAACAGGGATTTCCCATTTCGTCGCATGGTACCGCGACTACTACCAGATCTAACGCGTCCCCTGTTTCACTTAGCCCGATAAACTCCCGCCGGAGGCATCCAGCCCTTTCCACCGCCCCCAGCGCTGGATAAAGAAGCACAACGCAACCAGAGGCCGCCCAACATGACCTTCGACCGCTCCCTCAAGATCGCCCCCTCCATCCTCGCCGCCGATTTCGCCAATTTCGGCGCTGAATGCGCCGCCGTCGAGGCACAGGGCGCGGACTGGATCCATGTCGACGTGATGGACGGTCATTTCGTGCCCAACATCACCTTCGGCCCGGCCACCTGCGCCGCCATCCGCCCGCATATTCAAGGGGTTATGGACGTCCACCTGATGATCGCCCCGATCGACCCCTTTATTGAAGACTTCGCCAAAGCGGGCGCAGACATTCTCACGGCTCATGTCGAGGCCGGCCCGCATATCCACCGGACGCTGCAGGCGATCAAGGGGGCGGGCATGAAGGCGGGCGTGGCGCTGAACCCGGGCACGCCGGCGGAGGCGGTCGCAGAATGTCTGGACCTCGCCGACCTCGTCTGCGTCATGACCGTGAACCCCGGTTACGGAGGCCAGAAATTCATCGACATGTCGCGCAAGATCAAGATGTTGCGCGACATGATCGGGGATCGCCCCGTGCATATCGAGATCGACGGCGGGGTCGATCCGAGCACAGCGCCGTCGGTCGCAAAGGCCGGTGCGGATGTGCTGGTCGCGGGCTCAGCGGTCTTCCGTGGCGGATCGGTCCAAGACCCCGCGCCCTATGGCGCCAATATCAAGGCAATCCGGGAGGCCGCTGCGGGGGTCTGGGTCTGAGCCCGGTCAACCGGTCAGGCACGGCGACGGTAGAGCATCCGCGACAGTGCCCGCGTGAACAGCCACGTCCCGCCAAGCCGCGCGGCCCGCGCGCCGCTCCCCAGCTTGAACCGCGCGAGCCCCGGCGTGTCTTCTGTGTTCAACAATCCCAAATCGAGCGTCTCACAGCCCAGCGCGGACAGCTCCGCCGCCGCACGGGCAAGCAGCAGGCAATGGGCGTGAAGCGCACGCCCGGCCTCGGTCGTAACCCCCAGAAAGTAGGTGACCTGCGCACCATGGCGGAGAAACACCATCCCCGCGACCGGCGCACTATCCCGGCACGCCTCCAGCAGATGCGCCTGACCGGGATTGGCCTGCCCATAGGCCAGCGCCAGACCGGGCGGCAGCCCGCGATATCCCCGCGTCTGCCGTTGCACAGTCTCGGCTGCCAGCACCCAGTTGGCCCGCGTTGAGGGCAATTCCGTCACGCGCAGCGTCAGCCCCGCCTCTTCGCCCCGCCGCAGCCGGTTGCGCCATTTGCCCTTCATCCGCGCCTCAATGGCAGCCTTGCCGCCGCGCAGATCGAGCAAGGCGAGCGTGGCGGGTGTCATCACCTGCACCAGACCTGCCCCGCGCATCAACGGCTCCGCCCCGGCCTCCGCATTGATCACGACCGGAAACCCGACCTCAGCCAGACCGCCGCGCAGAACGGCGGGGCAGGGCTCTGAGGACCAGACCGGACCACGCGAAATCAGGCCGATCTGCCCCAGAACCGGCAACATCCGGCTTTGCTGAAGCGCGTGCCCCTGCCCCGAGCCGAACTGCAGCCGCGCGGTGCTCAGTCCCAGTGCAGCAAGGGCGCGCGCATAGGCCTCCGATTGCGCAAGCGGGAGGGAGGATGAGGCGGGCGCGGCATCAAACATGGCCCCAGTTAACCCTGTGGAAACGAAGAATGGGTTAATGAGGCCACATGAAGCGCCATCCCACGATCATGGGCATCCACGCGCCGCCGCCCCGCGTCACAAAGAGCGCCGCGCTCTTGCTGGCCTGCGTGCTGAGCGTGCCGTTCGCTGTGCTGGCCGTGCTCGAAAACCTGTTTTGAGCGGGCCCTTCAGAACTGCCCGGGAAAAGCATCCTTCAGCTTGTGCTTGAGAATCTTTCCCGTGGCCGCCGCGGGCAGTTTGTCCGCAATCACAATGCGGTAGGGCCGTTTATACCCCACCAGTCGCTCCTTGACCCATGCCTTCAGATCGTCTTCGCTCGGCGCGTCCTCCGGGGCGACCTCGACAAAGGCCAGCACCTTCTCGTCGCCATCGACCATATGACCGATCACCGCCGCCTGAATGACCTGTGGATGATCGCTGAGCACGCCCTCGACCTCGGGCGGGTAGACGTTGAACCCACCGTGGATGATCAATTCCTTGCTGCGCCCAAGGATGTGGACATTGCCCTCATCGTCGATCTTGCCCAGATCACCCGTTGCGAACCAGCCCTCCGCATCGATGACCTGCGCGGTCAGGTCAGGCGCGCGGAAATAGCCTTTCATCACGGGCCGCCCGCGCACCATCAACTCGCCCTCCGCCGCATCGCCCTTGATCTTGAAGGCAACCCCCGGCAGCGCTGGCCCGCAGGAAATGTCGTCATTCATATCGACATGCCGTGTCGCCGCGATCCCGGCTGTGGTCTCGGTCATCCCGTAGCCGTTCTGCAGTGGCACACCGTAGAACTCCTGCGCCTTACGCTTCCACGCCGGGTCCAGCGGCGCACCGCCCGAGGACACGTAGCGCAGCTTCTCGCTGCCAAGCTTCGTGTAGCCCTTCTCTTTCACATACTGCATCAGCAGCGCGTGCATCTGCGGCACGGCGGAGAGCAGCGTGACCCCGTCCTGCAAGGCGTCGTAAAGCTGGGCCACGTCGAAGCGCGGGGTCAGCATCAATTCCGCGCCGCGATATGCCGAGGCCGTCACAACCGAAGCGAGACCGAACACATGGCTGACCGGCAGCACCGCGTAGATCACGTCTTCTGGCACCATCCAGCGCAGATTGGCCGACGCCTCGCCGCCGAAACGCAGGTTGTCATGGGTCAGCATCACGCCCTTGGGCGCGCCCGTGGTGCCGGTTGTATAGAGAATGACGGCCACGTCGGTATCATCCTCCGGCGTTCCCGCCATGGGCAACACATGGACATCGCCGAAGGCCCCAGAGACCGGTTTCGCGCCCATCCGTTCGGCATGGGCGGCGGCATTGTCCGACACCGCAGAGGTGAACACCACCGCCGAGGGTTCCGCATGGTCCAGAACCTTTTGCAACTCCGCCGGGGTCTGGCGCGCGTTGAAGGGGATCACCGCAGCGCCCAGCCGCGAGGTGCCGAAGAGGAAGGCCAGTGCTGCCGCGCTGTTTTCCACCAAGAGCACCACGCGGTCGCCGGGTTTGACCCCGGCCTCCGTCAGCACCCGCGCCGCATCCTCGGACGCCGCCTTGTAATCGGCCCACGTCCAGTCCGTGCCGAGGCTGTCCCGCAGCGCCCGCACATCGCCGCGTGTTTCGGCCTGCGCGTCAATCAGATCGTGCCAGAGACCGCTCATGTAAACCTCGGAGCGCGTTTTTCGAGAAAGGCCGAAATCCCCTCTGCGGCCTCACCCGCGCCGGACGCATAGGCCATGCCGTCGCGCTCAGCGTCAAGCTGGTCGGCCTCGGAGCGCTGATAGGCCTCCGAGACAAGCCCCCGGATCACCCCTTGCGCGTCGCGCGGCCCAGCAGCGACTGCATCGGCGAGCGCCATCGCGGCATCAACCGCGCCGCCCACCGGCACAAGTTGCGTGATCGCCCCGAGCGCTGCAAACGTGTCCGCCAGCGCCGGACGGCCCAGCAGGCACATCTCCATCGCGAGCGGGCGCGGCAGCGTGCGCGCCATCGACGCGGTCAGCCCGCCATCGGGCACGAGCCCGGCCTTCACATAGGCTGCAGTGAATTTCGCGCCCTCGGCGGCCACGATCAGATCGCAGGCCATCATGAGCGACAGCCCCGCCCCAGCGGCCCCGCCCTCCACGGCACAGATCACCGGCACCGGCGAGGTGCGGATCAGGCGCAACAGGTCATGCAGCTTGTCGATCTGGCCGCGCCGCTCGTCCTCCGGCATCTCCCGGCGCGAGATCAGCACGTTAAGATCGCCGCCCGCGCAGAAGAACGGCCCGTCGGCGGTCAGGATCACGGACCGCACGCGCCGCTCTTGCGCCAGTTCGAACGCCTGCCCGATCACCGCGTAAAGCTCCGGCGAGAGCGCGCCGCGCTTGTCCTGATTGCCGTTCCAGATGATCACCCGGTCGCCCCGGTCTTCCAGCCGTGCCGTCATTCCTTCGTCCTTTTGAATACGCCCTGCCCGCGCGACAAAACCTGCCCTTGCGCGTCGCAAATCTCCGCCTCGGCATGGACGATCTTGTAGCCGCCCCCGGTGACCCAGCCCCGCGCCGTGACCTGCCCGGTGCCGCCCGGCCCGATATAGGCGGTGGTGAGCGAGAGCGTGATGACCGGCACGATCTCCGGCCCGCCCGCGGCCAGATGGCGCGAGGCGGCGAACCCCGCGGCGGCGTCGAGCATCATGCAATGGATACCGCCATGGAGCGAGCCCACCCGGTTCATGTGCCGCGCCTCCACGTCCAGCACAACGCGCGCGGTGCCATCCGGGGCGGTGAGGTCGATCTCGTAGCCGATCAGCCCCTGCGCCCCGGAGTCCGGTGCTTTATGCGGCGGAAAGCTCAAGGAACCGGTCCAGATGGTAGTCCTGATCGCCGAACCGGTGGTCGGCCATGACGATCCGCTTGGCGATATGCGCAAGCTCGTATTCCTGCGTCATCGCGATGCCGCCATGCATCTGGATCGATTCTTCCGCGATCAGTCGCCCAACACGCCCCATCAGGTTCTTGCCTGCCGAGACATGCCGCTCACGGATTGCCCGATCCCCTTCGAGCCGGCCTGCCGCGTTGATCACCGCCGAGCGCGCCTGCTCCATCTCGATCAGCATCGTCGCCATGCGGTGTTGCAGGGCTTGGAAGGTGCCGATGGGCCGCCCGAACTGTTTGCGCGTCACAAGGTAGTCCTGCGTGAGATCACAAGCCGCGACCATCGCGCCGTAAGCCTCAGCCATCTGCGCCACGGTGGCCGCCGCCATCACCTCTTCGATAACAGCGAAACACGCCCCCGGCGCGCCGATCCGCGCGCTTTCGGGCAGTTGCACCCCGTCGAATGTCACCTCCGCCGCGCGCCCGCCAGAGATCAGCGGGTAGCCCTCGATGGTCAGCCCGTCAGAGGAGGCGGGCACGAGGAAAAGCCCGATCCCGTCGGTGTCCCGGGTCTCGCCATAGTCGCGTGCCGAGACGATGAACCAGTCGGCGGCTTCCGCGTTCATCACCAAGGCCTTGCGCCCCGTGAGCAGGATCGCCCCGTCCTCACCCTCGGCCTTGCAGCCGACATACTGCAGATCGTAGCGGCTTTCCGGCTCCGCATGGGCAAAGGCGAGATGCGTCTCGCCGCCGATGAAGCCTTCCAGATGCGCCTTCTGCGCCGAGTTACCTGCCAGCGCGAGCGCGCGCCCGGCCAGAACGGCACTGTCCAAAAGCGGCTCCACAACGCCCGCACGGCCCAGCTCTTCAAACACCACCGCGATGTCGAACCCCGCGCCGCCGAAGCCGCCGTCGTCTTCGGAGAACAGCGCGCCGATCACGCCAAGCTCCGCCAACTCGCCCCAGATTTCCGCCGAGAACCCCTCAGGGCTTTCGAGGATCGCGTTGCGCACCTTGGTGTCATACTTGTCCGCCAGATAGCGTCGGAGCGTGTCCGACAGCATCTGCCGCTCTTCGGTCAGGTTGAAATCCATTACCCGCGCCCCCCCAGCGTCACTTTGGCGATGATGTTTTTTTGCACTTCGTTCGACCCGCCAAAGATCGACAATTTGCGGTTGTTGAAATAGTCGGCGGAGACCGCACCTACATCGAACGGGTCCGGCACCGGCTGGTTGCTGCCTTCCAAGGCCTCAGAGGCAAACGGCATCGCGTAGGGACCGACCGCGCGGCGCGCCAGATCGTTGATTTCCTGCCGGATTTCCGTGCCTTTGACCTTCAGCATCGACGCCTCCAGCCCCGGAGCCTCCCCGGCCCCGGCAGCGGCGATGATCCGCAGCGCGGAAGTCTCCAGCGCCATCAGGTCCATCTCGACCCGCGCCACACGGCCCGCGAAATGCGGATTGTCGATCAGCGGACGCCCGTTGTCATTGGCAGCCTTCGCTACCCGCTTGACGGTCGTGAGCGCCGATTTCGAGAAGCCCACCCCGGCGATATTCGTGCGCTCGTGGGTGAGAAGGTACTTTGCATAGGTCCAGCCCTTGTTTTCCTCGCCCACGAGGTTCTCCACGGGCACTTTCACATCCGTGAACCACACTTCGTTCACCTCATGGGTGCCGTCGAGCAGGATGATCGGGCGCACTTCGACGCCGGGCGTGTCCATGTCGATCAGCAGGAAGCTGATGCCTTCTTGCTGCTTGACCTCGGTGTCGGTGCGCACGAGGCAGAAGATCATGTTGGCGTGCTGGCCCAGCGTCGTCCATGTCTTCTGACCGTTAACGATGTAGTGATCGCCATCCCGCACCGCGCGGCATTTCAGCGAGGCGAGATCCGACCCGGCGCCCGGCTCCGAATAGCCCTGACACCACCAGTCTTCCCCGCTCAGGATACGCGGCAGCCAATAGTCCTTCTGCTCCTGCGAGCCGAATTTCTGGAGCACCGGCCCCAGCATCGACAGCCCGAAGGGCACGATGCGCGGAGCGTGCGCGGCACAGCTTTCCTCTTCGTAAATGTTGCGCTGCGCGGCGGACCACTCGGCCCCGCCATATTCCTTCGGCCAATTCTGCGCGAGCCAGCCGCGCGCATTGAGCCGCGCGTGCCAGTCCTCCATCTCTTCCTTCGTCATCCCCTTGCCCAGACGCACTTTCTCGGCGATCTCGGGCTTGAGGTTCTCCGCGAGGAAGGCTTTGACCTCGTCGCGGAAGGCGTTTTCTTCAGGTGTGTAGCTGAGGTCCATCTCGTTATCCTCTGTTCAGATCTTCGAATGAGCGCCCGGACGCCACCAACTCCTCAAGGAGCGGTGCAGGCTGCCAGAAATAGTCGTCGTCTTGCGCGTAAGATTTGATGTCGGCGAGCAGCGCGTCCAGCCCCACCGTATCGGCCCATTTCATCGGCCCGCCCCGGTAGCGCGGGAAGCCGTAGCCGAATAGCAGCACCATATCCACATCCGCAGGCCGCCGGGCAATGCCCTCGCCGACGACCTTCGCGGCCTCGTTGACCATTGCGGCCATGTAGCGCCGCACGATCTCCTCATGGCTGAAGTCGCGCGGCGTGATCCCCTGCGCAGCCCGGTCGGCCTCAATCAGCGCCGGCACGTCAGGATTGGGCACCCCGGCGCGCTTGCCCGCCTCGTAGACGTAGTATCCCTTGCCGGTCTTCTGCCCGAAATGCCCGGCCTCGCAGAGCTTGTCGGCATAGGTGGCGTCCCGCGCTTTCGGGTGCAGCCCCTCGGCCCGCTTGCGCTTGCGCACCGACCAGCCGATGTCGAGCCCGGCGAGGTCCGCCACCGCGTAAGGCCCCATCGCAAAACCGAATTCCACGAGCGCCTTGTCGATCTCATAGGGCGAGGCCCCATCCAGCACCATGTGATCGGCGGCGGTGCGGTAGGTGGCCAGAATCCGGTTCCCGATGAACCCGTCGCAGACCCCGGCCCGCACGCTGATCTTGCCGAGCGCCTTGCCAAGCGCAAACCCGGTCGCGACCACGTCCGGCGCGGTTTTCTCCGCGACCACCACTTCCAGCAGCTTCATCACATGGGCGGGCGAGAAGAAATGCAGCCCGATCACGTCGCCCGGGCGCTGCGTGACCGCGGCGATCTCGTCGACGTTCAGATAGGAGGTGTTGGTCGCGAGCACCGCGCCCGGCTTGCAGATGGTATCGAGCTTGGTGAAGACCTCTTTCTTCACGCCCATATCCTCGAACACCGCCTCGATGACCAGATCGGCCTCCCCGAGCGCGGCATAATCGACCGCCATGACAAGCGCTTGCTCGGTCATCGCCTCGAATTGCTCCGGGCTGACCTTGCCGCGCTTCACCGCGCCTTGCAGATTGCCGGAAATGCGCGCCTTCGCGGCCTCGGCGGCCTCCGGCGACATCTCGATGAGCGTGACGTTGCACCCGGCCAGCAGCGCCGCCGTGGCGATCCCGGCCCCCATCGTGCCGCCGCCGATCACCCCGATATGGGCGAAAGACCGGGACTCGACGCCCTTCAACTCGGGCAGGTTGCTCACCGCGCGCTCGTTGAAAAAGGCATGGATCATGCCCTTGCTCTGATCCGAGCCGAGCAACTCGGCAAAGATGCGCCGCTCCTCGGCCAGCCCCTCGGGATAGGATGTCTCGCTCGCGGCCTGCACCGCGCGCACGGCGGCGGCGGGGGCTTTGAGCCCGCGCCCCTTGGCCAGTACCATGTCATGAACCGCGTCCCAATCGAGCGGCTCCGGCGCGGGCAGCGCGGTGACCGGGCGCGGCCCCGCGCCTTCTTCGATCAGCGCTTCGGCGAAAGCGATCCCGTTTTCCTCCGGCGTGCCCTCGCGGACCTCACCGACAAGCCCGAGCGCGTTGGCGTCCCCGGCACTGATCGGCCGCCCGCTGGTGATGATCTCGATGGCCTTCTCGGCCCCGACGAGCCGGGGCAGCCGCTGCGTGCCGCCCGCGCCGGGAATGAGCCCCAGATTGACCTCCGGCAGCCCGAGCTTGGCCGAGGGCACCGCGACGCGGTAATGCGCGGCCATGGCGACCTCCAGCCCGCCGCCGAGCGTGACGCCGTGCATGGCGGCGATCACGGGCTTGGGGCTGGCCTCGATCCGGTCGCAGACATCGGGCAGTTGCGGGTCCATCGGCGGCTTGCCGAACTCGGTGATGTCGGCCCCGGCGATGAAGGCGCGGCCCTTGCCGACGATCACGATGGCCTTCACCGCGTCATCGGCCTCGGCGGCGTCCATCTGGTCGCACAGCCCCTGCCGCACCGATTGGCTCAGCGCGTTCACCGGCGGATTGTCGATCGTAATGATGGCGACCGCGCCCTGCACGGACATGCTCACTTCGCTGCTCATCGCGCGCCTCCCCTCGCCTCAATTCGCGTGTTGCGCGTCACTGTAGAACAGCGTCGCGCGCCCGCAAGAGGAACGCGGGGTCACGGATGCGGAATAGTGTTCCGCTCTGCGGCAGCCTTTTGGAAATCAGGGAAGGACGCGCCCGGAATGAGCGCCTGCCCTGCCCTGTCACTTCGCCCGATAAACTCCGGGGGAGGCCTGCAGCGCCAGGGCAGAGCCCCCAGTGCTACGCGATCCGTTTGTAGATGAAACACCGCCCCGGCACCGCGCCTTCCGGTAAGACCTGCTCCTCCAAGGCATCAAAATACATCCGGTCGCTCGACACCATCAACCCACCCACGGCGAGCAAAGGCTCCACGATGGGCGACAGGAGCCGCGCAAACGCGTCGTTCTTCTCCAGATTGTGCCCGCCGAGATCGGCATGGATGAGCCGCGCCGTGGGCCCGAACCGCGCCAACGCCTCGGGCAGGGTCTCGCGCACATCGCCGAGGATCAGACGGCCCTTGGGCGGCGTGCTGTCAGGATGGGCGGCAGGGGCGCGCTCGAACACCCAGATGTCGCGCGGCGGCAGGATCTCGCACAGATGGTGATAGGTCCGCCCATTGCCCAGACCCAACTCATAGACCGGGCCGGGCATCCCGGCGGTGGCGGCGGCGGCATGATTCAGGCAGGCGCGCTGCGAGACCATCCGGTTGATGAAAACGTCCAATCGGCTCATGGGGGCTACATGCGCATCGCGGGCCGGAAAGTCGAGCCTGATGCCAACTTAAGAGGGTAAATCGCCGCGCGTCACGGCTTTATCTGGACGCCCCGCCCGGAATCGGGTTGACTTGACACGGGAAACCGTACGGGCGCCAGAGCGACAGGAGACCATGACAGCATTACTGGAAGTCGAAGACCTCCGGATCGGGTTCGGCTCCGCGCCCGATGTCGTGTCGGGCGTGTCCTTCACCTTGCCTGCCGGTGAGACGCTGGCGCTGGTCGGCGAGAGCGGGTCGGGCAAGACGCTGTGCTGCCGCGCGGTGCTGCGCATTCTGCCCGATGCGGCGCAGATGCGGGGGGGCCGCGTGCTGTTCGGCCCGGACCGCACGAACCTTCTGACCCTGCCGGCACGCGAGATGCGGCGGATTCGCGGCAACCATATCTCGATGATCTTTCAGGAGCCCATGCGCTCGCTCTCGCCGCTGCACCGGATCGGCCATCAGGTGGGCGAGGTGCTCGAACTGCATGAGGGCCTGTCCGGCGACAACGCCCGGCGGCGGGTGCTCGACGCGTTCGACAAAGTGGGCTTTCCCGACCCCGAACGGGCCTTTCGCGCCTACCCGTTCGAATTGTCAGGCGGAATGCGGCAACGCGCGATGATCGCCATGGCAATGGTCTCGCGCCCCGAATTGATGATCGCCGACGAGCCGACCACCGCGCTCGACGTGACCACGCAGGCGCAGGTGCTCGGGCTGATCAAGGATTTGCAGCGCGAGACCGGCATGGGGCTGATCCTCGTGACCCATGACCTTGGCGTCGTGGCGAACATGGCCGAGCATGTGGTGGTTATGAACAAGGGCCGGGTGATGGAATCGGGCCCCGCGCGCCCGATCCTCACCGCCCCCGCCCATGGCTACACCCGCAAATTGCTCGCCGCCGCGCCGCTGATCCCGGCGCCGAGCACCGCAGCACCGCCGCCCGCGACCGAGGATGCGGTGCTGCAGCTGATCAATGTCAGCAAGACCTACAAGATGAAGGCCCAAGGCCTGCGTGCGCCGACCCTCGTGCAGGCCTGTCAGGCCGTGGACCTGACGCTGCCGCGCGGCAAGACCGTCGCGATCGTTGGCGAAAGCGGGTCTGGCAAGACCACAGCGGCGCGGATCGCCCTTGGTGCCGAACGGCCCGATCCGGGCGGCGAAGTGCTGTTCCGTGCCACGCCGGGGGCCGATCCCATTGCCGTGCATGAGATGACCAAGGCCGAGCGCACCGCGTTTCAGCGGCAGGCGCAAATGGTGTTCCAAGACCCCTATTCCTCGCTCAGCCCGCGCATGCGCGTCCGTGAGGCATTGACCGAACCGATGGAAATCCACCGCCTCGGCACCTCCGCAGAGCGCCTTGACCGCGCCGCCGAGATGTTGCGCTGGGTCGGGCTCGACCCGATGATGCTGGGCCGCTACCCCCACGCGTTCTCCGGCGGCCAACGCCAGCGCCTCTCCATCGCCCGCGCCCTGACGCTCGATCCGGTCCTGCTCGTGTGCGACGAGCCGACCTCGGCGCTTGATGTGTCGGTGCAGGAACAGGTGTTGCGCCTCCTTGAAGACCTGCAGGACCGCCTTGGCCTGAGCTACCTGTTCATCAGCCACGATCTGGCGGTGGTGGCCCGGATCGCCGACGAGGTGGCGGTGATGCGGCAGGGCTTCATCGTCGAGCAGGCCCCGCCCGACACGCTGTTTTACAACCCCCGCCACCCCTATACCCGCGCCCTGATCGCGGCGCAGCCCGAGCCGGATATCACCCGGCCCATCGACCTCGCGGAGGTGTCGCGCGGTGCAGGCGATCCGCGCGGATGGGACGATATGTTCGCCTTCGAGGGGCTGGTCCCGCCGGATCTGCGCGAAGTCGACCCCGGACATAAGGTACGCTGCCATGCTTGATCTGCTTTTCAATTCGCCCCGTCCCGGGCGTGACCCGGGACCTCGCCGGACAACGGCCTGCGGAGCGCGCCGGGGAGCGAGGCCCCGGATCGCGTCCGCAGCGCGTGCCCTCGTCGCAGCCGCGCTGCTCACCATGTCTTTTGCCCTGCCCGCCACGGCCCAGACCCCGCAGGAAGCGCCATATTTTCAGCCGTTCGTGAATAGCGGCGATCTGCCCCCCGTCTCCGCCCGCATCCCCGCTGACCCTCTGGTGGTCGATCTGCCCGCCAAAGGCCGCGAGATCGGCCAGCCCGGCGGCACGCTGCGCACCATGGTCACCCGCACCAAGGATGTGCGCCAGATGGTCGTCTACGGCTATGCCCGGCTGGTGGGCTACGATCACAATTACGACCTGCAGCCCGATATCCTGCGCGATGTGACCGTCGAAGAGGGCCGCATCTTCACCCTGCACCTGCGCGAGGGCCATCGCTGGTCCGATGGCACGCCGTTCACCTCCAGCGATTTCCGCTATTGGTGGGACGACGTGGTGAACAATCCCGAACTCAGCCCGGGCGGCACGCCGGAATTCCTGCGCAACGCGGGGGAAATTCCGAAAGTGACTTTCCCCGACGACCTGACGGTGCGATTCGAATGGCGCATCCCGCATCCGAGCTTTCTGGCATCGCTGGCACAGGCCCGCCCGCCCTTCATCTACCGCCCGGCGCATTACCTCAAGCGGTACCATGTGAACTATGCCGACCCCGAAGAGCTTGAGGGCATGGTCCGCAAGGCCCGCGCCAATAGCTGGGCGGCGCTGCATAACCGCATCGACAATATGTACAAGAACGACAACCCCGAACTGCCGACCCTGCAGCCGTGGGTGTCGATCACCACCAGCAAGAAGGCCTCGCGCTATGTCTTCGCCCGCAACCCCTATTACCACCGCATCGACACCAATGGCGTGCAACTGCCCTATATCGACACGGTCGAGATGAGCATTGTCGGCGGCGGGCTGGTCGCGGCGAAATCCAACGCGGGCGAGGCCGATTTGCAGGCGCGCGGGCTGGATTTCCGCAATATCTCGATCCTCAAGAAGGGCGAGGTCGAGGACGGCAACTACGTCACCCATCTGTGGGCCAATGGCACCGCGAGCCAGATCGCGATCTATCCCAACCTCAACTACAACGATCCCGTCTGGCGCGACGTGATGCGCGATGTGCGCTTCCGCCGCGCCCTGAGCCTCGGCATCGACCGGCAGATCATCAATCGCGCGCTCTATTTCGGCATGGCGCGTGTGGGCGGGATGACCGCGCTGGAGAATTCACCGCTCTTCGATCCCACGCTGGCCGGACGCTGGGCCGATTTCGACCTTGCCCGCGCGAACCGGCTGCTCGACGAGATGGGCTTGACCGAACGTGACCGGCGCGGCATCCGCCTTTTGCCCGATGGCCGCCCGATGGAGTTTGTGATCGAGACCGCCGGGGAGCGGCAGGAGGTCGAAAACGCGCTGGCGATCATCACCGACACATGGCGCGAGATCGGCATCAAGCTGGTGATGCGCCCGCTCGACCGCGATATCCTGCGCAACCGCGTCTATGCCGGGGTGACGATGGCCTCGGTCTGGTATGGCTGGGATAACGGGCTGATGACCCCGGACACCTCCCCCGATTTCGCCGCGCCGATCCATCAGGAATTCCTCGCATGGCCGAAATGGGGACAGTTCTACCAGAACCATGGCGAGAATGGCGAAGCGCCCGACATGCCCGCCGCCGAGCGCCTGATGACGCTGGCCGCCGATTGGCGCAAGACGACCGATAGCGGCGTGCAGGCGCAGATCTGGTCGGAAATGCTGGAAATCCATGCCGAGCAGCAATTCGCCATCGGCATTCTCGCCGCCGCCCCCCAGCCCGTCGTCGTGAACCGGCACCTGCGCAACGTGCCCGAGACCGGCATCTGGGCGTGGGATCCCGGCGCGCATTTCGGTGTGCACCGGATTGACGAGTTCTGGTTCGACAATCTCGAGGGGAGCAATTCGTGATCTTCCTGCGCTACGCGGCCTACAGGCTCGTGACGATGCTGTTGACGCTCTGGGTCGTGTCGATCCTGATCTTCTTCATCATCAACCTGCCCCCCGGCGACTACCTCTCAAACCAGATCGCCGAGCTGCGCGCGACGGGTCAGGCCGAGGGCGTCGCGAAGGCCGAGTTTCTGCGCAAAGAATACTCACTCGATAAACCGCTCTGGCAGCAATACCTGATCTGGATGGGCTTCGCACCCGGCCCGCAGGGCTTTTCCGGCATGATCCAAGGCAATTTCGGCTGGTCCTTCATCGAAGACGCACCCGTGTCCGAGGTGGTCGGCGACCGGCTCTGGCTCACCGTTCTGGTCAACCTCGCCGCCGTCCTCTTCGTCTACATGGTCGCCCTGCCGCTCGGCGTCTTGGCGGCGGCAAAATCCAAGACATGGGTCGATTACACCTCCGCCTTCATCGGCTATCTCGGCCTCGCCACGCCCAACTTCCTGCTGGCGCTGATCCTCTTCTACTACGGCGCGAAATATCTCGACATCCCCATCGGCGGGCTGATGGACCCGGTCTATGAGGGCGAGCCGATGAGTTTCGAGAAGATGAAGTCGATCCTGATCCACCTGATCGTACCCACCTTCGTGATCGGCACCTCGGGCGCGGCGGCGATGATGCAACGCCTGCGCGCCAACATGCTCGACGAGCTTGGCAAGCCTTACGTGGAGACCGCCATCGCCAAGGGCCTCTCGCCCACGCGGATGCTCACCAAGTACCCGCTCCGCATGGCCTTCAACCCCTTCGTGGCCGATATCGGCAACCTGCTCCCGGCAATGATCTCGGGCTCGGTGCTGGTCTCCGTGGTGATGGGCCTCCAGACGATTGGCCCGACCTTGCTCGACGCGCTGAAATCACAAGACCAGTTCCTCGCAGGCTTCGTGCTGATGTTCGTCGCGCTCCTGACCCTGATCGGCACCATGATCTCCGACCTCTTGCTGATGCTGCTCGACCCGCGCATCCAATACGGAGGGCGCGAGGCATGACCCAATTGCCCGACGGCCGCTATGTGGACGACGCGCCCTATGACCCGGACGAGAACCTCTCCGCCGTCGAACGCGCCGACATGGACGCGCCCTCCACGGTCCTGATCTGGCGCCAGTTCAAGACGCATAAGCTGGGCCTGATCTCCGGCATCTTCCTCCTGTTCTGCTACGTGCTGCTCCCGTTCATGGGCTTCATCGCCCCCTATGGCCCCAACGAGCGCAACGCCTTCCACATCTACGCCCCGCCCCAGAGCATCAACCTCTGGCACGAGGGCGAGTTTATCGGCCCCTATGTCTACCCGATCACCGGCGAGCGCGATCTCGTGCGCTTCCAATGGGTCTATGAGGCGGACACCTCCAGCCCGCAAAAGCTCGAATGGTTCTGCGAGGGCGAAGATTACCGCCTCTTCGGCGTGATCCCCTCGGACACCCACCTCTTCTGCGCCCCTGAAGGCGTCACGGTGTTCCTCTGGGGCGCGGACCGCCTTGGCCGCGACGTGTTCTCCCGCATCCTCTACGGCGCGCAACTCTCGCTCACCGTGGGCCTGATCGGCATCACCGTGTCCTTCCTGCTCGGCATCGGTTTCGGCTCCATCGCGGGCTATTTCGGCGGCAAGATCGACTGGGTCATCAACCGCCTGATCGAAGTCCTGCGAAGTTTGCCCGAACTGCCCCTCTGGCTCGCGCTCTCGGCAGCGGTCCCGTCCAACTGGGGCCCCGTCGCGGTATTCTTCATCATCTCGATCATCCTCGGCATCCTCGACTGGCCCGGATTGGCCCGCGCGGTCCGAAGTAAATTCCTCGCCCTGCGCGAGGAGGAATATGTCCGCGCCGCCGAAATGATGGGCGCCAAACCGGGCCGCGTGATCCGAAGGCACCTGCTGCCGAATTTCTCGTCGCACCTCATCGCCTCCGCCACGCTCTCCATCCCCTCAATGATCCTCGGCGAAACGGCCCTCAGCTTCCTCGGCCTCGGCCTGCGCGCCCCCGCTGTCTCATGGGGCGTGATGCTCAACGACGCCCAAAACCTCGCGAGCATCGAGATTTACCCGTGGACGGCGATCCCGATGCTGCCGATCATCGTCGTCGTGCTGGCGTTCAACTTTCTCGGAGATGGGTTGCGCGACAGCCTCGACCCCTACAAGTCGTAAGCCTGCCTAATAAGGAACGCGCCTGCGGCGCGTGGGGGAGCTCTGCTCCCCTCACCCCACAGAATACTTTTGTCATAAAGAAAACAGGGGCGCGGCACCCGGGGGATCGACGTGGGACGCTTTTGGTGCATCACGCCCCGGGCTTGACCCGGGGTCTCGATGAGTAGGGTGCGCCTTTACCGCGAGGCCCCTGTGGGGTGGGCAATTTGCCCAAGCCTGCTGCGCGCGCAGCGGGCGCGGCCCGGCAGGCGCTTTTCGCTGAAAAGCTGCCGGGAGGGCCACCACGCCACTAAGGTTAACGCTGAGCCACCGCACGCCCCGTTAACCCGAGAACGAATCGAAACCGAGCCATACAGGTGCCATACGCGCAGCCATACGCCGCGCCATACG
>CBFHJA010000046.1:0-38890 GCA_965656085.1 uncultured Aliishimia sp. | reverse complement strand
CCCCCTTTCCGCCTCCCGGTATGGACCGGAAGCCCGTGACCAGCGGGACAGGCATAAGCCTGCGCGTACTCGGTATCCTTGGCGGATAAACCGCCCGGCGCATTGTCCCTACGCCGTCCGCCGTGAGCTTTCTTCGGCGCTCACCAGGAACACAACGGGCCGGAGGTCAAACCGGCTGACGCCATGAACCTGTCCTCGACCGTTCCGGGGGTTGCCCGGCACCGTACAGGCCGCTGGATGCAAGGGGGCAGCAGAGCCAGCGTTTTCATTCCGGGTTTTGGTGGCCTGGAACCCGGCGAACAGTGGATGAAATTTTCCCATTTGGGGCTTGGCAAATCAGGGCCGATAAAGTAACCCTTGCGTTACCAAGTGCGGTCTGGCTCATCACTTCCGTCCCGCATTTGAGCCTCGGAGCGTTTGCGCGCTGCCGGGGCTTTTTTCTGCCCCGAATCCCGAAGCATTAACCCCTTGATAAGACCGTTCGGCGCGGGCGTGAAGCCCCAAAAATCACATTCTGTGATATTTTCTTATTGCATCCATTGTCACGATATGTGAATGTCAGGTCATACCCCAACGGGAGGACCGACATGCACCGCACACCCGAACAACGCCGCGCCAAGCTGATCGCGCTGGGCCATGACCCGGCCCGCGTCGCCGCGCTGGCGATGGACCCGAACGGCCCGCGCCATGTGCGCATCCGGGCTTTAGCAGCCGTCGAGCCCTTCTGCGATGAATACGCCGATGAGCGCCTTGGCGCCCGTGAGCTTGGCGTTGGCCGCTTCCATGACGGGCGGGGGCTGTGATGACCCCCCTCGCAACCATCACCATTCACCGCGACCCCGCCTCCCCCACCGGCTTTCGGGCTGCGCTTGAGGGCTTTCACTACGAAGGCGAGGGCCGGTTCGTCACCGTTGAGCAGCTTGAAGCTTTGATTGGGCGCGGGGCGGTCGAAAGCGCAATGGAGCGTGAAGCTCTGGAAAGCGAGGAAGCGTGATGGCGGTAATCACCATTGAAACGGTTGCTAACCGCATTGAAGAGCTGGCGCGAGACGTCAACTTCATGATTGAGGCTGAAGAACAAGTCACGCTTGTGGCGACACGCCTTGATGAGATGGCGGACGAGCTTGACCAGCCGGAGTTGGCCCGGCTTGCCGCTCGACTGTGGGCGCTCCTATGACCCGCCGCATCCTCTCCACCCTCTCTGAGCTAATCCACTTCGGCCTGTTCATGGCCGTGCTGATCGCCGCCCTGACCTTCGCCGCTATCGCTGGAGGATATTGATATGAGCCAGCTCACCCAACTCGACGCCTCCCTGCGCGCTATCCAGCTCGCATGGGTGGAAGCCTCCCGCGTGCAAACCATGCTGGCGAACAGCCCTCACGCCGCGCCGGCCGTCATTGCGCAGCGCATGGAGCAGATCAGCGCAGAGCTTGACTGCATCCAGCGCCACGCGACCCGCGCGAAGGCGATCACCAGGGACGCTGAAACCCGATCCCGCGCCGTGACTGTCTGTCATACGCGCGGGGAGCCGATCACTGACCGGCGCGACGGCGGCGTGATCCGCCCTGAGTTTCGCGACCCCGACAACGCCGACCCTTACCGGGGTCAATCCGAATGCGCCCCCGCATCCTCCCCCATGGCGGACTAGGCGCAACTGCCGGGGCGGGCGCACCCCTCCGTCCGCCTCGGCTTTTTATCAGGAGACATGAGATGCCATGCGAACGCCAACGCAATCTGCCGACCGCTGGGCATGGTGGGAAGCCGCCAGCGAGGGCCGGGAATGGCCGTTCACCCCGCGCGAAGATGAGCCGCAAGCGGGCTTCTACCGCGTCCGCCGCTTCTCTTACGGCAAGTGGGCGCAAGGCCCATGGGTTCCCGCCCGCATCTGGTGGGAGCCCGGCGAAGTGGACCCGGAAACGGGCGAGCTTCTATCTGACGAAATATGCCGCTGCGAGATTGATGGCAGGCGGCGCAACCCTTGGAGCGTTTGGACATGGTTGATGTCGCACCCGATACCGGAGAGCGAGTGGGAGTGGTTGAGGGCGATGAGCCCATTGACGCCGCAGAAGATACCACCCGCAAAGAAAAAGACCAGCGCAGCCTGACGCAGCGCATGGCTGCGATCCGCAAGGCCGCGAGCGGCGTGGGCAAAGACGAAATCACGATGGGCTCTTACAAGATCAAGGCACACACGATTGAAGGCGTGCTTCACGGAATGCGCTCGCTTCTCGACGCCAACGGAATATGGATGGAGATGCACCTTGTGGAGCGCTCCTACTCCGGCAACCGCTGCGATGCACTCTTTGAGTTTCGGTTCGAGAACATGGACGACGCGACCGACGCGCGGGCGATCCGCTACGCCGGGGCGGGGACTGACAACTCCGACAAGGCGTTTGCCAAGGCTGGCACGAACGCTCTCAAGGAGATGCTGAAAAAGACCTTTCTCATCACCGACCGCGAGGACGCGAAAGAGGAAGAAGACCGCGTTGAACATGAGAGCGAGGGCGCAACCCGCGCCAAGCTCAACGAGGCCCAGGAGCAGGCCCGCTCTGCGCTTGAGAAGTGGGCGGTGTCGTTCAAGGCCGCTGTCGCAAGCGCGTCGTCTGTGGACGATCTGAAGCGCCTTCAGCGCGAGAACAAAGACCAATTGTCCAGCGAAAACCTGCCCGCCGTCACGCGCAGCTTTTTCGTGGACTTGATTGAACGCCGGAAAAAGGAACTTGGCGAATGAGCGACTACACCCCCAAGCCTGGACGCGGCAGCGCGTTCAAGAACACCGAAGCCGACGCCAGGGCCGCCTACTCTGGCACCGTGGCGCTTCCTGACGGGACGCTGTGCTTTCTTGACATATACCCCGCGACCGATCGGGAGACCGGCGAGCGCCGCACTGACAAGAACGGCAATCCGTGGCTGAACGTGTCGATCAAGCCCAAGCAGTCGCAAGGCGCATCCCGCGTCGGAACCGGGCCGGGCGCTGACCAGTCGGCTGCGCCTGATTTTGATGATTCAGATATCCCGTTCTGAGGCGCACCATGGCCCGCGACATTCTTTTCACCATCACCCCGCTTGGGAAAATCTCGTTCGCCGATCCGCGCTCTGCGGAGCTATGGGCGGACCTTCCACGCGGGAAGGTGTTGCGGGCCAAGGTGCAGCAGCCGCGCAACATCGCCCATCACCGCAAGTATTGGGCGCTGATCGCGTTGGTGTTTGAGAACCAGCAGTCGGGCGTGTTCGCCACGCAAGAGGCCCTAAGCGACGGGATCAAGCTCGGCATAGGCCACACCGATGACGTTGTGAATGCGGAGACGGGGCAGATGCAAAGCACGCCCGCGTCCATCGCCTTCGACAAGATGGATCAAGCCGAGTTCGAGCAATTCTACGACCGCGCGGTGGACCTGATCTGCCGGCGCATCATCCCCGGCCTTGGGCGCGCCGATCTTGAGCGCGAGGTCAACGAGATACTGGCGGGAAGGAGCGCGGCGTGACCCTCCCCCAGCCCGATGAAGCACAGAGGGAGACGAGATGACTGATCTATACGAACCGAAGGGGCCGTTTAGGGCTGCGGGCGATGCAATCCAAGACGCGAACAAAACCACCCTCTGCGTAATGGAGGAGGAGCTGTTTATTGGCGAAGCGCCGCAAACCCCCACCCATCATTTTGATGGTGAGCGGCTCGCCGCCCGCATAGCCGCCGCCCTCAATGCAGAGGAGGGCAGTTGCGACGCGTGCGACGGCTCAGGGCTTGTTGAAGAGATGGAGCCGGAGTGCTGCGGCGACCTGCGCCATGGCGAGTGCCAAGGCGAGTGCGCCGTACCGAAGCCGGTCCAGCGCGAATGCTCAGACTGCAACGGCTCCGGTCGCGTGCCAGCCAAGCCAGCCCCTGCAGAGGAGCGGGTGAAGGAGCTGGAGGCGTTCCGGGCGCTAATCGCAGACATGACGCTGGAGGGCGAAGAAGACGACTATCGCGGCGGGCCGTTTAAACCCGATAACGCCGATCAGCACGACACCCTTGAATACCTGATCCGCCAAGCCCGCAATCTCACAGGAGGCACCACCAATGACTGACATGGTGACGAAAGAGCAGATGATTGAGCGGATGGCGCGGGCGATGGCCTCTACGCACGGAGAAAAGGCCTCAGAGCAATGGTGGCATTACAGCGAGGAAGCCGAAGCCGCTCTCGACGCCTCCGGTCTCTGGCCTGTGTATGAGGCGGCGCAAGACGCGCTCGGTGATTTTGAAGCGCTGATTAGCGAGAGCGAGGGCGTTTATGGCTTGCACTTAAATGGCGATGAAGCGGATTGGGCAAGCCTTATAGAAGGCGGAAGCTATGAAGAATGGACAAGCGGACTGACCACACTCCGCGCCGCCCTCACAGCTATGGAGCAGACCAATGGATAGAGAGACAGTGCGAAGCCTTGAGGCGCTTCGAGACGAAATGCTTGAGGTAGATGGCGATCACGACCTTGAGTGGGCGGACAAGCTGAGCGGTATCCTCTCCGCCATCGACCGCCCCGCCCCTGTGGTGGAGGTGAGGAAGCTGGAGTGGCGCAATGGATATTCCCCATCCGGCTCATGGTACGGCTACCAAGCGGACACTGATTTCGGCTTGTACGAGGTCGGGTTTGAAGACGGCGTTTGGGCTGGCATTGATATGAAATGGGAGTGGGAACCCGAGTTAGACCGGAAGCACCCGACCTACCGCGACCTCGAAGCCGCCAAAGCCGCCTGTCAGTCCGACTTCGCCCGCCGCATCTCCGAGTGCATCACCGTCACCACGCGGGATGAGGTGATTGAGGGGCTGGCGGAAGGGGCCGACGAACTGAACGTTCATCACGCTGGCGGCGGTGAGTTTGCAGGCCGTCTCGATCAATGGCTCCGCTCTCTCAAGGGGAGCGCGTCATGAGTGAATGGCAACCGATCCAAACCGCGCCAAAGAATAAAGTGGTGCTGACTGACGAGGGTACCGGAAAGTGGGACGGACGCTGGTACTTGTGTACCACAGACGGCGTTATTCCGAGCTGTGCGGATTGGGGGCTTGAGCCGTCGGAAATTGAGCCGGTTCGCTGGATGCCCCTGCCAAACCACTCAAACACCACCCGCGCAGAGACCGCAGAGGCAGAGCGTGACGCCATGCGTGCGGAGCGCGACGAAGCCATCAAGCATGTCCGCACATGGGTAAGCTGGTGCGGCGGACCGGCTCAGCCGCACCCTTACGACAATGTGCAGGCGGCTAAGGCTTTCCTCGCCACCCTGAAGGGGGAGAAGTGATGGCGCGGAAAGCAGTCGGGTATTGCGCTAAAGGGCTTGGTTCAGACTGCCCGTGCGATGACGAGCATCGGCTAGACCAGTGCGGCGTCTACCTGCCCGGCCATGAGCCGCGCAAGAAGCCCGCGCCGAAAACCCCGGAACAACTTGCAGCGATCCGCGCGAAAGCGTGGGCCACCCGCCGAGCCAAGGAGGGCTAGAGCGTGACCGCGCGCACCTACACAGATCGCGAGGTTGCGGAGATGTTTCCCGGCGCGTCCCTGCGTCGGCTTCGCGCGCTTGGCGATAAGCACGGCCTATGGCTTAGGACTAGCGCGCAGGGCGGACGTTGGCTAGATGAGGCGGGGTTAGAAGCCCTCAAGGCGGTTATGCGCCAATGCCCCTCAAGCTCGTCCGTCGCGGCCAAGTCTGGCACGTCACCGGCACTGTCGCCGGACACGCCCTCCGCAAGAGTACTAAGACGACTGACCGGAAGCGCGCCGAAGCGATCCGGCGCCGGTGGGAGCGCGAGCTTGAAGACGCGAACGCCTACGGCAGCGCGCGGCCGGTAGGCTTTGCTGAAGCCGTGGAAGCCTATCTTGAACACGGAGAGGAACGGTTCATGGCCCGCGTAGTCGCCGCCTTCATGGATGCGCCCGTGCGCGAGATCGACCAGGTGGCGCTAGATCGCGCTGCGAAGCTGGCCTATCCCGACGCCGCGCCGTCCACCCTGAACCGGCAATTCTACACTCCGTTCATCGCGGTGATGAACTTCGCCGCAGAGCAAGGGTGGAGGCCCGCCCGTAAATGGCGCCGGCCAACCCAACCGGAAGGCCGAACCGACTGGCGCACCCCTGAGCAGATCGAGGCGTTGATAGAGGCCAGCCCATTTTATGTGGCGCGCGCCGTTATCATCCTGACAGGCACGATGATGCGAGCAACTGAGGCTGTGCGCCTGGACGCCGCTGACGTGGCCCGTGACGGCTCTCGCGTGACCTTGTGGGGGGATCGGACCAAGGGCGGCTACACGCGCTCTGTGGAGCCTCTGAGCCGCGCACGCATGGCATTGACCAACATTCCGCCCGGCCCGGTCCTGCGCCAGCGCGACGGCGAAGCCTGGCACGCATACGACGCGCTGAACCTTGCGCTGAAGCGCGCAGCCAAACGTGCGGAGATACCGCCGCTGTCCTGCCACGTCCTGCGCCACACGGGCGCGACATGGCGCTATGCGCTGGATCCGGACCTTGCCCGGCTCATGCCCGCGGGCGGCTGGAAATCGCCCGGCATGGTGTTCCGATATACCCACGCGGCGAGCCGCGATCTACGCGACCGGCTGGAGGCCTTCGGATGGACGCTCTAGCAAGATTGTTGCACACGTCGCTGAAAGACTGTTTAATATCAAGGACTGTCTTTCCCTTGGTAAGGGAGCTACCCCTTGAGCTCTGATGGCAACCAAAACGTGTTGAGCCGCCGTAGCTCAGTGGTAGAGCGTCCGCTTGGTAAGCGGGAGGCCGAGAGTTCAATCCTCTCCGGCGGCACCATTCCAGAAACCGACCGTGCGCTTCACGAGCTGGTATCTCGCGGCCTTGTTAGGTCGCTAATGCAGCGCTTCACTGCGTACGTAGACGGCTGGGATGGCGACGCCTCACAATGCTGGAATTGGATCGGCGGCAAGAACTCGCGCGGCTATGGTCGGTTCAAAATTGGTGGCAACGTGTCTTGCGCCGCCCATCGTGTTTCTTTTTCTGTGGCAAATGGTTACGTGCCTATTGGCCGCGTCGTCTGCCACTCCTGCGATAACCCTTCCTGCGTAAATCCAGCCCACCTTTGGGCAGGTGCGCATCGTGATAACAGCCACGACATGGTGACGAAGGGGCGGCATAAAAACGGCGACCTAAGGGGTGAGAAAAACCCGCGCGCCAAGTTGAGCGCTGATCAAGTATCCGTCATTAAGCAGCGCATCGCTCGCGGCGAAACTAACACTTCTATCGCGCAAGATTATGGGGTCTCTCACGCCCTTATTTCGTGTATCAAGCGAGGGCGCGCATGGGGCGGCTGATGCCCGGTGTGCAGAAATGTGCATGAACAGGGCGCGAACATGACCGAAGAGATGCACAAAACCCGCACAGAGTGCGGTTGCTTCCGATGCGTGAAAGCGAGCGGGCGCGGCCAGCATCTCGGGGGCGGGTTTCTCCCGGAGACCGCCACGCGAATGATCGTGTGCGAAACTTGCGGCAACAAGCGCTGCCCTCACTCGACAGATCACCGGCTCGCCTGCACCGGCAGCAATGAGCCCGGCCAGCCCGGAAGCCGGTACGCCTAGCCACCACCCCATAGGGAGAACACGATGAGAAACCAGAGCCGAAATATTAACCCGCACAAGCCTGCAAGTTTGGCGATGTTTTTATGGCCTCACGAATACGCGCACGAGTTTGGCGGCGGCGCCATGGACTTTTGGGACAGCCTTGATGAGCGGCGAAAGCGCTATTGCAGGGACGCGGTAGCAGCCGTGGAGAAAGCGCCCTGTGAGAAGGAGGTCGCATGACCTGGAACACCAATATGGATGAAGCGCCGAGGGATTACCTCAATGGCCGCATCTTAGTGGCCGAACGTGGAACCAAACAAGTTTACGAGGTCTCATGGATGAAGGACTGGTACGGCGACGAATCTAACCCCGGCTGGATGATTGCTAACTGCGATGAAGAGTACGGGCGTTACATTGATGCTGTCGCGTGGATGCCGCTGCCCGCGCACCCGGAGACCAACCATGACCCTGAGTGAACGCTGGTGGGCGTATGGCAACTACACGGGCGCATCGCCAGCCCAGCAGATGCCCGGCGCAAGCTGGACGCGCTCGTCACAGATGTAGGGGCCGAGAGCCGGATCAAAGCGGATTGGGTCGCCGTCCTCGTCAACGGCCAGCTCATTCGACGCGCCGCGCCGGCGCCACTCTGCGAGGTTATATCCGATGCGCCTGATCAATATCTCGCACGATCCATGCGCCTCATAGTGCGCCTGAAGGGCCAGAATGTTGCGCCAGAGCGCCGGGTGAATATCGGTGTTGTTCGTCGCCGCCGTCATCAGATAGGTGGCGACCTGGCCGGGCGGGGGCAGATCGCGGGACAGCGCCTCGCGCGGCTCCACACGGCCTGCTGAGAGGGGCTCCGGGTCCGGGCGGGTCTCACCAGCAGCGTGGTTCCAGGGCACGCCAGGAAGCGCAACGCCGCGCTCTAAAAGCCGCTTACGGCGCTCAAGCAGCGTTGGGCGGCTGATCGTTAGCCACTCTGCAGCGCGCGTGACGTTTCCATTATAACGCCAAAGCGCAGATGTAACCTGTTCGTCCGTCGCCTTTCGGGACCGGTCGCCTGTCGGCATGGGCGGTTCTCCCGCTATGTCAAAGGGGGCCGCTTAACCCTGCGGCGGGGTGCTGGTCAGACGGTCAGCCGCGCGGTTCTGGCGACGACGGGTCATAATGTTCACCAGCTCTTGCCGACCGAACGCCGCCGCAATGGCGGTGCCGAGCGCGGCCTTGTACCAGTCAGGCACGGTGTTGAGGTTTTCGAACCCTTGGCGCACCAGTTCAGCGCCGCCAGGGATGAAAGCCAGAATGGCCGGGATGACAAGGACGATGGTCCACAGCTCGTCCTTCCAACTGGACTGACTGCCTTGGGCCATGATCTGGTCCCAGTTAATGTCAGCCGTGGCGCGAGCTTGCTCAACGGCGATGTCTGCTTCAAGCCGGGCCTGCTTGCGACGGCGACGGGCTTCCAATTCGTCCAGCACGCCGCCGAAAACGGTCTGTAGGATTTGGCCGATCATGCCGGTTCTCCTGTTGCGTTTATGACTTCCAAACACCCGCCCTCGGCTGCGCACTCGCGCAGGATCGGATACACTTCCCGGTAGGCGTCCCGGCTTGACCAGACGGCCAGCGCACCGTCACCGTCCGGCGTGGTGTCGCGGCCCTTCTGCTCTCCGACCAGGATGCAGCCGTCTGTGTGGTGATGGGTGTTGCCGGTGTGGAACAGGATGAAGTCGCGGCCTTCCACTTCGACCTCGATCATCTCCGCGTGCCAGTCCCAGCGCTCGGTGTAGCGCTGCCAGAACCCGCCCTCGCCGCGCAGCTTGAGCTTGTGGCGTCCGGTGGGGATGCAGGACCGGCCCCGCTCATTGGCGCGCCAAGGAAGCTCTAGCGTGTAGCAGAGGAACATCGGGCCGGGCGCACGGTGAAGCTCGCCTTGCGTCGCCATGCCGTCCGCGCGCTGGCGGATCAACAGCAGGTCAGCGCTCACTGCCCCGCCCCCTGCCTGCGCAGCAGCTCCTTGATATCCGCGCTGATCGTATCAAGCTGGCGCTCCATGCGCTCGGTGCGGTCCTCGACCACAAGCAAGCGCCCAGCGTTCTCGCTCGATTGCGCGGCTGCGTGATGGGCGTCATTCTGCGCCTGAGACAGATCAGCGTTACGCCCGCCCACGCGGAAAGACAGCAGCACCGTCCAGATGATGACGGCCCCAAGGCCGATTGAGTGTATCCAGTCCATGATGCCGTGCATGAGCCCAGAGCTTTCGTGTCCAGAGTCCATAGGTGACAGCCTTTCGCCCTAGCTGCTGGAGGCATGAAAAAGTCCGCACGAGGCGGGCGGTTCGGGGTTGGGTTGTAAGTCGCGCTTATGGCCAGCCGGCCTCCAGATCAATCGCGGTCAACGCGTCCAGATCGGAGGCGGCTTTTATGTCCGCAGCCAAGTCCGCCTCATGGTCAAACTGCGCCTGCACATGCGCGTCAATGGCCTGACCGTAAGCCTTCAGCTCGGTCAGCGTCCATGATCGCCAAGTGGTCGCGTTGAGCTTGAAGTTGACCGCCGTGGTGGTGTCGGATGCTTCATCAAGCACCCTGATCTTGGCGGTGAGTGCAGGGACAGCCGGGTCAGCGTAAGCGGTCACGCCGTCATAGGTGCATGTCTGACAGCGCAACCAGCGGGTTCCGGCGATCTGGCCGAGCATGTGCGCCTTGGCCGTGGCAAGCAGGTCGTCAGTCGTCTGGTATTCGCCCTCCGGCAGAACCGGCAATAGGTTTTCCGGCAGGTGATACAGCCCGGCCACAGCCTCTACAGGATCAATGATCCGCCCATTGTAGCGCCCCCGGACAGCGCCCGCCTGCGCTTCATTCAGAATAATCATCAAAGGGCTCCGATCAGGGTGGTGACGCGGGAACTAAGGTCGGAAATCTCCGACGCGCTTAACGCTTCTGCGAGGCCGAACGCGCTGATTTCGGCATCGTTGAACGAGCTGCGCGAGCCGTTGTTAATCGCCGCTAAAAGGTGAATGGCGTCTGTCGTGGACAAAGATTCTGGCGTGGAGACCGTGGCGTCTCCAATCTCCGTTGCGCCCTCGTAGAGCTTGAGGCTGGTGCCGTCGCGTACAACTGCGTAGAAATTGCCCGCTGATGGGGCGCCAGCACTGTCTACAAAGTCGCCCGCGACCGCACCAGACATATCAGGAAAGCTCTTGCGGTCGCTCAGCGAAATGTTGCCGCCCGTGTTGCACTCCGCCATAGGCTGATTGCCTGTCCCGGCCGTCGAAATCGTGGCGACATAAACCCACATTGTCACGCTTGTGTCGCTTTCGAGATTGCCCGGCACGGCTCCGGTGTCGATTGCAGCGGAAACCGCATCTCCCTTAAAGCCCACATTCGCTGTGAAGGTCGGGGAGTTGACCTCGCTGCCCGTCGTTCCTGCGGGGTCAATCCAGTTAAGAAGCGCCTGCTGCGTCGTGTCTGCGGCCAGCACCATAAGCCAGGAATGCTTATCCCACAGGCCATCTGTATCCAGACCGTCTGCAAACGTTTCATAAGCAGTTTGGTCGCCAGCCGATGGTGCAGTTACCATTTCATCCCGAACAGGATTAAACTTTGAGAACTCTGCCGCCGTCGTGAAGTTTACCGCTTCAGACCACTGGCTGTCGCCCAGCGTTGTGCCGTGGTGGCGGACCCGAACATAATACGTCGTAGACGTGGAGAGATTGCCCGCCGGGACCGTCCAGCTTTCAAGATTGGACGTATCATCCAGCGACTCTGCGACGATGGTGGAGAACCCGCTGTCGCTGGCGATCTGCCAGTCGGAGTGCAGGTGCGTGTCTGTGTCGTTCGTCACCGCGAACGCAGACGACGTGATAGTGGGCGTCTCGCCAATGTCGGTCGCGCCGAGCGACGGCGCGGTGATGCTCGGCGTGTTCACGAACGGCGCGGAATAGGCGAACTGGCCTTCCGGCTGAAGCACCTTCATCTCCCAGCCGTAGGCATTATCGGTGTACTCGAAAATGACCCGCGCGCCGGTCAGGGTGATGATCTGATCTTCGCTGCGCCCGTTGATGCCGTCCGTGCCGGGGACGGTGACGGAGTTGGTCGCGTCCCATGCCCGGAGCGGATCGTGCAGCTCGAAGCGGTCGCCCTGTGACGGAGACGAGGGAAGTGCTGTCAGCGCAATCGCCCCGCCGGACGTGTCGATGGGGTAGGCGTTGCCAGGGGCGGGCGTGAACGCGCTTGTCTGGATCGCCGCGACCGTAACGCCGCCGCCCCCACCGCCGCCGTCCTGCGCTTCCCACGCGCCTGCGGTGTTGTTCCAGGCGAGAACCTGCCCGTCCGTCGCGCCGCCTTGTGCGATATCAGCCAGCGGAACATCGTCCGCCGCCATACGAGCGCCCGCCGCAGCGACGTTGGTCGCATCGGTCACGTCCGCGCCGTCTTCAACATTGATATGCGTGCGCAGCGCCGCAGCGTTCACGCCCAGCGCAATCGTTCCGCTCGACGTGATAGGCGACCCGCTGTCAACCTCGATCCCGTCGGAACCGGACACCGCAACGCTTGTGACCGTGCCGGAGCCGGAACCATCCGCGCCCTTAGCGGCGAGCTTCGTCCATGTGGCGTTTTCAGCCGGGGCGCTGTTTGTGGACCCTTGAAGCGCAAGCCATGTTTCGCCCTGATAGGTGACGATATCGTCTGCGGCGTAGGTCGTGGCGCTGTCCCACGCCCCCTGAAAGCTGTCGCCTACGGTTCCCTGCGGCCCAGTCGCGCCAGTGTCGCCGGTGTCCCCCTTCGCGCCCTGCGGTATAGTGAAATCGAACACCGCCGCCGAGCTGGTACCAGAGTTTGTGACGGTCGCGCTTGACCCGGCCGCGCCCGTGGTGACAGCGCCGACCGAGATTGTTGCTGCATCACCATCCGCGCCGTCTGCGCCGTCCGCACCCGCTGCGCCCGTATCCCCGCGCGGAATGGAGAAATCAAACACCGCCGCTCCGGACGTGCCGGAGTTCGTGACCGTGGCCGATGACCCCGCCGCCCCTGTGGAGACGGTCCCAACGCTAATGGTGGCCGCGTCGCCGGTATCGCCTTTATCGCCCTGTGGTCCTTGCGGCCCGACCAGCGAAAAGTTAGAGCTGCCCCATGCGCCGCTGGTCTTCGGTCCATAGAAACCGCCATTCGTGGCGTCGAAGGCATACGCGCCATCATCGCCAACCGACGCGCCGGGAACGCCGTCTGTAATGATAACGCCGTCAATTGCGCCGATGATCGAGGCCAGCCGGTTGGCCGCCGTAATCGGCAGGGTGTACCAGCTATTCAGGTCGCCCTCATAGCGGCTCTTGAACGTGGCGAGATCAATATCGCCCGCGATCAGCGCGGCGAGATCGTCGCCGAACGCATCGGCAAACTGCTCATTGGACAGATCGGTCATGATGGCCTCATTAGGGAAGGACGCCCCCACCCGGAGGCGGTGTGTAGGTGCCGCCTGGCGAGCCGCCGCCGGAGCTTGATTGCGTGGCGTTCGTCAGCGTCGTGACTGCGGTGCGCTCGATCATGGACGCGCGGATTTCATAGGAGGCGGCGCGCACTTCCGTTCCGCCCACCGAGCCGGCGCGCGAGCCGTAATGCCTCACCCACACGTCGATGGTATGCGTGCCCGTGCCCAGCGTGCCGGTGGTCAGGCCGCAGCGCGCGGCCTCGGTCACGTCGAAACCGATAATGGTTTGCTCCGCGTGCGAGCCGTTGGAGCCGCTGTTCACCTCGATGACGACTTCGGTGTGAACGTCTGACGCGTGATCGTTAAACACGGCCACCGCTGCGTCGATCTGAAGCGCAGCTTCCGCGCTGTCCGCCGTGACATCGAAGCTCACCAGCTTCTTGCGGGTGGTGGTGATATACCAGTTCGTCGGCCCGTCGCGCGCGATCCATTGGCGGGTAAGTGCGCCCGCCTTTACGCCGGGGGTCTGAACCCCACCGTCAGAGCTGTCGAACTGAACCGTGCCGTCCGGGTTCCAGATTTCGAGCTTGCGCAAGTTGGGCGAGAACCGCAGCGCGTTGTCGCCGTTCGTACCCCGGATCGTGAAAAGACCGTCTGAGCGGAACTCGACCTGATCATCCGGGCCGAACGTGACGGTCTGGCCGGTGATGTTAATCTTACTGGCCTCGGTGCCGCCGCTGTTTTCAGCGAACAGCTTGATAGAGGCTTCCGCCGCGCCCGCGCTCACCCGAATGATGCGCGCCGCAAACAGCGTATCAATGTCCGCCTGCGCAGTCGCAAAGTCCGACGATAGCGCCGTAAGATCGGTGCCCTGATCGTTCACAGTCGCGGTCAGGTTCGTGAGCGAGGTTGACTGCGCGCTCACATCGGTGGCGAGCGTGTTGTACTGCGTCGTCAGCGTGGCGACGTTATCCTCGACCGCGCTCACCTGCGTCTGGCGGGCGCTCGTCTCGGCGGATAGATCGGACGCGACGGTCTCGACCTCGGTTTCGACAGCGGCGATGGCGTTGTTCACCGCGCTGATTTGCGTGGTGCGGGTGTTCGTCTCCGCCGAGAGATTCGTGGCCAGCGTCGTGACCTCGGTTTCAACCAGAGCGACGCTATCCCCGACAGCACTGATCTGCGTCTCGCGCGTAGTCGCTTCGGCCTCATCCGCCGCGATGCGCTCGGTGCGCTCAAGCTCGAACAGGTTGCGCGCCTCTTTGCGATTTGCGCGAACCTTGTAGTACCGGTCAGTTGCCTCGAAGATCAGCGCCTCGGCGGCCTCTTTCGCCGCGCGGATCGCTTCGGCCTCAGCGCGCTCAATCGCTTCGCGCGTCTTGCCCGATATGGTGTTGGCGGTCTCCGCTTCATCCGCCACCATCGCCCCGGTGGTGATGGCACCGAGATTGCGCCGATCCCCGATGACGCCAAACTGGCTGATATAGCTGACTGCGATTTCATAGGCAGTGTTCGGCTCAAGGCCGGTAATCGTCACGTCCGTTGTGGAAATGTCGAACTGACCGTAGCGCACCCAGCCCGCGTCCGCGCTGACCCATGGCGAGCCGGTGTCAGGGTCATCCTGTGTGCGGTATTCAACGATGAACGCCTGCGCGCTCAATTGGTCGGCAGACCCGCTGACCGTCGCCGTGGGCTGGTTGCCGGTCCCGGCTGCAACGCTCCACACGCCCACGCCGGGCGGGTCCACGGTGTAGATGTCCGGCGCAGTCAGGCCCGGCGCGGTCGGCGGGGTCGGGTCCAGGCCCAGCGCGTAAGTGTGCTTGCCTGCGCTCTCGCTGATGAAGCTGATGAGGACGATGTTCTCGGCGAGATCGAACTCGCGGCGCAGGCAGAGAAGCTCCACGCCGTCCAGCAGGAAGCCGGGCTCGGTGATGGTGAACACATCGCCCGGCTCGATCTGAGCGCCCCAGGGCTTGAGCGGAACCGTTCCGGCGATGGTCTCCCGGCTGTCCACGATGGCGTAGGCGGCGAGCTGGGAGGGCTGGTCCTTGTTCGCGTTCGTAGCCTTGATTGCGACAAAGGGATAATCCACGCCGCGCGCGCGCTCGCCGCCGTCAGCGGTGACGTATGAGCTTTCGCTCACGGGCTCTTGCGCGACCATCTCCCAAGCGTGGGATTCCATGACGCAGCGCGGGGTGATGGTGTTCGTGCGCGTCAGCCGGTCGGCGTTCAGATCCACCTCGAACGGGCCGGCGGTGTCATCAGCGGAAAGCGTGACCACGCTGGTGCGCGGGGTCCGCACAATGCACGACATCTTGCCTTGGAAGCGCGAATATCGAGCGCCGCCGGCCTGCATGATGGCGAGCAAGACCTGATGCTTGTCATCAGCCGAAGTCGGGACTGCCGAGACCGTCCAGCCATTGGCGTCACAGACATTCGCCCATTCGATGAAGGCGGGCAGATCAATGCCGTCCACGCTCGCGCCGATACCGCCGACCACGACGCCGTTTTCCTTCAGGCCAAGGCACCAGTTAAGCGCTGCGATGGCCGGGTTTTCGGAGTATGCGTAGGTGCTCTGATCCACAACCCGGTGCGAGCCGGACCCGCCCGCGACCGTGCTATCGAGGCGCGGGTCATACATCTTGATCCCGCGCATCTTGAAGCGCGTGCGCGGGATGCCCCCGGCATAGGTCTTAAGCTTGCTGTCCTGGCGAAGCGTGAGCAGGCTGTGGGCCTTGCCGCTGATTTTCGAGGTGCTTAACCAGCCCTCAAAAGCGTTTGACCCGATCTGGCTATTAAGCACGCTATCATTTGCCAGCGCCGCCGATTGGGGTTGATCGCCCGGCGTGGTGTAGAGCCACATATTCCCGGCGAAGTTCCCGCCGTTCGTCGCCTCGCCATTGGCGTCGAAGCTCATCGCCACATCGTCGGCGTAAAACTGATCCAGTCCCTCAACCGGACCGGCGCCGGAATAGACCGTCACGATGGATTGAAGGCGGTTGTCCAGCCCGTAGGCGTCGCGGTGAACGATGATGCCGGACGTGGCGCGCTCGCCCATGACGAACGGAATCCCGGCATTGGGTTCGGCTCGCCAGTCGGTCGGGCTGCCCTCGATGTTGACTTGAGGGGTAAGGAGCGCGGACGCGGCGAAGCCCGCGACGGTGAAGGCGGTCTGCCACGATGCGAGCCCAAGCACGGCGTTGCCCGCGAAAGCCGCCGCAGCCGCCGAGCCGGTCAGGGCCAGCGTGGCGCTCGCAGCAGCGCCGGACGCCGCCGTGATGGCCGACCCGATCAGAGACGCAGCGCCAGCAGCAATACTAGCCATTCGCCACCCTCCACGCTGCAAGCGCCTTCGTCAGATCGGGCTGGAGGACGCGGATAACCCCGTCCTCGTACATGCCGAGCACACGGCGCGCGCCCGCTGTGTGAACCACGCAGAGCGACGCCCCGAACGGATCTTCATCAGGGACGGGCATGGCGATCAGATCGCCCGGCCATGTCATCGCAGGCGGGATGCGCGCCAGCCCCAGCGCGTCCACGGCCTCGCACAGATCAGCGCAGCCGGTGCTTTCCAGCGCACGCACCGCAGCGGTGAGCGAGCGGTACTGCACCCCGCGCAGGAGCGGGACCGAGACCCGCTGCTTGCGAAGCGCGAGGGCCGCCAGCTTCACGCAGTCCGCCGAGCCGAACTTGCGCGCGCGCCCGTCGAACTTCTTAAGACATGCAGAGACCGCACGCTGGCGAACCAGCGCGCCGTGTTCAGGTTTCGCCATGAGTTAAACGATCCTGCGATTGAAGCCGCCGCCACCGCCGGCCCCGCCGCCTGAACCGCCGCCGCCATAGCTGATGGAGCGGGGCGGATCATCAGCGCGCCAGAAAACCTTGCGGTTATATTCGGTCACATTGTCGAGGCCGGTTTCCCCCGACCAGATGGACTTGTGATGGGCTGGGCTGAGCCGCTTCTGGCTGTCATCAAGGAGCTGGAATTGCTCTTCGGTGTAGGAGCTGACGGACAGGGACCGCTCACCGGGACCGAAGCCCAGCGTGTTGACGTTTAGATACCCGCGCGCCACCGTTTGCGGCGTGCCGACCACCGCGCCCGTCGCCGGGTTGACCGTTCCCCAATACAGCGTCCAGGCAGCCCCTTGCGCCTCTGAAAGCTCCACAAGGCCATCGTCGGTATACGTGGCGAAGCTCAGGTCCGGCGCGGTCGCCTCGCCCACCTCGCCCTCTTCGGTCTCGCCCACCGCAGACAGCGCGCCAATGTCGGCGTCTTCCGGCAGGTAGGTGTTGGACCCGAAAACCACCGTGCCGCCGCTGGTCAGGCGCACCGTGCGCTCGGGCAGGACAAGCTCAAGCGCGATGAAGCAGTGAGGGTGCGAGCTTTGCCAATTGGTGACGTTGACCGCATCCATCAGCCGCGTTCCTCAATGGTGAAGCTCAGGCCGCGCACAAGATTGCCCACACGCCGGTGACGGGTCATGCCAGACCAGCGAGCCAGCCCTTCGACCTTCGGCGCGGCGATTTCCACGGTGTCGTTATTGTTCGGCGTCACACGCAAAGGCGGCTGGATGGACAGCGCCGCCTCGCCTACGCCGCTGGCCGTGGCCTCAGCCGTGACCTGATACACATACCGGCGCGAACTGGTGATGATGGAGATGAACGCGCCCGGCTTGATCACATAGCCGACCGTCAGGCCGTCCACGTTCAGCGTGCTGCCGAGCTGGCCTGCGCCGTCCACTAGGGGCATTCCATCTCCCGCCGCCTGCAAGCCGTCCTGCGGTATCGTCCAGACCATCGTGTCAGTGTCGGCGTCCAGCACTGACCACTCCAGAGCCTTCGCTTGCACCATGGCGTGAAGCTGCACGTCAAAGCGCCAGTGACGGCCAAGGCGCACAAAGCGCTGCCGGTTCGTTCCGAACGATGAAACGCTCTCAGCCGGGTCAGGAACCAGCCGATGCGACCAGTCCTGAACGCAGCCGGTGGGGAGGGTGATCGGCATTAGCGCAGCCTCTTGCTCTGCCGCGACCGAGCGCGCGCCATATCACTCCGGCTCACCGCGACAGCCCCGCGCGCCGCCGTTTCCGCCTTCATGTCCATTTCGCGCATCAGCTCGTCGGTCATCACCGCGCCCTCTGCGTGGAGGTGGAATTGCTGAACAACAGTCGGGGCGGGCCGCGCGCCTTGGAGCGGCGCTTGCGCCGGAATGACCATGCCGTTCTGTGATGGGATGATGGTTTCCGGCCCGCGCTCTCCCACGCGGTAGGCATAGCCCGCGCGCACCGGGCCGCCCTCAGCGCGCCCGCCGCCGAAAATGGCTGACGCCGCCGATGCCCAGAAGCCGCCGCCCTCGCCCTGCATCCCGTCGAAAAGCTGCTGGCCGAGGCGGTTGAACACCTCAAACAGTCGATCATAAAGCGCATCACGAAGGCGCTGCGCCGCGAAATCGGCAAGGTTGCCGTCAAACGCCGCCATCCAGCCGCCTGCGATGGTGCGAGCGAACTCGCCGGAGAACTGTTGCCTGCGACGCTCAAGGGCGCTGGCGTAGGCTTCCGCTTGCGCTTGCGCGACCTCCTCTGCGGCGCGCTTTTCTTCGGCCAGGGCCTCGCCCTTGGTCGGCTCATCGCTTTGCGGGCGGGCCTTGCCAGCGTAAGGATCGAAGGGGTCGCCGTCGCCGTCGCCGCCAATGTCGCGCTCTTCTGAGCCGCCTAAACCCAAGGAGCGGCGCGCCTCAATCATTCGCCGGGTTGTCGCCGGAACCGCTATGGGCGCGTTTAACTGCTCCTGAAGCTGCGCCCGAAGGTCCGCGTTGATCGCCCGTAAGCCTTGAATGCGCGCGGCGTTGACCGCCTCAATGACCGGGTTTCGCGACAGCTCAGCGATAAGACGTTCGTTCTGCTCAATCGTCTCGCGGATAACGTCATTGTCTTCGAACTTATTGAAGAACTCCGCAACGCCAGCCGCCGCCTCAATCGCCCAAGTCGCTACATCTGCGAACGCCTGCGCCAAGTCCTGCAAGCCTTCAGCATTTTCGAGCACCGCGCCCTGAAGGCGGGTCGTGATCTCTTGACGCATGACGCGCAGCGCCGCGTTGGCCTCCGCACCCTGGCGAACAATGCCCTGCTCTAGCACGATGCCGGCATCGTGGGCGGCCTGACCAAAGCCAATCACGCCCTCGCGCCCCTGACGCATCAAGTTGACCAGCGAAGCCCCCTCGCTGTCGAACGCCTTAAACGCCAGCGACAAGGCGCGCTGATCGCTTTCCGCGTTCTGGATCGCGTCTGCATAATCCAGAAGGATGTCGTAGGAGCTGCGCATGGACCCGTCTGCATTGCGCAGCTCAACGCCGGTTTCCTGCAAGGAGTCCCGAAGCTCGCCGGTGCCGTTCGCCGCCTCACCAACGCGACGAGAGAAACGCTGCAGCGCCATGTCCAGGGTGCGCGCCGAAGAGCCGTTTTGATCAGCAGCAAACCGCAATTCTTGAAGCTGTTCGACGCCAAAGCCGACGCGCTCAGCGGTGTCTTGTATGGCCTCCGCCGCCTGCAAGCTGTCCGACGCGAACCGCGCAAGCTGCGCACCACCGACCGCCACACCAATCGCACCGAGCGCCTGAACAGCCGTCCGGCTCATCATGTTAAAGCCGCGCGAGAGCTGTTGATTAGCGCGATCAAATCGCCGCTCAATCCGGCGTGCAGACCCATTCGCAGAGCCGACCGCCTTTTGCATGGCGCGCTCGTACTTGGTCATGTTAGCCTCAAGCTGCACAACTAATCGTTCTAGGTCGGTTGCGATGGCCGCCTCCATTGGAAAGGGATGTGCAGATGAGCGGAATGATGGTGCTGGGCGCGTTCGCCCTTTGGATTGTCGGCGGGTTCCTCGCCATTGTTGGCGGGACCGACATTCACTTGGGCTTCGGCTTCGTAATTATTGGCTTGGGCGTTATCGCCCTTGGGCTGGGCGGCGTGTGCAGCAGCGTTGCCGAACTAGACCGCACACCTCGTCGCGATCAGTAGAGGCTTTCCGCCGCCTTCAGGAAGTCTTCGTCAGACGGGGCCTCGCCCTTATCGTCCGCGCCGTTGCCTTTGGCGTAGCCGACCATCGCCGCCTGGAATTGCCAGAGGCTCATGCGCTCGATCTCTTGTGGCGTGAAGCCTAAGACGGCTCCGTTTCCGTAGAGGAGGCCGAACCGGATTTTTTCGCGCGGGAGCGGGTCGGCTTCTTTTCCGCTTCCGCCTTTGACTTTCCCAGGTCTTCATCCTCAACGCCGAACAGGGCCGCGCCCAGAACGGCCTGCGCGAGAATGGCGTTGCGCGCCCAATCCGGGCGTTCCTCGACATAGCGCTTTGTCAAGACCGCCGCCTTAACCGGGTCCATGCCTCCGCCGACGAGGCCCAGCCGGATCGTTTCGCGCACGTCATCGACGCGCCACTCGCTGTTCCATAGGCGCCGCGCGATCAGGGGCGGGCCAGCGTCGCACGCCTCCTGAAGCTCGCGCAGCTCACCAATGGCGAGGCGAAACTTGTGCTCGCCGTCGCCAAAGGTTTCAGTGATGGATGCGTCCCGGCTCATCACGGGGTCGTGTCGAAGGCGGCGATGTCAGACGCCTGGAAGCCGTTGGCCGCGAGGCTGATGTCAATCTCAGCCGTGTTCGGGCGCGTGGCCGAAACGGTCATGGACTGGATGTAGACATCAACGCTGACTTCGATGGCCCCGGTCACGCTGTCACCGCCGATGCGAAGCTGCGCAGGGATGGCCGTGCCAGCCGCCAGCAGGTCGGCGTAGGTCTTCACGTCAGTGACGTGAACCTTGCCGGTGCCGCTGATGGTCAGGTCCACGCTGTCGGCATGGCGGAACACCTGCGCCGGGTTGGCCGGGTTGTCGCAGTCAGGAACAATGTCCTCTGACAGATTGAGGGTGAAGACCACGCTCTTTTCCTGATTGATCAGGCAAGGATGCGCGTAGGCGGTTCCGCCCGCCGGGTCAACGGCGATCAGAACCTCGTTGTACGAAACAGTGCTTGTCGCCATGACAGGCTCTCCATAGGTAAAAGCCCGGTCGCGGGGTGCGCCGGGCGGGCTGGGCTAGAGGTGGATGGAAGACCGCTAGGTCGCGGACAGGTGAAGCTCGGCGGTCACGACGCCATGCGTTGTGAGGCCGTCAGGATCGTCCATGATGCGCGTCTGGCGGAACTGGACGTAGTTGATCGCGTAGCCGGTCACGGCGCCGATGCCGTCGATTGCATCGCGCACCGGCCCGGCGATCTGGCTGGCCTCCTGGCGCCCTGTGGCGCGCGACCAGATATGCACGTTGACCGCGCAAACCCAATGCTTGCCGCAGCCGTCATCGTCCTCTGTGATGTCGGTGATGTCGATGCGCAGATAAGGGAACACCGCCCCCGTGGGCACGCGGTCATAAACGCGAGCCGTTCCGCCCATGGCAGACTCCACCGCAGCCGCGCCAGTAAGCGCGCTATAGACGGCGGGCTGAAGGGCGGAAAGCGGATCGCTCATCGTGCTGCAATCCTCTTGATGGCTTTGTTCTGAGCCCGGCTAACGCGGCCCTTCATGCGGCGGCGCAATGCCCGATACGAGGGGAAGAAGAATGCGTTAGCTGGCAGGTTGACCGTGCCGAACTCTTTGAACCCGGCGTAGAACACCTTCTCATCACCAGCCGTCACGGTGATGGCTAAGCCCTGTTGCCCCTTCACGCCGATCCGGCTCTCATCGCCAGATCCCCATTCCCACTGAATGCTATCGCGCAGGTCGCCATCGTCCACCGGGACAAGGCGCTTCTGCATTGCGGTCAGCTCGTTTGCGTTTTTCTCAAGCGCGCCGCGTATCTCACGGCGCACCTCGTCAGGCATGGCCCGGAGCTTGGCGCGGAGCTTGTCGAGGCGTTGAACGCGGGTGCGGGTCATGGCGATACCTCGTAAGAAAAGGGCGGCTCCGAAGAACCGCCCTTGCGCGACCGCGTTGCCGAGCCCAGCCCGTCCAGTCAGTGCCACGCCTCAACTAGACCGCCTTACCGTGACCGTGCAGCGCCGTCAGGCGGCTTCCGCCAGCGCTGCCTTATGCTTCGCAATCAGACGCTCAAGCGGCTTCAGGTCTGCACCCTCACCCTCGAAAGCACCACGATAGCGCCGGAGCCAGCTTTCCAGAGCGGTGATGCCCTGGCGGCGAAGCTCTGCCATCATTGCCGGGTCGTCAGCGTCGAACGGGAAATAGCCCCCGCCCTGCTTGCGACCCGCGACCGGCGAGATGTACGCCGGATATTCACGCTCGACCACGCGAACCGTGCTCGACTTGCCCGGAGCCTCGGACACCCGCGCGACGATGCGCAGGCCGTTGGCGAATTGCCGGGCGAGCGAGACACGATGTTCGCGCGCCGCCGTGGCGTCGTCGGTTCCGTAGAACCAAGGATAGGCTTCGTGCTTGGTTTGATCACCCAGCCAGTCGATGAACTCATGCGGGTCGAAGCTGTTACGCCCCGACTCCGCAAGGTATCCATCAATGATGCGCTGGCGATCAGCTTTAGTGAAACGAGCCATTGGTCATCTCCTTTGCTGCGTTGACCGGCTCGCCTAATCGGGCCTTGCCACTCAAGACCACGCCTCAACAAGACCGCCCGACCGCAACAGACGTTGCCTCTCCGGGCCAAAACACACCAGGACCGCCTAACCAAGCGTCGCCCGGACGCGCCTTGCCGTATCTAACCTCGACCGGCTCGCCGTGCCGAAACAGGCCGCACCTAACCCGACCCGAACGGACCGAACCATGACCGCCGCACCAGACCGCGCGTCGCCGCGCCAGACCACACCTTACCTCGACCGCCAAGCCCCACCAGAAGCGACCCGACCAGACCTTGCCAAACCACGACTAGGACCGCCTTAACTCGCCTAGCCCTGCGCGGCCTTTCCTCAACACGACCGCCATACCTGACCGAAACACGCCAAACAGCGCCTAACCTGTCCTGACCTTGACCGCCGTGCCCCGCCCCGCCCAGCCGCACCTCACCGAAACATGCCGAAACACGCCCGACCTAAACCGCCTCGCCGTGACAAAGCCCACCTAGCCGCTCCATTCCTGAACCGCCAAGCCCCGCCAAACCAGAACCTACCGTCGCCGCGACTGGCCTCGCCTCAGCATGACCGCTTTACCGTGTACGGCTACTTATATCCCGCCGCCGAGCGCGTTGCATTCCTACGCCGCGCGGCGCTGGCGCTCTTCTTCAAGAATGACCATCAGCTCGTCGGTCTCTTCGTCGGCGCACTCAGGATTAGCCATCGCCTCTTCCTGAACAGCGCGGGCCTCTTGCGTGATTTCGTCCCACGCTTCTTGCCAGTCGCCCATGTCTTCAGCACCGGCCACCGCGAACGTCCCGTAAGAGCCGCGCCCCTTTTCCTGCCGGAAATCGCCAATCCCGACGATTGCCCCGGCGTTCTGGAGAAGCGACACAACCGAGTAAGCCGAGAGCGTCGGCGCAACATAGGCGATGTCGATTTCAGCACACCAGCGAGGCAGGAAAGCCCGCGAACGAATGTCCGGCGTCTTGTTCATGTCCGCAGAGCGAACCACGTCCATTTTCAGGTACGGCTTGCCCCAAATGCGGATTTTCTGCTCAGGCAAAAAGATCAGCCGATTGACCGTTGTCTTCGTAACGCCCGCTGTTTCCAGCGCCGCCGTGGCCATCGCCGCCTTCACCCCAGGCGCAGGGAAACACAGAAGCGTGTCGCCGCTCGGCGCGCGGTAAACGCTGTCTCGGAACTCCTGCTCTGGGTCGTGCTTCAGCTCCTTCTTTTCCGCTGCGGTCTTCTTGCCGCCGCCAATCAGGAGGGTGCGCTTGGCCTTCGCGCTCATCGCGTTGAAGTACATCGGCGTCGTGCCGATCATACGAAGCGTGATGCGCCCTTGCTTGAGCGCATCAATCTGAAGCCCGGTTTCTGCTTTCTTTACTGCCATGTTGGCCTCCGTGTTGGAGGCACTGGCGCTATCGCCGCCCGGTCGTTACGATCCGCAGCAGGACGCGACCAATGCCTAAGCTCATTGGTTCGTCTTAGGACGGCTGGGGTGGTACCAGCACCTTAGCCGTCCGCTACAGATTCTATTTTTCGCGAGTCCCTGTCAACCGGTTTTGCAGTATTTTTCTGCAAGCCCTATATCTTTCCGTCGCACCTAGTCTCAATCCGTATCAACTAGTCGCATACTGTCCGCTAGGTCGCGTGCCCCGTTTCGCAAACAAACCGCAGCTCGCGCCGCTTCTCAGTCGGATCAACGCCCTCATGCCGGACGTTCAGCACCGTGCCACTCGCCAGCCCAGCGGACGCGCGCGTCAGAACGAACCGATCATCAGCGCGGATTCCTGAGTTCGCAGAGGACCAGCGCAACACGACTTCGTACTTGACCGAGCCGGTCAGCCGATCCGCCCGCACCTGCTCATCACCGCCCATAGGCATAAGCCGGGCGGATTGTGCGGGGATCAGCTCGGAAAAGTCGCCAGAGACAGAGTTGCCCCAGCCGTCAACGCTATCCTCGCCACGGCGCTCAACGCGGAGCTGGTCGCGGAGTTGACCGGCGCGAGGCATTAGACCGCGACCCGGCGATGCGGGTTTGCCAGGTATTGAACTCCCATGGGAAGCTCTTCAAACGACACGCCCGTTCCAACCGCCTCGCGATTGGCGTCAAAGTGCGCCACCAGAAGCTTGATCGCCGCCTTAATGTTGGCCGGAACGTCAGCCGCGTCGCCGTATCCAGCCGTGAACGCGACGTGCACCGGCGCAACCTTGTCATCGTACAGGCCGGGCTCTTCGAAAGCATCCCGAAACACGACAACCGAACCGCGCGCGTCTTCGATCACTTCGTAGTCATCCGCCGACACGGTCTGCGCCTGGTTGTCCTGGTCTTCATAGGTGATCGTGACGCTGGACACGTCTGGGAATGGCAACCGAAGCCGCCATGCCCAATCCGTGAAATCTTGCCGCCACTGCTGACTTACGATGCAGCGGCCGAGCACGCCCGAATACCCGTCCAGAACCGCCGTCGCCGCTTCGATGAACGACGTGATCAGCGTGTCGTCATCGGCGTGCGAGATGTTGGCCTGGGCCTTAGCCTCAGCCAGCGTAACCGGCAATTCAGCCGGTGCGGCGGTCTGGACGGGCCGAATCATTAGATCTGATCCGCAATCGGGGCGTCATACGGCTCACCAAGCACCGCCACAGCGGCGATGGGCGTTCCGGTCCCGTGGGTGCCGGTGAAGTCAGCCAGCAGCTTGATGTACCGCTTGCCGCCGACATAGCCGAAGCGATAGGACGCGGCGGAAGCGTGAGCGGCGGTGAGCGCCTTCACGATGCCGCCAGCCCCGACACTGGCGACGCCAAGCACGTCGCCCGCGTCCACCGCCGTATAGGTCGAGTCGTCATCGCTGTGCGTCAGCTTGAACTCGATCTTGTTAGAGCCGCTGAACGTGATGCCGCCCGCGCCGATGGCGAGGATGATTTCAGCCGCGTTGAAATCTTGCAGATCAATCGCCGGGGGCGAGTTGTCTGCGCTCAGGGTGGCTGCCGCGATAGCGGTCTCCACCTTTACACCGGAGTGCATGTCTTTCATGGTTTCGCTCCTTGCGAAAAGAAGTGGAGGCGGGCCGCGCTAAACGGCCCGCTGAGCCGCTTACGCCGCGACCTTCAGAAGCTTGATCGCTTCGAAGTTCTGAACGCCGCCGCCAACGCGCTTCGTGGTGTAGAAGTGCACATACGGCTTGTTGGTGTACGGGTCGCGCAGAACGCGGACGCCGAAGCGATCCACGATCAGATACCCGCGCTGGAAGTTGCCGAACGCGATCGGAAACTTGCCCGCGCCGACTGCATCCATGTTGTCATCGGTGCGAACCGGCTTGCCCAGGAAAGTCGGAACCTCGCCAGCCGCCGTTGCAGGAGACCAGAGATAGGTGTCGTCGCCGTCCTTGAACTTGCGCACGGTTTCCATCACCGCATCCGACATCAGGAACGACGCGCCGTTGCGGTACTGTTGCTTCAGCGAGTAGTAGAGGCTGATCAGCGCGTCCGAACCGTTGTTGGAGCCGTCCGTCAGCGCCGCAGCGACACCGGATTTCACAAAGCCGAGCTTGCCCCACGTGTATGAGCCGTTCGCCACGGTGTCACATCCAAGGATGCCGCGCGGCTTGTTCACGCCGTCACCGGAGATGAAGGCCGCGCCTTCCTGTTCAGCGAACTCGATGGAGACTTCGTTCGCCAGCCAGGTCGCGATGTCGAGCCGGGAATCGTCCAAGGACTTCTGCGTAATCGCCGGGTTGGCGTACAGCTCCTGGGCGTTGAAGATCAGCTCGCGCAGTGTCGGCGTGTCGGTCTCAGGACGCGAATCCTTTTCACCAACCCAGCCAGAGCCGGAGCCACCCATGTTGACCAGCTTCTTGTAGGTGTCAGTGCCGATGGGAAGCACGGTCGCCAGCTCGCGCATGGCCGAAACGGTCTCAACCACCCGGTCGATGGTGCCGGCCATTTCCTCAGGAACCAGATAGCCGCCGTCCGGGTCGCTGTCGGTCGAAAGCGCGGCCTTGACCTCAAGGTCGTGAAGGTCGGCGTCAACGGCGCGGTCGCCCTTGCGGAACCACTTGTTAAACGCCTTGGCGTGTTCGGCCACAGACGGGTCAGTCTGGTCGCCAGCGCCGCCGACGCGCAGCGCGGCCATGGTCTGCGTCACTTCATCCAGCGACTTCTGGAGCGAGGTGATTTCGGAATTGATGCGGTCCACCTTTTCGGTCTTGACCACATCTTCCTGACCCTTCTTGAGCGCGGAGATTTCCTCATCACGCTCGGTCTTGAACGCCTCGAAGGTCGCTTTCAGCTCGTTCAGGATGGCTTTCGGATCGCTACCGGCGTCAGCGCGCACGGCGACGATCCCGCGCGCCTTGCGCGCAGGGGTCATGTTGCTCATTGGAATCTCCTTTATGAGCGCATTTGGGAAATGAGCTGCCGCGCCTCGGCAACCCAATTATCGTCGTCCGCTACGGCAGGACGGTTCTGATCCGCTACGGCAGGACCAGACTTAACGTCACCGATGAGGCTGCGGCGCTCATCGCGACCGATGCCAGCTTTCGCCAGCAACACATCCACTCGCTTGGTGGAATCTCGGGGGGCGCGCGCACTCGCAGCGCCCGATTTTACAGCGTCGCCGGGAAGCAGCGACGTGGCGAGCTTGGCGGCCACAGCCTGCTCACCGTTGAACCATGTCTCATTATCCATCCACTCAGCGGCCTGCGCTGCGGTCACGCCCGCCTGTGCGGCGTACACAGAAGCCATGGCGCCATCAAACGGCTCAAGAACCGCCGACGCCTCAGCCATATCGTGACGATTGCCGACCGCGACCACCCAAGCGTTATGCACCATCAGGAAGCCAGCCTTGCCGATCTGGATTTCATCGCCCGCCATCGCGATGATGGACGCTGCGGAAGCGGCCAGCCCAAGCACGCGCACGGTGACCTTCTGGCTATGCTGGCGCAGCATGTTGTAGATCGCCACGCCCTCGAAGAAATCGCCACCGGGGCTGTTTAGGTCCACAAAGACTTCCTGATCTCCGATGCGGCGAAGCGCAGCCGAGATCCGGCGCGAGGTGACGCCTTCACCGAAGATGTCTTCACCAATCACATCAAGAATGTTGATCGTGTTTTCCGGCGATTGGACCGCCTGAATACCGGATTCCCACTTGCCCAGCGCGTCTGCGTCCGCCTCAAACGCGAAGGTCTCTGGCAAGCGCCCGGCTTTGATCTCAGGAATCGTCTTGAGCGTCATTTTGGTCTCCTTGGCCGCCTGCGGTGTTGGGCGGGTCGTAATAGATGTCGCCGCCGACGCGCGGGTTCTCGTCTTCCAGGGCGCGGACTTCGTTGGGGGAGTACACGCCCCATTGCATCATCGAGACGTAGAAAGCTTGGCGGGTCTTGATGTCGCCACGCACAAGCGCTTTACGATTGAACCGCGCGTATATGTCGGGCTCTGCGATCAGATCCCGGTTGACAGTCTCTTCCCAAGTCGTGAGGTGATCTTCGAGCGTGTAGGTGACGAAGCCGATAGACTGCTGTTCAATGCCGGTTCCCCAGCTTGTCGATTTTTCCGTATCCCCGATCATGTGAGGCGGGACGCCAAAGAACATGGCGATGTCAGTGCGCGAAAATTTTCGGCTTTCGATCCACTGCGCATCTTCCGCAGTCATGGATAGCGGCTCAGTGCTCATCCCTTCCTCAAGAATGAGCGCCCTGCCTTCGCTCTCACCACCCTGCCGGTAAGCGTCTAGGCTTGCGCGCAGATTTTCCTGCGCCTCCTTGCCGAGCTTGGACGGGTGCTTCATAACGATGGACGGGCGCGCGGAGTTCTTAAACGTGGTCGCGCCGTGGTTTTCTTGCGCGAGGCTTAGCCCGATGGTCTCGCGCGCATACGTGATGGCAGAAACGCCGTTCACACCGTCGAGCGTCAGCCCGACCATGTGCATCACTTCCTCCTGAGCAAGCAGCACCGTCGCACCGTTTGCACGCTGGTACTGATAGACCAGCTGCATGTCATCGCCTTGCTTGACCTCCATCCGATCCGGGTCAAGCGGAAGCAGCGCGACCACGCGGCCATTGGAACGCACGATCATCGCGTAGGCGTTGCCGCGCAGCAGGAGGTGCGCCTGAAGCATCCGGCGGAACTGCGAAGGCGTCTGCCACGCATTTGGGCGGCGACGCAGCACATTCCAGAGCGGATGATCGGCGCGGTCCTCGCGCACCTCGCTGCTTATTCGTTGCTTGACGTGAAGCGGCAGATTCGCCACCGCGCCAGAGATAAGCCGGACGCTGGCGTAGACCGCCGCCACGCGCATGGCAGTCTCAGGCGTCACCGGAACACCCGCACCGCTCCCAACGCTCGCCTGGCGAATAGCCATTTCAAGCTCATGCGACGTGGTGATGTTCTTGCCGCCGGTCTTTTGCTGCACCGCCGCCCTTGGGGAGCGCAGCCAATTCATGAAACCCATGCCGGCTCCCTTACATCATTAAAGCGCCGCGCTCTTCGTACACAGACGGGCCGCCGTCCAGCGCATCCGTCCCGGCGACACTCACCGCCATGGCGAGCGCAACCATGCCGTCGATGCGGCCTGCGCTTTTGTGCTTGGCGAGCTTGCGGTTGCCTGCCGGGTCCGACTGAACAACCGCGTTCGCCGCACACATGGTCAGGACCGGATGCCCGCCGTGCGCCAGCTCTTTTTGCAAGATTACGCTTTCAAGGTCTCGCAGCGCTGGACTCATGGATGCGAAGCCCTGCCCGAACTCCACAAACCGCTCTAGCTCTTCGTCTGTGAAACCCGCCTTCTGAAGCCAGGGCTTCAGGTGATGGAAGCCCCAGCGGTCAAACGCGAGGCGTTGAACATCGTAGCGGTCGAACACACCGCGCAAGTATTCGGCCACAAACTCGTATTTGATCGTCGGGCCGGGCGTCGTCTGAAGGTGGCCTTCCTTGTGCCACTGGTCGTATGGCACGCGGTCGGCGCGGCTCTTCTCTGCCAGCCCCTGCTCTGGAAGCCAGAACACCGGGCGCGTCTGCCAGACCTTTTCATGCGGCGCGATGAGGACAAGGCTGGTCAGGTCAGAGACCGCAGACAGATCAAGCCCGCCATAGACCGGCAGGCTGCCCCAATCGTCCAGAACCGCCCCGCCGCAATCCGTCCAGGCCGAGCGCGAGATAAACGGCGCGTTGACCTCAACGCGCTGGTTCAAGATCAGGTTTCGATACTCCTGTTCCCGGCTCGGCATACGCTCGGCGTCTTTCGCCATGGCGCGCACTTCGTCAGCGCCCTGGAAGTCACCGAACGCAGGGTTCGCCAGCTTGATCGCCTCATCCGAAAACGGCTTTGCATCCTCTGGCGCGGTGTAGAGCGAGCACACCACGCGCTTGTCGTGACCGGCCAGCGCGTCGTCTATCAGCACGCTCAGCAGGTCCGCATCGGTCGGCGCTTGCGTTGAAATCACCACAGACAGCGGCGCTTCCTGCGCAGCCGTCGCAGTTTCCAGCGCCTCGTAAAGCTCAGAGCGCGGCCCCCTCACCTGCCCTAGCTCATCGTGAACGATGAACACAGGAGACAGGCCGTAAGCCGTGGACGCCTCCGCAGAGAGAGCGCGGTAAAGCGTGCCAAGCTCCGCGCAGTAAAGCTGCTTTGCGGTGTCGCGAACCGTGACGATCTCGTTCAGGTCCGGCGACATGCGAACCATTTTTGCGGCCAATGCGAACAAGACCGACGCCTGATCGCGCGACTGCGCAGCCGAGAAGAGCTGCGAGTTCGCCCGCGCCTCCGGGCCGCACAGATGCAGCAGCAGCAGGAACGCGGCTAGGGCCGTCTTGCCATTCTTGCGTCCGAAGCTCAGGATAGCACGGCGCGTGCCGTTGGGGTTGTCGTATATCCGGCGCAGCTCTTCGCGCTGCCACTCGCGCAATACCACCGGCTGCCCGACCATGCGTCCCTCAGGGATGCGCAGGAACTCTTCAACCCAGCGAATGTTCCTTTCGGCGCGGGTTTCGGTCACTTCCAATCCAGCACCCGGCTTTTCGGCCCGGCGCGCTTTTTGCTCTTGTCATACCGCGCCTGATTGGTGATCCGCAGACCACGCGCCAGCGCTTCCGCCGCCCGGTCTTCACGCTCGCGCAGCTTCAGGAGCTTGTCGTACTCGTCCACGTCAAAGCTCTCGCCGCGCTCCATCACGTCCACCTGACGCGAGATCAGCCGCGACGTGACGACATGCCGACAGAACGCCGACAGAGACGGGAACACCGCTGGCGAAAAGAAGTCCGCCGCCTCGCTGTCCACCACCTGACGCCACACGTCCGCCTGCTCGTCAGTCAGATCATACGGCGCATCTGGGCGCTCAATCGTCGTAACTTGGCTAAGCGTGGCGACTTCCTGAGAAGCCGCAGACTTCCGCCCGCGCTGTCCCATTATGTCCTCCACGGAAAAGAACGCGGATACAGGCCCGCGATTTGCGAGACCTTGTTTCCGGTTCGTCAACAAAAATTGAGGGCGTTTATGGAAGGAAAGTTAACCCGCCGGTCCCTGCGCTCCACCCTGTAAGGATTTGACCCGCCCCTCCCCGTCACTGTTGACGAGCTAGAACTGATACCCTGTTAGCTGGGTGCTTTGGATCGCTTGGCCAGCCGGATGCTTCCACCGCCTTGCTGTATCCTCTGCGCTCAATACTCTGCTTCGCCCCGTCGTGATGGCGCTTGCATAGGCTTTGCAGGTTGCCGGGATCGTGGAACAGCGCTTCGTCACCCTGGTGCGGCTTTATGTGGTCCACCACGCTTGCGGCTGTGATCTTGCCTTCGGCTTCACACATCACGCAAAGCGGCGAGGCGTTCAGTTGACGCGAGCGCAGCGCCTTCCATCGGGCGCGCTTGTAGAGCTTCCTGTATTCCGCCGCCTCTGCGCTGCGGTGGTCAGGCGATCGGCCTGCGCCTTCGGTCATGCCGCCTCCATATGTCAGCCCGCCCCGCCTCCTGGGAGAACGACCGCACCACGCTAGGCGTGATAAGGAATGCAGACGGGACGGGCTGTAAGGGACCGGGCCAAGGCGGCAGGGTTAAAGCTCTAGGCTCTGTGTGAGTAGCGCCTGCCCGGCGTTCTGGAATGAGAAAGCCCCGCCAGCGTGAACCAGCGGGGCCTTCATGGCGCACCCCGTAAGGGGTTGCCGGGTGCTCCGGAGTTCCGATCCGCACCTCTGCGCCCCTTGGGGCTATGTGGTCGGCGGGCTGGTATTCGCGGTGGCTGTCCTGTCCAGCTCAGGGAAACTTTCAGCCTTGCTGTGCTCCGCCGGTCTCGCATCCCACGGCGCTATGAGCTGCCGGTGAAGAAACTGTTGCCCGTCTTTCCGGGCTGTCACGCTTGGCTGGGCCGAGCGAAAGGTAGCGAGCCATCAAAGGACGCTGGTGAGCCTCTTTAGCGTGGAGTATCCACGAAACGAACCCTTAGTCGAAAGCACGGCGGCACAGGTAGCCGTGCCCTGCGAGACCTCTGTCCTGCCCGCGTCGCGAACCACATGCGCGCCATCGGGAAAGTCACCCTCGCTAGACACATCAAGCACGACGCAAGCCGTGTGAGGCCCTGCACCCTCAACCATTTTCGCCGCATGAACCGCCTGCGCGACCATCTTTCCTGCGCTCATGCCAAGGTCTGACCGCATGAAAATATACAGAACCGGCTCACTCATGATTCTTTCCGTTGCAGAGCGACGGGCCGAAGCCCGCCGCTCGCCCAGCGTCAAACGCTTGCGCCCCCAACCTTTACCGCCGCTCCGGCGAACCTAGTAAGGAAGGCTGCGCGTCACATCTCAGGGGGCCGCGCGCAATTTTGTGAGCGAGGAGCGAACCCCCGCGACCGTTGCGCCTACGGTCCCGCGTTGAAGCCTTGTTTCGGCTGCTGTTGGTGGCCAGCGGCGCGCCGAACGCCCGAACGCTTGCGGTCAACACATTTAGGCAGCGCGACGCCAACCGCGATCTCTCGGCTCGAAGCCTCTACCCTTTCGGGTGTGTGGGGTGGCTGTTCCCACCTCTGCCATTCCCGCATCCGGCGTCTCGCCGGTAGAGCGGTGTTCTGTGCTTAGGCCGAAGTGCGACCCGTTATCAAACGGAAATTACGCGCAAAGCGCGTAGCGTGTCAAGCGGCATTTCGCTCACCGCCGATCAAGAGCTTCACAAGGGTCTTCGCCCCGTTGGCGACATGGCCAGGCGCATCGCTGCGCTCCTGGCGACAGACGCGGCCAAGGTGCCTGACCTCGTGGCCGTCGAGCGCGGGCCATATGTCCCGCCTCACCGCGCGCATCGCTTCCTCGCGTCTCTCCGGTGAGACCTCGGAGCCGCCCCCGTTATCGACAAGCTGCTTGATCCATGACTGCGGGGCCTTACCCAGAAGACCCGCCGTGGCGAGAAGGCGGGCATAGCGATGAATGGCGTCGGACTGGGCCTCGCTGATCTTGCCCTGCCAGACCAGCCGCTGAATCTCGCAGGTCGGGCCGTCTTCGCGCAGCCGGCGCTTGGTCTCCGGCGTCGGGCCGCTGCGCTCCGGGTCCGGAGTGTAGACCTTCTTGCCGCAGGCGTGCTTCTTGGGGGCTTCAGGCGCGGCAAACATGCCCGCCTTCTTGAGCTTCGATTTCTTGTTCTTGTGAGATGACTTCGCCATGCTCTCAGCCCTCCCGCTCGCTGGCGTCGATTTCCTCACCAAGCCGCTGCACTTTATCCATCGCCTCGGCCCTATCCAGTGCGTGAACCGCCAGCTCCACCTCACGCAAAGCCTTGTCCAGCTTCACCCGGTGCGGGCTGGGCGTGGCGCTGGCCGGGGCCAGCATCTCTTGCACCGTAACCCGCAGGCGCGCCGCCGCGTTCCGCAGGCGCTTTGTCTCATTCACCGCCATGTCCTCGCCTTTCCCGCTTGTGTGTGAGTGAGAGTCCCGCCGTTTACCTTCCGGCCCCATGCCATGCGGCGGCGGCGGTATAGCCAGCGTTTGAGAGCGTGGATCATGCCGCGCGTTCCTGTGCTTGGCGGATCAAATCAGGCAATGTCCGCGCGCCCCTCATCACGCCGCCACTTGACAATTCGCTCAAACGCCGCGTGCTTTTCGCTGTCCTGCAAATCCGCGCCGCGCTGAAGCAGTCGGCGGCGGTGCGAAACAATCGGCTCGATCTTGGCGATCAACTGCCCCGGTGTCGGCATCCAGGCTGTATCGGAGCGCCGCCATGCGACACACCCAGCCTTGATCGCGTCGGCTGGGTATTCGGCCAAGTCCTCAAGCCATGCCCGCGCTCGCACCTTGTCGTCAGCGTCCGTCCGGCCCTGCTGCGGATACATGATCGAGAGGCTTTCGATCAGCGCTGCAATCTCGCGCGGCTCAGCCGGTTCCAGTGAGGCGCGCAACTCCACTGTCGCAGCCTGAATAGCCGCCCTGTCGTTCGGATCGCGCATGGCTTCCACCGCCGCCGTCCAATTCCTCAACAACGTCAAGCCACGCGGATTTGCGCTGTTGGGAAGCGGCTCGTCCGCGCTCGGCAGCGCTTGATCCGTTCGGCTTGCTGGCAGGTTTGTCATTGCTGATCTCCGGTGTTTCGTGTTCCCGCTCTCTGCGGGCCTTGGCTTCCATGATGGCGGCGGTGAAATATCCCCATGACCGGATCGAGCCGGGCGAGGCCCGCGCCCCCAATGCGGTCAGGGTCGGGAGAATGTCGGCCTCTAGGTCCGCCCCGGATCGCAACCAGCTCATCGGCTCAGACATGACCATCACACCCGGCGACTTGGCGGGGTCGGCTATGCCCGGCTCTGCGGCGGCGGTGACACGGCTCGCAAAGTCGGTCGGCACGCTCGCGCGCGCAGAGTCCAGCGTAGTATCTTCTGGTTCTGGTTCTGGTTCTGGATAGGCTTGACCTAAGTCGCTGTTTTTGCGTGATGCGTTCGTATTTTCAGGAGATTTTCGCGCGGTTTTCAGCGCGTTTTCAGCGCGTTTTCGGCCACCTTTCGCGCCGTTTTCAGCTCTGGCGTCCGCCATTTCCTGCCGATGATCGACCTCGGCAAGCGCCCGGTCCTGGTGAATGTGGCCGTCTCGGATGGTGATTTTTCCGGCGCTGACCAAAGCGGCCTTTAGCGCGCGCCACTTCCTCATCGACACTCGGCAGCGGTGCATCATCTCCCGGTCGCCAGCCTCGTCGTCAGGAAGCGGCTGCCCCCGGCTGTTGATCGCGTTGCAGATGCGCAGCAGCGCGCCTTCCTGCTCAAGCGTGAGCGGGGCTGTGCCATCATCCCATTCGCGCGGGAACATGCGGTAATAGGGTGCGCTCATCTCGGTGCCTCCAGCCCGTTGCGCTGGGCGTGCATCCTGACGCCGTGGATAACCGTGGAGTGATCGCGTCCGCCGAAGATCGCCCCGATACGCGGATAGCTCATGCCAAGCTGGCGCAGCCGGTACATGGCTTCATGGCGCGCCACCGCTATGGGCTTCGTCCGGCGCTTGCCCTTGAGCATTTCAACCGTGACGCCGTGCTTGTGACATACGAGGTTCAGCTCGTCCTCACGGCGTAGTGCGAGTTGCCAGCCGTTCATATCGCCAGCCCCATCGTCTGCTTGACATCAAGGCGGGCGGCGCTTGGGTCCATGCCAGCCGCAATCATCTGGTCGGCTTTCACCTTGGCGCGATCAATGGCGCTTGAGTGAACCGCGCCAGCGCACCGGATCGCCCAGCCGTTCGCACCAGCCCCAACGACAGTCGGTTGCGCCACGGCGCGCTTCTTGGTGCTCAGGCGGGCCTCACGGCTCAGATCGCCTTGGGCCACAAGCCGGTCCATGCGGTCGCGCACAGACCCGATCGTGCGGCCCACCTCCTTGGCAATGTCAGCCAACTGGACGCCACGCCGCGCCATGTCGATAATCATGGCGTCCTCTTGATCGCTGTATGCTACGCCGCGCTTCATGGCTGGCCTCCTATTTCCACGATGACGCACCCGCCCTTGACCGGCTCGCCCACCGCGTAAGTTGGCGACCAGTCGGCATCATCCACGCCGATTGCATCCGCGACGCCATCAGCAGACGCTTTCCACGCGGCAATCATGTTGTCCCGGTCGCGGCGGCGCTTGTCGGGCGGGTGAAAGGTGATTTTGATGGGGAGCGGGCGCTCAGCAGGCGGACACCACGCAGCGCCCATTGCCTCCATCGTCAGCGCCAACGCTGATCGGCGCGACTTGGCGACTTCCTGCGCCCGCGCAGCCCAATGCAGGCGCTTGTTCGGTGATAGCCTGGCGGGCGGATATGGGAGGGTGATCTTCATGGCTGGCGACGCTCCACGGTTCCATCCATGCGCTTGCGCAGGGTCTTGTCGAAACCGCGCGAGGGGATGGGCTTGTGTGTGCCTGCGGCCTTCGCCTTGTTCCGGCGAGCGTACTGACCAGAGCGCCCGCCCTTGCGGTCGGCTTCTGCAATCACGTCCACGTCAGCCGCGCTTTTCTCAACGTGATGGGCGCGACAAAGAAGGCGCAGGTTTTCCGGTTCATTCCCGCCGCCAAGCGCCACGGCTTTGATGTGGTCAATCTCACGCCCGGCGCGGTCGCAGCCCTCGGCCTCGCACTTGCCGCCAGAGCGAGCGAACACAGCCAGCTTGGTTGCCTTGGGAATGGCCTTGCGGGCGGGTATGTGATCGGGGCGGCGGGTCATGCTTCGCCCCCTTCGCAGATCGCGCGCACCTGCTCTTGAGTCACGCCAGCGCCTCGAAACGCTTTCGCGGTTCCGGTCAAGGCTTCGGCGTCGCTTCCCCACATGGAGCGCAGGATGCGATAGCGAGAGCGGATCAGGTTGTGGTTCGGAGTGTCGGCCTGCTTTGCCATCACCCCTCCACCACGCGCCTCAGCGCGCCATGCAGGACCGCTTGAAGCTCACGCCGGGCGCGGGTGCGCTGTCCCTTGGGGGCGCGGCGGGCGGCTTCCTGGGCCTCGGTCAGAGGGGCGTGACGGGTGAGGGATTGGGAGAGGGTCATGGTGTCGCCCTCTCCGCAGCAGGATATAGGCAGCCCTCTGGCGCATAAAACGCGCCACTTCGATAGCAGTCGCGACCGGCAACGCTTACACACGTAGGGCAGACACGGAGAATCCGCTTGTCGTCCGGGTCTAAACGCAGCCGTGAATGAGTTGCGGTGATGACAAGCGTTTCACGATTATTGATGACGCCTTCAACATCAAACTCTTCGCAGGCGGTTTTGCCTTCGTCCACCTTCAGCAAAAAGCGACCCGGCTTCGCTTCTTTGAGAACGGTTGCCCGTACCTCAAACTCTACAAGTTCGTCATATTCCCACGTTGCCAACGAGACTAAGACCCGCTGACCGACAGAAAAATGAGGCGCGCGCTCATCGCAGCGAAACTTGGCCGAGGTAATGCCCAGCCCGGACATACCTCGCGCGACCTCCTGACGACGAGCGCACGTCTTTGGGTCCACAACGCAACCGATGCATGTCCGGTAGATCATGACACCGCCCTCACCTCATCCGGCGCACACAGGGCGCGCTCTGCGGCGTCCAGATCAGCCCGCGCGGCGGCGATGGTGTCGAGAATGGCCCGGCGTTCGTTGCGGTCGATCCGGCCATCGGCCATGGCGGAATGCACCAGAGCGGGAAGCGCCCCGGCCTCGCGTGCGGCTCCGGCCGCGTGTCCCATGGGGTCGCCACCGGACGGCGCGCCGACCGAGATCAGCCCAGCCATACCCGCCGAATAGATCGGCTCCATCGCGGCGGCTTCCAGGGTGATGATCTGCGGCGCGGTCAGGAACTGTTCGGCGTTCTGGTAGCGGTAGACCTGACGGTCACACACGCCGATCAGATGCGCGGCCTCCTTAACGTCGCCTGCAGCGCTGATGAGCTGGCGAGCCTTCGCCCGGTGCCACGCTGGACGCATGTCAAACACTCCCCTGTTTTGACGTGGAAGCCCCCACCCGGCGCGCGGTATCTTCGCGGCCATGGAGGCTGTGATGATTGATGCGAAGCGAAGCCGAGCGCTGACCGAAGCCCACCGCTGGCGCGTCTACTCCGCCATGCTGCACAGGCTGGCGTGCATGGCGTGGAGCCGGGCGGAGCGGGCCGAAGCCCGCGTCAGGGATCAGTCGTGAACGGCGCGGATGGCAGCCAGAGCGTCCCGGTTCAATCGGGACTGCGCGACCATGAAGGCGAGCGAATTGACGCCCAGACCGGATGCGTAGATCAGCGCGGCGATGAAGCCAGCCTCCGCCGATATGCCCGTGGTCAGCGCCGTGCGCTCCCCGGCGAAGCCCAGCAGGGTCGCAATGACTGCGATCACGATATGAAGCAGCGTGGCGTACTGAGCCGGGACGCCGAAGCGGATCAGGCGAGGCCGGTACAGCGACAGCAGGTCCGCCGCTTTCAGCTTGATCGACAGATGATAGGTCCAGTCGGTCAGAAGCCAGCAGTGATAGGCCGCCGTGACCGAGGCCAGCGCCGCCGCAAACAGCGGAGCGCCCTGCCCTGTCCCGGTCAGCAGACCCGCCGCAGGCAAAGCCGCAGCCCCGCCCAGCGCCGCCATGATCCGCTGGCCCTCGATCTGTTTCCACTCGTACTCGGTCACGCTCGACATGATGCGCGGCCTCCATGGTTCTGTGAATGGGGAAAGCGGCGCGCATCGTTACGCCGCCGTGTCTGCTGTGGGGGTGGGGTCGCTACGGGTGGCGCGCTTGGCGTTCTCGTCCCACCACGAAACTGGAATGCCCAACTCGGCCTCAGCCCATAGCGCGACGGCTCGCCCCGGCGTGCGTTCGCCCTCGGCCAAATAGTGAGCGTAAGTCGCGCTGACCCGCTCACGCAGGGCAGCACGAAGAGCCTTCTTGTCAGAAAGGAGCGGGTTCTGTGTCATGTCCCGCAATGTCACAGATTGTGATTATGTTGTCTAGCCCAAAAATTCACAGATTGCGCGGCGACGAATCCAGGCGGCAGGCGCATGATAAGAGCACCATGAAAACCCCTGATGAGGCTGACGTGGCCGCAGGGAATAATCTGCGTGCTTGGCGTCAGTACCGAGAAATGACGCAGGCTGAACTGGCCGAAGCGGTCAACACGACCGCTAGCGTCATCGCCATGATTGAAGGCGGGAAAAGACAGCTTAGCCCCAAATGGCTTCGTCGGCTTGCACCAGCCCTAGGAACGCGACCCGGATGGTTGCTTGAATACGATCCGTTTAAGCTGCCGACCGATCTGCTGCGCGATTGGGATGATATTCCAGAATCCAATCGAGAGCAGGCGCTAAAGGTCCTCTCGACCTTCAAACGCAGCGCATAGTTTCCCCCCTTTCCGCCTCCCGGTATGGACCGGAAGCCCGTGACCAGCGGGACAGGCATAAGCCTGCGCGTACTCGGTATC
>CBFHJA010000045.1:0-39052 GCA_965656085.1 uncultured Aliishimia sp. | reverse complement strand
ATGCCGTGCCGCGACTGCGGCGGCTCAGGACACCGACACTGCTGCGACGGCGACCAGCCCAGCGACTACGACAAGGGGGCGGGATGAGCCCGACCTTTTCGTGCAGCCCGCACCGGCACCGCGGCAAGAGGGATTTGACCTGTGACTATAGCCAAGAGCCTGTTTCGCGCGACCAAGCCGAAGGCAGCGCCGGCGGGCCCGGGCATGTTCGGTGATCTGCCCGAGCAGCGGCGCCCCGGCGAGAGGCGGCGCGAGCACGATCACTACCCGACGGCGCAGCCCGAGGCGATCCGGGCGCTCTTGTCGGTAGATGGCGACCGCATCTGGGCCTGCGGTTCAGTATGGGAGCCGGCCTGCGGCGAGGGCGCCATGGTCCGTGAGGTCCGCGCGCATGGCATCCCGTGCTGCGCCTCCGACATCGTCGACCGCGGGTGCCCGGACAGTTGGGTGGCCGACTACTTCTCCTGCCCGCGGGCCCGCGCTTCGGCGATCATCACCAACCCGCCGTTCAACCTCATCAACGCACGGGACGGGAAGGGCGCATGGCTGCGCCACACGCTCAACATGCCGGGATGGACTTACCTCGCGCTGTTGCTGAACTGGGACTGGCCGGCGGCGCGGGCCAACGGCCTCGGTGCGCTGTTGGACGCGCACCCGTTCACTCGCTGCTACCTCATGCGCTGGAAACTGGACTTCACGGGCGAGGGCTCGCCGCCGCAGCGCAATGCGTGGTTCGTCTGGGACCGGGAAGACCCGCGGTCGCGCCCGGGTCGTGGTAAGCATCCGCCGCCGACCTTCGACTGGCTCGACCGGGAGGACGCGCGGCAGATGGGCTTGTTCGACGGGCAAGAGGGCGCGGTGCCGCCATGACAAAGGTCAGGGCCTTCCCGGTATCCGCCTCGGCGGGCGAGCCGCCGTGCAACGTCGAGGCCGAGCAGATGCTACTCGGATCGGTGCTTCTGCACCCAGCCGAGGCGCTGCCGCCGCTCTACGACACCAGCGAAGACGCCGGGCGCCCGTCGCCCGGACAGGACAACGGCGCGGAGGGCGAGTTGTGATCTGCGACACCTGCCAGGGGCGCGGCATCGTCCGCGGGATCGTCCACATCAAGGGCCGCGGCACTCGCCGCGTCGAGATGCCGTGCCGCGACTGCGGCGGCTCAGGACACCGACACTGCTGCGACGGCGACCAGCCCAGCGACTACGACAAGGGTCCGCCATGACCGACTGGCACATCCTCGAAGTGACCTCGACTAAGGAAAGCGCGGTCTGCCAAATCCTGCAAAACCGCCTCGGAGCAGTCGAGACTTTCTTCCCGCAGCGCCGCGTCCAAATACGCCACCGCCGCGGCACCCGATATGTCTGGCGGGCCTACGTCCCCGGCTACGTATTCGCGCGGTTCGGCGATCTGCAACTGCACCGGGTCAACGGCACCCACGGGCGGCTGTCGATGCGCGTCATGTGCCCCGGCGGGCAGCCCTACCGCGTCACCGACGAGGATCTGGCGGACATGGCCGACGTGCCGAAGCGGGTCCGAGAGGCCATTGCCGCTGTCCGCGCCAGAGAGGCCGCAGAGAGGGCCGCCAAGGCGCCTCAGGTGGGCTCCCCCGCCACGGTGCTGGACGGACCGCTGGCGGGGCTCTGTGGCCCTGTCACGGCCATACGCGGCGACGTGGTGTCCATCGAGGGGCCGACCGCCACCGTCGCCGTCGCAGCCGAGAACGTCGAACGGGTGCACGACGGCGCTTGACGCCGCGCGCCTTTAGTCCTATATATAGGACATGGACGGCAGGGCATGCGGCCCGCCGCAGATGGCAGAAAGGCCGAACCAATGCTCAACGCTCACATTGCGCGCCGGAGATTTGCACAGAGCCAGCTGAAGGAAATTGATCAGCGTCTGAAAGATGCTGATCTCGACGCGGCAGAGCGCGACTACCTCATGGGGCGGAAGGAGATTTTTGAAGAGGCCGTCGCTGAATGACTCAGGTCCTTCCAGGAGATCAGACCATGAACACCGAAAACATTTTTCAGGGCGTTGCCCACAGCACCCGCAGCGACATGCTGGAAACTATCGCCTATGAATTCATGACCGCCGGCGGCGCCAACAGCCCGGAACTGATCGACACCATGGAGCGCGATGACGAGGCGCTGGTGGCCGAGTGCCTTCAGGGCTGGGACTTGGGCGACGTGACGGCGGACGAGCTGAGGCCCTACATCGCGGCGTTCTGGGATCGCCGCCCGGATCGTGAGGCATGACCCCCGCAGCCAAGCTGGACGCGCTCGCCCTCACCGGGCGGGCGCTCTACGGCCCGCGCTGGCAGTCTGCCCTCGCCGCCGATTTGCGCGTCAGTGACCGCACCGTCCGTCGCTGGATCGCCAAGGATTGCGAGGTGCCCCGGGGCGTGATCCCCGATCTGCGCGGCCTGCTGGCAGCCCGAGGCGCGGACATCCGCGAAGCGCTGGACGCGCTGCCCGACTCCTAGCGGTTGTGTCAAGCCGCAAGATGTGCTAGGCGCGGAGATCATAGGCCCCAAATCAGGCCAAATCGCCCCGCCGCGTCCGAGCAGCCATGCCCCAAGAGGGAAGTTGGCCCGGCGGCAGGAGCGGAGAGCGCACCGGGAGGCAATCCCTGCCCCGGTGCGTGAGCATTTGGGCGGGATGCCCGATCCATCACAGACGGGAAGTCGATGCGATGAACAGCGAAGCGGGAATTGTTCCGCCTAAAAAGGATGCCTGGCCTGCAGATAGCGTAGAGCGCCGCAAGGTATCGGACCTCGTGCCCTACGCTCGCAACGCCAGAACGCACAGCGACGAGCAAGCCACGCTTGAAGGCGACGGACGCACCTTCGCTGAACTGAAGGCGGAGCGCAAAGGCGCAGAGGCAGCGTGATGGCGACCCCGGCATACGAACCTGACGACAAGTCCCGCCGCATGGTAGAACAGATGTCAGCCTATGGCATCCCGCAAGACGACATCGCGGCTGTTCTGGGCATCACGTCCCGCACGTTGCGGAAGTATTACCGCGTTGAACTGGACACGGCCACGGCCAAGGCAAACGCCAAGGTGGCCGAAAGCCTCTATCGTAAGGCAACCGGGGACGGCGCATCCTCCGTCACGGCGGCAATCTTCTGGCTCAAGACGCGGGCGCGGTGGTCAGAGACGGCCCCGAGCGATCCGCCTCCACAGCAGCCCTTTGACGGCTGGGATGCCGAAAGCCTCTAATCCCCTGCGGGTCAAGCTGACCGGCCCGCAGCGGGAGTTTCTGAAATCGACGGCGACCTATCCGGCCTTCGTGGCGGGGTTCGGCGCGGGCAAGTCGGAGGTCATGGCCGTTTCGGCCTGCGGGGACGCTGCGCATTCCTCTGAAGCGCTGATTGGGCTTTACGCCCCGACCTACGATCTCGTGCGGCTCATCACGGCGCCGCGCATCTGCGCGAAGCTGGACGAGTTCGGAATTCCGCACCGCTGGAACAAGCAGGAAAACATCGTCTACACGTCATGGCCCCGTTTCGGGGACTTCCTGCTGCGGACCATGGACAACCCCGAGCGGATCGTTGGTTACGAGACCTACCGCGCCCACCTTGACGAGCTGGACACGCTCAAGGCCGACAAGGCCCGCGAGGTCTGGAACAAGGTCATCGGCAGGAACCGGCAGAAGCCGGCGGGGGTTGCCAACCCGTTCAACCGCGTGTCGGTCTACACGACGCCCGAGGGCTTCCGCTTCGTCTACGAGCGCTGGAAGCGGCGCGGCACTGAGAAATACCAAATCATCCAGGCGCCGACCTACAGCAACCCCATGCTGGCGCCTGACTACATCGACAACCTGCGGGCGACCTATCCTGACGAGCTTCTAAGCGCCTACATCGAAGGCGAGTTCGTCAACCTGACCTCGGGCACGGTCTACCGGGCCTATGACCGGCAGGCCAACCGCTCGACCGAGATGATCCGGGGCAACGAGCCGCTGCACATCGGCATGGACTTCAATACAGCAAATATGAGCGCCGTCATTTTTGTCGAGCGGGGCGAAGACCTGCACGCCGTGGCGGAGATTAAAGGCGTGCTTGACACTCCCGAAATGATCCGGGTGCTGGCTGAGAAATATGAGGGTCATCACGTCACTGTCTACCCGGACGCGAGTGGAGGCGCGCGGAAAAGCGTCAACGCGAGCGAAAGCGATATTTCATTGCTGCGCCGTGCTAAGTTTAGGGTTCGAGTGAACAAGACAAACCCGGCGGTGAAAGACCGGGTTCTCTCGGTCAATGCCGCCCTCGGAAAGGGTAGGGTCTGGGTAAACGATACTGCTTGCCGCACTTTAGCGGAGTGCCTTGAGCAGCAAAGCTATGACAAGAACGGTGAGCCTGATAAGACCACGGGCCACGACCATATGAACGACGCGGCGGGCTATTGCATCCACTGGATGAAGCCAGTCGTTAAACCGCGCTTTGAAACGCGCGAACTTCGTCTATGATGAAACGGCCCGAGGGAGCGCTGGCACGCTCACCCCGAGCCTAACCAAGCGGATCATTGGAGGATCACGCAATGGCTGAGAAAGCCCTACCCACGCCCGCCGAACTTCGTCAACTGCTCGATTACGACGCAGACACAGGGTCGCTTTTCTGGCGTGAGCGACCGCAGTCGATGTTCCAGAGTGAGTCACGGTGTCGCGGGTGGAACTCGCGATGTGCAGGCAAGCCCGCGCTCACTACAAGACACAATGCCGGATACCGCTGTGGGCCGATCAACAACCGCTTGTTTCTGGCTCACCGAGTTATCATGGCGCTGGTGCATGGTAGCTGGCCGAAAGGTGAAGTGGACCACATTAACGGCGACCGGTCGGACAACAGGCTAGAAAATCTGCGCTGCGTTTCGCATCGCGACAACGCCCGGAACCGATGCTGCAGTCGGCGCAATACAAGCGGCGCAATGGGCGTCTGGTGGTCCAAGCCGAATAGGTGCTGGATTGCCGAGATCAAGCACGGAGGCCGCAAGCATCATCTTGGTTCGTTTCAGGCCAAAGCGGATGCGATTGCGGCGCGGGATGAAGCAAAGCGCCGCTTTGGCTTCCACGTCAACCACGGAAGGCAGTAGATGACCCAGTCCGTCGCCAAACGCAGCGCCGCCTCGCAGCGGTTGCTGGACGCCGCCGCCACTGGGCGCGCGCTCATGGGCGGCACGCGGGCGATGCGCGAGGCCGGCGAGACCTACCTGCCGAAGTTCGAGGCCGAAACCGTCGAAAGCTACCGGGCGCGGCTCAATTCGTCATGGCTGTTCAACGGCTACCGCAAGACGGCGCGCGACATGACCGGCCGGATCTTCGCCAAGCCGGTCGAACTCGGTGCGGGCGCCCCGGCGCAGCTCGTCAACTGGTGCATGAATGCGGACATGGCGGGCCGCGACCTGAGCACTTTTGCGCAAGCGGTCTGCCTCGACGGGCTGTCCGGCTGCGGGTTGGCCTTCATCTTCGTGGACGCGCCGCCGCGCGAGGGGACGGTGACGCGAGCGCAGGCCGAGCGCGCCGGTCTGCGGCCCTACCTGACCCACGTTCGCGTCGAGGACGTGCTGGGCTGGCGCACGACGACGGCGGGCAATGCCACGGTGCTGGCGCAGGTGCGAATGGCCGAAACCATCACCGAGCCGGACCCCGAAGACGAGTTTGCCGAGGTCAAGGTTGAGCAGGTCCGGGTGATCGACCGGGGCGAGGGTGAGCAGGGCGCGCGGGTGCGGCTTTACCGCAAAGCCGCCAAGGCGGAACGCTGGGAGCTGCACGACGAATACCTGTCGGGCCTGCCTGATATTACGCTGGTCCCGTTCTATGCCAACCGCACCGGCTTCATGGACGCCGAACCGCTGCTTGACGACCTGGCCGACGTGAACGTTGCGCACTGGCAATCGCAGTCGGACCAGCGCAACATCCTGCACTTCGCCCGCGTGCCGGTGCTGTTCCAATCGGGCGTGCCCGAGGACGAGCGGGTCGTCATTTCTGCGGGGATGGTCTCGACGGCCAGCGACCCGCAAGCGGACATGAAGTGGGTCGAACACAACGGCCACGCCATCGGCGCGGGGCGGCAGGACTTGAAAGACCTTGAGTTCCAGTTGGAGACCTTCGGCCTGCAACTGCTGGTAGCCAAGACACAGCACAGCGCGACGGAGGCGGTGCTGGACGCGGAAAAGGAAACCAGCCAACTCGGCATGACCGCCGACGCGCTCAAGGACGCGCTGGAACAGGCGATGGTCTACATGGCCCGGTTCGGCGGGCTGGGCGACATTGCGCCCGAGGTGGAAGTCAACAAGGACTTCGGCGCCACGACGATGAGCGCGCAAGAGGCGACGGTGCTGCTGTCCGCGGTCAACTCGGGGCAGATGAGCCGCGACACGTTCCTGCGGGAACTCGCCCGGCGCGGGATGATCCGCCCTGATCTGGACGTTGACGAGGAAGCGGAACGGCTGGCCTCGCAGGAACCCGAGCAGCCCGAGGGCGAGCCTATGGACTTCGGCGCAAGCGCGGCCGATGCGATCCGCGAGGCGTTGAATGGCTGACCGAGAGTTCGGCGAGGTCGCTGCGACGATGGAGGAATGGCGCTTCGCCGCACACCCGACATATCCCAACGGCTCGGTCGATTTGGTCAGGATCACACCTGGCGGCTCACCGTTCTCTGATGCGACGGTCGGCACGGGCCTGCAATTCAACTCCTTCGGTGGCGGTGTTCGGGGCGGCATCTACGTCAGCAACAGTGGCCGGTTCACTATTGAAAACAATTCCGGGTCCAAGATAACCTTTTCTTCCGGCGGAAATGTCCAGGTCTCAAAGCTGTCAATCTTGGAGCCGGGCAGTAATTTCTTTCCACAAATCCGCATGGACGCCACAAGCGGGAAAGAGGTCGGCTGGTATGTTCCCGGGTTCGGCGACGAGGAAGCGAGACTGGCGGTCAGCCGCACGGATGTGTTGACGGTGACGCCGGATGGTCTGGACGTTGGTGGGTCTCTGTCGGTGAGCGGGGCCGAGGTAACGCCAAATGTCTTTGCCTACGCGCAGGTGCGGAACACCGACACCACAACGGACATCAACACGGCGGGGTGGACGGTTATTCCGTTCGGCGGGACCGTAGACAATGCTGATGCAGGATTTACCACTGCATCTGACAGCATCACGGTCGGATTTGACGGCGTGGTTTCGGTGCAGGCCGCTATCTCTCAAGAAACTGTGCAAACCAGAACGAATGTGGGCATTCGTATTACGAAAAACGGCGCTGCTGTTTCCGGCGTTGGGCAGTCTGGATACATCCGTGACGCGAGCGGCCATAACAACAGTTCCAGCCATATCCACTCGGTTTTTGCCGTTGCTTCAGGCGACGTGATCCGGGTCGAGGGGCAGACGCGCGGGAGTGGCGGCACGCTGGTTTATCAGGTGCTGGGCGAGAGTTGCGTCACGGTGATCCGCCATGCGTGACAATCAAGCGGCCATGGAGGACGATTGAATGGCAAGAAAGCGCGCATACATCGGGCAGCCCGGCACGTCCCCCACCATGCTGTTTCAGGCATCGGGGCCCGTCACCATTACGGCGGGCGACACGGACGGGCTTAACGTGACGGTCGCGGCGCTGGAGCCGTGACCCATGTCCGCCAATGACGAGATCGCGGACCTGTTCACCGAGCACGCGCTGGATCTGCAACGCTTCGACGCGGGCCAGCGGCGCGCGGTCCGGCGGTGGCTCAAGGAACTGGAGGACGATCTGGTCGCCCAACTGACGCGCTCGGACATCGCGGGCGCGGCGCGGACGGCGACGAAGCAGCGGCGCCTCGAACGGCTTCTGGCGCAGGTTCGCGAGAGCATCCGGGCCAGCTACCGCCGCGAAGCTGGGCGACTGGCAAGCGAGCTGCGAGAGTTGGCGGACATCGAGGGCGAGGCGACGGCCCGCATGGTCAACCAGGGCGTCGGCTTCGACTTGATGGACGTGGAGATCACGCGAGAGCAGGCGCGCGCCATCGTCGAAGATACGCTGATCCAAGGCGCCCCGGTGCGCGAGTGGTGGCAGCGGCAGGCGGGCGATGCCGTGCGCCGGTTCCAAGACCAGATGAGGCTGGGCATTGCCGAAGGCGAAAGCAACGCGAAGCTGGTGCGGCGGATCAGGGGCGGCACCGTCGACGGGGTTCGGGTCGAAGGGTTCATGCAGGTCAAGCGCCACCAAGCCGAAAGCCTCGTTCGATCCGCGACGCAGGCAGTGGCGCAGAGGGCGCGGGAAGAAACCTACCGGCAAAACCGGCGGGTGATTTCCTCGGTGATCTGGCTCGCCACGCTGGACACACGGACGACGCTGGGCTGCGCGGCGCGGGACAATCGGCGCTACAACGTGGAGACGAAAGAGCCGATCGGGCACAACTTCCCGTGGGAAGGGGGGCCCGGCAATCGGCATTGGGGCTGTCGCTCAACCTCGGCGCCGGTCACGAAGTCGTGGCGCGCGCTCGGGATTGACCGGGACGAACTGCCCCCGGCCACGCGAGCCAGCATGGACGGGCAAGCGCCGGCCGATACCAGCTTCGAGGCGTGGCTTTCGCGGCAGTCTCGCGAGCGGCAAGCGGCGGTTCTGGGCGAGGGGCGCGCGGAGCTTTGGCGCGAGGGCAACCTGACCTTCCGCGACCTGATTGACGGGACGGGGCGCGAGCTGACGATTGAAGAGCTGCGGCAGAAGGTCAGGGCGCGCGGCTAGAGCGGCGCATCATGCGGGCAAGCAGGCTTGAGTTGCCGCGGCCCTGCAGGACGAGCGACAGCGTGAGGCGTGTCAGTTCCACCTGGTCGGCCAGCGTCCATTCGGCTGGCGGATAGTCCAGCGCCAAGAGCAACTCGGTGAAGTCGCCGCTGTCATCAGCGGCGTCCACAATCTCGGCGGGGCGATTGCTCATCCGGGGAACCTACCACGCGGCGGGATGCCGCGCCACAACAGCGGGAAGCTAACAGCATGAAGATCGAACTGCCCGACATCTCGGAACTGCCCGAGAGCATCAAGCCCGCGCTGGAAAGCGAGGGCGACACACATGCGCTGGACCTCACGAAGCTGATGCCGGCCGAGGACCTGACCGGCCTCAAGAGCGCGCTGCAGAAGGAGCGCGCGAACGTCGCTGCCTACAGCAAGCTCGGCAAGCCGGACGAAATCCAGCAGCGCATCGCGGACCTCGAGGAAAAGGCGAAGGGCACCGGCAGGGGTGCCGAGGATGCCCAGGCCAAGCTGGACGCCCTTAAGGCCGACTACGAGGCCAAGCTGGGCGACCGGGATCAGCGCATCACGAAGATGATGCAGGCCAACGCGCAGGCGAGCCTCAAGGCAGAACTGGCCAAGGTGGGTTTCATCCCCGAGGCCATCGACGACATCGTGGCCACGGCCATGGGCCGGCTGCAGTTTGACGAGGACGGCGCCCCGAAGGTGCTGACCTCGGACGGGAAGCCGATGATCGGCAGCGGCTCTGACCACGGGGCAACGCTGGGCGATCTGGCGAAGGAACTGGCGGAGACGAAGGCGTATGCCGTTCGCGATGCCGGTGCCGGCGGCGGCGGGAAGCCGCCCGGATCAAGCGGCGGGAAGCCTTCAGGCAAAACGGTTCGTGCGAGCGAACTTGAAAACATGACGCCCCGGGAAAAGGCGGATTTCTTCCGAGAAAACCCCGGCGTCTCCATCACGGAATAGGAGGCCCTTAAATGGCCAACACTCTCACGGCGCTTCAGCCGATCCTGTTCTCTGCCGCACAGACCGTTTCGGCAGAGCCTTTCGGCGCAATCGACGCCATCAACGCGAACTTCAACGACCAAGGCGTGGCCAAGGGCGACAAGGTGAAGGTGCCGGTTGCACCGACCCGCGCAGCCTCGGACTTTACTCCGGCCAACGTGCCCTCGACTGGTGCGGATGCCACGGCGGCAGACGTGGAAGTCGAAATCACCAACTCCCGCAAGGTGACGTGGCACCTGACCGGTGAGCAACAGCGGTCCCTCGATAACGGCGCGACCTCGGCGGAGTGGATTCGCCAACTGGTCGCGCAGGGGATGCGGACGCTCCGCAACGAAGCCGAGGAAGACGCTGTTGAGGCGATCTACCAAGGCGCGGGTCGCGCGGTCGGCACGGCGGGCACCAACCCGTTCGCTTCCGCGATCAACCCTCTGGTCGATTTGCGCAAGGTGCTGCGCGACAACGGCGCTCCTCTCGGCAACCTGCAATTCGTCATGGACACCACGTCCGAAGCGAACCTGCTCAAGCTGGGCCTCATCAACAAGGCCAACGAGGCGGGCACCGATGCAGAGCGCCGGGCCGGTATCGTCGGGCGTCAGTATGGCTTCGAGATGCGCCAGTCTGCGGGCATCATGGAGCATGTCAAGGGCGCGGGAACGGGCTACGACGCGAACGGCGAACTGGCCGCAGGTCTGACCACGCTGGCGCTTGACGGCGGCACGGTCAACACGACCGGCATCAAGGCGGGTGACGTCGTGACCTTCGCGGGCAACTCTACCAACTTCGTCGTGAACACCGGCACCGTGGCAACGGCTGGCAACATCGTCATTGGCAAGCCCGGCCTCGACGCGGTTGTCGCTACCGGCGCAGAGCTGACCATCGGTGACAGCTACACGCCCAACGTCGGCTTTGACCGTGAGGCCGTGGTCGGCATCATGCGGCCCCCGCTCATGCCGCAGAATTCGACGATCTCGCAGATGCTCATCAGCGACCAGTTCGGCATGACTTACCTCATGCTCGACATCGCGCAGTATGGCCAGCGCACCTGGGAACTCCATCTGGCGTGGGGCTTCAAGGCGGTGCAGCCCGAGCATATCGCAATCCTGATGGGCTGATGCTCTTGGCGGGGCGGCTTCGGTTGCCCCGCCACCACATTCAAGCGGAGGGCACGATATGCCTGTTGCTTCTACGTTCGGCGCGACCGGCGGCGTAGCCGTCGATGTATCCGCCGCAGACCAGACCCTCGGTCGCACCACCCGGGCGTTCTGGGTCGGGGGTGAGGGCGACCTTGCCGTGACCATGGACGACGGTTCCTCTCTCACATTCGCGGGCATCCCGGCGGGCAGCGTCCTGCCGATCCAAGCAACGGCGGTGCTCAACTCGGGCACAACCGCAACCGACGTGCTGGCGCTGTTCTGATGCAGGTGCCCACGGTTCGCATCCCGGCGGGCAACGCACGGGGCTGGAAAATCATCAACGCGGACGATCCGCGCGCACAGGAGGCAAGCGATGCCGAAGGGCAAGAGCTACGGACGGAAGGGCGGGCGCAAGAAGTGACCCGCACGGACATTGCGCGGATGCCGAAGGCGGACGTTGCGGAACTGCTAACCATGCACGGGATCGACCCGGACCCGAAGGCGAAAGCCAGCGAACTGCGCGACCTCGCCTCGCGCGTGATTTTCACGGACCTCTGACATGGCTCTAGACACCACCATCGGCGGCACGGCTGCGGACAGCTACGCCACGCTCGCGGAGTATACCGCCCGCGCTGCGGCGATGGGGTGGACGCTGGAAGATACCGACGCGGCCAACGAAGCCAACCTGCGCCGGGCGGCCATCGTCATGGATGCGCAATACGAGTTCGTCGGACTCAAGCAGTATCAGTTCCAGGCGCGCGACTGGCCCCGGCTGTTCAGCGGGCTTGTGGACGGGTGGCCCATCGACCCTGACACCGTGCCGCAGGCGATCAAGGACGCGCAGATGGAACTGGCCTATGCGCTGCAGGGCGGGACCGACCCGCTGGCCAGCCTCGATGCCCGCATCAAGAGCGAGCGGGTCGGTGCGCTTGAGACGGAATATCTCGGGGGCCTCGGCCTGCCGCGGGTGACGGCCGTGGATCGCATTTTGCGCGGCTACACGCTGAGCGGCGCCGGTCAGGCGCGGGCGGTGCGGGCGTGACGGTCTACACCCGCGCCCGAACGTCCGCGCTGCGGATGCTCACGGGGCTGGGCGAGGTGGGCCACATTCGCCGCACCAGCGTTTCCGGCGGCGGGCCGTCCGACACTTCCGGCGGGACGGTGACCGAGACAGACCATGCCTGCCGAGTGGCGCTTCTGCCAATAGATCAGCGCGACGTGGACGGGACGCTCGTCAAGGCCGGCGACTGGCGGGCCTACGTTGCCGCTTCCGGGCTGAGCATCACGCCGACGACGACCGACAAGCTGGTGTGCAGCGAAGGCGTTCTGTCCATCGTGGACGCGGGCAAGTTCGCCCCGGCCGGGACGGTGACGCACTACGAGATGACGGTGCGGAGGGCCTGATGGCAAACAACTTCGGGGATCAGGTCCGGCGGTTTTCGCGCGAGACGGAGCAGAAGCTGACGGACGCGGTGCAGAAGATCGCCTTGGACGTGTTTTCGGAAACGATCATGGCAACGCCGGTGGATACCGGGCGCCTGCGCGGATCGTGGATGAGCAGCATCAGCCAGCCCTCAGGCGCCAACCCCGGCACGGTGGACCCGAGCGGCGGCGCGTCTGTCGCGCGGGCCTCTGGCGTCGTGGAAGGCGCCGAACTGGGTGACGTGATCTACATGGTCAATAACGTCGAGTATGCCCTTTACGTCGAGAACGGCACCGCCCGCGTGGCACCGCGGCGGATGGTCGGTCGCGCTGTCCAGCGCGCCGCGCCGGTGGCGCAACAGGTCATCGCGCAAATCGCGGCGCGCGGCTGATGGGTGTCGAAGCCGAGGTCCATGCCGCGCTGATGGGGCGGGTCGAAAGCCTGTCGCTGTCGCCCGCGGTGCCGGTGGCCTATCCGGGCGTGCCGTTCGTTGACACGGCCGGCGATTGGCTGCGGGTCACGCACCTGCGCAACCGCCCGGTCCTGCGCACGCTGGCGCCTATCGACAAGGCCCTGCGGCTCGGGATGCTGCAACTGGACCTGTTCAAGGTGATTGGCGCCGGATCGTGGCAGGTGACCGCGGACGTGCTGGCGGACCAGATCGCCGCGCATTTCCCCCGGCACCTGGATATGGCCTCGGGCGGCTACAGGGTGCGGGTGTTCCAGACATGGATCGACCCGGGCGCAAAAGACCCCGACGGAACGCACTGGCAGACGCCGGTGATGGTCGACTACCGCGCCTACGGATGAGGGCGCAGCGCAAGGCGGCCCGCGTGGCCGTCGTGGCAGACAAGCGGACGAAGGGCGCCCAGCCGGGCGCCGTGGCGTATCCGCTTGAGGCCGATCTGGACGCATGGCTGGCGAAGGGCTGGCGCGTGCAGACCGCCGGGACGGCGGAAGGCGCAGGCACCGAAAGCGGCGGGACGCCGGTGGTGTCTGACACTTGAACAGTAACGCCCCGTCAGGGGCCGACAAATTGGCCCAAAGGAGGGCACACCAATGCCGAATACCATCGGTTATCGCGTCTACTACTCCACCTCGCTGCCCGCGACGAATGACAAGGCGGGCTTCGAGGCGCTGTCCTGGTCCGCGACGGACGGGCTGGTGCAGGCGCCGCAATTCGGGACCAGCCACAGCGGCATCGACATCCCTGACCTGCTGACGGGCTTCACGCGCTCCGTCAAGGGCGCGGCGACGGGCAACGACACCCAGATGCAGTTTCACGTCGAGGACGGCACGACCGGGCACGATGATCTGCGGGCGCAGGCCGAGGACGACGATGGCGTCATCGCGCTGAAACTGGTCAAGGACGGCAGCGGCACCGACGGCGCCCCGGCGGCCGGGGATGATGTCGAGTATGCGCAGGGCTACCTGCACAGCTTTGTGCGTAATCAGGGCACGGTGAGTGCCTACGAAGGCTTCACCGTCAATTTTCGGCAGAACGACTTCACCATCGAAGACGTTGAGCCGACCTAATCCGGGCCAGCCCGGACAGGGGCGGCGGCAGTTCTGGGTGCAACCGCTGCCGCCCCGTTTTGCACCCAGCACCCGAGGATTGCAGACATGAACATCAACGATCTTGCCCTGCCCCCCAGCGCCGACGAAGGCGCCACGCTTCACCTGCGTCACCCGGCGCATGGCTATCCGCTCTATTTCGGCAAGGACGCCGGCCCGGGCGGCCGGGCCAAGTCCGGCAGCGATGCAAAGCCGGTGACCGTCACTGTCCGGTCCTTCGACAGCGAGGCGGTGCGCGAGGCCATCCGCAAGGATCGCAAGGCCGCGATGAAGACGCCGAATGCAGAGGCCGAGAGCCCGAACCTGATGGATGCGCTGATCGTGGCCTGGGACGGCATCGACGGCCCGGATGGCAAGCCATGGCCCTGCACACGCGAAAACAAGGTCGCGTTCATGAACCGCAATCCGGCTCTCAACCGGCAGGTGACCGAGTTCGCCACGGATCAAGCGCATTTTTTCGACGCAGCCGCGACGACCTGATCGCGGCGGCTCGAACGCACGCATTCCTGATCGCCCCGCGGCGCCGAAGCGACAAGTTGGGCGACATGCCCAGCCGGGCAGACCAGGGCGCCGCGCTGCCCAGCTTCGGGGCCGGCAGCTATCTGTGGGATGCCCTGATGGGCCTCGGCCCCGTGCGCGCCCATCCCAAAGGCGGGCGGCGGGCGGTTGACTGGCCCGAGATCGGCCCCTTTGCCGCGGTGATGGGGCCTTTCGAGCGGTGGGAGTTGCGCCTGTTGCGCGAAATGGCCTGCGCCTATCTGGACGGGCTGAGCATCGGAGAGGACCCGATGGGGCGACTGGACTGATCAGGAATCGGGATACACCAGCGCCGTGCATCGCTTGGCTGCGGCGTCCACCCTGTCAAGCCGTTCTATATTGCGGTCGAAATCCCGCGAGAGCGGATTATTGGCAAGCACCATGTCTCGCCATGCGCCCATGAGTTCGTCCATCGCCGCCTTGCGGCCTCGATCAAACCAGGCGCTTTCGCAAGCGTCAGACGCGATCATGGCGCGCTCGTAGCTATCGTCGAAGTCCTGCGCCAGAGCAGGCGTGGCGGCAATGACAGCCGCCGCAATCGCAAATCTCATTTCAACCTCCGGGGTCGTCGCATGGTCAACATCGCCACGCTAGGCATTGCCGTCGACAGTTCTGACCTGACCGATGCCCAGCGGTCAATGGCGGCAACCGGAGAAGTTGCCGAGGACATGGCGCGCACTGTCGACCGGGCGGCCAGCGGGACGTCTCGCTCGCTGTCAGGGATTGGTGGCCAGCAGGGCGCGGCGCAACAGGCGGCCCTGTCCATGGGCGGGGTGAGCCGGGCGGCCGGCGGTCTCGGCGGCGTTCTGCAACGGCATAACAATACGATCCGCAACACCGCTCAGCAATTCGGCCAGGTGTCCGACATGGCCATTGCGACCGGCGATCCCATGAAGGCGTTGGCCATGCAGGCGACAGACCTTTTGATGCCGTTCGGCGCGGTCGGCATCGCGGTCGGTATCGCGGCCGGGTCGCTCTTGCCGTTGGCGGCAAATCTCTTTGACACGGCCAGTCAAGCCGAAAAACTTGAAACGGCTCTCGGTGAGATCGAGGGCGTCAAGGATGGCCTGCAGGACACGTTCGACATCTTGACCTTGGGCGCCGACGAACTGGCAGAGCGGTTCGGCGGGGCCGCAGATCAAGTCGTCGGTTTCGCACGCGCCCAAGCGGAAATTCGTGTGGCCGAAGCCAATGAAGCGTTTCGCGATCACATCGACATTTTGGGCAGCACTACGGCGGGATACAGCCTGTTGTCCACTGGCGCGCGAGGATCGTCTAGCGCGTTGCGCCAGGCGCGCGAAAACATCCAGGAAGATTTTGGCCTGTCTGGTGCCGCTGCCGAAGAATTTTCGGAGGCAATGCACGGTCTGACGGACGCCGCTGACTTTGAAGGGCAGATGGAAGGGCTGGAGGGCTTTCTGGCCGTCCTTGAGAAGAATAACATCGCTCTGGCCGAATTGCCGGCTGACATGCGGTCCAGCCTAGATGCGCTGATTGAAGCATCCCGCGCCCAGCAAGAAGCCATGACGCTGGCCGAGCGCACGGCGGAGGCTGCATCGGGCCAAGGCGCTGAAGCCGCCGAAAACATGGAGGCTCAGGCTCAGGCTGCGGACAATGTGACCGAGGCAGCGACGGGCGCCGCGGCGGCAACGGCGGCAACGGGCGAGGCCGCCGAGGCGGCAAAGCGCCAATCGGAGGCGGCCTTTGCTGCGGTGCAGGCCGCAGTGCAGGATGCCGTGTCAAGCATCCGCGCGCAGGCAGCCCCGGCCATGGAAGCCGGAAACGCCATCGGCGCGGCCATTGGCGATGGCATGGTCGCGGGGGTCCAGTCAAAGTCCGGCGCAGTTATAGCCGCGGCGCGCGACTTGGCCGAGCAAGCGGAAGGCGCCATTCGCAGCGCGCTTGACATCCAGTCGCCGTCGCGGGTCATGGCCGACCTGGGCGCGATGGCGGGCGAGGGTCTGGCGGTGGGGCTGCTGAGCCAGGCCAGCGCCGTTGTGGCGGCGGCCGACGAGGTTTCCGAGGCGGCGCAGGACGACCTGTCCTACCTGCGCGACCACATGCACGCGGTGGGCGAGGACAGCATGCAGGCGCTGGCCGAGGCGCTGGCCGCGGGCGGGGACGGCGCGGCGGATGCCGTGACGCAGGCGCTGTCGCAGGCCCGCGCGGCGGCCGAGGCGCAGGTGTCCGGCTGGCGCGACCTCGGCGGTCAGGCGATCTCTGGCATGGCGGACGGCGATCTGCTGGGCGGCATCTCGGGCACCGCTAAGAGCGCGTTCATGGGCACGCCGATGATGCAGAGCGTCATGGGCAGCGTCGGCGCGGCGCTTGCCCCGGCCATGCCGGTGATCGGCGCGGCCCTGACAGCCGCCGAACTGATCAAGGGGTTCGGATCGTCGGAGGTGATCGGGAGCGGCGTCCGCGGCGTCATCGGCCCCGGGGGCTACGCCGAGGACTGGGAGCGGACCCGCAGCACGAGCTTCTGGGGGCTGCGGTCCTCGACCAGCACGGACGTCAGCCGCAACGCGGACGCGACCCGCGCGCTGCGCGAGATGGGCGCGGCGGTGCGGACGGACATGCTGCCCGCCGCCCGGGCCGTGGGCGCCAGTGCGCAGACGCTGGCGCAGGCGCAGATGGCCTTCGACGTCGGCGCGGCCAAGGACATCCCGCGGCTGGCCGACGACTACCGCGAGGTGGTGGCCGCGCAGATCCCGGTGGTGCAGCAGTTCCGGGCCGCGGGCGAGAGCGCGACCGAGGCGCTGGAGCGGCTGGTCGAGCACATGGAGGGCGTGGCCGAGATCAACCGCGCGACGTCCAGCCTGGGCTTTGCCGGGCTGGAGCAGACGCTGGGCGGCGCGAACCGCGCGGCGCAGATCGCCCAGCGTGCGGGCGGGGTCGATACGCTGTCCTCGGCGGTGGACACGGCGATGGGCAACCTCCCGCTGGGCCAGCAGATGCAGCGGGCCGAAGCGCATTTCCGGCATGTCGCCGAGGCGATGGGGCTGGGCTTCCGGTTCGACACGCCGGAAGAGCTTGCGCAAGAGATGCTGCGGTCGGGGCAGGCCGGGGACGGGATGCGTGTGGCCGCGCTGTCGCGGCTGGTGCCGGTGGTCGACGAGATGGCCGAGATCGCCGCCGCGCTCGAGGCGCAGGCCGATGCCACGCAGCGGGAGATTGCCGCGAAGCGGTCTGCCCACGAGGCGGCGATGGACCAGCACCGCGTTGAGATGGAGGCGCACAAGGAGGCCACCCGGGCGGCGCGGGAACGCGCCCGCGAGGAAGCGGAGCGCGAGGCGCGGCGGCGGGCGGATGCGCTGGACCCGGAGATGTTCCGGTCTGCGGCGGCCTACGGGCGGGCGCGGATGGACATGCTGCGGGGCACGGCGGGGACGGGCGTGCTGGACCTGTCGGGCGGGCCGTCGTCCCAAGGCGGCGGCGGGCAGAGCGGCGAGGTGGTGCAGCTTCTGCGGCGGCTGGTGGACCTGTCTGCCAACCAGGGCGCGGACATCGTCGACCTGCTGGAGAAGTTCGACGCAATCGGCGTGAAGGAGCGGGCCTGATGTATCTGGTGGAGCGGACAATCGAGTTTGAGCACTGCTCTATTGAACTCGAAGCGCTGATTGCCGGCACTTATACGTTGACGGGCCGAGACGCCAGCGAGGAATGGGATGCGTCTACGACATATGGCGCAGGGGATTTGGCTTGGGCCTACCCAGCTGACATGGCCGACAGCGGCTTGCCTGTCTATTATGAAAGCATCACGTCCTCTAATGTCGGCAACGACCCCACGTTGGAAAATCAGGACGCCGGGACAAACTGGCTGCGTTTGCAGCCCGACCAAAGTGATCGGCTCTTTGACCGGCGGCTTAATAGCCTAATTTCAGAGAACGATGTTTTTATTGATCTGTCGGCAGGCCCGACGGGCTATAGGTCTGTGGACATCACGATCAACCCGTCTGGTTCGCCGGCTCGCCCGTTTTTTGACACGGTATGGCTGGGTGGAATTCAGGGCGCGGACACGGTCCGGCTAAAGGTGACCGATGACAGCAGCCCCGCGGTCACGGTTTACGACCAGACCATCGACTTGCACGCGACTGACACCATCATCGACGGATGGTCCTGGCGCACCTATGACCCAAACCGGCACCGCTTGAAGGAGGCGCTTTTCTGGGACGTGCCGGGGCTGAAAGCCTACACCGCCCTAGTCGAAATACGAGGCTCGTTTTTTGACTACAATATCACACTGGCGGAGTTCTTCGCAGGCCAGCGGATCAAGCTGGGCGACACGCTGGAAGGCAGCGAGGGCGGCTTTACGGACTACTCGGAAGTGACCGCGCGCAATGCCTACGGCGACACGCGCGTCGTGCAGCAGGGCTACGGCCGCAAATCCACGCTCAAGGGCGCCATCCCGGCGCACATGCAGGGGCAGGTGCAGCGGATCGTCGAGGAAAACCGCGCCGTTCCGCAGCTTTGGCTGGCCGATCCCGCGCTGACCAATATCGCCCATGTCGTCTTCGGCTTCCCCAAGGGATCGCCGCGCTTCCCGTGGTCGGTAGGCAGCAAGATGTTCTGCACGATCCCCCTTGAGTCCGTCAACCAGGAGGTCAGCGCATGACCGTCACGTCCATCACAGCGACCCTGACCGCCCTGCCCGCCGCGCCGGTCAGCAACCAGCCGGGCACCTACACCAGCCGCATGGACGCATATGCGCCCGCGCTCGTGACGCTGCGCACCGAGATGAGTTCGGTTATCACGCAGATCAATACGACCGTCGGCGACATGAACGTCTTGGGGGACGATCTCCTAGAAACATCGTCTCAACTGACCATGCGACAGTCTGGAAGGTTTGAGGCTGATGGTCTTTTGCTTTTCGACTATATCAACACGGCTGCCTCTGACACGACCTACAGCGTCAACGCTGACGGCGAGATCGTCGTCACAGGCGGCAGCACAGAGGACGCCCGGCGGGCATTCTTCGCGGGCCATTATCGCCCCGAGGGGTTTGCAATGTGGGCCGAAGTCACTATGACCGTCCCGGCAGAGACGCCCCCAACGGTCCACCCCACTATCCTGATCGGGGACGGGGCTGACCGGCGGTATTATGTCTGGACCTCGGGCGGGGATGTCTTCGTGCGAGACACGAACTACAACGACATCAACCCCGCCGAAGCGATGGCGGACTTGCGCGGCTATAACGATGACGGAAGCCGCGAAAATGTCGAATACGGCAGCGGTGAAACAATCACGCTTCGTGTCATTTCCAGAACTGACAACACAGGTTGGCTTGAGGCCGAAACTTCTACGGTCAAACTGCAAATACCGCTAGTCGATATTCCGTCCGGGCCGATCTACGCTGCCTTTCGAGACGTCAAGACCGGAGGCGGCTCGGCTTTTACGCTAAAATCGCTGAAGGTTCAGGCAAGCCCGCAAAACATCCAATTCTACTCGGTCAATCCGGTAGACGCAGGAGATTCCGCGTCGGTGCAAAACCTCTTGCCGCATGACTGGCTGGATGGTGATTTGCGGATCGGGAGCGACCTTGATACGGAATGGACCACGGGGAACGCGGATGACGGAAGCGACGCAGGGTCTGTCACCGCAGTGGAGGCCAATGGATTTGCGGCGGCGCAAATCGCAGGGTCAAGGTCTCTACGCACTCAGCTAAATGTCCGGGGCGGGGATACCATCGCGATCCACTTCCTGATGCATTCCTGGGACTTCAACACGGGCGGATTGGCGCCTTCGTTTTCGAGTGATGTGGGAGACAAGTTTCAGGTCGTCCAATACAACTCGGGTGGTTCGGAAATTCGGCGGGATGAATGGGGCTTTGCGGCGGTTCGTCCCGGCGGCGTCCTGTCTGAAACGCTCACGCTTGACGCCGCCGCAGACAAGATTTTCGTGCGAATTACCTGTAATAGCAATTCCACAGTGGTTGTTTCTCACCCGTGCATAGCTGTTTCCAGCCGGGCAGGGTTTCGCCCGACCGTAGAGCCCTCATATGGCAGGACGGCCCGGCTGGATACCTTCACGGTTCTGCCCGACAGCACGGCCAGCCGCGACCCCTCCGGCTTTACCAGCACGGGGTTGTGTGAAATCACGTCAGGAGACTATGCCGGGTGCTGGGCCATTGCCGATGATGGCCGACTGGTCGAAGGGGACAGTTCGTCTTTTGATCCGAATATTCACATTGTCACGAGGGATGGCGGTAAAATACTGCTGACCATCGAGGGCACTTGGAGCCATTCTGCGCAGGGGGTTTGTTTTGACCCGGACACAGAAACGCTCTGGCTCGCTTGCTCGGGAGACCAGACGATTCGCAATTTCAACCTTTACGGGGGTAGCGCGGGCACCGAAATTACCGGCAACCAAATTGACATAACGGCGGCGCCTTTGTCGATGACCGGGAATGCCAACGCGCTGGCGTGGGTTCCTTCTGAGGGTGCGAGTGGTGGACTTCTGGTCGGCACGACCGCAGGCGGCACCGTGAAACTGTATGACGTGGGGGCGGGAACGGTTTCCGCGACCTACACTTTTGACGAAACGCCAGACCATTTTTATCTGACCGAAGACGAAGCTTCCGTCCTTTACAGTTACACGACCAATGGGGTGGACGCGATCATTCGCACATTCCGGCTGTCGGACAGTTCGGAAACGGTATTCGCCACGCTGCCGCGGTGCCAGGCGGTGGAGGGCCTGCACCTAGATGAGGCTGCCAACGTTCTGACGGTCGCCAACGATGGCGGGTTTCATACATCCGCCAATCCGGCCCTGAATATCCTGATGCGCTACCGGGTGCCGGGCCTGCTATGACGCAGGACGATCTGCGCGCGCAACTGGCGGCAATTCGGGCATCGCAGGATCACATCGTCAAGCAGGTGGACAGAATGTCGAGCCTCCCCGAGCGCGTCACGAAGGTCGAGGTCGAGTTTGCTGGCCTCAAGAAGGCCGAGACTGTGGTCGCCCAAGAGGTCCGCGCCAACTCCAAAGCCACCGAGCAGAGCGCTGCCCGCCGGGAAGAGGCCGAGCGGATCGGGGACAACAACCGGATGCGCTTCGGCTTCGCGCTGTCCATTGCCTCCATAGTCGTGTCGCTGATCGGCTCTTTGATCGGGGGTTACGTCGCCGTCAACTTTGCTCTGGCGCAGATCACAGCAGGAGGCTGACCATGGTGCGCCTTGAGCCAATCCTGACGCTTCTGTGCAGCCCGCTCAGCGTGGCGCTGCACTGGATCATCTGGCCGACCGATGCCCGGCAGGCGATGTGCGCGCGGGCCTGGGCGCTCTACGGGCGCGCGCGGTGGGCAACGCGGTGGGTGCGGGTCTTCGGGATCGTGCATTGCGCCGAAAGCAAGCTGCATTGGAGGCAGTGATGCGGATCATCGACGAAATCATCATTCACACGACCGCAACGCCGCCCAACTGGCGCCCCGGTGACACGACCGAAGGCCGCGTGGCCGCGGTGCGGGACTGGCACGTCAACGGGCGCGGATGGTCGGACATCGGGTATCACTACCTGATCGACCGCGACGGGACGGTAGCCGAGGGGCGCCCCGTCATGCGCACCGGCGCGCATGTCTCGGGGCGGAACGCCCGCACCATCGGCGTAGCGCTTTTCGGCGGGATGGGCGGCGCGGCAAATGACGAATTTGCCGATCACTACACGCCCGCGCAGGATCGGGCTCTACGGGCGCTGATTGACCGCCTGCAAGCCGAGCATGGCCCGGACCTGCACCTGTCGGGACATCACGAATACGCCAACAAGGCCTGCCCGTGTTTCGACGTGCGGTCCTGGTCGGCGTCGGCGCCGCGTGACGATCACGACCGGCACCGGGATCGTATTCGGGCCACATTGGCCAGCATCGCCGACGAGGCCGACGAGGCGCTTGCCACGGGCTGGGCGGCCGATCTTCCTGCCGACATTCAGCGGGATCGCTGGGCGCTAGCCGCGATCCGCAATCTTGCCGAAGTCAAGCTGGAGGACTGAGCAATGACCGACTGGACGACCATCCTCGACGGACTGGACTAGACGGAGACCCCAATGAGCACCTGCACCGTCACCGGCACGCTGGCCGACCTGAGCAACTAGAGGAAACAACCATGAGCAACGACCCCTTTCGCTATTTCTCCGACAGCATCGACAGCCCCGCGCAGCGCGCGGCGGACGTGACGCCCAGCGACAGCACGGATCTCGCCACCAGTGCGCGGTCGCTCTGGATCGGCGCCGCCGGCGACGTGCGCCTGACGACTGTGGGCGGCGATACCGTGACATTCGTCGGCTGCACTGGCGGCTCTCTGCTGCCTGTCCGTGCCGCGCGCGTCCACGCCACCGGCACGACCGCGACCAACATCATCGCGCTCTGGTGACGCCATGCTTGGACTTGGCCTCGGCATAATTCAGCTTCGGCGTGGCGCCTTCATCCTCGACCGTTTTCCCGGCGCGGCTGCGGCGTATTCCCTGCGCCGTCTGTCCAAGAACACTACCAACGTGGTGCGGGTGCGACGGTCGAGCGATAACGACGAGGCAGATTTCTCGCCGGAGAAGATCACGAACGGCGCGCTGCTGGACTTCACCGGCACGGGCGCGAGCGCGGCTGGCTACGTCCCGGCTTGGTACGACCAGAGCGGTAACTCTAACGACGCTACCCAAGCCACTGCCGCAAGCCAACCGAAGATCGTGGATGCGGGTGTGTTGGTGACTGATGGCGGGAAACCGGCGCTCGATTTCGATGGGGCCAATGCGGCCTTGATAGACATGTCCATAGAGACACCACGCCCGATTTCCAACTTTGTGGTCGCCAGAGCGAGAAGTGCCACTGGAGACGATTTTATCGTGAGTAACGCTGAAGGGACTACTTCCTATGTAATCTACATAAACAATTCGTCGAGCTTTTCCTTTGTAGATAGGCTTGGCGGCGCAGATCTGTTTAACGCGGCGGCTGTTGATTTTATTCGACATATTTTTACCGTAATCAGCAAACCCGGCCTGACTTCAACCTATGCGATAAGCGGTGTCTTTAACGAAGAGCTATCGAACAGCACTAGCGAGAAAAACTTGCAAGGATTTTATATTGGGTCTGAAACCTTTGACGGGCTAATCTCAGAATCTATCCTCTACCCCTCCGACCAATCCGCCAACCGCGAAGCTATTGAGCAGAACATCGCTGACTACTACGGGATCACGCTGGCATGACCTATCTTATCCTCTCCACCCCCTCCGAAGACTACGCCCGCAACATGTCGGCGGCGATGTATGCATTATCAGCCCCGGCTGACGCGCAGACTCAGTATGCGGTGGGCTGGATCACGCACCCGAAGACTGGCGAAGTGGCGCTCCGTCTAGGTGATGAAGGCAGCTATCTACAGCCTGACGCGGACGTTAGCGCGTTCATCTCGGTGCTGCCAATCAGCGAGGCCGAGGCATCTGATCTGACCGCCACGCTGGAAGCCGCCCGTGGAACGCACCTGCGGTATGTCGATATGCTGCCGGACAGTCTGACAGACGGTATGCTGACGCACGAGCAGATGGATGCAGACGGCTGGTGGCCCATCGACCTCAACGCCGCCCCGTGACCGACCCCGAGCGCAGCACCCTCTCCGGCGAGATCAAGGCTCTCCGCGCGCAGATCGTGGCGCTGGAGGAGCACGCGCGAGAGCGCGAGGCGCGCCACATAGAGCGGCACGACCAAGTAGCGGGTCGGCTCGAGGCGATGGCGCACGATCGGCGCGAGGTCGAGCGCCGGATCGCCTCGCTCGAGGCCGTCAGGCCGCAGGCGGATCGCGTCGCCCGGGAGGCCCACGAGGCGACCGACGCCCTGCACACCCAGCAGGGGCGGCGCGAGGGGATCGAGGAGCTCAACATCCATCGCTGGGGCGGCACCTATAACAACCGCCTCGTGCGCGGCTCGCGGGCGACCTGGAGCACCCATGCCTGGGCCATCGCCGAGGACAACTGGCCCAGCCAGAACCGCTTCCGCTGGCGGGCCGACCAGGCCGAGTTCGCCCGCCCGGAATACGACCCCATGATCCGGTGCTTCACCGCGGCCGGCTGGCACGCGATGGGGGACGAGCTCGGCTACGACTTCATGCACTTCCAAGCGGCCCACTGGTGAGGAGACAGGCCATGAACGAGACCTTCCAACTGCTGATTTCCGGCGTGATCGAGCTGCTCCTGCTGCTCGTCCTGCTGATGGCGCCGCTGGTGACCAACCGCCTCATCCGCGCCTTCGAGGCCAAGACCGGCCTCGAGATCGAGGCGAAGCACGAACAGACGCTGCACTCGGCCGTTGTCACCGGCATCCGCAAGGGCGCTCGCTGGGCTGGCGTCGAACCGCGCCAGATCGAGACCGCAGACCAGCGGCGGCAAGTGGTGCAGGTGGCGCTCGCGCATGTCCAAGGCGACGGTGCGCGCGAAGCGGTCGAGCACTTCCGCGCCAAGGGGCAGCTAGTCGGCGACCGGCTGCGCGAGTTCGTCGAGGCGGCGCTGCCCGAGCCGCCGCCGAAGCCGCAGGGCGTCCCCGAAGCGCCGACGCCCGAACCGCGGCCGACGAAGCCGGAGGTCTGACGATGCGCGCGCTGCTGCGGATCGGCGCCGCTCTCGTCCTGGCCGCGGCCTCGCCGGCGGCCGGCCAGGACCGCGTGACGTGGACCAGCGACATCAAGCCCGACGTGGCATACCTGCACCTCGCCCCCGAGGACGGGTCCAGCGTCGTCTGGCGGCTGCACTTCCGGAACGAGCAGGTCCACGTCCTGACCGAGGACTTTACCATGGACCTGGGCGGCCAGCCCCTTGGCCTCCGCGTAATCAAGGACGCGGAGCGCCACACCGGCGCCGAGCAGGTCGTCATCACGAGCCTGCCTCCGGGTTGGTCCTGCGACCCCTGCCAGATGACCGTGGGCGAATACGACGACGGCCACCTGTCGCTGGTGCTGGCGCTTATGTGATGGCCTGAGAGGGTGTGTAGCTCAGTGGCAGAGCGGCGGTCTCCAAAACCGCGCGCCGGGGTTCGATTCCTCGCACACCTGCCAGAGATCGCCCCGTGACGGGGTGATGCGCCGCCCGTCGCATACGGGCTTGACTAGCGTCAACGCTGGTTGCCTGTCTTCAACTGCCCGCCCCGGTTCGCCGGTGGCGGGCTTTTTTGTGCGCAGATATTCCCCACGCTTGCAGCCAACTGCCGCCCCCCCGCGCGAAAATCGCCCGCCCTCTGCCGGCACCACAGCCTGCCGCCCGTTGCGGCTACCTGCCGATTTTTGCGGGGATAACATGGCAATTCCTGTGGATATGCCGCCCCGTGCCGTTGCCTGCGGCTGCCTGCTGGGCACAGGCTTCCCCACCAGGCGCGCACTCGTGGGGAATCGGTGGCCAGCATCACGAAGCACAGGAACGGCTGGCGGGCGCAGGTCGCCCGGCGCGGCGTCAGGCGGTCCAAGTTGCTGCCCACCAAAGGCGAGGCCCGCGATTGGGCCGCGCGGCAGGAGTGGCTGATTCTCAACGCCGAGCGCGCCGCCGCAGACACGCCCCTGTCGGACGTTCTGGCCCGCTACGCCCGCGAGGTCTCGCCGGGCAAGCGCGGCCACCGCTGGGAGGTCTACCGGATCGAGAGGCTGCGCCAGGACAAGCTGGCCAAGCTGCGCCTGGGCGAGATCGAGGCCCGGCACATCGCGGACTGGCGGGACCGACGTCTGAGGCAGGTCAAGCCGGGGTCGGTGCGGCGCGAGATGAACCTGCTGGCGGCCGTTTTCACAGTCGCACGGCTCGAATGGGGTCTGGTGCCGCGATCGCCCATGGAAGGCGTCCGCGTGCCGGCCGATCCGCCGCCGCGGGACCGGCTGCCCACCGATGACGAGATCGAACGGCTGCGGCACGCGGCGGGCGATGATCTGACCAAGGCGACGGCGCGCGCCTTCCATGCGTTCTTGTTCTCGGGCGAAACCGCGATGCGGGCGGGTGAGATCGTCGGCCTGCGGTGGGAGCGGATCGACTTGGAGGCGCGCGTGGCGAGTTTGCCCATGACGAAGAACGGGCGCCCGCGCGACGTGCCGCTGTCCTCGGCGGCGGTGGACCTGCTGCGGGCGCTGCCCCCGCTCGATCCGGTCTTTGGCCTATCCTCGGCCAATCTGGCGGCGCTGTGGGTCAAGATCAGGACGCGGGCGGGGGTGGACGGGCTGCGCTTCCACGATGGCAGGCATTACGGCGTCACGAAGCTGGCCCGGCGGGTAGACGTGCTGACACTGGCGAAGATCACGGGGCACCGGGACATTCGGCAGTTGATGATTTACTATAATGAATCGGCTGCGGAAATTGCGAAGCGGATGGACTAAATGTGCCGCCACCTGCGGCGATGTTTAATATCCGCAATGTGGTTTTCGTGGACTTGATATTCACGAGCCAAGGCGGCTTGCCGCTCGCCATTTTTTATTCTCTGGCGAATGCTTAGGACGTCTTGTTCTGTCAAGCGCGCTTGGCCGTTTGTGCTTCCACAAGCCATTTTCCCGTCTCGCACACTGTCCGCCATGTTTTCTTCATGCGTCCCCCAAGCCAGATTGGCGGCAGCGTTGTTGTTCTTGTCATGGTCAAGATGACGCGCAACTGCGCCTTCATTCGGCTCGCCATGAAACGCTTTCGCAACGATGCGGTGAACAAAAAGATTATGTGAGACGCCATGACGCCGTAGAACAACTTGCCTATACCCGGCTCCGTTTCGGTTTTGTCGCAGAATGCGACCCTTTAAGCGGTTGTGAGAAATACCGCCCCATCTATTCCTTTGCGGGGCAATTCTGGCTAAAGATCGAACTTGGCCTTGGTCACTAACTTCATATAATCCCTCAAACCCGACAACCGGCAGCCACACTTCTCTCATACCTTCACCTGCCGCAGCTTGCCGGCCCCGCGCGCTTCCAGTTCGCCGCTCTTGATCCGGCGGCGGATGGTGTCTGCGCTGCATCCGAGCCGGGCCGCGGCCTCGGTGATGGTCAGCCATTCCGGGGCGGGCTGTTCCAGCATCGCGCGCAACTCGTCCAGCTTGGCTTCGAGGCGCCGCACGTCCTCTGCCGTGGCGATCTGGTCAAGGGTCATGGCAGCGCCTCGGGGCTGGGGCGGCGGGTCATGGCAACTCCCAAAGCAGTTTAGGGGTGGTCGGGTGCCTCATTCGTTCGCGCGGGCGGGATGGAACATCCCATTCGCCGCTGCGCCGCTCGCCTATCAAGCGCCACCCAGCAGCGCGCAGAGACGCGCCGCCTTCTTCCGGCAATGTGTATGTCCCAATCCTATCGTATCCGAGCGCGAAAGCTGCGCGAGCGGCGCTCCCGTAAAGGAAAGAGCAAGCGTTTCGCGTTCCATCCGTGCAAAGCCGCGTGACCTCCAGCGTGGTGCCGTCGTCTCGGGTCCGAGCAACAGGGCGGCCTACAATGACGACGCCGCAGAGGTCGTCGCCACGCAATGCGCCGATGCTGAATTTGTGCCCGACGACCGGTGGGTGGTGGCGATGCAGCGCCCGCACGAAATCGTTTGCCTCTTGAAGCGTGACGGGCACAGCGCGCAGCGCCTCGGGGCTGGGGCGGCGGGTCATGGGCGGGGTTCCCGTTTCACGATCCGCGCGTAACCGCAGAGCCGGTCAACGCACCACTTCGAGCCGGTGCCGTTCGTCGCCAGCGTCATGCCATCGCAGCGCGGGCAGGGTTCGTCGGCCATCCAGTTCGTGCGCTGGATCGGGCCGTTCATCAGGGCTTCGAGGGCGGCACGGTCAGTCATGGTCTATTCCCCTCGGCGCAGGCGTCCAGTTCGGGCAACCTGGGCTCATGTCGGCAAAGGCGATCGGGGCCTCGCCGGGCATGTCGGCCCACCATTCCCGCGCGCGGCGGCGCTGTTCGTCCGTGAATTTCCGGGGGCAACTCAGCGTGTTGCACACCGCGGTGCAGAACGTCATGTCACGATAGCAGATCATCACTTCCCTTCCACACCTGCGCGGACCTGTTCCAGCGCGTTACGCAGCCCCTCGGGGATCGTGCCCAGCGACAGCTTGACGGCTTCCTCCCAAATGCGCCGCTCCTGCGCCTCGCCGGCATCCCAACCGCGCTCCCACAGTCGCCGCTGAAATGTGTCATTGACGGGAGCAAGGTCCGTCGCCTTGGGGTTGCGATTGTCGCCGGTCTGATGCTCGCCGCACCAGTCCGTCCCGTCGACCTCAGGGCGGCCATAGATGCCGTCCACGGTCCAGCCGAAGCTGTTTTCCTCGCGGCGCACGCCCGGCGTCGGCGGGAACCTCATGCAGCGGCCGAAATGCGCCTCGGGTTCCTCGGGCTCGATGGAGTAGCTGTCCGAGTGCGAGAAAAACCGGCACGTCAGGCAGGTGTCGCCCCAGCCGCGTTGGCGGGCCGTCTCGACGGCGAGTGCGATGCGTTCGGTGGTGTTCATGTGCAGTCTGTCAGCCATCAGCGCGGTCCTCCTGCGTATCCGTGAGGGCGGCGCGGGCGCGTTTTCCGCCATCCATTTCCACAGCCGATATTAGTGCGTCGAGCGTTTCGGGATCATCGTCTCCCGCTTCTGCGCGCTCCCATGCTTCTTCATCGCCCCGCCAGTTGGCTTTGTCGGCGTAGAACCGAAGCGCGGCCTCCGCAGCCTCGGCGCGTGCGCACATGTCGAGATAGCCCTGTTCCAGATCGGGCACGCGGGCGATGCGACGGCCGTTGGCCTCTGCGCAGCCGTAGGATGCGCCTCGGAACTTCCCGATCCTGTGAGCGCCGGCAACGACGACCGGGTCATTCGCTGAGCGCATCGTGAACACGCGGATCAGGCGCCCTGTCGACGCTGTCCAGCGCCCCGGCGTTCCGGCCTCCATGTCCGCGCGGATCGCCTCGGGGTTCAGGGTGTCGTCAGTCATCGTCGCGCTCCTTTCTGCGCAAAGTCTCCAGGTGCAGCGCCAGCCCGAGGACCGCTTCGCGAATGTCGCGAGGCATTTCCCGAGGCGGCGGCAGCTTCCTGCCCAGCCGCCCCTCAATGATCTGCCGGGCGGTGGGCCGCGGCACATTGGCGGCGCGCGGATCGTGGGCGATCCGGCGCAGGTCCCCCAGCGCGCTCACAGGATCACCCACGTCAGAGCTACCCAGCCGCCCGCGCCGGCCAGGAAGGCGAGGACAATGCTACCCCAGCCCCAGCCGGGCAGCGCGGGCGGCGGCTCGTTGACGCGCTCGAAGTGCTGCACCATGCGCGCCCGCTGGGCGGGCGACAGTTCCGGCGCCGGGAAAGAGCCGCGGGTCTCGTCCATGGCGGCATCAGCCGCCCGCCATTCTTCGATGGGATCAGGCATTGGCGTTCTCCTTGAAAGCGTGCAGCGGCGAAACGGCGATAATGTCGCGAACCTGCTGGGTGCGTTCCGCCGCCGCTGCTGCCTCCGCCGCCCATTCCGCCGCATGTGCCGCATGTGCCTCCGCCGCCGCCGCCGCCGCCGCCCATGCCGCCGCCCATGCCGCCGCATGTGCCGCCGCATGTGCCGCCGCCCATGCCGCCGCATGTGCCGCCGCATGTGCCGCGCTCAGGTCCACGGCCTCGTCGACCAACCAACGATCAACAGCGGCGATGCAGTCGTGCACCCGCTGGTCTTCGGTGAAGGCAGAGGCCCGCTTGACCGCAGGCAAGACCATGCGAACGGCGAGGCGCCGATCATCGACCCAGCGCATGCACCACATCGCGTCACTGACGCCGTTGGCCTTCGCCACGTCGCCGATGCTGACCTTGACGGTCATGTCGGGATTGGCCGTGCTTTGGCCGAGGGCCGTGAGCAGCTTCACCCAGCCGTCAGCGCAGGGGCGTTCGGCCCTGACCTGACCGAGGGTGAGAATGTCGGGGCGGTCAGTCATCTGTATCTCCAATGGTGGGCCGGGAGGCCGACAGGGAGGACAGGAAAGCCTCCCGGCCCTGCGCCGCCCGAGGGCCGCGCGTCTCGAAACTGGATGGGCGCAGGCAGCCGCCCCGGTGCCGGGTTGCGGGAAATGGCTGCCTGCGCCCGGAGCGAGGGATTGTTTGGGCGCCGGGGATTTCATTCGTCGCGCATCCGGAGACGGCGATCCGCCTCGTCGAGAAATGCGCACTCGGCGGCATCGTTCGCCGCGTCGATCTCGGACAGAAGCAGGGAAACGGCTTCCTCTTCCGTCTCACCATAGCTGGCAAGGTCGCTCGGCCATCCTTCCGCCCAAGCGACCCAGCCGATGCCGTCCGGTTCGGTGTTGATGTTGGCGCGGGTGTTCATGTATCGTTTCCCTGTTTCGGAGGCGACGGCTCAACCGCGATGCGTCACGCGGGTTTTCACGAGCCGTCGCCGGGCACCCCTTGCGGGGATCAGGCGTTTCTGCGGATTAGATCAGCCGCCATTTCTTCCAGCCGGTCGATCACGTCGCGGCCGAGAACGTATTCGGCAGTCATCCGCGGATAAAACGTGGCGCCCTTGTCGTCCTCGACTTCGAGCGCGACCAGTTCGGGCCAGCCTTCGTCGTCGCGGAAATGGGCGGTGCAGCCCTCGTTCCAGAGGGCCTCGCGGTCCGTCGCTTCCTGCCATGCGTCGGAAGCGTCAACGGTGACGGGCAGCCAGTAGGGGCTAGGCTCGATGGAGCAATCATCCAGCATCACGCGACCTCGGCTTCGAGCGCGGCCAGCGCGGCGCGGCCCTCGTCGGTCAGCTTGTCGTCGGCGTCGAGCAGGCCCTTGCAGCGCAGCATGACGCGGGCGAAGACATCCGCGAATCCGCCCGGGACCAAGCGGTGCAGACCGTCATCGGCGGTGCGCAGGGCGTTGAATTCGGCCATGGTCATCGTGTCCTCCATGTCGGCCCGGTGTGGGCTGCATGGAGGACACTAACGTGCCGATTGGCACTCCGTCAACAGAAAAGTGCCAATCGGCACGGCGCCTTGCGACAGGGCGGCGCAGCGCCCTATGTTGAAGGGCGGTGGGGTTCGCTTACGAGGTGCGCATGACGGATCAGGACCGCATCAAAGCCGCGCGCATGGCAGTGTCCATCATTCAGGAGCGCGCGACCCCACAACCCCACGCAACTGTGCTTCCATCAGTCGCCGTTCTTCTGGCGTCAGCATTGCCAGGAGGTTCAACAGCGTGCGATCCGAGTCCGACGAGCGGCACAAAACAAAGTCGTTGACGGTCTTCCCGTAAAAAGCCGCGATCAGCATCGCGTTCTCGACCGTCGTTGAACTGCCGTCGCGGGAGCGCAGCTTATTGATCACGTCGCGGGACACACCAGTCCGCGCCACGAGGTCCGCGATCTTCGTCTTGTGCTGCTCCATGTGCCAGACTAGGGCACGCCGGAAGTCATCCGCCATGCCCATGGTTAAGCGCGCAAGTCCTTCTTGGTGCAACGTGTCAATCGGCACTTGACGACGGGTGTGCCAATCGGCACATTCGCGGCCATGGCACCTCATCAGGACATCTTGGCGGAGCTGGACGAATACGCGGCCAGAACGGGCGTAGCCGTCTCGACCATCTGCCGCCACGCTACCGGGAACCCGCGGCTGCGGGATCGCCTGGCGGCCCGCATGGCAAGAACCGAGGCCGACGTGAAGGCGCTTCGGGAATACATGGCTTGTCATCCTCCATCGCTGCGCGCCTCTACTGACGCTGCGCTCGATGGTTCCCTGCCTGCACCAGATGATGTGGGCGGCGCATTGACCGCGCGCAAGGGGTAGGGCCGATGCTGCACCCCGTCAAAAAGGCGACCGATGCCGAAATCATCGCCGCTTACGAAGAGCACGGCTCTGTGTGGAAGGCGGCTGCCGCTCTCGGCATGTGCGGCCAGACCGTTCACGAGCGGCTCGTCAGACTCGGCAAGAACGGCAAAATACGCGTGTTCACCGAGGCGGAGACCCAACGGCTGCGCGAACAATATCAAGCCCACGCCGCAGCAGGAACGCTGCAAGCCCTCGCCGACGATATGGGCCGGACCAAGCAATTCATCTGCCGCAAAGCCGGGCAACTCGGCCTGACCAATCCCGAACGCCCCAAAGATTACATGCGGAAGTATCAGGACATTCCCCGCGAAACGGCTGTCGCCCTTTTCGAAAAGTGGAAGAAAAGCCGGAAAACCCTGTCGGCGTTCGCCAAGAACAACGGCTTCGGGCCGAACGGCCTTTCCAGCCTGTTCCATTACCACCTCGGGGCTGAATACGAGGCCGCAAAGGAGCAGCGGAACCGGAAGAACTGGCGATACACCGCCGGGCGGCGCTTCGAATACGAGGTGCGAGACCATCTCGAAGGCATCGGCGCTTTCTGCATGAGGTCCGCAGGCAGCAAGACACCTGTCGATATTCTCGCCGTCTGGAAGGGCGATGCGCTCTTTGTCCAGTGCAAGGCGTCCGACTGGCACGAGGTAAACGCCTGGAACGAGTTCATCGACCTCGCCGAACTGCATGGCGCAACCCCGATCTTCGCCACGAAACGGGACGGGACGCTCAAACTCTATCTGATGGACCAGAAGAAAGACGGCAGCCGCCGGAAACTGGAGATGGCCGAATGGTAATCACCAGCCGCAAGATATGGGCGGAAGAAGCCCGCACTGAAGTTGAAGTGCGGGCCGTCTGATGGCGTGGATCGACGTTGAGCAAGAGCGGCCCTTTGCCAAAGGCGCCCTCGTCGACGAAACGCAGCGCGTCGTCTTTCGCGACTACACCCGCGCGGATCGCTGCAAGCGGCAGATCATCGAGGCCATCGAAGCCTGCGACGATCCAGACGCCCTCGCCGATTACGTCCTTGCCGAAACCCCGGTCCTCGACGGCCTGCAATCCTACAGCGCCGACATGCACGCCGAGATCGTGCAGGCCGCACAGGACCACCGCGCCTGCCTGATCGCAGGCCGAAACAGCATGAAGCGGGCCGTCGCCCGATCATCCGAGCACGGCGGCACCGTGCAGAACACCGAAAGGAAACCGCAGATGGCTGCGAACCCCGACTTCAAGAAAGTCGTCCAGAAGGACGTCACGTTCCTCTGGCCGCGCCTCGACCAGACCTACCGCTACAACAACGCCAAGAAGGCGTCCGAGCCCGCCGACCCCGGCATGCAGGGCGCCGCATGGTCGCTCTCGTGGGAGCTGGACGCCGACGCGGCCAAAGAACTGACCGCCGAACTGCGCGCCCACTACGAGGACTGCCGCAGCCGCAACAGCAAGCTGCCCGAGTTCTCCACCATCTTCGGCGCGAAGTCGCTGACCGACGAAGACGGCAAGCCCACCGGCAAGGTCAAGTTCTCGGCAAAGAAGAACGGCATGTCGAACGCCGGCAAGATGAACAAGCCGCCGCGTGTCGTCGGCACGGATTTGCAGGAACTGGCTGACAAGGCCATCTGGACCGGCAGCAGCGGCCACATCCGCGCCTTGGCGTTCGCGACCACCGACGCGGACGGGCGCGGCGGCATCTCGATGTTGCTGGACGCCGTGCAGGTGCTGGAAGCTGCCTACGGGGGCGACAACCTCGAAGACGACTTCGGCCCGGCGCAGCCGAACTTCGGCGACGACATCCAGAAGCGCACCGAGGCCGCGGCCAGCGCGCCGGTTCCGGAAGCGGCGACCGTCGACGACGATCTGCCATTCTGACCGATTGGCCCGGCGGTAAAGCCGCCGGGCCGTCCTGCCGCCCCACCGACAGACGGAGCGCGCCGTGGTGCCGCAATACGAACGCCCCACATCGCTGATCGACTGCGCAGCCCGTCTCTGCGATCTGGGCTATTATCCCGTCCCCATTCCCGCAGGATGCAAAGGCCCGGACCAGCCGGGATGGCAGCACCTGCGGCTGACAGCAGAACACTGCCCCCGGCACTTTGCCGGCGCGGGCCTCATCGGCGTCCTGCACGTCAACGTCCTGGCGCTAGACATCGACGTTTACGATGCCGACCTGTCCGCGGTGATCCGCGACGAGGCGCTGCGCCGCTGGCCGGGCGCCCTCGAACGCATCGGAGAGGCCCCGAAAACCGCCCTGTTCCTGCGGATGGACGAACCGGGCTTCAAGTGCCCCGGAACCCGCACGCACGAGCGCAGCGACGGCACAAAGGCGCAGGTGGACATCAGGTCCGTCTCCCGGCAGATCGTCGTCTACGGGCGCCACCCGGCCACAGAGAAGCCATACACTTGGCCGCGCGGTGAGCTTTGGGAAACACCCCGCGAAAACCTGCCCGCCATTACGCACGCCGAGGCCGAAGCCTTCCGTGACTGGTGCCAAGAGCAATTGGACGCATGGGCGCCCATGCCGCGCAACGTGGTGGACTTCCCGACCCCCGGCCTCCCACTGCGCAACGACAACGAACGCCCGTCGCCAGAAGCGTTCAGAGCCGCCCTGAGGCACGTCCCGGCCGACGTGGGCTACGACGACTGGTTGTCCGGGCTCATGGCGATACACGATTTCTACGGCGGGTCCGCCGAGGGGCTGGCCGTCGCGCAGGAGTGGTCTGCGCCCTATGCCGACTACGACCCGCGCGAGGTGGAACAGAAGTGGCGCAGCTTCGAGGTCGGCCGCGGCGTGACCTACAAGTCCATCTTCGGACTGGCCAAGGCCAACGGCGCCGACATGCAGTCTATCGCGCGGATCGACAAGGGCGATCGCAGCAAGCCGTCCCTTGGGCCGCTCACGGACGATTTCACCGCCGCCAGCCCCGAAGACCGGAAAAGCGGCGCAGAGACCGACAACGAGTTTCTGGACGATCCCGAGCCGCCCGCCGCGCCGTTCAAGTCATGGGAGCCGTTGAACCCGCTAGACATTCCCGAGCGCGATTTCGTCTACGGGCGGCACTACATCCGCAAGTTCGCGTCCGTCACCGTCGCGCCGGGCGGCCTGGGAAAGTCCACCCTGGTTTTGGCAGAGATGATTGCCATTGCCACTGGCCGGCCGATCCTCGGGATCCAGCCCAAGCGCCGCGAACGCGTGGTCTATTTCAACGCAGAAGACCCGCTGGACGAAATTCAGCGACGCGTTTTCGCCATCATCCAGCACCACAACATTCCGCAGGAAGAATTGGTGGGCTGGCTCTATCTCGCGTCTGGCCGGGATTACGACCTGATCCTGTCATACGGCGAAGACGGCCAAATCTTCGAGGAAGCGTTCGCGCTGATGGAGCGTTTCGCGGCCGAAGTGAAGCCCGGCGTAATGGCCTTCGACCCCCTAGCGAACATGACAGAGGCCCCCGAGACGAATGACGTATTTCGCCGTCTCGGGAAACGACTTTCCCGGTTCGCGGACAAATGCGATTTGTCTGTGGAGAATGTCCACCATACCCGAAAGCTGAATGGCAAGGAAGCCGAGGTGGAAGACAGTCGGGGTGGCGGGGCATTGATCGGGGCAGTCAGATCGGCCCGCGTTCTAAATCCCATGACGCCTGAAGATGCCGCCAAGGCGGGGCTGGAAACTCATATTGACCATTTCAAGATCGAGGCCGCCGGAAAGAATAACCTGGCCCGCGCAGCAGAAACGGCAACCTGGCTGCGCCGCGTCAGCGTGGAAATTCCGAACGGCGACCTAGTGGCGGCCGTCGAGCCGTGGGCATGGCCCGACGCATTTGACGGCGTTTCCTCCGAAGACGCCCGCAGGGTGCAGTTGGCTATTGGATCAATGGAAGACGATCCGCCCCGCGCCAATGTGCAAAGTGCCCAATGGGTGGGGCTTACGGTCGCGCGGGTGCTCGGCATGGACCCCGACGACAAAGCGCACCGATCCCGCATCAACAGCATGATCCGGGCCTGGCTCAAGACCGGGGTTTTGGAAATTGTGGAGGTCCGCGACCGACGTAACGGACGCGACGTCAAGGCAATACTGGCAGGCGGGAACAACCCCGCATCAAAAGGAGAGTGACCTAGAATGGGCAAAAATCCGATAGATACGAGGAATACCGGATATCCTGTATTTTTTCAGACCGTTCCCGAAATGGGCACCCAAGTAGTCTGGTGGGGAGGTCACACCGCTACTCTTTACAAGGTCTCACCCTACACGCGCCGCGACGGGAACCCGTCTAACATCCTGCACTGGAGGATGGAGAACGGAAGGACCGGGCGAACCGGGCTTCGAGGCAAGGGCATGTATTGGGACGAGGATGTGGGCCAATGACCGCCGCACCTTCCGCACCTTTTCCGCACCTTTCCGCACCTTTTCCGCACCTCGGAAACCGCACCTCTATCCGCACCGCCGCACCCTTCTCTTGGGGTGCGGGGGTGCGGTGCGGAAGATCATTCCTGCGGCGGAACGTGGAAGCCCTTCCGCACCCGCACCGCACCTTGGAGTTTTGAACATGGCCGCTCAGAAGCCCCGTCGCCAGAAGAAGGGCGACAAGCTGATCCATGGCAGCCTGCCAGCCCACGAGGTCCAGGTGGACTACGCATGCGGACCCTTCGACCGCGTGGCCCGCGAGATGGACGCCAAGTGGGGCATCGACCGGCTGCCCGAACTGGTCAGCCCGGAAACCGCCGCCCGATACGCGAAGGCCGTCGCAGGCCTCAACAAGGCCATCGACGAAAACAACGTGGACGAAACCATCCGCTGGGCCGCGTCATGCATCCGAGGAATGCAGGCCATGGACGCCGAAGCCGAAGCCGCAGGCGCAAAACCCGCAAGCCCCGAATGCTGGGAAATCGAAATCGACGGAATGAAAGTCGCCGTCGTGAAAGACGATGCCGCCTGGCCGCAAATCAAGAAAGACCGCCCGGAACTGGTCATCTTCACAATGCGCGAAGTCGCCGTGGCCCTGAAAGAAATGCAATTCGGAAACGTCGTCGCGGTAAAGCATGCTTTCCCAGCCGCCACGATGATCGACGCAAAAAAGAAACCAGCGCCCGACTACGAAAAAGGAGGGGACAAAATTGACTTTTGACGTGTTCAACCGATCCAGGGTCTCGCCCGAGTGCGAAGAACTGGTGGGGATCGTCATGGCCGAGATGGTCAACCGCGAACCGCACCGCGAGGCAACGCCCGGACGCCCGGCCGGCCGGGCCTCGATCCTGCCCAGGGACAAGAACCCGAACGTGGTCCTGCGAAACCGCCGCGCCCAGCAAGCCGCAGACCTGCGCCGGCAGGGATACACCGTCGCCAGCATCGCCGGAATGATGGGCCTCTGCCGTCGCACCGTCGAAGGCTACTTGACGATGGAAGGCGAGACCGACGGCATCTACAGCCGCGAACCGATCCGGCTGCAAATCGCCAAACGGAGGCAGCCATGAGCCTGGAAGGCCGCGAACAGGACCCGAGAACGCGCGAGCAGCGCACCCACGACCTGCGCTGCAAGGTGGCCGCGGCGGTCTGGATCGTCGGCACCGTTACGCTCGAAAAGATGGCTCGAGACTGCGGCGCGCTCCCGCCGCTCTACGACGACGCCGGGCACCCGTGGGCAGACGCGGAGAGCAATCCATGATCTGCGACACCTGCCAGGGGCGCGGCATCGTTCGCGGGATCGCTCACATCAAGGGCCGCGGCACTCGCCGCATCGAGATGCCGTGCCGCGACTGCGGCGGCTCAGGACACCGACACTGCTGCGACGGCGACCAGCCCAGCGACTACGACAAGGGGGCGGGATGAGCCCGACCTTTTCGTGCAGCCCGCACCGGCACCGCGGCAAGAGGGATTTGACCTGTGACTATAGCCAAGAGCCTGTTTCGCGCGACCAAGCCGAAGGCAGCGCCGGCGGGCCCGGGCATGTTCGGTGATCTGCCCGAGCAGCGGCGCCCCGGCGAGAGGCGGCGCGAGCACGATCACTACCCGACGGCGCAGCCCGAGGCGATCCGGGCGCTCTTGTCGGTAGATGGCGACCGCATCTGGGCCTGCGGTTCAGTATGGGAGCCGGCCTGCGGCGAGGGCGCCATGGTCCGTGAGGTCCGCGCGCATGGCATCCCGTGCTGCGCCTCCGACATCGTCGACCGCGGGTGCCCGGACAGTTGGGTGGCCGACTACTTCTCCTGCCCGCGGGCCCGCGCTTCGGCGATCATCACCAACCCGCCGTTCAACCTCATCAACGCACGGGACGGGAAGGGCGCATGGCTGCGCCACACGCTCAACATGCCGGGATGGACTTACCTCGCGCTGTTGCTGAACTGGGACTGGCCGGCGGCGCGGGCCAACGGCCTCGGTGCGCTGTTGGACGCGCACCCGTTCACTCGCTGCTACCTCATGCGCTGGAAACTGGACTTCACGGGCGAGGGCTCGCCGCCGCAGCGCAATGCGTGGTTCGTCTGGGACCGGGAAGACCCGCGGTCGCGCCCGGGTCGTGGTAAGCATCCGCCGCCGACCTTCGACTGGCTCGACCGGGAGGACGCGCGGCAGATGGGCTTGTTCGACGGGCAAGAGGGCGCGGTGCCGCCATGACAAAGGTCAGGGCCTTCCCGGTATCCGCCTCGGCGGGCGAGCCGCCGTGCAACGTCGAGGCCGAGCAGATGCTACTCGGATCGGTGCTTCTGCACCCAGCCGAGGCGCTGCCGCCGCTCTACGACACCAGCGAAGACGCCGGGCGCCCGTCGCCCGGACAGGACAACGGCGCGGAGGGCGAGTTGTGATCTGCGACACCTGCCAGGGGCGCGGCATCGTCCGCGGGATCGTCCACATCAAGGGCCGCGGCACTCGCCGCGTCGAGATGCCGTGCCGCGACTGCGGCGGCTCAGGACACCGACACTGCTGCGACGGCGACCAGCCCAGCGACTACGACAAGGG
>CBFHJA010000044.1:0-43333 GCA_965656085.1 uncultured Aliishimia sp. | reverse complement strand
GACGCGGGCCGCCGCTGCGCCCGCCTCGCAACCCCAACACGTCGGTGCGCCGCGCTACGTGCAAGTCGCCACGTTCGGGGTGCCGCAAAACGCGCAGGCCACCGCGCAGCGGCTCAAGCGCAGCGGTCTGCCGGTGCGGATCGGCAAGCTCACCCGCGGGGGCAAGACCTATCAGTTGGTGCTGGCCGGTCCGTTCAACGACAGCGCAGGCACAACGCGCGCGCTGCACATCGCCCGGCAGGCCGGGTTCGGCGACGCCTATATCCGGCCGTAGCCGCGCCTCGGGGCGCCCGCCGTTTGGTTCGGGTGCAGCAGCACGGCCGCACGGGGTAGAGGCGCGTCGCGGTCTTTCGATTGGCCCCTTAGCAAGTCGCGGCAGGGTACGCGCGCACCGGCAGGGGCGGGGTTATTCTGCCGGGGCCGGGCGTGGGTGCATCTGCAATGCTTCCTGTGCGGCGGCGTCGCGGATCTCGGGGCGGGGTCGCCAGCGGCGCAGGCGCAGGGCATTTCCCAGCACAAAGACCGAACTCAAAGCCATCGCTCCGGCAGCAAAGACCGGCGACAGCAGGAGGCCGAACGCCGGATAGAGCGCGCCCGCCGCGACCGGGACCAGCGCGGTGTTATAGGCAAAGGCCCAGAACAGGTTCTGGCGGATGTTGCGGAGCGTCGCGCCCGACAGGGCAATGGCGTTCGGCACGCCCGTCAGCGCGCCTGACATCAGCACCACATCCGCCGCCTCGATGGCGACATCGGTGCCGGTCCCGATCGCCAGACCCACATCCGCCTCGGCGAGGGCGGGGGCGTCGTTGATCCCGTCCCCGACGAACGCAAGACGGCCATAGCGGGTTTTCAGCGCGCGCACCGCGTCCACCTTGCCTTCGGGCAGGACCTCGGCCACGACCTCGTCAATGCCCAGCCGCGCGGCGATGGCGTCGGCGGTCCGGCGATTGTCGCCAGTGATCATCGCCACCTTGAGGCCAAGCGCATGCAGGGCCGCGATGGCGGCGGGGGTCGTCTCCTTGACCGGATCGGCCACGGCGACAATCGCCGCAAGGCGGCCATCGACAGCGGCGTAGAGCGGCGATTTCCCCTCCGAGGCCAGACGTGCGGCGGTCTCGGCAAACGGTGCGACGTCAAGGCCGAGGTGGCTCATATAGCGGTCCGCGCCGATCTGGACCGCGTGGCCATCGACCTGCGCGGTGACGCCCATGCCCGTCATGCTGTCGAACCCCGACACCTCGGGCAGATCGAGGCCTTCCGCCTCGGCGGCGTGAACAATCGCGCGGGCAATCGGATGCTCGGATTTCGCCTCCACGGCCGCGATCCGTGCCAGCACCGCGCTTCGGTCGAACCCGCTGGCCACGTCGAGATCGGTGAGGCGCGGGGCCCCCTCGGTCAGGGTGCCGGTCTTGTCGAAGGCCACGACACGCGCCTCTTGCAGCAGTTGCAGCGCCTCGCCCTTGCGGAACAGAACGCCCATCTCCGCGCCGCGCCCGGTGCCCACCATGATCGAGGTCGGCGTGGCCAGCCCCATGGCGCAGGGGCAGGCAATGATCAGAACCGCCACCGCGTTCACCAGACCGAAGGTCAGGGCGGGGTCGGGGCCGAACAGGAACCAGATGCCGAAGGTCAGGGCCGCCAGCGCGATCACGGCGGGTACGAAATACATCGTGACCTTGTCCACAAGCGCCTGAATCGGCAATTTGCCGCCCTGCGCGTCTTCGACCATGCGGACGATCTGCGCCAGCATGGTCTGCGCGCCAACTGCCGTGGCGCGGAACACCAGATGCCCGGTCTGGTTCACGGTGCCGCCCACGACGCCCGCGCCCACGTCTTTGGCGACCGGGACCGGCTCGCCGGTGATCATGCTCTCATCGACATAGCTCGCGCCGTCCAGCACCTCGCCATCCACCGGCAAGCGCTCGCCGGGCCGGACGTCCAGCACATCGCCCACGCGAACCTGCGCCACGTCGATCTCGATACTCGTCCCATCGCGCCGGACCCGCGCGGTCTTCGGTGCAAGGCGGACAAGGCGTTCGATCGCGTCCGAGGTCCGCCCCTTGGCGCGGGCTTCCATCCAGCGGCCCACGAGGATCAGCGTCACGATCACGGCTGCAGCCTCGAAATAGACATTCACCGTGCCCGCCGGCAGCAGGCCCGGCAGGAAGGTGGCGACAACCGAGAACAGGTAGGCCGCGGCGGTGCCGACAGCGACGAGGCTGTTCATATCCGGGGCGCCTCTGACCAGCGCGGGCAGGCCATGGGCGTAAAACCCCCGTCCGGGGCCCGCGAGCACAGCGGTGGTGAGTGCAAACTGGATCAGCCAGTTGGTCTGCATGCCGATGGTGGTCATGATCAGGTGGTGCATCCCGGGGATCAGGTGGCTGCCCATCTCCAGCACGAAGACCGGCAGGGTCAGAGCGCCGGCCAGCATCACGGAGCGTTTCAGGCCGCGCGCCTCTTCGTCCCGCTTCTCGCCTTGACGTGCGGCGGGTGCGTCATCGGCAAGGCTGCGCGCGGTCTTGCCCTTGCTGGCCACGGCGGCGATCAGATCGCCGGTTGCCGCTGTTCCGGTCACAACGGCGCGTTCGGTCGCAAGGTTCACGTCTGCCGAGATCACACCCGGCACAGCGCGCAGGGCGCGTTCGACACCGCCGACGCAGCCAGCGCATGTCATGCCGTCCACGGCGAGGGTCAGGCTCTGCACCGTCACCTCGTAGCCGCTATCCGCGACCGCGGTCACGAGCGCGGGCATGTCCGCGCTCCCGTCCAGCCGCAGATCGGCGCGCTCGGTTGCAAGGTTCACATGGGCCCGGGTCACCCCCGGAACAGCCTCAAGGGCGCGTTCGACACGGCTCACGCAGGAGGCGCAATGCATGCCTTCGATGGGCAGGGTCAGGGTCTGAAGGGTCTCGGGATCTGCGGTCATGGCGCGCCTTCGCTTTCTTTGCAGAGGTCAGAGCAGGTGTTGAGGTGGAGATAGGGCTTCCAGTCACTGGAAGGTCAAGGGGCAAGTGCTATAATAAGTCCGGAAAGTACACGGGGGCCCGCGACCGGGCGTCATATCGAGGAGACCCATGCCGATGAACATCTCGGACGTATCACAGGCCAGCGGCTTGCCCGCGAAAACCATCCGCTACTACGAGCAAATCGGTCTCGTCCGCCCCGCGCGCGAGAGCAACGGGTATCGCGACTTCAGCGCGCAGGATGCGCATAAGCTCACATTTCTGGGCCGGTCCCGGTCCCTCGGCTTCTCCATCGAAGAATGCCGGACGCTGCTCTCGCTCTACGAGGACCGGGAGCGCGCCAGCGCCGATGTGAAAGCCGTGGCCGCCGAGCATCTGGAGCGCATCGCCGAGAAAATCGACGAGCTACAGGCGCTCAAGTCGACCCTTGAGACCCTCGTGACGCGCTGTCACGGGGATGATCGCCCCGATTGTCCCATCCTTGACGATCTGGCCGGGCGTGAGGTCTAGCCTCCTGCCGCGCGTCCCTCAATACGCGCCCCGGCCACTCACGACAGCCCCGACCGTCTTGACCAGAACCACGAGATCGGTCTTCACGGACACGCTCCGCACATAGGCCAGATCAAGGTCGATCATATCCTCGAAGCCGATATCCGCGCGCCCGGAGACCTGCCAGAGGCCCGTGATGCCCGGCAAGACAAGGTGTCGCCGATGCGCGCGCTCGGGAAAGGCCGCGACTTCTTCGGGCAGCGCCGGGCGCGGTCCGACCAGCGACATCTCGCCTTTGAGCACGTTGAACAGTTGCGGCAATTCGTCGAGCGAGCAACGTCTGAGCAGGCGTCCGACGGGTGTGATCCGGGGATCGCGGCGCAGCTTCAGGCACAGCCCGGCGCGGTCGCTGCGCCCCGCCAATTCCGCGCGCCGTGCCTCGGCGTCGGCATACATGGAGCGGAACTTGATCATCCCGAACGCCCTGCCGCCAAGTCCCACGCGGGTCTGCACGAAGAATACCGGGCCGGGGGAGGACAGGGCGACCGCCACGGCAATCGCGGCCAGAAGCGGCCAGAGCGCGATCAGCGCGAGGATCGTCAGGGTGAGGTCGAGACAGCGCTTCGCGCCCGGGCATCGGGGCGCGGGGGCAGGGCGGGCCAGGTCGCATAGTGGCATGGTCATGCCGAAACTCTCCGAAAGTGACTCAAGGTCAGGTTTTGATCGCCAGCCACGGATCCGCCGGCAGCGCGTTGCGCATCGCGGCGACGCTGCCATAGCGCGGCAGGTCCTGAAGCGCGTCGAGATGGTTGAGGGTGGCCGATGTCCGGCCCGAGGGGTGCAGCGTCAGCACGCCGAGATCGGCGGCTGCGAGCACGAATTTTCCCGACAAACGCTCGCTCAGGCTTCCGGTCGACACGACGACCACGTCGAAGGGCCGCGCCGCGCGGGCCAGCCCGTCGCGCACCATCGGCGCCGAGACCGTGCCGTCATCAAGATACCGGAGCGCCCCGGCGGGCAAGGTCCAGAGCGGCCCGGCGCCCCGGACCGGCTGCGGCTTGACGCTTGCCCCCGCCAGCACTTCGCGCCAGCCGGGCTCGGGTGTGCCGTCTTCCGGCGTGCCGAGATCGGCATCTATCAGCAAGGTTTTCATGCGGGCGCGGGCGAAACTCGCCGCCAGCGCGCGGGCCATGTCGGTCGTCCTGCCCTGCTCTGCGCGGGTCACGGCGATGACCGGGGCCTTGCCCACAAGGCGTGGGCGTTTGAGCGGTTGAAGCTGCAATTCGTTGCGCAGGCGGTCGGCGGCCTGCGGGTCGGCCTCGCCCGCGCCCGAGACCTGCAGGACCGGAAGCCGGTGTTCATGGGGGGCGAGCGTCTCGGCAAAGCGCAGCCGCCGTTGACACAGGCCCAGCCCGAGCGCCAGAGCGAAGGCGAGCCCGCCGCCGCCCGCAAGTCCGGCGGCGGCGAGCATTTTGCGGCTGTCCTCGGCGGGCTCGACCGGGGTCGAGGGGGGCGACATCAGCACGGTGTAGCCCGGCAGGGCGCGGCCCGATTCCAGCCGGATCACCTCAAGGGCGCGGCGGGTTTCCTCAAGCAGTTCCTGCGCCTCCTCGACGTCGGTCCTGATCCGGTCAAGCTCGATTCGGCGCCGGTTGAGGTCGCGCGCGTCGCGCCGCGCCGCGTCCAGCTGTCCGCCGATCTTTTCGTAGAGCGAGCGGATCTCTGCGGCGCTGTCTTCGTCCCCTTCGGCGGTCGCGTTGGTCAGGGCCCCTGTCTGGCCGAGCACCCGGATCTGCTCGCGCCGGTCGGCGAGCGCGGTTTCGATCACCGCGATCTCGTCGAGCTTGGCCTGCACCTTGAGGGCGAAGCGGGCATTCGCCTGCCCATCATAGCCCGCGCGCAGTCCGGCCAGTTCGCTCTTCAGCTTCGCCCGTTCGAAGTTCAGATCGGCCATGGCGCGGTCCAGCAAGGTGGCGCGCATGATCTCCTGATCCGACGTATCCGCCGAGGTCACGCCGGTGCGCGACTCCAGTGTGGCCAGCGTCGCGGCCACCTCGGATTTGCGTGCCGCCAGCGCGTCGATCTGGGCGATCTTCTCGACATGGGCCTTGGCGATTGCGCTCATGCCGAATTCGCCGCCCACCTCGAGTTGATCGGCGCGCAGCGCCGCGAGGCGCGCCACGAGGTCTTCCTCGCGTTCATGCAGTTCGGCCAGCCGGACCGAGGAGCGGGCCTTCTCCGTCTCGGTCTTGAGCGCGAGATAGGACGCGACCACCGCATCGAGCTTTTCCGATGCGAAGGCGGCGTCCTTGCTCATGGTCTTGAGCACGATCAGGCTGTCGGAGCGCCGGATCTCGACCGAGCCGGACAGATCGGTGATCTTCAGGTCCGTGGCAATGTCGGGGCGGGCTGCCGCCAAGTCGTCGCGCGCCCGGGCCATCACCTGATGCGAGGCGACATAGCTGGTCTCGGCCTTCACGAAACTGTCGAAGGTCTTGAGGACCGAAGCGTCTCCGGTCGCGTAGAGAATGTTCGATTCCTGCGGGAAGACCCGCAAGATGGCCTGTGCGCTGTAAAGCTGGACACCGGACAGGTAGCCGGCGCCGGCCAGCGCCGGGCCCAGCAGCATCGCGCCCGCGAACGCCAGTCTCCAGCGGCCCCGCATCGCCCGGGCAAGTGCCGCGACCGGATTGGGCTCGGGTGCCTCGGCGCCGGCGGGCTCCGTGAACGGGCGCTCCTCGTCGGGAGAGGTTGCGACAACAGCCGGTGTGCTGGCGTTCATGGCGTCACCGGGCCGTGCGCGTGGTCAGATCGCGTTCCCAGCGCAACGACGCGCCGGGGCGTTCGATGGCCAGCCGCAACCGCACCCAGGACATGATCAGGACAAAGAACCCGATCGGCAGGGCGTCAGCGGGAGAAGCAAGCGCGCGCCCCAGCATGTGCGGCGCGCTGCCGCGCTCCGGGCTGGCCTTGCCCATGCGGGTCACTTCGCGTGCCCCGCGCAGGCTGCGCCGCCGCACCCGCAGCAGGCTTGCGAGGGTCTCCGGGGCACGGGCCATGAAACGGCACGCGGGCACCACAGCGATTTCCTGAGGCGCGAAGCTGCGGCGCACGAATTCATCATCTGCGGTAATCTCTGGCAGGGGGAACACGCGGGCCGCGCCCGCCGGGGAGAGCGCGAAGAGTCCGCCGAACTTGCCCCGGCTGAAATATGGATTGCTGCGCCAGCCTTTGTAGAACAGGCGCACGGCAGCGGACGCCTGTGTGGTCAGGACATCCATTTGCCCGCAGGCCGCGAGACAGTTTTTGCGGCAAAGTTCACGCAGCAGAGCCGCAACGCCCTCGGCGGTGACGTCCAGATCGGCGTCGAGACACACGACCGGCAGGGCCGGGTCTGCCGCGCGAAAGCCAAGGTTCAGGGCGTGGCACTTGCCCGGCTGTGCGGTTTCGATCACCTCTGCTTCAGGCAGCGCGGCGCGGGCCCGTGCGGCGGTTGCATCGGTGCAGCCATTCGCGATGACGATCACGCGAAAGCGGTCGAGCGGAAGGCCGCGCGACAAATACCACAGCGTGCGTCCGATCACGGCCGCCTCGTTATGCGCCGGGATGAGGATCGTGCCCTTTGTCAGGCCCCGTGGTAGGTCCCTTGGTAGGTCCCTTGGAAGGCCGCGTGGAAGGTCCCGTGTCATGCCGCGTCCTTTCGGGCAGAGGGTGTCTTCGTCGCCGCCCCGCCGCGGCCCTTCCAGACAAAATCGCGGATCACGTCAATCAGCGGGTCCAGCGCGCCAGCGCCATCGCACACCACCACCTGCGGCGTCTCAAAGCCGCGTGCCACCGCCAGATCGAGGGCGGCATGCAAGGCTTCGCCATCCTCGGCGATGGTCACGTTCGACAGGCGCGCCATCTCGCGTGCGGTATCTTGTTGGTGATCGTTGCGGTGCTCACCGAACCGCGCCCGGCGCGGCATGAGGATCAGTGGCTTGCCAAGCTCGGCGGCGGACAAAATCGTTCCCATCCCGGCATGTGCAACGATAAGGCGTGCAGCTTCGAACCGGTCTTGGAAGTCGCTCTGGCTCAGGTGGGTGGCCGTCTCGATGGCGCGGAAGCGGCGCGCGGTGACGCCGGTCTGCGCCAGCACCGGAATGCCGGGGTTGCGTTCCGCCCAGCTGTTCAGTCCGGACAGCAAGCGGTCGAAGGGCAACTGGGTGCCAACGGTTGCGAAAATCATCGGTGTCTCCTGTGCAAAAAAATCCCGTCTTCAGATGACCGCGCCGCGATACTCGGCGCCGGTCAGCTCGGCCACGCGCGGCCATTGCGAGAGTACGCGGTCGGCAACCCCGAGCGCCAAGCGCGCGGAGATCGACAACTCGCGGGCATTGGCGATGGAATCGATAAACATGGTCCGGGCACCGATCAGGCGGGCGATCCGGATCGCCAGAAAGCCCCCCGCCGCGCCGGTCGATATGACAACATCGGGGCGCACGCGCAGCACGATCCACGCCAGGCGCAGCACACAGAGCGCAAGGCGCAGCGGCGTATCCTTGTTGGCGTCGGGGTAGACATGGACCCGGCCAGCGCCCGCCTGTCCGGCGGCGGTGGCATCGGTGGTGGCGAAGTGCAGGGCGGCGCCGGCGAAGGCCGGTGCGAGGCGCTGCATCTGGACCCAGTGACCGCCGCCTGATGAGACGGCGAGGACGACAGGGCGGGTGCGGGTGTGATTGGTCATGAAGCGTGTCCAGGTATTGGTTGCATTTCCTGCACTCTGGATAGCTCAGGGTAGGGGGCTGATGTTACTGCGCGAAACGTGGGCCGGAGAGCGCTTACGCACAGGCGGACCTATCCGTTCGGATAGGTCTGGGCGCAGCTTGGAGGGGGGCGATATCCCTGTAGAGATCGACCATGGCGCGCGCCTTCACCTCCCACAGACCCTTGCAGCGGAGCGTCCGCCGTGCGCCGGCCCCGAGTCGGTCCGCCAGCCCCGGCTCCTGCGCGAGGCGGCGCAAGGCCTGTGCGATGTCCCGGGCGTAAGTCTCCGGGTTCGTGACTGCCACACGCAAACCCGACGCATCATCCACGATCCAGCCGGGCCCGCCCCTGCCTGCCGTCACAACCGGCAGCCCGTGTCGCATCGCCTCATAGAGCACACCGCCCGCCGGCTCGCGGAAGGAGGGAAAGCAAAACACGTCATGGCTGGCATAGAGCGCTTCGACCTCCTGCCTTGGAATCCGCCCGAGGAACGTGACACGGTCGGCCACCCCAAGGCGCCGGGCCTCGGCCCTGCACAGGTCCAGTTCCTCTCCCGCACCCGCGCTGGTCAGCGTCACGCCCGGCAGATCGCGCAGCCACGCCAGCGCGCGCACCGTGTCGCGCAGACCCTTGGTGCGGACCGCGCGTCCGACATGCAGAACGCGCAGGCCCTGCCCGGCGGGTCTTGCAGCGCGGGGCGGTGCCACGGCATCAATCCCAAGCTCCAGCACCGGCTCGAAACGGCGCAGGGGAATGTCCGACAGAACCTCTTCGACATAAGGGGCAACCCCGAGAACACAGGCGGCTTTGGCATATGTCGCTCGCAGCCACGGATCATGGCGGAACCGGAATGCGTCCAGCGCCCGCAGTCGGGTAAAGAGCGGTGCGCTGGACGCCTCTGCGCGAAAGGCCGGCGGCGTGTCCAGTGCGCCGCCAAGCGGGCCGATGAGATAGGGAATGTCGAAATCGCGCAGCGGTGAGGCATAGCGCGCGGCCTGCGGCATCAACTGATGCGCCACGTCGAACCGCGCGCCGCTCTCCAGCACGGCGGACAGCCAATGCCGGACGCGGCGCGCAAAGACCGGCCATGCCGGTTTCAGCATCGCGTTAAGCCGCTCATGGGTCCGCGCCCAAGCCGGCTCCGGCCACGCGATCACCCGCGCGCCCGGCAGTTGCGCCGCCACATCGGGCCGGTCCGGGCGTTGAAAGGCGAGCACGGTCAGATCAACCTCCCGCGCCAGTGCCTCGGCCCATTTGAACGCCATCAGCGCTTCACCGACATCCGAGGCGTCGATATTCGGAGCAATCAGCAGAACTCTCATGACCCGGCTCCCTTGGGCGCAGGCACCGGCCACGCTTTGGGCAAATCGGCGACCACGGACCGGAAATGCCGCGCCCGCGTGCCAGCGCCCGCCTTGCGCGTCAGGCTCAGGGCGGACCAGAGCAAGGCCCGCGAGACATTATGCGCCGCGAGCAGCGCGAAACAGGACGCCGCGGCCAAAATGCCGCCATGCTTGCGATGCAGCCGCGTTGTGCCTTCGGTCATCAGCACATCGCGCCGGTGGTTCAGCTTGCCCACCGCGCCGCCGCCGAAATGGGTGATCTCGGGGATCGGGGCAAAGACCAGTTGCCATCCGTCCTGTGCGAACCGGTAGCACCAGTCGGTCTCCTCACCATAGAAGAAGAACGCCTCGTCCAGAAGCCCGACCCGCGCCATCGCTGCGCGCCGCACGAACATCGCCGCGCCCGAAATCACCTCGACGCGGCGCTCGGACATCCGGTCCCAGCCTGTCATGCGGTAGCGGTCGAGGCGCGCGATCCGGGTCAGGCCAAAAGTCTGCATGGCCAGATTGCGCAGCGAGGGAAATGCGCTGCACGAGGGTTGCACGCTGCCATCGGTGTTCAGCACGCGCGGCCCCATCACCCCGACCTGCGGATGCGCGTCCAGCCATCGGATCGCTTCGGGCAGGACGGTGCCGTGAACGAGCGTATCGGTGTTCAGCAGCAGCACATAGCGGCCACGTGCCCGGCGCAGCGCAACGTTGTTGCCGCCCGCAAAGCCAAGGTTCTGGCCCGTCTCCATCAACACCGCCTGCGGAAACTCGCGCCGGACCATGTCGGCGGAGCCATCCTCGGAGGCATTGTCGACCACCAGCACCTCGGCGGTCACCGCGCCGAGGCCGTCGAAGACCGAGGCAAGGCAATCGTGCAGCAGCGCGCGCGTGTTCCAGTTCACTATGACAATCGACACATCCATCATTTTCTCCTTGTAAAACAATCAGAACAGCCGGGCAGGCCTTGGCGGCAGGCGCGGCCTCGGCTTTTGGGGCGCACCGGTTTCGGCTTTGGGGCGGGCATCGAGCAGCCACGCGCCCGCGCCGATGATGAACAGGAACAGCACGAAAAGCGCATTCCAGAGATGCACCGTCGCCGCCGCAACGCTGATCCCGAAGAGGGTGAAGGCCCATGCGTGGCGCGCCCGGCGCCATGCGGCAGGCAGGCCCTTGCGCTGGGCCACCTTCCAGACAAGGCCGAACAGAAGTCCAAGCAGAAGCAGCAAGGCGGGGATGCCGTAGCGCACCGCCGTCACGAGCCAGAAGTTGTCCATGCTGTCCGACATCCAGACCGGGCGTTCCCAATCGCCAAGTCCGATGCCGAAAGCCGGGTAGCGGGCGACCTCCGCCGTTCCGTATTCGAAGATCAGGATGCGGTTATAGGCCGACTGTTTCGAGAAGGTGAAATTGTTCACGAAGACATGAAACGGCGTCTTGGTCGAGAACAGGTCAATCGCGAGATAGGCCAGCCCGAACAATGTGAAGAGCGATGCCCACCGCCCCTGAACTTTGCCGAGCACCCGTTCCCACGCCCCCACGAAGCCCTGCATCATCAGCACCAGATACGGCCCGCCCGAGGCCGACATGAACGTGGCCAAGGTAACGCCAACGACCTGCGCCATGCCGCGCAGGTTCATCAGGCGGCGCCCGGCCACTACGAAATAGGCCAGCGAGAAGGCCGAGGCAGAAAACACACCGTAGAGGATCGGATGGTCGAAGGGACCGAACGTGCGCTCCAGACCCATGCGCGGCTCGATATAGGGCGCCATCGGGCCGCCGACCGCGCCGGAGATCCCGTCATGCAGGATATGCAGACCGGTCAGCGCCTCGGGCACCGTGAAGACCAGTGTGGCCAGCACCAACGCGACATAGGCCCGGGCGACAGCCGCGAAATCCCCGTAGGAGCGGATATAGAGCCGGCCCAGCAGGTAGGCGCCCGCAAACTCAACGACGTAGATGCCGCCCGACTCGATCCCTTGTGCCAGCCCGCCCCAGTTCACCAGCGCCAGACCCACCCAGCCGCAATGCGCGAACACCAGCAAGTCAAAGACATGCACGCGCCCTTTGCGGCCCGACAGAAGCTGCACCAGCATCGGCAGGATCAGCACGATCAGAACGACACGGTAGGCCGACAGCCGCAGGCCGCCGAGGCTGAGCGACACGGCTGTGGGCAGCATCATCGCTACGAAAAAGATCGCGACGGGGACCGGAACGCCGAAGATGCTGCGGGACTGTATCACTGTGGACGCCATCCGTCAGAGCGCCGCCGGTCGGCGCGCCTGCGCCGGGCATTCCACAAGGTGCCAACTGGCGATGGCGAGGGGCAGGGTGGCCAGCAGGCTTGCTGCGGCAAGGCCGAAGGGCGAGAGGCCGGGACAGGCCTGCATGCATGCCTGCGCGACCGGCCAGCCATAGATGTAGAGGCCGAAGGAGTAGTCGCCAGGTAGCGAAATGCGCGGCGCTGCAAGTGCGGCAGACAGGCTGGCATAGGCAAGCACCGCCACCGCCAGCGGCCACGGCGCCAGCAGGGCGAAGGGCAAAAGGCAAAGCGACAGCGCCGGGCGCAGCGCAATCTCGCCCCGGAACACATGCGCCGCCATGCCAAGAGCAAAGGCCGAGAACAGCGGGGCGAAGGTGGCCGCGCGCTGCGGAAGGCCGGGCGCTGCGAGGGGCGCGAGGGCGGAGACAGCCAGAAACATCAGCACGGCCCGGCGGTGCCGAGTGCCGCCCAAGGCCACGAACAGCCAGCAAAGCGCGTAGGCCGTCACCTCGTGAAACAGGCTCCAGAGCGGCCCGTTCACGATCTCGGGCAGGGGGGTCGCGGCAAAGGCACCCTCCAGCCGGTGCTCGATGGAGACAAGCGTCAGAGCCCGCAAGAACCACGCCGCAGCCTCTGACGGGTGCGGGGACGCGCCGCTCGCGGCGGCAAGCGCCAGAGTGACCAGCAGGGCGACGCCGAGGCCGGGAAAGATGCGCCGGAGCCGGGCCGTCCAGAAGATCGCCGGGGAGCGGCGCTCGGCGCTCGCGGTCACGAGCAGGCCGGACAGGAAGAAAAACAGCGCAACCGCCCAGCCTCCGAGCGAATGGCCGGTCAGTGTCTCCAGAGGCTCCGGTGCGCCGGGGCCGAGCGCCAACGGCCACGCATGGCTGACGATCACGCCCGCGGCCAGCAAGAGGCGCAACACGTTCAGGTTTTCCGTCCGCCCGGAGGTCAGTGCCGCGCCGAGAGTCATTGCCGGGTCCCCGAGACACGCACTGGTCGCCACAAGCGTTCGCGCCACACGCGTTTCCACGTTCCGGCGACCGATTGAAGTTTTTGGCGCGCAGGCAAGGCCGACCAGAGACCAAAGAGCCTCTGGCCCCGATCCCGAGGTGCTGCCAGCCCCAGACAGCGCAGAGCGATGCGCCGGCCCCAAACGGCTCCGTGCGTGGTCTTGAGATTCGGTTGGGCCCGCGCGATCACGTCCCGTGACCGTGGCTCTGCGACAAGCGCCCCGGCGCGGAGCGCCTCTTCGATGAAGGCAAGCCCCCGCGCTGTGCGCGCGACGATCAGCGAGCGCCCCGGATCGGTGTTGCCTGTGGGCGGTGCATGCCACGGATCGCCCACCGAGATATCGGCGAAGGCCCCGGTATGGTCGGCACAGACCCGGCAGCGCCAGCGGCGCTCGGACTGAAGGATCGCCCCCCAGCCTTCGGCATAGGGGATGCCGTCGCTGGTCCGCGCCGCGCCGCGCGCGTCCACCCAAGACGCCTGCATCAGCCCCGGCCAGCCCTGTCCGCGATAGCGCAGATCCGTCAGACGCGCGTCCTTGGGCACGCCGAGCCGGTCCAGCAAGCGGCCTGTTGCAACGAGGTTCGGCTGCCCGGCGCAGAAAATCGCGATGGTCAGGGGCACCTTTGCAGCCAGTGCCGTGTCGGCCTGCATGGCCCGGAGCGCCGAGGCCACATCGCAGGGCTTGCCGATAAACGCCACCCGCGCATCGCCTGCAGCGATCCGGCCAAGGCTTTCTGCGGGGCTCGCCTGTGCATAGCGCGACCCGGCGCCGCGCAGAAGACCGGCGCGGTCACGGCTGATCACCGCTTCGTTGAGGCGCGGGTCGTCACGCCGCGCGGCGACATGGGCGACGCAGTCTGCGGTCCCGCTCGCCAGGGCATGGAGCCCGAGCGCCGTGACTGCGCCGCCCGATGAGCCGCGATGGCGGATCTCGGGATCTGCCGCCCAGCCTTCCCAAGCGGCCAGCACCGGTCCCCAGTCGTCGTCGATGCTGTCCCGGCGCTTCAGCCCGCGCCAGTCCGCCTGGGCGCCCGCGCAAAGGGCAACCGCGCGCTGCGCCACGTGGCGGCCGTCTTGCGTGGCGTCAACCACCGGGCGGCGGCCGTGCACCGGGTCTTCAATCATGCGGATTGCGTGCGGAAACGCGCCCGCACAGGCCCCACATCCGGTGCACAGGTTGCGGGCGACAGTCGCGGTGATCGGATCGGGTTTCATGCGAGGCTCTCCTTGAAAGACAGGGATGGACGTGTCGGGCGGGCAAGCAGCCATGCCCGCAAGGTCGCGCCGGCCTCGCCCGCTGCCGCTGCCGCTGCAATGGTGACAAGTGGCAGACCGGCCGCGGCGCAGGCCGCTGCGGGCAACAGGGCCAGCGCCCGGATGAGATTGGCCCGGGCGGGGTCTCCCGTGCGCCCCACCGCGACCGCAAGTTGCGAAAACGGGGTGCGCAGGACACGAAAACCCGCGGCCAGTCCGATCATCGCGGCCAGCGCAGTCTCCGGGCGGAAGGCAGCGCCGTAGACCAACGACAGAACGGAGGGCGCCAGCAGGGTAAAGCCTGCCGCGAGGCCCAGTCCGAGCGCTGCGTGCAGGTAGACGAGGGGCAGCCAAACGCGGTCTAAGAACTGGGTCCGGAGCGCCTCGCGAAGCTGGGGCAGCACCAGTGATGCCGCCGCGCGCCCGACGATCTGGGCCGGCAGAAGCGCCAGTTGCAGCACCACGCCGTAAAGCGCCAAGGTCGACCAGCCATAGGCGCGGGCCACGATAAAGCGGTCCGCGTAGAATGTCACAAACAGCAATAGCGCGTTCAGAACCAGAGGCGCGCCGAAACGCCAGACGCGCAAGAGCACCGCGCGTTCGAGGCGCAAGCGGTACGGGCGCGAGGCCGCGAGATGCGAGAGCGCGAGATATGTGGCCGCATGTGTGAGCAGCGCCGCCAGAATGGCGCGGTGGTCTTCGAGCAGGCTGGCTGCGGGAAGGATGCTTGCGAGCATCGCCAGCGTCGCCCCACCTTCCACCCGGGCCATCGGCCCGTAGCGAAAGCGCCGCTCTGCGCGGCGGAAATCGAGATTGCAGGCGCCGCGCAGAAGCGGCACCGCCGCCAAGAATGCATAGGAGCTGGCCGCCGGACCATCTGCGAAGACCGTCGCGAGGATCGGAGCGAGCGCGAGCAGGATCACCGCGCAGGCCACCCCGCGCAGGGCCATCGCGCCATGCAAGCCCGCCACCAGCCGCGCGCTGCCGCCATCCGGAGCCTGCAGGACCATCCGGTCCGCGCCCGCATCGCTCGCCATCTCGACAAGGCGCAAGGTCAGCGCGAGCATCATCGCGCGGCCCAGCTCGTCAGGGCCGATCCACCACGCGAGCGCAACAGACCGGCCAAGCGCAGCGGCTTCGGCAAGGATCGGCACCGCCCATGCGAGCGAACGACCGGCCCGCGTCGGGGCAGGGGGGATCGGTCCGGTCACGGGCTCAGACTCCCGCTTGGCGCGCGATTGCGTCCATTTCCTGCCCGGCGCGCGCACGCAGGGAGGCCGTGCGGGACGCAAGATCCCCGCGCATTGCGTGCCGCTGTGTATAGGAGGCGAGGGCCCGGTCCGCGACAGCCCGGGCGCCGAGGCGGCGCAGGTCAGCAACCTCGCTGCCGATGCCGCATTCGGCAAACACGCCATACGCCTTGTCCGAATACCCGAGGCCCAGTGTCGGAACGCCCGAGGAAAACGCGCCGATTGTGGCGTGCATCCGCGCCCCGGCGAACCAATCGAGCCGTGACAAAACCCATTTGAGGTCCATGGCGCCGGGCTCACCGCGCAAGACCCGGACGCGCTCCGCGCCAAGCTCGCCGAGGCGGGCCTTCAGGGCCTGCGCGGCGCCCAGATCGCTCTCCGGATCGCTGCCGGGGCGGTGCACATGGGGGACAAGCAGCATCCGCAGAGCCGGGTCGGCCTCCAGCAAGGTCCGGGCAAGGGCGTAGGTCTGATCGGGATGCGCATCGGCCAATCCGAAGGTGCGCCGGGCGCCGGACGCGTCATTGCTCAGGAGCCCCGACACGTTCAGCCCGGCGAGCGGAAAGTCGCGCTCCGGTGCGAGCCAAGCCCGCGTTGCGCGGTCGAGATTCGCCGGTTCATGCGCGGGCAGGGCCACGGCCACATCGACGCCAAGGCGATGCCGGTCCGGGTCGAAATCGGCGCCGAGCGCGTCCTGCAAGAACGCGTGGCTCTCGGCATCGCGGACCCACACCGCAGCGGCGCGGCGCAGGATGTCGATAGCCTCGGCCAGGCAGGCCGGGTCTTGAAACGGGCCCAGCTTTTGCGGCAGGAGCACAAGCGGAACGCCTGCCGTCAGCGCAAGGCGCTTGGTCAGCACCATCGCGCGGAACCGCTTGGGCCCGTAGAGATCGGTGAAGCTATCGCCGCCTGAAATGTCGAGCACGGCGCGGGACCTGCCGATGGAGCGGGTCGGGGCCGTGGGCGCCAGGCCCAGTTGCGTCAGAGCATAGGCGGTGCGCAAGCTATCGCCCCGCCAGAACCGCCGGTTATGTGTCAGGCCCACAAGCTCGACATCCGCGTGGCCCCACACTGCGCGGCGGCGGCCGAGGCCGTGATCGGCGACAGTCATCACGCCCGCACCGCGCTGGGACAGGCCGGCCACGACCGCGTGGCAGAGCGCGCTCACGCCCTGATTGCCGGTATCCGGCGCTGCATTCAGAAGTGTAATCATGACGAACCTCTCTGTGTCCGTCAGAGGCATAGAGGATCGCGCGCACCGGGTCCGCTGCGCAGGCGACGAGAAGGCCGCCCGGTCGGGCAGGTCGGCCTATCCGAAAGTATAGAAACTGTCTGGAAAGGGCACCGCCGGTCTCGCGGCGCGTGCCAGGCTCAGACGAGGTTGCGATCGCGCGCGATCATTGCCGCATGAGTCCGGTTACGCGCACCGAGTTTGCGGCAAAGAGTCTTGGCGTGCAGCTTCACCGTTGCTTCGTGCAACGTGTGGTCGCGCGCGATTTCCTTGTTGGAATGGCCACGGCAAATGCCCTGAAGCACGTCCAACTCGCGGCTTGTCAGCAGGTCCGACCCTGTGTCGGTCTTTTGCTGCATGAAGCCGAAGGGTGCATAGATTTCTCCCTCAGCCATGAAGCGCGCGGCGGTGATCATGGATTTGGGCGCGAGCGTTTTGGGCACGAATCCAGCCGCGCCCGCGGCGATGGCTTCTTCTGCAAGCGCTTTCGTGGTGGTGCCCGACAGGATCGCGACAGGCCGTGCGCCATTTGCCTCGCGCATGCGCTTCAGACCATCGAGACCGTTCATTCCCGGCATGTTGTAATCCAGTAGCACCAGATCATAGGCCTCGTTGGCGGCGACATGCTCCATCGCCTCGGGCAAGGACCCGGCTGTATCGACATCGGCTTGACCTTCCGTCTTCAGGAAGGCCGAGATGTCTTCGCGGACCAAGGCGTGATCATCGGCGATCAGGATACGCAATTCGTTACTCCAGTATACTCACAAGGCTGACCATTAGGCTTGGGCGGCACGTTCTCGCACTCGATATCGGCCCAGAATGTTTCGACAGCGCACTTATGGCTGAAAGCTGCATATCATGCGCCGCCCGCTGCGGGCAACGCGTTTGCCACTGCCATGACAAGGCATCCGGCGGGGAAACCTATCCGAAAGTATAGTCGGCTATACGTATGGCCGGATGACGCTTGTGATCGAGTGTGCGATGGTCGCACCTGAAACACGCCTGATACTGCCGGGAGCCACACTATGCTAGATTTCGCCCCTCTCCGCGTGCTCGTTGCCGCCGCCGTTCTTGCCATCGGCGCCAGCAAAGCCAGCGCTCTCGATCCCGCGCAGGATAGGGCCCTACTGACGATCAGCGGCGCAATCAACCACACCAATGCGGGCGAAACGGCTGTGTTCGACCGCGCCATGCTCGAAGCAATGGAGGCCGTGACGGTCGAGACATCGACCATCTGGACTGAAGGCGTGCAGGTTTTCGTCGGTGTTCCGCTCGATGAGGTGTTGAATGTCGTCGGCGCTGAGGGCAGCAGCCTCCGGGCGACCGCGATCAATGACTATGCCGTCGATATCCCCGTCAGCGATGCGGTCGAAGGCGGCCCGATCGTGGCCTATCTCCGGAACGGCGCGCCGATGAGTGTGCGCGAGAAGGGCCCGCTCTGGATTGTGTATCCTTATGATTCGGAACCTGACTACCAGTCGGAACTGATCTACTCGCGCAGCATCTGGCAACTCGACCGGATAGAGGTGCGGCCCTGAGCACCCTGCGCCCAAGCGGTGCCGGGTCGGCGCGCATGACGGCGGCGCGCTTGCGGCGGCGCGCGGTTCTCGCCGCTCTGTCCGGCGCTGTGCTGATCGCCGCGCTCGTGTTCCTCGTCCAGATGGGTGCGCAGGTTCGTCAGCAGATCGATTCCGTCGCCACGGCGAATTCCGACAGCACGCAATGGTCGCTCGCTCAGGTCGATGTCGAGTTGCTCGCGCTCAAGGCTGCGCTGTTGGAAGCTGAACTCGACCCGGCCGCCGATCTCGGAGAGGTGCGCCAGCGCTTCGATGTTCTCTATAGCCGTGTCCGGACGCTGGCCAACAGCCCGCTTTACCGGGCGCTGCGCGATGAGCCGGAGGCTCGTGACGCGCTCGGGCAGATCGACGCTTATCTTTCGGACGCGGTTCCGCTGATCGACAGTTCGGACGCGGTGCTTCGACGCGCATTGCCCCAGCTGGTAGGTCAAACCGCAGCGATCCGCCCGATCGTCCGTAAGGTCACGCTGGAAGGCGTCACTGTTCTTGCCCGCGCCGCGGACGCGCAGCGGCGGGGCATTGCAGAGACGTTGTCATTGGTGTCGGTGCTGAGCGCGGGGCTCCTGCTCAGCTTGCTGGTCGTGCTCGGATTGCTTCTTCACTATGCCCGCCGGGCCCGGCACCGGGCCCTCGAAGAAAGCCTCGTGCGCGCCCGCCTCGCCTCGATCATCTCCACTTCGCTCGATGCGGTGCTCGTGGTCGGGCAGGATGGTCGCATCATCGACTTCAATGGCGCGGCGGAAACCGTGTTCGGCTATTCACGCAGCGAGGCCGTGGGCGCGTTGATGCAAGACCTCATCATCCCCGATCATCTCAAGGCCGCCCATGAGGCCGGGATGAACCGGTATCTGGAGACCGGACAGCGGCGCGTGATCGGCAAGGGCCGCGTGAAACTCGATGCGCGTCGCAAGAACGGCGACATTTTCCCCGCCGAGTTGTCGATCTCGACCGCCGAGTCCGAGGCCGGTAAGGTCTTTGTCTCCTTTGCTCGCGATATCTCGCATCGCGTGGCCGCCGAGCAGGCCCTGATCGAGGCCCGTGACGAGGCTGTAGCGGGCGAGCGCGCCAAGGCGGATCTGATCGCCGTCATGAGCCATGAGATGCGCACGCCGCTGAACGGCCTGCTGGGCACGCTCGAACTCATCGACCCCAAGACCCGTGGACCGAAGGACGCCGCCTATCTGCAAATCATCCGCGCCTCGGGTCAGCACCTGCTGCACCATGTCGACACCGTGCTCGAGGTCTCGCGGGCCGAGGCCGGCAAGATCGACTTCGCCCGCGAGACCTTTTCGATCACCGCGCTGGTGCGCGAGCTTGTCGAAAGCCAGCGCAGCGTCGCCGAGCATCGCGGCAACGTGCTGTCATACAAGGTCGACGCCAAGGATCAGGACTATGCGGTCGGCGACCCGGCCCGCACCCGGCAGGTTCTGCTGAACCTCATCGGCAACGCGATCAAGTTCACCCGCAACGGGTCCATCACCGTGGAGGCCGAGCGTCTTGCCGAGCCCGGTCTCGTCGAGTTTCGCGTGCGCGACACGGGCATCGGGATCAGCGAGGCCGATCGTGACCGCATTTTCGACGAGTTCGTGACGCTCGACACCTCCTATTCCCGCGCCGTCGGAGGCACGGGGCTGGGGCTGGCGATCGTCAAGCGGCTGGCCTTGGCGATGGGCGGGGCGGTTGGTCTCGACAGCGCCCAGGGCCAAGGCAGCACGTTCCGGGTCCGGCTTCCCCTGCCAGTGCCTGATGAGGACAGCGGCGACGCGCATTTCAGAGAGGCCGGGCAGAGCGGACAGGCGCAGCCCGCCGCCATCGCCCCGCGCCGCATCCTGATCGTCGAGGACAACCGGATCAACCGGATCGTTCTGCGCGACCTGCTCGAACAGGATGGGCACGAGGTCGACGAGGCGCATGACGGCGAGCAAGGCGTCGGCTTCGTGCAGCGCAAGACCTATGATTTTGTCTTCATGGATATTTCGATGCCGGTGCTCGACGGGGTCGAGGCCACCCGCGCCATTCGCGCCTCCGAAGCCCGCGGCACGCGCCTGCCCATTGTCGCGCTCACCGCCCATGCGCTGCAAGCCGACAAGGAGCGTTTTCGCGCCGCTGGTCTTGACGACATTCTGGTCAAGCCGATCTCTCGCGATGGCGTGCGCGCCGTGCTCGCCGCCTATCTTGGGTCGGGTCCGGCTCCGGCACCACCGCCGATCTCTGCGCCCTCACCGGACGAGGTGCAACCGCTCGACCGCGACCATCTCGCGGCACTCGCAGACTCGCTCGGCCCTGAGAAGACAGCCGGACTGGTTTCTGCGTTTCTTGCGGAGTTGGGTGCGGCCGTCGAGGCGATTGCGTATCGGTTCGAGACAGGCGAGACCGTAGGAACCCTGCGCGAAGACGTCCATCACGCTGCCGGGTCTGCCGCTCTGCTCGGAGCCGAGCGCTTGCGGCGAGACCTCGTCCGTCTGGAGGAGTTGCTTGCCGCGGGCGCGCATGGCCGGGCCGATGATGCGACACGCCTGCGCGCGACATGGGCCGACACGGCGCCAGCTCTCGAGGCGTTCCAGGCAGACGGCTAAGCGCGGCGGGCAGGGCAGCCGTTGTCTGCGGCTTGCGGTGCAGTCGTCATGCGTCTGTCAGGACAGAGGTCAGGTTCGCGCCAAGCGTCTCCGACAAATAGCCGCCCTCCTGCACCAGCAGCATCGGCAGGCCAGCGCGCCGCAGCCGCGCGCCGACCCGCCGAAACCCGTCTTGTGTGACGGCCAGGCCCTTGAACGGATCGTCGATCGACGCATCGAGTCCGAGGGCGACGACCAAGACATCGGCGCCGAAACTCGCGATCTGGGTAAGCGCCAGTTCGACGGTTTCCAGATACGCGTCATCACCCGTGCCGCGCGCGAGCGGCAGATTCAGGTTGGCCCCCAGCCCGTCGGCTTCGCCGCGCTCATGCGCATGGCCCCAGAAAAACGGGTAGAACCGCGCGGGATCGGCGTGGATCGACACGGTCAGAACATCTGCCCTGCGGTAGAATATGCCTTGCGTGCCATTGCCGTGATGCACATCGACATCGAGGATGGCGGGCCGAAAGCCCTGCGCGCGCAGGCGTTCCGCGGCGATGGCGGAATTGTTGAGAAAGCAAAAGCCCCCTGCAAGATCGCCAAAGGCGTGGTGGCCGGGCGGGCGGCAGAGCGCATAGACACCCGTTTCGCCGCCCGCCACGAGATCCGCGCCGGTGATGGCCGACTGCGCAGACCAATAGGCCGAGTCCCATGTATGGGCGGCAATCGGGCAAGCCGTGTCCGCCTGATGAAACCCGGCCTGCCCGATGGCGGATTTGGGATAGCTGTCGGTGCGATTGGCCGGGTGGATGTTGGGGATCACCTCAGGTGCGGCGCCGACGATGCGTGACCAGCGGGCATGGATGGTTTGCAGGAAGGTCAGGTATTCGGCGCTGTGAACGGCGGCAATCGGGCCCATCCCTGCGTCAAGCGGTGCCGAAAAACTGTACCCCGCCGCCTCCGCCGCCCCTTTCAGCACGTCCACGCGTGCCGGCTGTTCGGGGCTTCGCGAGATCACCCCGTTTGCCATGAAGTTTTGCGGATCATGGTTGCGCTGGCGAGCGTCAAGGATGGCTTTCATCTGGGTCTCCCAAAGCTTGGAAACGTGGCCCCGTCAGAGCCAGCGTTGTGTTCCCGGCAACCGGGGCAAAGCCGAGTTTGCGGTAGAAGGCTGCCGCGCGGTCATTGTCATTATGTACTGCAAGCCGCATGAATTGCGCGCCCCAGAGGTCGGCGGCCTGCTGCGCCACCTCGCGGAGCAGATGGCCCCCGAGGCGCTTGCCGCGTTCGTGTGCGGCGATCCAAAGATCGGAGACATAGACCCCGGCACCGCCCTCTGCGGTCGAAAATACAGGGGAAAACAGCGCCGCGCCCGTCACCGATGGCCCGCGTTCCGCCAAGCGTGCGCAAGCCGAGGGACACGTCCCGAACAGTGCCTGCGCCAAGTTCTGCGAAGAGGCGCGATACGGGTCGCCGAGGTCGCGCGACAGCTTGACGAGTGCGTCTTCCAAATCCGCGAGGTCGTGCGGTTCTGCCGATCTGAAGGTCACCCGTTCCAAGCGTCAGATCGCCGTCTTGTCGGCCCCTTTGAGGCCCAGCATGACGCGGGCCTCGTCCGGGGTTGCGGGCTCGTGGCCCATTTCTTCCACGATCCGCCTGATCTTGGCGACCTGATCGGCGTTGCGCTTTGCAAGCATGCCTTTGGAGATCATCAGGCTGTCCTCAAGGCCCACCCGCACATGCCCGCCCATGGCCGCTGCCATGGTGGTGAACGGGATCTGGTGGCGGCCCGCGGCAAGGACCGAGAACATGTAGTCGTCGCCAAAGAGCTTGTCGGCGATGCGTTTCATATGAATGAGGTTGTCGGGGTCGGCTCCGATCCCGCCCAACACCCCGAAGACGAACTGGATGAAGAAAGGCGGCTCGACCAGCCCGCGATCGGCAAAATGGCGCAACATGTACAGGTGCCCCACATCGTAGCATTCGAACTCGAACCGGGCGCCACGCGCCTGTCCCAGATCGCGCAGGATCGCCGCGATATCGCGCGGCGTATTCTTGAAGACCAGATCGTCGGTGTTTTCGAGAAACGGTTTTTCCCAGTCATGTTTCCAGTCGCTGATACGCTCTGCGGCCGGATAGAGCGCGAAATTCATCGTGCCCATGTTGAGCGAGCACATTTCCGGCTCGGCGGCCATGGCGGGCGCGAGACGCTCTTCAAGCTCCATCACGGCGCTCCCGCCCGTCGAGATGTTCACGACCGCTGCCGCGGCCTGCTTGATGCGCGGCAGGAAGGCGGCGAAGTGCGCAGGGGAGGCCGATGGTCTGCCGGTTTCGGGATCACGGGCATGCAGATGCAGGATCGCCGCGCCGGCCTCTGCCGCGTCGAGTGCGTGCGCTGTGATCTCATCGCCGGTCACAGGCAGATAGGGAGACATTGAGGGCGTGTGGATCGAGCCGGTGATGGCGCAGGTTATGATGATCTTGGACATAGACTCGCCCTGTCATGCAGGCTCGGAGAGCGCGGGCGCGATCTCCTGCGAAAAGCGGGACAGGCTCTCATCCAGAAGCGCGATGATCTCGTCGATCTGCGGCTCGGTCACGATCAGTGGCGGGCAGACAAGGAAATGATCGCCCTCGTGCCCCCCGCGAGTGCGCCGCGCATAGATGATCAGTCCTAACTCATAGGCGATCTCGACCAAACGCGTGTAGGCGTTCAAGTCCCGCGGCAGGGGCTGCATGGTGGCGCGGTCGGCGACCAGCTCGAAAGCCAGCAGCAGGCCCTTGCCACGCACGTCGCCGATGAACGGATATCGCGCCATCAATGCTTCGAGCCGGGTCTTGAGCACAGCGCCCATGCGCGCTGCGTTTTCGATCAGGTTCTGCTCCTCCAACTCCTCGAGAACCGCAAGACCGGCGGAACAGGCCAGCGGGTTGCCGGCGTAGGTGAACCCGTGCTGAAAGCCGCCCGCGTCCAGCACGGGCTCCACCAGTCGAGAGGACGCAACGATCGCCCCAAGAGGCGCATAGCCAGCCCCGAAGCCCTTCGAGAGCGCCACGATATCTGGCGTGATGCCCCAATGCTCGGCAGCGAGGAACTTGCCGGTCCGCCCTGCGCCCGTCATGACTTCATCATAGATCAGCAGAACGCCGTATTCGGCGCAAATCTCGCGCGTGCGCTGGTAATAGCTGTCCGGGGCCACCAGCGCACCCGTGGACGCCCCGCCCACCGGCTCCATCAGGAAGGCCAGCACCGTCTCGGGGCCAGCCTCCTCGATCCGTTCGCGCAAAAGCTCTGCATACCGGAGCCCGCGCTGTTCCTCGCTTAGAGTGTCACGGTCGAGATAGGTCGTGGGCGCTGTGATCTTGGGCATGCCCTCCATCATCGGAGCGAACGGCGCGCGCAGGGGCTCGTATCCGGTGAGGTCGAGGGCGCCAAAGGTGCAGCCGTGGTAGGACGGAAAGCGCGAAATGACCTTGTAGCGGCTGTTCTGGCCGGTTGCCACGGCGTATTGACGCGCGAGTTTGACAGCACTTTCCACCGCTTCGGAGCCCCCTGAAACGAAAAACACCCGGTCCAGCCCATCGGGCGTCATGGCCACGGTCTTGGCTGCAAGGTCTTCGGAGGGGTGGGTGCGGAAGTGCAGCCTGTAGCCGAAGGTCGCCTTGTCCATCTGCGCTTTCATCTTGGCCAGAACACGCGGATTGGAATGGCCGATATTCGACACCATCGCGCCAGACGAGCCGTCGATATACCGCTTGCCGCTTTCGTCGAACAGATAAATTCCGTCACCCCGGTCCAGATAAGGGCGTGGATTGCGCGACTGGTAGAAAAGATAGGGGCTATCGGCGGTCATTCTGCCTCATTGAACTCTTTGCGCAGGAACGCGCGGGTGCGGTCCTTTTGCGGGTTGCCGAACACCTGCTCGGGTGGGCCTTCTTCGACCACGACGCCCTGATCCATGAACAGAACCCGGTCGCAGACAGACGCCGCGAAATCCATCTCGTGGGTGACGATGATCATGGTCATGTGCTCTTCGGCGAGCTTTTTCATCACTTGGTTCACCTCACCCACGAGCTCGGGGTCGAGCGCGGACGTGGCCTCGTCGAAGAGCATGAGCTTTGGTTTCATCGCGAGCGCACGGGCGATGGCGACGCGTTGCTTTTGCCCGCCCGAAAGCTGGGAAGGGTAGTATTCGATCCGATCCAGCATCCCGACCTTGTCGAGTTGCTCTTCGGCCAGCGCATTGGCCTCTTCGGTGGAGAGCCCCTTTAGCATTTTCGGCGCCATCGTGACATTCTCGCGCGCCGTCATGTGCGGGAAGAGGTTGAAGTGCTGAAAGACCATGCCAATCTGCTGGCGCATTTCGTTGATATGTTTTTCATACTGCCGATGGGGCAAGGTTTTGTTGACTTGCACCCCGTCGAGCCAGATTTCCCCACCTGTGAGTGGATCGAGATCGTTGATGGCGCGCAGAAGCGTGGATTTGCCGGACCCCGACGGGCCGATGATCGCAACGATCTGCCCGCGCTCGACAGTCAGGCTTATATCCTTGAGAACTTCAAGCTTGCCAAAGGATTTCTGGGCATGGCTGACTTTGACGAAATCTGTGTGTTCAGTCATCTTGCAACTCCTCAGCTCAACGCGAAATCGCGATGCGGCGTTCGATCCGGCGCTGCACCCATTCCATCCCGAGATTGATCACGTAGTAGAACGCCGCCGCCAGCAGGTAGAATTCAAACGGTCGGTAGGTTGCTCCGATGGCGCGCTGCGCCGAGAGCGTCAACTCGCTCACCCCGATCACCGAGACCAGTGCGCTGTCTTTCAAAAGCGCGATCATATTGTTGCCGATGGGCGGGATCACCGCGCGCACGGCCTGAGGCACGACGATCTTGCGCAGCGCCTGTGTGCGGCTCAGGCCAAGCGTGCGCGCAGCCTCCATTTGGCCGCGGTCCACGGAGATGATCGCGGTCTGGATCAGTTCGGAATTATAGACTGCGAAGTGCAGACCAAGGCCGATGACGCCGGCCACGAAGGCGGGCAGGTCGATTCCGATCTGCACCAAACCGAAGTAGATCAGGAAAAGCTGCAAGAGCAGCGGCGTGCCCATGAATACGAACTCGAACGCGCGGAAGGGCAGGCGGATCACTGCCGGTGCATAAAGCGCGATCACTGCCAGAACGATGCCGCCGAAGAAGCTGACCAGAGCGGCGGCCACGGTGATGGCGATGGTCCACAAGCAGCCCAGAAGGACCACGTCAAGGTATTTGGGAATGACTGTGAAATCGAGCCCCATGCGTCAGCCCTCCCCGATCATGTGATCCGTACCTTGCGGTCCAGCCACGCCACACCGCGGCCCGTTGCATAGATGATGATCATGTAAAGAACGCCCGCGAGCAGAAACATTTCGAAGGGCTTGTATGTCGAGCCAATGTAGCGCTGAGCCGTATAGGTGAGTTCCACGACCGAAATCGCCGCCACCAGCGCCGTGGCCTTGATAAGCATGTTGAAGTTTACCCCCAGAGGCCGAACCATCAGCCGAGCGGCTTGTGGTAGGATCACCTTGTAGAAGGCCTGAAACTGGCTCAGCCCGAGGGTGCGCGCCGCTTCCCGCTGACCCTTGTCGATCGAAATGATCGCGCCGCGAATGGTTTCAGTCATATAGGCGCCCGCGTTGATGCCAAGGCCGATCACCCCCGCCTCGAATGCGTCAAGTTGAATGCCTATCTGCGGGCCGCCGAAATACAGGATGAAGAGCTGGATGAGCGCGGGCGTGCCGCGAAATACGCTGACATAGGCCCCGCCGATGAACCGCAGAACGGCGAGACGCGACAGCCGCGCGGCAGCACCGAGCGCCCCGCAGGTCAGCCCCAGAAGTGCGGTGAGAAGCGACAGCAGGATGGTGACCCACGCGGCTTCCAGAAAGAACGGATAGACCCGCAGCATCAGGTCGATGTCCATCCTGCGTCCTCTCGGATAACGGCGGCTTGAGCCGCACTGGTTTACGCAAAGTGCCGCCCGTCGCCGGCATGAACCACCGGCCGCGCGGGGGAAGATACCCCCGCCGCCTGTTACCGGCGACGGGAGCAAAAAGCCTCAGCGGATGTCTGCGCCGATCCACTCTTCTGCAATTGCCAGGTAGGTGCCGTCTTCCATCATGGAATCCAGCGCCGCCTGCATGGCTGCAGCCAATTCAGGATTGCCTTCGCGGATCGCGATCCCGGCCCCGAACGGTTCGGTGGTCGGATCTGCAAACATCTCGAACTCCTGCTCTTTGGCACCCATCGCGAGGATCGCGGCAATCGAGTCGTTCACGATGGCATCTACGCGTCCATTCTCGAGCTCGAGCAGCAGTTCGGGCAGACCTTTGTAGGTGTTGATGTTGTAGCCCTTTTCGCGCGCCCACGCCTCGTGGGTTTCTCCAAGGGTCAGGCCGACTTTGACATCTTCAAGGTCTTCAAGACTCGTGATGCCGGATCCCGGCTGCGTAAAAATTGCGCGTTTGTCCGAGTAATAGGGGCCAACGAAGTCCACAACCTGGTCGCGTTCTTCGGTAATGGTCATGGATCCGACAATGGCGTCATACTTGTTGGCCAACAAACCGCCGATGATTCCGTCCCACGCGGTGGTGACGATCTCGGCTTCCATTCCCATGCGCTTGGCGATCTCGGCTCCGATCGCCGGATCGAAACCCACTACTTCGTTTTGGTCATTCACGAAGTTGAACGGGGGGTAGGCGCCCGACATTGCGATGCGGATAACGCCCTTTTCCTTAAGCGTTTCGAGTTCATCCGCAGCAACGGGCTCGGGTCCGAACACGGTCAGCCCCGCGGCAGCAACGATGGCGAGCTTCAAGGCGGTACGTCGAAAGATCATGTGTATCTCCATGTTGTGTGTCGTGTTTGTTCGGCTGCCGCATATGTCGGACGGGCGCGCCGTTGGCGCAAAGGCTTGCATGCGGTGGGGTATTGCGCAAATAAATATGAAGGATCATGAATATAGATGGAATCTATGCAGCCCCTCCGCCCGCGACGCTTTCCTTGGAACCTCGACTGGAATCTGCTGCGCACCTTCATGGTGATCGTTGAACAGCGGGGCATATCAAAGTCAGCTGCGTTCTTGGGACTCAAGCAACCGACCGTCTCGGCTGCGCTTAAGCGTCTTGAAGACACGGTCGGCAAACAGCTTATCGTGCGGAAACCCAATGAGTTTACCGTCACCCGCGCCGGTCATGCGCTCTATACCGAATGCGCGACCATTTTCGGGGCGGTTTCCCAAATCCCGAATATCGTCGAGCAAGAAGTTGCCGAGCTTCGAGGACATGTGTCGATCGCAATCACGAGCGCTGTCGATTGCCAGCACTTCGATGATGTCCTCAGCCGGTTTTCTCAGGACCATCCGAGCGTGACATACGCATTTTCGGTCTTTGAAAGCGAAGACGTGGAAAACATGGTGTCCCTCAACCGAGCTAGCCTCGGGATCTGTCTTCTGTCCTCGCTTCCAAGGCATCTCGATCACGCGGTTTTGTTTCGCGAACATTTCGGCCTGTATTGCGGCCCGAGAAACAAACTGTTCCATGCCGAAACCGTGTCTTTGCAAGATCTGGAGGGTGAAGCCTTCGTGGCGTTCCAAACCGAGGAAGTCGGCGGTCCGCTGGAAGACGTGTCCAAACTCCGTGCCCGTTTGAAGCTGTCACGTCAGTGGCGTGGGGTGTCGTCGAGCCTGAATGAAATCCGGCGTATGATCATGTCGAATATCGGTCTGGGCGCGCTTCCGGTCCACGTCGCCCGCAAAGATGTGGAGGCAGGCAATCTGCGGCAATTGCCGCCCTATACAGACCTTCCTCAAGTCAGCATCTACCTTTTGAGCAATCCGGCCCGCAGACACACGGACGCAGAGCGGGCACTTCTCGCGGCGCTCAAGACAGGCCTCGAGACGACGGGCATAGAGCAGAGAACCTACGGAGCGCAATGAGCATCCTTCAAGATACCCCCAAAGTAGGCGGGTCTCGGCTGTAGGATAATTGCAGGTTTCGAGGTCAAAATTCTAGCACACGCGGGGTACAGGCCAATAAGGATCTGTTGTAAGCGTGCCGAGCTGGTCCGCGGTGTTGAAGCGTGCCGGCTGCAAGGCAGGGAAAGAGAGCGTCCGGCCGCCTGCGTGACCTCCGACGCCGTCACGCTACCTTATACAACCAGATGTTTTGGCACCGGCACGCAAGGACAGCTCATGACCGCTCTATGGAAGCAACTCGCCATCTGTGCTGCGCTGATCGGGTGTGTCGCGCTTTCTTGGCAAAACCGCGCTGAACTGGCAGCGATCTTGGGTGCCTCTGCCGAAGCGCCTGCACAAGAACGCCGCGCGCTGTCCAATGGCGTGCCGGTCATCGTCGGCGCCACACAGATCGTACGCGATAACCGAACGCTCTCTGCCATCGGAACAGGGTTTGCAGCCCGCTCAATCACGCTGCGCGCGCCCTCCAGTGGAGAGATCATCGAGATGAACATCGCCCCCGGGCGGAGTTTTTCCGAAGGCGATACCCTTCTTGCCCTTGAAGACCGCGATGAGCGTTTCGCGGTGTCCTTGGCCGAGGTCCGACTGGAACGCGCGCGCAACGAGCGCGACAGGTATCGTCGTTTGCAAAATAGTGGTGTCGCCGCCGAAGCGCGCCTTGAGCAGGTGATGGCCGATTACGCGGTGGCCGAGATCGAACTGGAGCGCGCGGGCGAGGATCTCCGGCAGCGGGTGTTGAAAGCTCCGTTCGATGGCATCGCTGGATTGGCCTCTGTCGAGCTTGGAGACCGAATTTCGTCAAATGATCCAATCGCGACCTTTGATGATCGCAGCCAGATCCTGCTCGAATTCGATGTCCCGGAAGCTCTGTTGAGCCGCATCTCTATCGGGCTCAGCGTGACGGCCCGCACGCCCTCTGTAGAGTTGGGTCGCTTCGAAGGAAAGATCAGCGCGATTGACAGCCGCGTGGATATCGCAACGCGGACCGCGCGGGTTCGGGCTGCCATCGACAATGTCGACGATCTGCTCCGACCGGGCGCGTCCTTTGCGTTGGAACTCGATCTGCCAGGGCGCGCTTTTCCAGCATTGCCTGAGCTGGCGCTGCAGTTTTCCGAAGGCGCGCTGCACGTCTGGAGGGTTCGGGACGGCACAGCCGAACGCGTCGAGGTTGAGTTGGTGCGCCGCCGGGCGGGTCTGGTGATCGTCCACGGGCCGCTTTCCGAAGGCGATCAGATCGTGGTCGAGGGCACGCAGCGACTGCGGGACGGGCGCGCGGTGCAAGTCCTGAACGATCCCGCGGAGCCGAACACATGAAATTCGCAGGACAAGGGATCAGCGACCTCAGCGTCAGGCGCCCCTATCTCGCCGCTGTCTTCAGCTTGCTCATCGTGCTTGCGGGGATAGCCGCGTTGTTCGGCATCGAGGTTCGTGAATTGCCGGACGTGGACCGGCCCATCGTCTCGGTTCGCGCCAACTACCCCGGGGCGTCGCCGACCACGGTGGATGCCGAGGTGGCGTCGCTCGTCGAGGGCGCGGTCGCCCGGGTGGCGGGCGTGCGCTCGGTGCGCACCTCGTCCGAGGAGGGTAATTTCCGGATGCGGGTGGAGTTTTCCCCGGGCCGCGATCTCGACAGCGCGTCGAACGATGTGCGCGAGGCGGTTGCCCGTGTCGAAACCCGCTTGCCTGCCGGGGTGGAGGACCTGTTCGTGGTCAAGTCCGAACAGGACGCGAACCCCATCGTGGACATTGCCGTCTGGAGCGAAACGCGCCCCATCGACGAATTGACCCGGCTTGTCGAGGATGCTGTCGCGACGTAATTCACCGCGCTTGACGGCGTCGCCGAAGTGGTGCTGTTCGGCGCACGCGAGCGGGTGCTGCGCGTGGAGGTCCGCCCTGACCGGCTGGCTGCATTCGGGCTGTCGATCAGCGAGGTGGCCGATGTACTGCGCGCCGCGCAGTTCGATGTGCCAGTGGGCAGTTTCGGCTCCGGCGCGCTGGAAGTTCTGGTGCGGGCCGACGCCACGGTGTCAAACCCTGAACGGATCGAGGACCTTCTCTTGCGCGACAATGTCCGCCTCGGTGATGTGGCGACCGCGTTTTTCGGCCTCGCGACACCCGACAGCGTGGCCCGGCTCGACGGGCGCATGATCGTGAGCCTCGGCATCGTGCGTCAAGCGCAGTCGAACACTGTGCGTATCTCGAACCAGATGGCCGATGCGGTGGCGCAGCTTCGGCTGCGGTTCCCCGATCTGGGCTTTTCGATAACCAACGATGACGCGGTGTTCATCAAGGGCTCTATTGCCGAGGTGATCAAGACATTGGGGCTCGCGCTGGGGATCGTGATCGCGGTGATGTGGGTCTTCTTTGGGCGGCTGAGCGCCACACTGATCCCGGCGGTCACGATCCCCATAGCGCTCATCGGCTCCATCGCCGGGATCTGGCTGCTTGGCTTTTCGATCAACCTGATCACCTTGCTTGCCATGGTACTCGCGACCGGACTGGTGGTCGATGACGCCATCGTGGTAACCGAGAACATTCAACGGCGCAGGCAGGAAGGTGTGGGTCCGAAGGCTGCGGCGGTGATCGGGGCCAGTCAGGTTTTCTTTGCGGTGGTGGCGACGACCATCACGCTGATCGCGGTGTTCGTGCCGATTTCCTTCCTGCCCGGCGAGGCCGGGCGGCTGTTCACCGAGTTTGGTTTCGTGCTGGCCCTGACCGTGATCATCTCCTCCTTCGTGGCGCTGACCATATGCCCCATGCTGGCCTCTCTGGGCGACCCGCTCGGCAAGGGCGGCGGCATTTTCGCCGCGCCGGGGCGCTGGCTGGCTGCCGTCTATGCCGCGCTGGTGCGGCCGATGATCCGCGCACCGCTTGTGACGATCACGGCGGCGAGCCTGCTCGCCGGGGGCGCGCTGCTGGTCTATGACGAGCTCGGCGAAGAGTTGGTGCCGCCCGAGGATCGCGGGCGCATATCGGTCTGGATACAAGGGCCTGATGGCACGAGCCTCGACTATACCGACCGGCAGGTGGTGCAAGTCGAAGAAATCTTGCAGCCCTATGTCGAGGCCGGGCTGGCGGAGGCGCTCTATTCGATCACTGGACGCTATGACTTGAACCGCGGTGCGATCAGTATGCAATTGATCCCGTGGGAAGACCGGAACGTCTCGCAGAGCGAGATCGAGGCCGAGATACGAGGCCAGCTGGCCATGATCCCCGGTGCGCAATCGCGTATTCGCGGTGGCAACAGCCTCGGCCTGCGCGGCTCGTCCGGCGGCGGGCTAAGCATCGCGCTGACCGGGCCGAGCTACCCGGAGATCGCGGCGGCGGCGGAGGATTTCGCGGAGGCGCTCGCCGAGATTGATGGGCTGTCCAGGCCGCGCATCCAGTATCAGGCGACGCAGCCGCAACTCAGTATCGGCGTGGACCGGGCCCGCGCCTCGGACCTGCAAGTTCCCATGTCGACGCTGTCCTCCACGCTGCGGGCGTTGGTGGACGAAGACGAGATCGCCGAGCTTACAATTGCCGATCAGGCAGTCCCGGTCCTGCTGCAATCGGCTGCCGGCGCCGTGCGGGACCCGCTTGACCTCATGAACCTCTACGTTCGCTCGGAGAGGGGCGAACTTGTGCCTTTGAGCCAGATCGTGCAGCTGGATGAAAGGGGGGTTGCCGCCGAGCTGGACCGGCATGCGCAGCGCCGTGCCATCGAAATCGACGCATCGGTCTCGCCCGAGGTCAGCCTGCGCGATGTGATCGAAGACGTGCGCGGGCTGTCCCAAGAGACGTTGTCGGATGGGATCGGTTTGATTTTCCTCGGCGAAGCGGCAACGCTCGACGAAACCTCCTCAGCCCTCACGGTGACGTATATCATCGCGCTGCTCGTGGTGTTTCTTGTTCTGCTGGCGCAGTTCGAAAGCCTGACGAGCGCGGCGGTCGTGATGCTGACGGTCCCTTTTGGCGTCTGCGCGGCGATCTATGCCATGCTGCTCACCGGCACCACCATCAACATCTATAGCCAGATCGGGATTCTGGTGTTGATCGGCGTGATGGCCAAGAACGGCATCCTTCTGGTCGAGTTCGCCAATCAGGTGCGGGATGCTGGGAGCAGCGTGACGGACGCGGCGTTGGAGGCCGCGAAGGCGCGGCTGCGCGCGATTTCGATGACACTGATCTGCACGGTGATGTCCGGCTTGCCGCTGGTATTGGGCAGTGGTCCGGGCGCAGAGGCGCGGGAGGCCATCGGATGGGTGATCGTTGGGGGACTTGGGTTTGCAACTGTATTCACTCTCTTCCTGACGCCAGCTGCTTACGCGTTGGTGAGCGGGTTCACGTCGGCCCGCGCGTCAAGCGCACAAGCCTTGGAACGCGAGCTAGAGGCGGTGTGAACGGAACCAGGTTTGCTTGCGTATGTTCGGTTTGAGTTACCCGGCAATTTCGGATCCTTCCAGAGCAGCATAGAAGGTCTTGCCGCCTGCGACCTGCGGCAAGTGTACAATAGTAGGCGATGATTTGGCCATTTGAGGCCATAGACGTGCGGTTCAGTCTCCACAGCTGCGACCAGCGCCTCCGAGATCCTGCACTCGCCAATGCCGGCCTCGCCGGTCAGCAGGATCGCTTGTCCTTCGCCGGCTTGTGCCTGATGCCGTCGCTCGACCAGCAACGCCAACTCCTGATCTCGTCCGACGAGGGGGGTAAGCGTATTGCCCTGCTGCACGGCGAAACGGCTAGCCAACGCCCGTTCGCTCAAAACCAAGAAGGCCGGAGTGGTGCCTTCGATGCCCTTTATCTCCCGCGGTGGCAGTGCTTCGAGCGCAAAGACATCGCCAAGTAGCCGTCGCTTCTGCCACGACCACTTGGCCTGGTGCTGCGCTTTCTTGTAGCCGTGCGGCGAGGTTTGGCGTGTCCTCGATCACCGCCTGCTCCTGCTCGCCGCCGTTGCCGATCTGATTGCCCACGACCAACACCAGGCCGGTCGCAATGCCGAAGCGGCAGGCGAGGGATGAGCCGCCCTCTTGCAGAAGCCCAACCGCTGCGACGATCGCCTTGCCTGAGCGGACGGCGCGTTCCGGCTCGCCCTCGTGCGTGCGGGCCCAGCCGAAATAAGTCAGAACACAGTCACCCATGAATTTTGCCAGATGCCCCTCGACACGCGCGATCGCGAATGCCACCGCGTTCTGATAAGTTTGGATCACGCCATTCAGATCCTCAGGATCGAGTCGCGCGGAAAGACCGGTTGAGCCGACCAGATCAACGAACATGACAGTCAGATAGCGACGCTCCGCGTCGGGTGCTGGTGGTGTGCGTTCGGCGCGGTCGCCGCCTTGCGCGACGTTCACAGATGCGATTTCACCATCAGCCGATAACGCGGCGACCGCGCCGAGAAGCTTTCGGCGTTGCCCGACCGATGTCACTCCGAGCTCGCGCAAATCGTCAGCCGTCAGCCCAGAGGCGGTCTCTAGATCAACGCCGTTGTCACGAAAGGTCGACTCGTCGCGGGACAGTCCCAGCGCCGCCAGCCGGTCGCCTATGTCTCGCCTCCAAATCGCTCCGTCTTGGAACGCCGAGCCGTTGGCCTGGCTGATAGTCACGCACAGAAACGGGTTTTCCAAGGCGAATTTCCCAATTACAGGTACCGGGTGGGCAGAAACCTTCTTCACGTTTCAACGTGCCGGACTCTGCGGCGCGCAGGCCTTGGGCGAGCAGGGGAAAAACGTTAGCCATACCCGGAGTTTCTACCGCTCGCGCATTTGCACCAGACACCAGCCGAACCTGCACCTCCCGGTTTGAGGGTGTCCCAAGCGTCTCAAATCAAGCGCCAAATCGTAGCGTCGTGCCGCAGAACACATCTGAGATGCCTCACCACGGCGGATGTGAAACTCATCCGAGCCATGACCAGTTCTCTCAGGTTGTCACAAAGCGCTTCAGGTCGACGTGTCCAAGCGGTACTTGAATGACGCTCAGCTTCAACCCGCAACGGCGTTTAGCTTTCAACGCGTGCCAGGGTTTTGATCGGATCATGTCCTGCACGGCGTGACTATCGTGAGCGTTCGAGGGGCCGATGCACTACGCTAGCTGTCGCTCCCACTCCATTCCCTGCGTTTCGAAGCAAAATATCCGTAAGTGTCAAGAAACTGTGACCAAGCCCCGATAGCGAAGGAGCGTTGGCCGCTTTCTGGCCACCGTTGCACTGCCTACTTGGGGGACCAAAAACATGCTTTTTGCCGGCGATATCGCACTTATTGGCTTCAAATCCGACAATCCGGACGATTTTTCCTTTCTCGTTCTGACCGACATTCCCGCTGGCGAAGCGATTCTCTTCACCGATAACGGCGCTCTGGCCGATGGGTCCCTGCGCTCCGGTGAAGGCACCCTGCGCTGGACCGCGCCCTCCGATCTGCCCGCTGGCACGGTGGTCTCTCTGCTCGCCGATGCCGTACAGTTCGACGCGATCAGCGGAAGCCTCGCCCTGTCCTCGAGCGGCGACCAGATCCTTGCCTATCAAGACGACGCCGGCACCCCGGTGTTCCTCTTCGCGCTACACAGCAACGGCACCGGGTTCGACGCGGATGCCACCTCCTCCAACACCTCCGCACTGCCCGCTGGCCTCACGTTGGGCGAGTCGGCGGTTGCCGTGCCGGAAGCCGACAACATCTCCTACACAGGCCCGACCACCGGCACCGCTGCCGAGCTGCGCGCGGCGATTGGCGATGTGAACAATTGGACTGCTGACGACACATCCTACACGCCGCCGCCCGCGAGTTTTGTCGTCACGCCTGACGCGCCTGCAGTGCCGGACATCCAGATCACCGAGATTTGGCCCGGCCAGAGCGGCAGCGATGTCACCGCAGATTGGTTTGAAATCAAGAACATGGGCAGCGTCGCTTATGACGCGGCCACCGATGGCTCGCTCTATTACGATGACGAATCTGCAGACCCAAGCACCGCAGACCTGATCGAGGGCATCAGCGCGCTGGCCCCCGGCGACACCGCGATCGTCGTGGTCGGCACGGCCAGCGATGCCACCGAATTTTCCGCAGTCTGGGGTTCCGTGATTGATCTCAGCGGCGTTCAGGTCGGCTCCACCGATGGGGCGGGTCTCGGCGGGGGCGGCGATGCCGTGACCCTGTGGCTGGGCGATCCGCAAGCAGGCGGCACGCTTCTCGACAGTGAAGCCTATCCCGACACCGCCGCAAATGACGCCGCCTCTTACGATGTTGACGCGGCGGGCTTTTCCGAAGCAGGCGTCGGCGGCGCGGTTGCCACGGCCCTGCTCGGCGGCAGCGACGGCACAACTCCCGCAGTTGGCTCCCCCGGAGATGGCGCGGCGATCTTGCCGCCGGAAAGCGACTTCACGCTGGAACTGTTCCATTTCGCCGACCAGGAAGGCGGCATCCCCGCCCTTGACGATGCGCCCAACTTCTCCGCTGTTCTGAACGCGTTGAAGGCGCAGGACGTGGGGCTGGACGGGATCGAGGACAACACGCTGATCCTGTCCTCGGGCGACGCGATTATCCCCGGCGTGTTCTTCGATGCCTCCGACGAGGTGTTCGGCGATGCGGGCCTTGCGGATATCCTGATCCAGAACGAGCTTGGTGTGCAGGCCATGGCACTTGGCAACCACGAGTTCGACAAAGGCACCGCCGATCTTGCCGGCTTGATCGCGGCAAATGCGGGCTATGACGGGACCCTCTTCCCATACCTCTCCACCAATCTGGACGTGACGACGGATGCGAACCTCGCGCCTTTGGCCGTAGCCGGCGGGCAAGCACCGCAGGCCAACACAATCACCTCCTCGGTCGTGATTGAAACTGGCGCGACGGCGGAAAAGATCGGCGTTGTGGGGGCCACGACACCAACACTCGACATCATCTCCTCCCCCGGTGATGTGACGATTACGCCCGGCGATTTCGATGGCGCACCAACGGAGGCGCAGCTCGACGCTTTGGCCGCCGTGATCCAGACCGAAATCGACGCGCTGCTGGCCGCCAACCCGGACATGGACAAGGTCGTGCTGCTGAGCCACATGCAACAACTGAGCATCGACGAGGCGCTGATCCCGCGCCTGTCGGGCGTTGATGTCGTTGTGGCAGGCGGCTCCAACACGCGCTTGTTCGACAGCAATGATGTGCCGCGCGATGGCGATAGCGTTCAGGGGCAGTACCCTAAATTCATCCTCGACGCGGACGGCAACACCACCGCGCTTGTGAACACGGACGGCAATTACAAATATGTCGGCCGCCTCGTCATCGACTTCGACGAAAACGGTCATGTGATCGCGGACAGCTATGACGAGACGGTTTCCGGGGCCTATGCCACCGATCAGGCGGGCCTCGATGCCATCGGCGCGAACGGCCAGCAAGACCCGGTCATCATCGCGATCACCAACGCGCTGCGCGAAGAGATCGTGGCCTCCGAAAGCAACGTGTTCGGCGTGTCCGACGTCTATCTCAATGGCGTGCGCGGCTCTGTACGGACCGAAGAGACGAACCTCGGCAACCTGACAGCCGATGCCAACCTTGCCGCTGCGAAAGAAGCCGACCCGACCGTGCTGGTCTCGCTGAAGAACGGCGGCGGCATCCGCGACGACATTGGCCAGGTCGTGGTGCCCACGGGCGGGTTTGAAGAGGTCACGCTGCCCAACGAGGAAATCACCGACGCGCAGGGCAATGTCATCAAGCCCGCGGGCGGCATCTCCGAGACCGACATCGCCAACACGCTGCGCTTCAACAACGGGCTGACCCTCCTGACCGTGACCCGGGCCGAACTGGTTGACCTGCTGGAGCATGGCATTGCCGCCTCCTCACCCGATGACAGCAACACGCAAGGTCGCTTCCCGCAGGTCTCCGGCGTGCAGTTCAGCTTCGATCTGACGCTCGATCCCGGTGCCCGGATCGTCAACGCGGCGATCACCGATGCGGAGGGCAACGACATCGACGTGCTGGTGCGTGATGGCGTGCTGCAAGGCGATGGCAGCGCCGAGGTGCGCATGGTCACGCTGGGCTTCCTTGCAGGCGGTGGCGATGGCTATCCCTTCCCCGACCTGAGCGATCCGCGCGTGAACGCGGTCGATCTGGAGCAGCCCGAAGAGGCTGCGCGCACGGGCGAGGCAACCTTTGCGCCCGATGGCTCCGAACAAGATGTGCTGGCCGAGTATCTCGCCGCGAATTTCGCCACGCCTGAGACGGCCTTCGGTGCCGCCGACACGGGACGCGACGAAGATGCGCGCTTGCAAAACCTTGCCTTCCGCGAAGACACCGTCATCGACGGCTCAGGCGGCGCACCGTCCGAGTTCACCTACACGCAAAGCTTCGAGGAAGAAGCAGCGCCGGGTGGTCAATACATCGATACGGGCGACGCAGCGGCGGACCACGATCTGGTCAACAACGCAGGCGAGCCCCCGGTGGACAGCGAGGTCTCTGGCATCGCAGCGAACGGGCAACTGGCCTTCGATGCGTCATATGTGAACACCCGCAACAGCGTCGGTCTGACCGATGGCGATTTCGCCGGCGTGACCAATTTCACCGGCGCGGTGGGCAGCTACACCGACGGTGTGCAGGGCTATCAACTCTCCGACACGGACGGCAAGATGGTCACGACATTCGAAACCGTGGACACGTCTGGCGCAGATGCGGTGGAGGTCTCGCTGGATATCTTCATCGCCTCCACCGGCTATGAGAGCGAGGATAGTGTCGAGGTGATCGTGCGTGTCGATGGCGCGGACGACACCACCCTGTACAGCGTCAGCGGCGACGATCTGGAAACCGAAGCGGGATCGTGGATCACCCTCAAGGGCATCGTTCCAGCCGAGGCGACGGCGGCAACGCTGGAAGTGGCCGTGGACACCAATTCTGGCTCCGAGGCGGTCTATATCGACAATGTGAAGGTCACGACCGATTTCGTGCCGGACCTGAACCTGCCCGACCCATTCGCTCTGGAACTGACCGATCTCGACAGCGAAGTGATCGGTGAGGCTGAGATCGTCGATTTCGACCCTACAACCGATAAGGCCTTCGTCACCTCCGGTGCAGGCGTCACCGTGGTCGATGCCACCGATCCGTCGAACCTCGTGGTCGGCACCGTGCTGGACCCAATGGCAAACGGTGCAACAGACAGCGCCGTGACGTCTGTGAGCGTATCGGGCGGCATTCTCGCCGCTGCAGTTCCCGGTGCGGATGAATTGCTGCCCGGCAAGGTGTTCTTCTACGATACCACCACACTGTCCTTCCTCGGCGAAGTGGCCGTAGGCGCGCTGCCTGATATGCTGACCTTCGACGAGACCGGCGGTTACTTGCTGGTGGCTAATGAAGGCCAATCCGCAGGGGGGGAGAACGAGCCGGACGTGCTGCCGAACCCCGAAGGTTCGGTGTCGGTCATCACGATCAATCCCGCTGATCTGTCCGCGTCCACCGTCACCACGCTGGGCTTTGGCGATGCGTCTCTCACCGAGGCGGCGCTGCTGGCCAAGGACGTTCGGATCAACCCCAACGCGCCCTCAGTGGCCGCAGATATCGAGCCGGAGTTCATCACCATCGACGGCACCACCGCGTACATCGCGTTGCAAGAGAACAACGCGGTCGCGGTGATCGAAGACATCACCAACCCGCAGGCCTTCACCATCGACACGGTGATCGGTCTGGGCACCAAAGACCATAGCGCAGAAGGCAATGCGCTTGATCCGTCCAACCGCGACGACGGCATCAACATCGCCACCTATGACGTCAACGGCATGTATATGCCCGACGGCATGGACTCCTACACCGTGGGAGGGCGCAGGTATTTCGTCACCGCCAATGAAGGCGATGGGCGCGATGTGGATGAGAGCCGCGGCGCAGATCTTGTGGATGGCGATCTGTCCAATGGCGAAGTGGATGCAGGGATCGGCGCGGAGCTTCTGGCACAACTGGCCGATGACGCTGTGCTGGGCCGCCTGAAATTCTCCAACGTCGATGGTGACACCGATGGCGATGGCGATATCGACGTGCTGCACAGCTTCGGCGCACGCTCCTTCACGATCTTTGACGATGAGGGCAACGTGGTCTTCGACAGCGGCGACGACTTTGCGCGCATCACGGCTGCCGAGGTGCCGGAGGCGTTCAACTCCAACGGCGACGCGGGGAGCTTCGACAGCCGCTCCGACGACAAGGGCGCAGAGCCCGAGGCGGTGGTGATCGGCGAGATCGACGGGCGCGACTTTGCCTTTGTCGGGCTGGAGCGTGTGGGCGGCGTCATGGTCTATGACGTCTCCGATCCGTCCAACTCCACCTTCATCGACTACATCCGCACAGAGGGCGACGTGGGACCGGAAGGTCTGAAGTTCATCACTGCCGAGGACAGCCCGACGGACGGTCCGCTTCTGGCGGTGACATCCGAGGTCTCCGGCACCCTGACCTTCTATGACATCTCCGTGGCGCAGGACATCACCCTGATCTCTGAAGTGCAGGGCGAGGGCGAGGCAAGCGCGCTGGTGGGCGAGACCGTGACCGTTCAGGCCTTGGTCACAGCAGACTTCCAGAATGGCGGCTTCTCCATGGGCAGCCTTGGAGGCTTCTTCGTACAGGAGGAGATGATCGACTATGATGGCTCTTCCGTGACCTCCGAAGGCATCTTCATCGCCGATGGCGATACGCCCCTAGTGGACGTAATGGTGGGCGATCTGGTGACGATCACCGGCACTGTGTCCGAGTTCTTTGGCCGGACGCAGATCACCGCCGATCTGGTCACGATTGAAGAGAGCGGCGTGATGCTGCCCGATGCGGTGGCGGTGGAGTTCGGCCCGAACCTGTCGCCGAACCTCGAAGCGGTAGAAGGGATGCTGACGGTGATCGACGAGATGATCGTCACCGAGATGTTCAACCTCGACCGCTTTGGCGAGATCCGTGTCGCCGACGAGCGTTTTGCGCAGTTCACCCAGAACAATGCCCCCGATGAGGCGGGCTTTGCCGACTGGGTCCAGATGGTCGACAGCCGCTCCATCGTCCTCGACGATGGCCGCTCCAGCCAGAACGATTTCGAAATCCGTATTCCGGATGGCGATGACGGTGTACTGACGGCAGCCGATGCGTTCCGGATGGGCGATACGCTGAGCAATATCACTGGCGTGATGGATTATGGCTTCGGCGAATACCGCCTTCAGGCCCCGGAAGCGGACTACACCCCGACCAATCCGCGTCCCGAAAGCGCCGAGGCGCTTGGCGGCAACTTCAAGGTCGCAAGCCTCAACGTGCTGAACTTCTTCACAACGCTGAATGCAGACGGCGCGGTGACCACAGTGGGCCAAGGCCCGCGCGGCGCCAACACGCAAGAGGAGCTGGACCGCCAGACCACCAAGATCGTCAACGCGATCACGGAGATGGATGTCGATGTGCTCGGGCTGATCGAGATCGAAAACGATGTGACCTCGGCCCCGCTTGCCGCTTTAACGGCAGCGGTCAACGACGCGCTCGGGGCAGAGGTCTACGGGTTTATCAACACCGGGCAAGTGGGCGATGACGCGATCACAAACGCGATCATGTACAAGCTGGACACGGCGCGGCCCGTTGGGGTGCTCGACATCCTCGATAGCGACGCCTTTGTCGATCCGCTGGACAGCCCGCGTGACGGGTTGAACCGTCCGGCGGTCAACCAGAGCTTCCAGCACCTGCAGACCGGCGAAATGCTCACGGTGTCGGTCAACCACCTCAAGTCCAAGGGCTCGCTCTCCGGTCTTGCAGTGGATGAGGACCAAGGCGACGGACAGGGCAACAACAACGCCACCCGCGCCGAGGCGGCCCGCGTTCTGGCCGATCATCTGGCCACGGACCCCACGGGCGTAGGCGACGAAGATGTCCTGATCATCGGTGATCTGAACGCCTATGCGCAGGAAGACCCGATCACCGCGCTGCGTGATGTGGGCTATTCGGACATCGCCTATGACACACTCGGTGCTGACGCCTATTCCTATGTGTTCGACGGCCAGACCGGCACGCTCGATTACATCATGGGCACAGGCGGCATCCTCGACGACGTGGCCGGTGTGACCGAGTGGCATATCAACGCCGACGAGGCCGATGCGATCGACTACCAGACGGAAATCCGCAGCAATGATGGCGACACACTGTTCGGAACGCGCGATCCCGCGATTTTCGACGCGGACACCGCCGCTAGAAACTCCGACCATGACCCGGTGATCGTGGCCTTCGACTTCGAGCCGGTTCTCAATCTGATCGCGGGCACCGATGAGAATGACCTGCTGGACGGTACAGATGAAGCAGATCTGATCCTGGGTGGCGTGGGCAATGATGTGATCATTGGCCAGAACGGTGACGACAGCCTGATCGGAGATGCGGGCCGCGACACACTGATTGGCTCGGAGGGCAACGACACTCTGGAGGGCGGCGATGACGCGGATGTGCTCAGCGGTCAGGACGGCGACGACATGCTCTATGGCGACGCGGGCGATGACGTGATCTATGGCGGTCTCGGCAGCGATACGGCCGGTGGTGGTGATGGCAATGACCAGATCTTCGGTGATTTCGGTTTCGACGCGCTGAGTGGTGGCAACGGTGAAGACCGGCTGTTCGGCGGGGCCGGCAACGACCTGCTGCTCGGCGAAGGCGAAGATGACGTTATAGTTGGCGACGTGGGCGATGACGTGCTCGTGGGTGGCAGCGGCTATGACGTGATTGGCGGCGGCAACGGCGATGATCTGCTCATCGGTACAACCGGTCTGGACACGCTGATCGGCGGGCGGGGCAATGACCGCCTGTTCGGCGGCGCGGGCGATGGTCTTGGCGACGGGCAGCGCGATGTGTTCGTGTTCAAGTCCTTCGCAAATGGCGGCGGCGGCTTCGACATCATCCGCGATTTCGAAGATGGGACCGACAAGTTGGATCTGGGCGAGAGCGGCTATGCGAATTTCGCCGATCTACAGGCGGACGCGTACATGAACGGGTCCAATATGGAGATCGAATTCGACTTTGGCGGATTGCTGCGGATCAACGATTTCAGCTTGTCTGAGTTCGATACAGGAGACGTGCTGTTCTAGAAACTGCAAAGCTTGGACGGCCTGACGAGTTCCCTTTTGCAGGCTGCCGGAGGATGCAAATCAAGTGGCACAAGTGGGCATGCTTCTGAAGGAATTGATGGAATGTCATGCCGGATCAGTTTTGCAACCTTTGGAGGTGTGCAGTTCCTGTTCAAGCCACGGCGAAGGTCCACAGGGCAACCTCCGCGCAGTTCTGCTGCTATTGGGCCATACGATGATGGACAGCATGGTCTGATACCTCGGATTAGAGCCTGAGCAGGCTCTTGAGATTGCACAGACCATCAGAATTTATGGGATGGGCCGTCTTCACTGACGGCCCATCCCTGCTTTTCAACTTGAACGCGGATTGCCGGCTCTTGGTCGTCATCGGTGTCAGTTGCCGGATGCGCGAAATAGGCAAATGAGAACTTACAGTCGGCACCCCAGTAGTGCTATCTCCGGCCGCTCTGGCCTGATGGAACAGTGCACTATTGTCACTTCAGTATTTTCAGTCCGCCACGCAAGGTTTGGCGTGTTGGCAAGGGCCGAATGAACGCGGCTTGAGGAAACCTAGAGCGTGTTGCGCCCTTTCCGATTCAGGCTTCCCACGAAGCTTGATCTGTGATTCCTTGTCCGCATGGCAGATA
>CBFHJA010000043.1:0-43618 GCA_965656085.1 uncultured Aliishimia sp. | reverse complement strand
CGTCTTGGCGAACGCTTTGATCAGAGATGGCCGAAAATGGGTGCCAGAACCCGCTTGATCATCACGGATACTCGGCAGCTTTTCTGCGAAAAGCGCCTGCCGGGCTTCGCCCGCCGCTATGCGGCAGGCTTGGACAGCGTCTCTCGCTTCGGCCGCAGGCCGACCCCCTACCCGGCCTCGGCCAGACGCGCCACATAGCGGGCCAGCGTGTCGATCTCCAGATTGACCCGGTCGCCCACCGCCACATCGCCCCAATTGGTAACCTCTTTGGTGTGCGGGATGAAGTTGATGCCGAACACATCGCCCTCGACCTCGTTGACTGTGAGCGAGGTCCCGTTCAGCGCCACCGAGCCTTTCGGGGCGATAAACTTGGCAAGCTCCGCCGGGGCGCGCAGTTTCACCCGCGTGCTGTCGCCTTCCTCCTCGACGGAAATCACCTCCGCCACGCCGTCCACATGGCCCGACACGATATGCCCGCCAAGCTCGTCGCCAACGCGCAAGGCGCGTTCGAGATTGACACGGGTGCCAACGGCCCATCGGCTGAGATTGGTTTTCGAGACAGTTTCGGCGCTGACGTCAACGTCATACCAGCCGGGGCCAAGCGCCACGACCGTCAGGCACACGCCGTCCGAGGCGATGGAGGCCCCGATCTCGATGCCGCCGGTGTCATAGGAACAGCCGATCCGGGCGCGCAGATCGCCCTTTTGCTCCAGCGCCTCGATCTTGCCGATATCGGTAATAATGCCGGTGAACATTGCAATTCCCCTTTGCTCTGGCGTTTCTTCCTAGCCAGAGTGGCCGCGGGACACAAGCATTGCGCGCAGGCCGCCGCGATGCTGCCACAAAACCGCCGGTCTCATGGGTTAAGGAAGTGGTGACGTATGAGTGTGTATAGGGATCGCATGACGCAGATCGCCGCCGCCGACAGGGTGTTCCTTTTCCTGCAAGGCCCGCACGGGCCGTTCTTCCACCGCCTCGGCAAGATGCTGCGGCTGGCGGGGAGCACGGTCTGGCGCGTGGGGTTCAATGCCGGGGATCGCGCATTCTGGTTCCACAGCCGCAGCTATATCCCCTATCGCGGTACCGCCGAGGACTGGCCGCTGGAATTCGCCTCGCTCTGCGTCGAGAAGAAGGTCACCGACATCGTGCTCTACGGCGACACCCGCCCGATCCATGCGCAGGCCGTAGCCTACGCGCGCCAGCACGGGCTGCGCATCCATGTCTTCGAAGAGGGCTATATGCGGCCCTATTGGGTGACCTATGAGCGCGGCGGCTCGAATGGCAATTCGCGGCTGATGGAGATGTCGGTGGGGCAGATGCAGGCGGCGCTGGCACAGTCGGACATGGAGGCGCCCCTGCCGCCGGGCCATTGGGGCGACATGCGCCAGCATATTTTCTACGGCGCGCTCTACCACTTCTTCGTGATGTTTCGGAACCGCAGCTATCGCCATTTCCGCCCGCATCGCAGCATCCCCGTCACGCGCGAGTTCCAGCTCTACGTCATGCGCCTTCTGGGCATGCCGCTGATCGCGCTGGACCGGATGCTGGCCACGGCGCGAATCCGGCTCGGGGGGTTTCCCTATCATGTTGCGCTCCTGCAACTGGAGCATGACAGCTCGTTTCAGAGCCATTCACCGTTTTCCACGATGACCGACTTTCTCGATCTGGTGATTGATGGCTTCGCGAAAGGCGCGCCGCGCCATCACCATCTGGTGATCAAGGCCCATCCGCTTGAGGATGGACGGGTGAACCTGCGCCGGGCGATCCGTCAGAGCGCGGGAGCGCGCGGCGTGGCGGGCCGTGTCCATTTCGTGCGCGGCGGCAAACTCGCGGCGCTGCTGAGCGATGCCCGCAGCGCGGTGACGGTCAATTCAACCGCCGCGCAGCAGGTGCTTTGGCGTGGCATCCCGCTGAAGGTGTTCGGCAAGGCGGTCTATTCGAAACCGGAATTCTGCTCGGACCAGCCGCTGCCCGAGTTTTTCCAGAGCGCCGCACGCCCGGACACCCGCGCCTATCGCGACTACCGGCGCTACTTGCTGGAGACCTCGCAATTGCCCGGTGGATTTTATGCCGCGCGCGGCCGGCGCCAGCTTTTGCGGCAGGTCGTGGACATGATGCTCAGCGACGAAGACCCCTATGACGCGCTGGCCTCGGGCCGCGCGGCCCCCCGTCAACAGTTGCGCGTGGTCACCTGAGGCGAGTCCGAAGGGCAACAGTTGCGCCTCCCCGCGCCCGGCCCACAAGCCCTAGCGCTGGATTTTATCCACAGGCTGGGCTACCTTACGCGGCAAATCAGACCGGAAAACCGGCTGTTCGAGGCAGAAATCAGGTCGAGGAGACCGAGCAGTGACACCCATCATGACGAAATGGGCGCGCCCCATTGCGCTGGTATCGGCACTCGCCGTGCTGGCGGCTTGCGGCTTGCCACAGGTCGGACCGAACAAGCGCCAGATCTTCGCCGGCTCCGTGCAACAGCAGGGTGATGCCTTCATCGTGGCGGTCAATGACCGTGTCACGCGCGCGACCGCCGTCACCCCCGCGCTGGGCTTCTCCGAAGGCTTCATCAATGCCGGACAGGTCGGCTCGGACACGATTCGCCCCGGCGACACACTCGGCCTGACGATCTGGGAGAATGTCGATCAGGGCCTGCTGACCGGGCCGGGCAGCAATGCCGCCATTCTCGAAGAGGTGCAGGTAGACGGCGCGGGCTTCATCTTCGTGCCCTATGCCGGACGCATACGAGCCTCCGGCAACACGCCCGAAGCGATCCGGCGTCTGATCACCGAGAAGCTCGAACAGCAGACCCCGGACCCGCAGGTTCAGGTCCGCCGCCTTGCAGGCGACGGCGCGACGGTCACGTTGCTCGGTGCGGTTGGCGGACAGGGCGTCTATGCCATCGAACGCCCAACCCGCACATTGGCCTCCATGCTGGCCCGCGCCGGCGGCGTTGCCATCGAGCCCGAGATCGCACAGGTCACCGTAACCCGGGGCGATCATCAAGGCACGATTTGGTTCGAGGATCTCTATTCCGATCCCAAGCTCGACATCGCCCTGCGTGCTGGCGACCGCATCCTCGTCGAGGAAGACAGCCGCTCCTTCACCGCGCTCGGCGCGACCGGCGGACAGGCCCGCGTGGCGTTCGAAAAGCAAAACCTCTCCGCGCTCGAAGCCATCGCGCAGGTCGGCGGGCTGAACCCGGCCTCCGCAGATCCCACCGGGGTCTTCGTATTCCGCAACGAGCCAGCCGAGATCGCCGGACAGGTTCTGGGCCGCACCGATCTGGTGGGCGCGCAACGGCTTGTCTATGTGCTTGACCTCACCAAGCCCAACGGCATGTTCATGGCCCGCGATTTCGTGATCCGCGACGGCGACACGCTCTATGTCACCGAGGCGCCGTTCACCCAGTGGAACAAGACGATCTCCTCGCTCACAGGCTCGGCGCAATCGATCAACGCGATCAACACCCTCGCAGGGAACTAACGCCCCTTGTCCGGGCCGGGCGCCGCCGGAGAGCAGAGCCCCCGGCGGCTCTTTGTCTATAACGGTGGGTTTTTGGCCGGACGCACCGGAGCCCGCATCAAGCGCATCCTGCATCTCGCCGGATACCGTGTCACGCTCGGCGCACCCGGTCCCGGCGATCTGGTCGGCGTCTGGGGCCTGTCACCCACCGCCCATCGCGGGCAGGCCGTCGCAGAGCGCACCGCCGCGCCGATCCTGCGCGTCGAGGACGCATGGCTGCGCTCGCTCTTGCCCGGGCGCGCTGGCGGCGACGGGCCGATCGGCCTCTTGCTCGACCAGACCGGCCTGCATTTCGACCCCTCCGCGCCCTCCGATCTCGAAACCCTTCTGGCCACCCATCCGCTGGATGACACGGCCCTGCTCGACCGCGCGCGCAGTGCCATGGCGCGGTTGATCGAGACCGGCTTGACCAAATACAGCGGCTTCGATCCCGATCTGCCCATACCCGATCCCGGCTACGTGCTGGTCATCGACCAAACCCGCGGCGATGTGTCGGTCACCGCCTCCGGCGCCGATCTCAACCGCTTTCGCGAGATGCTCTATTACGCGCAGGAGGAGCACCCCGGCGCGCGGGTCGTGATCAAGACCCATCCCGAAACCGCTGGTGGGCATCGCGAGGGCCATTTCAGCGAGGCCGATTGCAGCGCCGAGCGGATCACCCGTCTCACCGCGCAGGTCAATCCGTGGGCGCTGCTGGACGGGGCGGTCGCGGTCTACACGGTCTCCTCCCAACTCGGCTTCGAAGCGATCTTTGCCGGGCACAAACCGCGCCTGTTCGGACAGCCCTTTTATGCCGGGTGGGGACTGACCGAGGACCAGTTCCCGGTGCAGCGGCGTCAGCGCCGCCTGACCCGCGCGCAGCTTTTCGCCGCCGCAATGCTGCTCTATCCCACATGGTACGATCCCAACCGCGACCGCCTGTGCCGCTTTGAGGAGACCGCCGAGGCGCTTTACGAGGAAACGCGCGCATGGCGGGCGGACCGGCATGGCTGGGTCGCCTCGGAAATGCGCCTGTGGAAACGCAAACCACTAAACACGGTGTTTGGACGCTACAAACCGGTCCGCTTCGAGGACGATCCGGCCCGCGCGCGCGCAGCCGGGCGGCCCTGGATGGTCTGGGCAGGCCGGGCGACCATGGGCCACCGCGACGCGGTGCGCGTGGAGGACGGCTTTCTGCGCTCGCGCGGCCTTGGCGCCGAGCTGGTGCCACCGCTGTCGCTGGTGACGGACGATCTGGGCATCTACTACGACCCCATGCGCCCCTCGCGGCTGGAGAGGCTGATCGAGGCCCGCGCCCAGCTCCGCCCGGGCCAACGCGCCCGCGCAGAGGCGCTGATCAAGACGCTGATCGAGACCGGCCTCAGCAAGTACAATCTCGGCGCAGCCCCGCCGCCCCCGCTGCCCGAAGGCCGGCGGATTCTCGTGCCCGGACAGGTCGAGGACGATGCCTCGATCCGCACCGGCACGGACGCCATTTCCACCAACCGCGCCTTGCTGGAAGCGGCGCGCGCGGCCCATCCGGACGCGGTACTGATCTACAAGCCGCACCCGGACGTGGAGGCGGGGCTACGGCCCGGACAGGTCGATGCGGCAGGGCTGGCGGATCTGGTTCTGGAGCATACCGACCCCGCCGCCGTGCTGGCGCATGTGCAAGACGTCTGGACGATGACCTCCCTGCTGGGCTTCGAGGCGCTGCTGCGCGGCGTCAGGGTGACGACACTCGGCGCGCCGTTCTATGCGGGCTGGGGCCTGACCACCGATCTGGGGCAGGTGCCGCCCCGCCGCCGCCATGATGTGAGCCTTGCCGGGCTGGTTCACGCGACGCTGATCGACTACCCGCGCTATCTCGATCCGGTCACGGGCCGCCCCTGCCCGGTCGAAGTGGTCGCCGAGCGGCTGGTCACGGGCAACGCGCTGCCCCTACCGCCCGCAAACCGCCTGCTCGCAAAGCTCCAAGGGGCCTTCGCGAGCTACGCCCATCTGTGGCGAAAATAGACCTCGGCACCTTCCGAGTCCCACGCCCCCATCCCTGGCGCCCCTTCCCTGTTTTCCTCTTGACGGAAATATTTCGAGGGGCGAGGGGAGCAGAGCTACCCCGCCGACCATTCGTGCAGCACATCCGCACCAACACGCGAGACCCGGTCCAGCGTGAACCGCGGCGCACCGTCCAACGCCCCAAGCCCCAAAGCCCCGACCGACGGCAGCCCCTCCGCGCCGATCCCGAGCCCGGCGGTGAAGCCCACCAACCGGTCCACACAGTCGGCCTCCAAGAGCGAGGCGGCCAGCTGCCCGCCCCCCTCGCAGAACACCCGTGTGAGACCTTCGCGCGCCAGCGCCTCCAGAGCGCGGCTGACATCGAGTTGCCCCGCGCGGGCCTCGCAGACGATCAGCTTGGCGCCGAGCCCGGCCCATGTCTCCTGCAATTGCGCATCGGCATCGGCGCCGTGGCAAATCCACAGCGGCACGTCGCGGGCGCTCTGCGCAAGCTTGCCCATCAGCGGCAAATCGAGGCGGCGCGAGATCACCACCCGCACCGGCTGCCGGCTCACGCCCAGACCTCGCACGGTGAGCGACGGATCATCCTGCCGCGCGGTGCCGCCGCCGATCATCACCGCGTCGTGCCGTGCGCGCATCGCATGGACCGCGCGCCGGGCCTCGGGGCCGGTGATCCACTGGCTTTGCCCGGACGCGGTGGCGATGCGCCCGTCGAAGGACCCGGCGAGCTTGAGGGTGAGCATCGGGCGGCCATGTTCGATGCGGCTCAGAAACCCTGCAAGATCGCGCCGGGCCTGATCGGCTCCCGGCCCGACCACGACCTCTACCCCAGCCGCCCGCAATCTGGCGATCCCGCCCCCGGCGACCCGCGGGTCCGGGTCTTCGAGCGCTGTGACGACGCGCGCGATGCCCGCCTCGATCAGGGCATCCGCGCAGGGCCCGGTCTGGCCGGTATGCGCGCAGGGCTCCAGCGTGACGAACGCACACGCGCCCCGCGCCGCCCGACCTGCTTGCGCGAGCGCGACCGTTTCGGCATGGGGCCGCCCGCCATCTTGCGTCCAGCCGCGCCCGACAACCCTGCCGCCGGACACGATCACGCAGCCAACGGACGGGTTTGGCCATACGCGGCCATGGCCTCGGCGGCCAAGACCAAGGGCCATCTCCATGAACCTGAGGTCAGAGGCGGCGCTCACTCCTCGCCCGGCTGGTCGGGGCGGAGTTCGGCCACGAATTTGTCGAAGTCGTCCGCTGCCTGGAAGTTCTTGTAAACGCTGGCAAAGCGCACATAGGCCACCGTGTCGATCCGGGCGAGCGCTTCCATGACGATCTCGCCGATGGTTTTGGAGGGAATGTCGGTCTCGCCCATCGATTCCAGACGCCGTACGAGGCCGGAGATCATCTGGTCGATGCGCTCGGGGTCGATGGGGCGCTTCTGCATCGAGATGCGGATCGAGCGTTCGAGCTTGTCGCGGTCGAAATCCTCACGCTTTCCGGACGATTTGATCACCACCAGATCGCGCAGTTGCACCCGCTCATAGGTGGTGAACCGCCCGCCACAGGCCGGACAAAAGCGCCGCCGCCGGATCGAGACATGGTCCTCGGCAGGCCGCGAGTCCTTCACCTGCGTGTCGATATTTCCGCAAAATGGGCAGCGCATGGTCCTGTCCCCCGTCTAATCCTGCCTGATGTGGGGTTCGCCCGCCACTTATCCACAAGGTATAGGCGATCTGCCTAGGCTTGGGTAGAGGGAAATGCAGCGCAGCAGCGCTCAGTCATCCGCCCGGAAATGCGCCGCGATGCTGCGCTGATGCGGTCGCGTGCGGTGCTCGAAGAGGTAGATGCCCTGCCATGTGCCCAGTACCATCCCGCCCGGCTGCACCGGGACCGACAGGCTCACGGGCAGCATCGCCGCCTTGATATGGGCGGGCATGTCGTCCGGCCCCTCATAGGTATGCCGCAGATAGGCCATGGAGGGATCGTCCGAGGGCGGCACGAGACGCGCAAAATAGGCGTGCAGGTCGGTCTGCACCTCGGGATCGGCGTTTTCCTGAATCAGCAGCGAACAAGACGTGTGCCGTACCAACAGCGTCAGCAGCCCTGCCCGGCGCGGCACCCATGACGCAACGTCGCGGGTGATCTCATAGAGCCCCGCGCCCCGTGTGGCGACCCGAAAGCTGGTCTGCACGCTCAGAAGTTGGAGAAGCGCAGATCGCGGCAATCGGCGAGTCCGGCATTGACCTTGCGGTTCGCCCCGTCGATGAAGATCGAGCGTTGCTTGATCGGTGCCGTCTCGGAGGCGGTGCCAGCGGGGCTGAGCGAGATCAGCACCTGCCGTTCGCCGCGTTGCTGCCCGCCGACCACATACATGCGCTGGTCGAAATCCGCGCCGAGCACGCGCCGCGCGTATTCGGCGGCGGCGCACCAATAGCTGGCCGGGACCTGCGTGGGCACGCCGCCGACAAGAAAGCTGTCCGCCCCGGCTGGCGTGACGGTCATGGACCGCGCAAACCGGTAGGTTTGATCGGCAAGGGCGGTCTGGCCCGCCATGGCAATAACGAGGGAAAGAACGAGTGAGCGCATGATAAATCCTCCTGATGAATCACCATAGAAGGCCCCGCCTTCAAACACCAATCACGGACATACAAACCCGCGTGCGCACGCTGTGCGCGGCGCGGGCAATCCGGTATGAAGCCGCGCCTACTGGTCGAGGAAGGAGCGCAGCTTGCGCGACCGCGACGGGTGCTTGAGTTTGCGCAGCGCCTTGGCCTCGATCTGCCGGATGCGTTCGCGGGTCACGGAGAACTGTTGGCCAACCTCTTCGAGCGTGTGGTCGGTGTTCATGCCGATCCCGAAGCGCATCCGCAGCACGCGCTCCTCGCGCGGCGTGAGCGAGGCAAGAACCCGCGTCGTGGTCTCCTTTAGGTTCTCCTGAATCGCCGAGTCCAGCGGCAGAACCGCGTTCTTGTCCTCGATGAAATCCCCAAGCTGGCTGTCTTCCTCGTCGCCAATCGGCGTCTCCAGAGAGATCGGCTCCTTGGCGATCTTCATCACCTTGCGGACCTTCTCCAGCGGCATTTGCAGCTTGTCGGCCAGCTCCTCCGGGGTCGGCTCGCGGCCGATCTCGTGGAGCATCTGCCGGCCCGTGCGCACCAGCTTGTTGATCGTCTCGATCATGTGCACCGGGATACGGATCGTGCGCGCTTGGTCTGCGATGGAGCGTGTGATCGCCTGACGGATCCACCATGTGGCGTAAGTCGAGAACTTGTAACCTCGGCGGTATTCGAACTTATCGACCGCTTTCATCAGGCCGATATTGCCTTCCTGAATGAGGTCGAGGAACTGAAGGCCGCGGTTGGTGTATTTCTTCGCGATGGAGATCACGAGGCGCAGGTTGGCCTCGACCATCTCTTTCTTGGCCTGACGGGCTTCCTTCTCGCCCTTTTGCACTTGCGACACGATGCGGCGGAATTCGGAAATGTCGAGCCCGACATATTGCCCGACCTGCGCCATGTCTCCGCGCAACTCCTCGATCTTGTCGGTGGAGCGTTCGATGAACATCTGCCAGCCCCGACCCGGCTTGGCGGACATATCCGCGAGCCAGTTCGGGTCAAGCTCGCGGCCCCGGTAGGCCTCGACGAATTCCTTGCGGTTGATCCGGGCTTGGTCGGCGAGTTTCACCATCTGACCGTCGATCTGCATGATCCGGCGATTGATGCCGTAAAGCTGGTCGATCAGCGCCTCGATCCGGTTGTTGTGCAGGTGAAGCTCGTTCACCAGATCGACGATTTCCTGCCGCAGGGATTGGTAGGTCGCCTCCTCGGCCTGCGAGAAGGAGCCGTCCTCGTTCAGCGTGGCGCTGATCCGGCTGTCCTGCATCTCGCTGAGTTGCACATAATCCTCGGCAATCCGGTCGAGCATCTCCAGCACTTGCGGCTTGAGCGCGGCTTCCATCGCGGCGAGCGACATGTTGGCCTGCTCATCCTCGTCATCGTCGTCTTCCTTGACGATCGGGTTGCCGTCCGCGTCTAGTTCCTCGCCGTCATCCTCGTCCTTGGCGGTCTCGGTCGTGGTGGCGCTGGCGTCGATCACCGGCTCCTCGACCTCGCCATCCTCGTTCATCTGGTTGCCGAACGTGGCTTCGAGGTCGATCACATCGCGCAGCAGGATGTCCTCGGAGAGAAGCTCGTCGCGCCAGATGGTGATGGCCTGAAAGGTCAGCGGGCTTTCGCACAGCCCGAGGATCATGGTCTTGCGGCCCGCCTCGATGCGCTTGGCAATGGCGATCTCGCCCTCGCGGCTGAGCAGTTCCACCGAGCCCATCTCGCGCAGATACATGCGCACCGGATCGTCCGTGCGGTCGAGTTTTTCCTGTCCGGTAGAGCCAAGCGTCAGATCGCGGGCGCCTTCGGTCGTGGTGACTTCGGTCGAGCCCTTTTGCTCTTCTTCCTCGGCTTCCTCGTCCTCGATGATATTGATGCCCATCTCCGAGAGCATCGACATGACATCCTCGATCTGTTCGGAGGACACCTGCTCGGGCGGCAGAACAGCGTTGAGCTGATCGTATGTTATGTAGCCCTTGTCGCGGGCCTCCCCGATCATCTTCTTGACCGCGGCCTGGCTCATGTCGAGCGAATGGGCCTGCTCCTGGTCGGCGGTCTTGCCGTCATCCGTGGTGTCTTTCGCAGCCATGCAAGTCTCCTCGTGCGCGATGAGGTGATGGGACGTGATTCGCGTTACTGCGAATCAATCTGAAATTTGATGATTCTTCCACCCGATACGGGATGAACCCTGCGATTTCCTTAACGAATACGTGGTTTTGGTCACGCATTCCGGGGGTTTCGCTGCCTGTCTCTCCTGTGTTGCGGCCCGAAGTGCTATGCCCGGAGCTGCGGCCTCTCCATCGCAGTTAGCGCCTCGGTTTGGAATATCGAATCGAATCTGTCAGCGCTGCAAACGCATCGCGCTCCTCGCGGTTGATCGCAGCGCCATTGGGCGCGGTCTCGTATTGCACCTTGTCTTCGCTCTGCGCACGACGTGCGCTCTGCATCGCCTCGGCGGCCTGCCGCAGGCGCCATGTCAGAGCCTCCTCGTCGCCTGCCGCAAGGTCTTCCTCGGCCTCGGAAATCTCCGCCATCAGACCGCGCGCGGTGCTGAGCTTTGCAAGTTCCTCGGCAATCGTCATCCGCGCCATGTCGGCGTCGCCGGGGCGGCGCAGGCATGGCACGATGGAAAGGTGGGATTGCGCCAGAAAGCTTTCAACCCTGTCCGCTCCGGCGATCTGCCGCACCGTCTCCGGCAAGGCCTCGGGCGGGCCGCTCAAGGCTTGCAGGATCGCATCGCGCAGCACGGCTGCATCCGCGCGGCGGCAGTCGAGCGTTTCCAGCCCGGTTTCGAATTCGGCGGCGAGGTCCGGCGCGCTCAGCACCACCGCCAGAATGACCGATTCGTGCATGTGGTCGGTGATCTCGTCCGGGCCCGCGACCAGCGCCGAGGCCCGCGTGCTGGCTTGCGCGGGAGGCGGGGCACGCCAGTCGCGGCGCTGCGCCGATCGCCCGCCCTGCCGCTGTCCTCGGAAGAGCTGCCAGCGCAGGTCTTTGATTTCCTGTCCGTAATGCTGGCGGATCGAGGGGTCGCGAATGCGCCCGACCTTTTCTTGCAACGCCTTGTCGAGCGCAGCCTTGCGCTCGGGACTGTCGAAATTCCGGCCTTCGATCTCCCGTTGCCACAACAGCCGCACCATGGGCTGGGCGGCCTGCAACACGGTCTGAACCGCGCCCCGCCCTGCCGATTTCAGCAGATCGTCCGGGTCCTGCCCCTCGGGCATCAGCGCAAAGCGCAGCGACTTTCCGGCCTCCAGCAGCGGCAGCGCCAGATCGATCACCCGCATCGCCGCGCGCAGCCCAGCGGCATCGCCATCCAGCGCGATGATCGGCTCGTCGGCCACGCGCCACAGCATCGCAAGCTGGTGTTCGGTCACTGCCGTGCCAAGCGGCGCCACCGCCCCGGTGAAGCCCGCCTCGCTGAGCGCGATCACGTCCATGTAGCCCTCGGCCACGATCAGCAGCTGGCCTTTCCCGGCCGCTTCACGCGCAGGCCCGTGATTGTAGAGCGTGCGGGATTTGTCGAAGAGGTCTGTTTCGGGTGAGTTGAGATATTTGGCGTTGTCGTTCGGGTCCATGGCGCGGCCCCCGAAGGCGATGCAGCGCCCGCGCGCGTCGCGGATCGGGAACATGATCCGGTTCCGGAAGGTGTCGTAGGGTTTGGAGCCATTGCGCGAGGGCTTGGCGAGACCCGCACCAAGGATCAGATCGTCCTCCACACCCTTGGCCTTGAGCGCATCCCACAAGCCTTGCCAGCTGTCGGGCGCAAACCCGATCTCCCAGCGATCCTGCGCGGCCTCATCCAGCCCCCGCTTGGCCGACAGATAGTCCCGTGCCTCGGTCCCCGCCCCGCTGCGCAGCATCATCCGGAAATGCCGCACGGCCATCTCCATGACCTCGGCAAGCTGGGTGCGGCGGTCGGCCTTTTCCTGCGCGCGGGGGTCGCGTGCGGGCATGGGCAGCCCGGCCTCGCCCGCGAGGATTTCCACCGCCTCCATGAAGCTCACATTCTCGGTCTCGCGCACGAAGGAGATCGCATCGCCCTTGGCGTGGCAGCCGAAGCAATAGTAATAGCCCTTCCGGTCGTCGACATGGAACGAGGCGGTCTTTTCGTGGTGGAACGGACAGGGCGCCCAAAGATCGCCCTTGCCCTGATTGGATTTGCGCTGGTCCCACATGACCTTGCGCCCGACGACCTGCGCGATGCTCAGGCGGGTGCGTAGCTCGTCGAGGAATCCGGGGGGCAGGCTCATGCCCTGTTATATCGCATCGCAGCGCGGAATTGCGAGTCCGCTTAGTTGGACATCGACTCTTTGAGCTCCTGAATCTGGTCCCAGTTCTCAAGGCATTGCTGCTTGCTGCTGGCCGCAAGATCGACCCCGCGCAACTCGCGCCGCCGGAAGCTGTAGACATATTCGCCAATCGCCGGGATCGCCTGCACCATGCCCTCGGGCCAGTCGGGATGCGCCGCGCGCAGGGTGTCGGTCAGATTGGCCTTGCGAACCCGGTCGAGCCGCGCCTGCTGTACCGCGCCGACAAGGTCGGCCTGCAACTGGCAGGCGGCCTGCTTTTCGGCCTCGTCGGCATGGGCGGGTGTGAGCGTCAGGGCGAGAAGGCCGGAGGCAAGAAGGGTGCGGATCATGCAAGGCTCCATAGCTGCGTTGCGCTTCTACCTATCTCTTGTGGGCCGGGATTTCCACCGCTGCGATCTGCAGAACCCTCGCTGGCACCGGTGCGACTTTTCTTTCAAGAAAGGCCAGCCCTCAGCGTCCAAGCGCCGCGACACTCTCCATCGCCTCTTTCAGATCATGCGCCAGCGTGCGGGCCATCGACCTGAACACCATGATCCCGTAGCCTTCCGGCCCGGTGCGCATCAGCACCGCCGGCATATGGCCGACCAGCGTCCGCGCCGCCGCGCCCTCGGGGAACGCCCCTTCGCGCAGGTCGATCGGCACCAGCCGCGCCAGCACATCGCGCGCTGTTTCGCCCTCCAGCGCAGCGCAGGCCCATGCGCCCGTTTGATCGGTCATCGCCGCGCCCTTGATCGGCTCCACCGCCGCGCCCAGTACCATGAATTGATGCCGTCCGGCCCAGACCACCCGCTTGTGCGCGTCGCCCGTGGTCTGCCCCACCTCCGGCAACGCCGCGCCGATCTGCGCCTTGAGCGCCTTCGACACCGCCGCGTCCTTGCCCGCGAAGGGCGAGACCGACGTGATCGCGCCGGGCACCATCTCTTCCGCGACAACCTTGCCGATCTTGAGCGGCAACAGCCCCGCAAGCGGCGAGTTGGCCTCCAGTTTCAACGCCTCAGCCACGCACACGCCCTCCTTCGGGGTCGAACATCACCGGGTGCACGATCTCCACCTCGGTCTCCACCTCGCGCAGATGATCCACCATCCGCATGGTCTCCCCGATCCGCTTGGCCCCGCCGCGCACGAAGCCGAGCCCGACATAATGACCGAAGGTCGGCGAATAGGCGACCGACGTGATATAGCCCTGATCGTTCACCCGCACCGCCTCGGCTCCTTGGTTGAACAGATGCGCCCCGGCGGTAAGTTGCTTCACCGCGCCCACGGGCTTCAGCCCGACCATGCGTTCACGGTCCTCGTCCAAAAGCCCTTCACGCTCCGACATGGTCTTGCCGATGCAGTCTTTCTTGCCCGAGACCATCTTCTCCATCCCGATATCGAAGGCCGTGACGCGCCCGGTGATCTCCGAGTGAGTGATGAAGCCTTTCTCGACCCGGAGCACATTGAGCGCTTCCATCCCGTAGGCCCCGCCGCCCATCGCCTCGGCGCGCGTCACCAGTTCGGCGAACAGCGCCGCCCCGTAGCGGCTCGGCACCGCCAGCTCGTAAGCGTGCTCACCCGAGAAGGAGATGCGGAACAGCCGTCCCGCGATGCCGCCGACAGACACCGGCCCGCAACCCATGAACGGGAACGCCTCCCGGTCCACCGGGGCATCGAGCAGCCCATCCAGCAGGTCCCGCGCTTTCGGCCCGGCCACGGCGAATTGCGCCCATTGCTCTGTCACGGAGATGAACCGCACGTCCCAGTCCGGATGCAAACATTGCGTCACGAACTCCAGATGCTGCATCACCTGCCCCGCCGCCGCCGTCGTCGTCGTGGTGACGAAATGCTCCTCGCCCAGACGCGCCGTGGTGCCATCATCCATCACATGCCCGTCCTCGCGCAGCATGAGCCCGTAGCGCACGCGCCCCACCTTCAGCGTCGAGAACGTGTTGGTGTAGACAAAATCGAGCAACTTCGCGGCATCCGGCCCCTGAATATCGATCTTGCCCAGCGTGGAGACATCACACACGCCCACCGCCTTGCGGACATAGCCGACCTCGCGGTCGCAACTCTCGCGCCATGTCTTTTCCCCGGGTTTCGGGAAATAGCTCGGCCGATACCAGAGCCCGGCGGTGATCATCGGCGCGCCCATCTTGACCGACTCGGCGTGCGAGGTCGTGAACCGCTCCGGCGCGAAGCCTTTGTCCTTCGCCCCCGCCCCGAGCGCGGCCAGCGCGACAGGCGAATAGGGCGGGCGGAAGGTCGTGGTGCCGGTCTCGGGAATGCCCCGCCCGGTCGCATCGGCCAAGAGCGCCAAGGCCTGCACGTTGGAGTTCTTGCCCTGATCAGTCGCCATGCCTTGCGTGGTGTAGCGCTTCATGTGCTCGACCGACCGGAAATTCTCCTGCGCGGCTTGGCGGATGTCCTTAACCGACACATCGTTCTGGAAATCGAGCCACGCACGCCCCTTGCCGGGCACCGCCCAGAGCGGCTTGATCCAATAGGGATCGTCCTCGGCCTGCGGCAGATCGAGCTTGGCAGCGATGCCAAGCGCCTCCTCGGCCGCCTTCACCCCGGCAGCCAGACAGCCCGCCGTGGACATCGTGCCATTGCACGCCCCCGCCGCGACCAGCCCGAGAATCATCCCCGGTTTCGGCACGAAAGACGCGATCTCTTCGGACCAGTCGGGCCGCCCGTTCATGTGGCAGGTCAAATGCACCGACGGGTTCCAGCCCCCCGACACCGCCAGACAATCCACCGCAATGCGCTCCTGCCCGCCGATCTCGGTCTGCACCGTGATCGCTTCCAGACCCATCCGCCCATGGGCGCGCGTGACCATCGCGCCTTGGTAGTTGCGAATGCCCTCCACAGCCGTCACATGCTGGCGGCTGTCGATCATCGCGGCCACATGCACCCCGGCGGCCTGCAAATCCATCGCCGTCTGGCGCGCGCTGTCGGTGTTGCCGAAAACTGCCACGCGCCGCCCCGGCACCACGCCCCAGCGGTTGAGATAGGCCCGCATCGCCCCGGCTTGCATCACGCCGGGCCGGTCGTTGTTGCGAAACGCGATACCGCGCTCCAGCGCCCCTGCCGCCAGCACGGCAGCCTTGGCCGTGATCCGCCAGAAGGTCTCCAGAGGCGCGCCATCCCCACGCATCTTGCGATGCTGCGAGACCCGCTCAAGCGCGCCGTAGACCCCGCCATCATAGGCCCCGGTCACGGTGGTCCGTGTCATCAGCCGCACATTGGGCAACCCTTCGAGTTCCGCCAGCACATCCGCGACCCACATCGGCGCAGGCTTGCCGCCCACCTCGCGCGTCTCGACCAGGAGCCGCCCGCCCATGCGAAAATCTTCCTCCGCAAGGATCACGTCAGCCCCGGAGCGCCCCGCCGCCAGCGCGGCCATCAGCCCCGTAGGCCCGGAGCCGATCACCAGCAGATCGCAATGCAAAAAGCCCTTGTCGTACTTGTCGGGGTCCTTGTCGCCGCTCAGAGCGCCCAGCCCCGCCGCACGCCGGATCACCGGCTCGTAGAGCTTTTCCCAAAACGCGCGCGGCCACATGAAGGTCTTGTAGTAGAACCCCGCCCCCAGAAACGGCGCGGCGAGATCGTTGACCTCCATCAGATCGAAGCCGAGCGACGGGAACCGGTTTTGCGACCGGGCCTCAAGCCCGGCATAAACCTCCTGCACGGTCGCGCGCACATTGGGCTCCGCGCCCGGGCCGGACCCGATGGTCATCAGCGCGTTGGGCTCCTCGGACCCGGCGGTATAGACCCCGCGCGGGCGGTGATACTTGAAGGACCGCCCCATCAGCGTGACGCCATTGGCCAGAAGCGCCGAGGCGAGCGTGTCGCCCTCGAACCCCTGGTAGCGCGTCCCGTCAAAGCGGAACGAGACCGGCTTGCTGCGCTCGATCAGCCCTTTACCTGCGAGCCTCATGACGACGCCCCTTTCACCGCATCGGCAAGCTGTACATCCCGGATTTCATGGGTGGTCAGGTTGCGCTCCACGACAAGCCACGCCCCGCACCCGCCATTATGGTGCCAAAGCTCCCGATGCCACCCGGCGGGGTTCTCGCGCAGATGCACGTAGTTATCCCACGCCTCCGCCCCTGCATCCGGGCTGGGCCGGTCGAGCGCCAAAGCCGCGCCCTTGTAATAAAACTCGCGCACATCCCGCGCGCCACAGATCGGACAGTCAATGCGCATCACACGCTCCCCAGAGCGCCGCGCACCCTGTTTCACTTAGCCAAGAAAACTCCCGCCGGAGGCATCCCATCATCGCCACCCCGCGCCTAGTGCAGATTATGCTGAGACCCTGTGGCCTCTTCGTCGATGATCCCGCGCCCGGTCCGGAACCGGTCCAGCCGGAAGCCGGTGGCGTTGGGATGGTACTGATCGGTCGCCAGAAGATGCGCCATCACATGCCCGCCCCCCGGCACCGCCTTGAACCCGCCATAACACCAGCCGCAGGAGACATAGAGCCCCTCGATATGCGTCCGGTCGATGATCGGCGAGCCGTCCGCCGACATATCCATGATCCCGCCCCATGAGCGCAGCATCTTGGCCTTCCCGATCATCGGCATCAGCGTCATCGCGGCCTCGACCACATGCTCCACCATCGGCAGGTTCCCCCGCGACGCGTAGCTGGCATACATATCGAGATCGCCGCCAAAGACGAGCCCGCCCTTGTCGGACTGGCTGATATAGAAATGCCCCGCGCCATAGGTGACCACATGGTCGATGCAGGGCTTGAGCCCCTCGGTCACGAAGGCTTGCAGCACATGGCTCTCGACAGGCAGCCGCATTCCGGCCATCGCGGCAAGCTGGCTGGATCGCCCCGCGCCCATCATCGCCACCTTGCCGGCCTTGATCGCCCCGCGCGTTGTCTGCACGCCGACGACACGCCCGTTCTCCACATCGATCCCCGTCACCTCGCATTGCTGGATCAGATCGACGCCCCGGCTGTCCGCCCCCCGCGCATAGCCCCACGCCACCGCGTCATGCCGGGCGGTGCCGCCGCGCTTGTGGTAAAGCCCTCCGAAGATCGGGAAGCGGGTTTGCTCGAAATCGAGATAGGGCAGCACCTCCCGCACGCCCTCGGGATCGAGCAGAATGGCATCGTCACCCTGACCCACCATCGCGTTGCCGCGCCGCGCGAAGGCATCGCGTTGCCCGTCCGAATGGCACAGGTTGATGATGCCGCGCTGCGAATGCATCACGTTGTAGTTGAGGTCGTCCTCCAGCCCTTCCCAGAGCTTCAGCGAGTGCGAGTAGAATTCCGAGTTGCCCGGCAGCCCGTAATTGGCCCGCACAATCGTGGTGTTCCGCCCCACATTGCCGCCACCGATATAGCCCTTTTCCAGCACGGCGACATTGGTGATCCCGTGCTGGGAGGCGAGATAATGCGCACAGGCCAACCCGTGACCACCACCGCCGATGATGATGATATCATAGGACTCCTTGGGCTGCGGATCACGCCAATGCGGCCGCCAGCCTTTGTTCCCGGTCAGACCTTCCTTGAAGACCTGCCACCCTGAAAACCGCATCTGTCCCTCTTGGCCTTTGTTGCGCGCGAGGCCGACCGTATCAAAGCAAACGCCCGGCGCTAGTCCCCTTTTCGACAAATCCGGGACGATGCGCGACTCCGGGGTGGATAGTCGCTGGAACCCGCACCGCACATCCCGTATCGTCTCGCCATGACGGTCCCGGAACCAAAATCAATGCGCAGACTTTGTGCAATTCTCGCCGCAGATGTGGTGGGGTATTCGCGTCTGATCCGCGAGGATGAGGCGCGCACGCTGGAGCGGTTGCGGGCGCTGCGCAGTGAGGTGATCGGGCCGATTCTCAGTGATCACGGCGGGCGCCTGCTCAAGAGCATGGGCGATGGCTGGCTGGCGGCGTTTGACACGGGCGTGGATGCGGTGAACGCGGCGATGCGCATTCAGGACCGCCAGCGCGGACCGGAGGCGCTTGTGCTTAGGATGGGCGTGCATATCGGGGATGTGACCGAAGCGGGCGACGACTATTACGGCGACGGGATCAACATCGCCGCCCGTCTCGAAGCCGAGGCGCCTGAGGGCGGATTGCTGATCTCCGACGCGGCCTATTCCAATCTCGACGGCACGCTGTCCCCGTCCTTTTCCGAGGCGGGCGCGCGCAGGCTCAAGAATATCGACCGTCCTGTCGCAACGTGGCTGCGCGCGCCTGACACGGCACCGGCCAACGCGGCGCGCTCCGCGCCGGGCGATGCCTTTCCGGTACTGGCGATCAGCCCTGTCTCCACCTCCGACACGCGCCCGGACATTATCGATCTCGCGACCTCGCTCACCGCAGACCTGCACACCTATTTCAACTCCGCCGCTTGGCTCACAGCGCGGATCGAGACGGCCCCGGTGCCGGGAGCCTACAGGCTGCACCCGGCGCTGCGCAGCCGTGGCGAGCGGTTGCGGCTGGAGACCCGGCTCATGGGGCCGGATGGCGGCACGATCTGGACCCATAAGTCGGACACGACCTTGGATGACAGTTTCGACTGGCAGGATGACACGGTGGACGAGATTTCCGGCCATGGCACCGATTTGCTGCTCGAAGCCGAGCATATGCGGCTGGCCGCGATCCCTCCGGACGCGCTTAGCGCCGAGCAGCACCAACTGATGGGCATCATGGCGTGGCGGACGTTCAGCCTCACGTCCTTCATCGAGGCGATTGGGCATCACGAACGGGCTATAGCGCTCGATCCGGACCTTGCCGGGGCCTACGCCGACGCCATCACCGTGACAATCGCGGGCCGGACCATGGTCGATGACAGCAGCGACATCGCCGCGTATATGGACAAGATACCGGACTGGGTGGAGGCTGGACGGCCGCGCGCGCCGGGCCATCCGGGTCTGATGTACGCGGTTGCGCTGGCGGATTTCATGGCGGATGGAGGACAGGCCGCTCTGAACCGCACGGTCGAGCAGGTGATCCGCATGACCCCGTTCGATCCACGCCTGCTCAGCCATTGCGGCTGGGCCTATCTGTGGTCGGGCCAGACCCAGACCGGGCTGGAGTGTTTCGAGAAATCCCTGCGCTTTGGCCTGCGCGGCCCCTTCACCGTCGCAGCCAGCGGCGGCGCGGCGACGGCCTGTGTGCAGCTGGGGCGCGACGCGGACGCCCTGCGCCATTGCGATCGCGGTCTGGCCTTGTCCGACGAATACCCCACGCTGTTTTCGACCAAGGCTGCGGCCCTCGCGCTTCTGGGACGGCAAGAGGAGGCAGAAGCCGTGATGGCGATATACCGGTCGCTGTTGCCATACCGCACCGTGACCAACTGGCGTTCGATGAACGACTATAACGGCGCGCCCGGCGCCGAGCGGTATTTCGAAGGGCTGCGGCTGGCGGGATTGCCGGAAGGTTAAACGCCCCGACGCGACCTCATCGCAGGACGTGCCGTTTTACAACCCCTTGGCGCGATAGCTCGCAGCGACCTTTTCGATGCCGACCAGATAGCCCGCCGTGCGCAGATCGGTCACATCGGAGCGGCCATGCCAGACCTCGCGCATCGACTGGAATGAGGTGCGCATGGTGTCATCAAGCCCCGAGCGCACCAGTTCCAGCTCATCGGCCCCGCGCAGGTACTTCTCCTTGAAGCCCGGCGACAGCGTCCAATCCATGCCCCGGTCCTTGCTCAGCCGCTCCAGCTCGTCCACCACAAGCTGGTGACGCGCCTCTTCCTGCCGCCGCTGCATCCGCCCGAAGCGGATATGGCTGAGGTTCTTCACCCATTCGAAATAGGACACGGTCACGCCCCCGGCATTGGCATACAGATCGGGAATGATGACTGTGCCTTTCTTTTGCAGGATTTCATCTGCCCCGGCAGTGACCGGCCCGTTTGCGGCCTCGATGATCAGCGGCGCCTTGATGCGCTCGGCATTGGAGAGGTTGATGACCCCCTCGAAGGCCGCCGGGATGAGGATGTCGCAGTCCTCTTCGAGCACATCGGCCCCGTCGGCGGTGTGCCGGGCGTCGGGATAGCCGGAAATGCCGCCATGCTTGACGAGCCAGGCTCGCACCTTCTCGACGTCGAGCCCGTCCTCCGCAAACAGCGCCCCATCATGCTCGATGATCCCTGTGATCCGACAGCCGTCTTCCTCACTGAGGAACTTCGCCGCGTGATAGCCAACATTGCCCAGCCCCTGCACGATGACGCGCTTGCCATCGAGCGCGCCGGTGAGCCCGGCGGCCTTGATGTCGTCGGGCGAGCGGAAGAACTCCTGCAGCGCGTATTGCACCCCGCGCCCCGTGGCCTCGGTCCGGCCCTGAATGCCCCCGGCATTGGCCGGCTTGCCGGTCACGCAGGCAGCGGCGTTGATCTCGGTGGTGTTCATGCGTTTGAACTGGTCCGCGATCCACGCCATTTCGCGCTCGCCGGTGCCCATGTCGGGCGCGGGCACGTTCTGGGCGGGGTGGATGAGGTCGCGCTTGGCCAACTCATAGGCGAAGCGGCGGGTGATTTGCTCAAGCTCGTACTCGTCCCAGTCGCGCGGATCGATGCAGAGCCCGCCCTTGGAGCCGCCGAACGGCGCTTCCACCAGCGCGCATTTGTAGGTCATCAGCGCGGCAAGCGCCTCGACCTCGTCCTGATTGACCGACAGCGCGTAGCGAATACCGCCCTTCACGGGCTCCATATGCTCCGAATGCACCGAGCGGTAGCCGGTGAAGGTCTGTATCTGCCCGCGCAGACGCACGCCGAAGCGCACGGTGTAGGTGGCGTTGCAGACCCGGATTTTCTCTTCCAGACCGGGCGGCAGGTCCATCAGCGCGACGGCGCGGCTGAACATGATGTCGACGCTCTCGCGGAAGCTTGGCTCGGCTGGGTTGGTCATCTGGGTCCCTCCTGTTGCGGCGACCGGTTGTTGGGAAGCGCCCCCGAAAGGCGCGGCGCCGCCGGTCGTGATTCGGGGTGGTTTGCGCCCTCTATACGGGCGAAGCTACGCGTCCTTGGTTAACAACGCCAAGATTATTGCAGCGAAATTTCGCCGATGGCGGTGCGGGCGTATGGCCGACTTCCCCTCGGACCGGCACCAATGGACTGCGCGCACCCCCACCGTGGACGGCACGCGGACAATGCCCGGCAAAACGCCACGGGCCTGCCGCATTTTGACCAAACTTGGATGGCCTAACGAGCGTTGGACAAATCCATGTCACGGGCCGTGTGGGGCGGCCTCCTTCGGGAAAGGGTGAGACCAATGAAGGGTTTCCGCGAGCGAATGACCAGACGCCTGTTGCGCCGCTATGCGCGGGATGAGAGCGGCGTGGCCACGATCTTCGCGTGCTTCATGATCATGATGATGGTGCTGGTGGGCGGCATCGGGGTGGACCTGATGCACAACGAGATGGAACGCACGCGGATGCAGAACACGCTCGACCGGGCGGTGCTGGCGGCGGCGGATCTCGACCAGACGCTCAATCCGGAAGACGTGGTGCGCGATTATTTCGCCAAGGCGGGGATGAGCGAATTCCTTGCGGATGTGACCGTGTCACAGGGGCTGAATTACCGCACGGTGTCGGCGCAGGCGAGCACGGTGTCCCAGACGCAATTCATGCATCTGATGGGGGTCGATGAGCTCAAGGTGCCGGCGATCGGCACCGCCGAAGAGCGTATCTCCAAGGTGGAGATCTCGCTGGTGCTCGATATTTCCGGCTCGATGGGGCGCAACAGCCGCATGGAGAACCTCCAGGATGCAGCCACGGAATTCGTCGACAAGCTCATCCGCGACGAGACCGATGACCTGATCTCGATCAGCATCGTGCCTTACTCGGAGCATGTGAGCGTGGGCAGCGAAATGTTCGCAGCGATCCCCAACAAGAACCATCGCCACAACTATTCCTATTGCCTCGAAATCCCGGATGACAATTTCGGGGACACCACCCTGCGCAGCTGGACGACCTATGACCAGATGCAGCACTTCCAGTGGTACTCGTCGAGCAATCTCACGCAAGTGTCCAACACGACCTGCCCGCGGCGCTCCTATGAGGGGATCACCCCATTCAGCCAGAATGCAACAGAGCTCAAGGCACAAATCGAGAGTTTGCGGCCCCGCGCACAGACCTCCATTTTCCTTGGCGTGAAATGGGGTACGGCGCTGCTTGACCCATCGACCCGCCCGATCATCGACACGATGGTGACCCGAGGACAGGTGGATAGCACGTTCTCGGGCCGTCCGTCGGAGTATAGCGACGCGGAGACACTCAAGACGATCGTGGTCATGACCGACGGGCGCAATACCGAAAGCTATCGGATCGCGGACTGGGCGTATGACAGCACCTCGGATTACTACCACTGGAAGACCTACAACTTCTGGGCGTACCTGAACGGATATGTGAACTCCTACTACCACAACCAGTTCTACTGGCGGAAATACACGGCCTCTGCGGGCGATATCTACACCGATCAGATCTGCTCTGCGGCCAAAAACCAAGGCATTGTCATCTGGGGTGTGGGCCTCGAGGTGGACGATCACGGGGCGAATGTGCTGAAAAACTGCGCCTCCTCGCCGAGCCATTTCTTCCGGGTGGAAGGTGTTGAGATCAGCGAAGCGTTCTCGGCGATTGCGACCCAGATCAACCAGTTGAGGCTGACCCAATGACCTGCCGCATGATCCCGAGCCGCCTGACAGCCGCTCTTGGCCGCTTCCGGCGGGAGGAGAAGGGCCAGATGATCGTCGAATTCGCGCTGGTGATCCCGCTGATCTTCACGATCTTCATGACCTCGGTGGAGATGGGCATCTACTCGATGCGGCAGATGTTTCTCGACCGCGGGATGGACATGGCCGTGCGCAATATCCGCCTGAACACGGGCGCCAATTACACCCATTTGCAGGTCAAGGACATGGTGTGCAATTTCGCTGGCTTCATCGACAATTGCGACAGCCAGTTGCAACTGGAAATGCGCCCGGTGGATCTGCGGGCCTTCCAGACCCTCGACTGGGAAGCCGACTGCGTCGACGCGTCGCTGCCGATCACCCCGGTGCGCACGTTCATCCCCGGCGGTCAGCATGAGATGATGCTGCTGCGGGCGTGCTACAAGTTCACGCCGGTCTTCGCCACCTCCGGGCTTGGCTATGCGATGTCCGAAAATGCCGATGGCGCGGGCATGGCCAAGATGCTGTCGGTCAGCGCCTTTGTACAGGAGCCGGGCTGATGCGCACGAACACGAAGTCGAGTCCGGCCCGCAGATGGCTGCGCGGATTGGTCTACGGGTTTTCCCGCGACGAGCGGGGCTCGATTGCCGTCGAGGCGGTGCTGATCCTGCCGATGCTGTTCTGGACTTATCTGGTGCTGTTCTCCAGCTTCCACGCCTACCGGACCTACACGCTCAACCAAAAGGCGGCCTACACGATCGGCGACATGATTTCGCGCGAGACGAACCCGCTCGATGCCACCTACATGGATGGCGCCCGCGAGCTTTTGGGATATCTCGTCAATGGCCGCCGCGAGGATGTGTCGGTCCGGGTCACGCAGGTGCAATACAAGGCGGACACCAGCAGCTTCCAGCGGGTCTGGGCGATGGCGAAAGGCAATATGGGCGAGGCGACCGAGGCGGATGTGTCCGGGTGGAGCGAAAAACTCCCGGTGATGCCGGATGGCGAACAGATCCTCGTGGTCGAGACGGCCTATGCCTATGAGCCGCCCTTCGATGTGGGCTTTCATGAGCGCGACGTGAAGAATTTCGTGTTCACCCGCTCGCGCTACACGCCGGGGCTGGCGTCTCCGAACTGATCCCGGCGGGCAGCGACGTCAGATCTTGCCGTCCCGCTCGGCCATGAGCACCGTGATAAGCTCGGCCACGAATTTCGTCTGCGCCGCCGCCGTCACCCCGCCGACACCGACCCGCCGCCCGACACGCCACCACATGCCCGGCTGCCAGTGCCGCCCATCCCCGGGCTGCCGTGTGCGCAGCACGAACCCGTTCGAGGGCTTGAAGGCGAAAAAGCCGCGCTCAACGGACTCGATCTCCGCCACGGCGGCGATCCGCGTGCCGGTGCTGTCGCGCAGCTCGGTGCGCGTGAGTTCGATCTCGCGGGTGGTGGCGGCATGCATCTTCACCGCCGCAAAGAGCGCCGCCCCACCAAAGCCGAACAGAAAGAGCGCCCATCCCGGCGCCGGGGGCTCGGCCAGCGCGATATAGATCACGATCCCGCCCAGCGCGGCCATCATCCCCACCCCCAGCCAGCGCCGCGGGGCGGAGGCGTGAATGGTTGCGAGCACTTCATCGGGATCGGGTTTCTTGACCATGCGCCGCGCTTACGATGCTGGCTCCGACTTGGCAAGCGCGCCCGCCTTGGATGGCGCGGCGCGCGGGGGTCCTAGCGCCGCACAACCACCTCCGCGCCGCGCTCTTCGGGCTCGTCATCGACCATTTCCGCCGGAAAGCCCGGCGCGGTCACAGTGAGCCCCGCGCGGTCCTCCAGACGTTTGATGATGTTCGGCGACAGCTCCCGCGGCCCGAATTTCGCAATCCCGTCGTTGAATATATTGATCAGCAACGGGCTGAGCTCCAGCGCCACGCCCGCCCGGTCGGCGATCTCCTGAAACAACCCGATATCCTTGGCCACAAGGTCCATCGTGAAGGAGATATCCCGCGAGCCGTTCAGAATGACCTGACTTTCGGTCTCATGCACGAAGGACGTGCCGGACGAGATCGCCATCGCCTCATAGGCCACGCCCAGATCCATCCCCGCCCCCTTGGCCACGGTGAGCGCCTCGGCGCAGGAGACCAGATTGGCGGTGGCGAGATAGTTGGTGAGCACTTTCAACACCGAGGCCGAGCCGAGCGCCCCGGTGTGCAGCACCCGCCGCCCCATCACGGTCAGAAGCGGCAGGATGCGCTCGAAGGTCTCCCGATCGCAGCCCGCAAAGATCGAGATGTTGCCCGTATCGGCCCGGTGACAGCCGCCCGAGACCGGGCAGTCCACCGCCGCGCCGCCGCGCTCCAGAACCTGCGCGCCGATGCGCTTGACCTCAGCCTCGTCGGTGGTGGACATCTCCATCCAGATCTTGCCCGGCCCGACATGGGGCAGCATCTCGTCAAGCACCGCCGCCGAGGCCGACGGGCTGGGCAGGCAAGTGATGACCGCGTCGCAGCTCTGCATAAGCTGCGCCGGACTGCCCCCGTCTTTGGCCCCCGCCGCGACTTTCTCGGCCACGAACGCCGCGTTGAGATCGTGGACGGCCACGTCCACCCCATTGCGCAGGAGCGAGCCGGAGAGCTTGCTGCCGACATTTCCAAGCCCGATAAAGCCGATTTTCATGATGTTCCCCTTGGCTGGTCTGGCGTTTTTGTTGCGCGCGGATCGCGACACGTCGCGCCTGATTACGACGCTTTCACGCGCCGGTGCAACGCCCGCGCGGCCCAAGCTCGGGCGCATGGGTTTCGCGCATTTGCGCACAGATTGCGTTCAGACCTGCCCGATTGCGCACACCGCGCGGCTGCCTACCTTCCCTGCACGTTGTTCATGAGGAGAACCCGATGTCACTCAGACCTACTTTGGAGACCCGCAAAGCCATGCCGACCCTCGAAGGGGCGGGCGTCCATTTGCACCGCGCGTTCGGCTTCTCGGACCCGTCCGAGCTTGACCCGTTCCTGCTCTTCGACGATTTCCGCAACGATATCCCCGAGCATTTCATGAAGGGGTTTCCGTGGCACCCGCATCGCGGCATCGAAACGATCACCTATGTGCTGTCGGGCACCGTCGAGCATGGCGACAGCTTGGGCAATACCGGCACGCTCGGGGCGGGCGATGTGCAATGGATGACGGCGGGGTCGGGCATCCTGCATCAGGAAATGCCCAAGGGCAACGCGCGCGGCCAGATGCACGGCTTCCAGCTCTGGGGCAACCTGCCCTCGGCGCAGAAGATGACCGCGCCACGCTATCAGGACGTGGAAGGCAAGGACATTCCCGAAGTGATCGACGATGATGGCACCCGCGTGAAGGTGATCGTCGGGGAGTTCTGGGGCAAGACCGGCCCGGTGGACGGCATCGCCGCCGATCCGCAATATCTCGACGTGTTCGTCCCGGCGGGCGTCAGGAAGACGTTTCGGATCGACACCTACCGCCGCGCCTTCGCCTATGTGTTCGAGGGCGCCGGGGCCTTCGCCGACGCCTCTGACCCGCAAGGCGTGCTGCTGGAAAAAGAGGTGGCTGGCGAGGAGGTGAATATCCGCGATCTCAGCGGCGACCGCACCCTGATCCGCTTCGGCACCGGCGACGAGGTCACCGTGCAGGCGGGCCCCGAGGGCATCCGCTTCCTGCTGATCTCCGGCGCGCCAATTGACGAGCCGGTGGCATGGCATGGCCCGATCGTAATGAACACGCAGACGGAGATCCGTCAGGCGATGCGCGATTTGCAGAACGGCACGTTCATCAAGCCCGCGCATTGAGGAGGGTTTCGCTCGCGTTGAGTGCGGGGGGAGGGACGCGCCTGCGGCGCGTGGGGGAGCTCTGCTCCCCTCACCCCACGGGATATTTTTGGCCAAAGGAAAGCAGGGGGGGCACCCGGAAGGGCCACGTGGGATGCGCCTGGATCGCCTGCCACCTCCTTGTCCCACGCCGCCCTGCTGGGCGCGCCCCTCCTCTGCTTCACTTAGCCTGAAAAACTCCCAAGAGCGCGAGAATGGAATTCTCGCTTGCGTAGCAACCCGGTCCCGCGCCCGTTCAGAGTTTCATCCCGCCCAGTTCCGCGACGCCGAGGAACGACCGGTTATGGGTCGGCGAGATCAGCACCTCATTGAGGCACACGCGCGGCGGGGCGCTGGCGATATAGTGGATGATCGCGCCGAGATCCTCGGGTTGCAGCATCTTCGCCTGATCCTCCTCCGAGGGCGGCTTCGGGCGCGCCTTCATGATCGGCGTCGCCACCTCGCCCGGCATCAGCGCCGTGCAGCGAATCCCATGCTCCGCGTTCTCCTGATTGACCGAATGAGCCAGCGCGACCACCGCGTGCTTGCTCGACGAATAGGCCGGCCCGGTGAGCCGCGAGACATGCCGCCCGGCCCAGCTCGACGTGAGGATCAGCGTGCCGCCACCGGCCTTGCGCATCGACGGCAGCACAGCGAGCACGCCATACATCACCCCGTTGAGATTGATATCGACCACCCGGGCGAACTCCTCCGCCGTGATCGCGTCGAACGCCCGGTTCGGCACGTTGATCCCGGCATTGGCCACCAGAATGTCGATCCGCCCGTGCTGCGCCACAATCGCATCCGCCGCCGCCTGCACCGCGGCGGCATCGGCCACGTCGAGCGGGCAGACCTCTGCCGTGCCCCCCGCCGCCGCGATGGCCGCCGCGACCCGCTCAAGCTCCTCCGCACGGCGCCCCGAGAGCACCACATGCGCGCCGCCAAGCGCCAGCGCATGGGCCCCCGCCTCGCCGATTCCGCTGCCCGCGCCGGTGATCCACGCGACCTGTCCTGTCAAAGTTCCCACGCCCTGTTCTCCCTTGTGTCTAACGCTTCGTCACCATGTTGCGGACCAGATCCCAATGCAAGGCGCTGACGGCGTCAAGGCTCAGCGGGCCGGTGTCCCGGTACCATGTATTGACCCCGTTCAGCATCGCGATGAGCGCCCGCATGGTGATTTTCACATCGGCGATCTCGAACGTGCCCTCGGCCTTTCCGGCGCTCAGGATGCTTTCGAGCCGGGTTTCATAGGCCCGGCGCAGGGCCTCGACCTCGGCGAAGTTTTCCGGCGTGAGATTGCGCAACTCCATATAGGCGATGAAGACCTGCGCTGAGCGCTCCCGGTTCTGGCCGAGATGAAAGCGCACGAAATATTCGAGCCGTTGCAGGGGCTTGAGCCCGGGCGGCTCGTCATAGGCGGCCAGAAGGCTTTCCATATGCCCGAGCATGAGCCGCTTCAGCAGGGTTTGCTTGTCGGGCATGTAGTTGTAGAGCGCCCCGGCCTGCACGCCGACCTTGGCGGCGATCTGGCGCATGGAGACGGCGGCAAAGCCGTGCCGCGCGATGAGGTCGGCGGCGGCGGCCTCGATCCGGGGGCCGGTGATGTCGGAATGCGATCCTGCGGTGCGGGCCATGGCGGCATTAAACTGAACGATTGTTCAAATGAAAAGGGTTTCTTGCACCCTGCGCCCCCGCATCGCTTGCTCTTCCCCGGCCCGCCATGCAACCGTGCGCCCCATGAAACACGTCCTCGCGCGCGCCTGTATCGGCCTCCTGCTGCCGGCCTGCACCCAGTTCCCGCAACTGGACGAGACAATCCCCGAGGCGGCACGGACCGCTGCCTATTCAGAGCTTTTGCCCTTCGACAGTTTGCGCGGGCTGGGCGCGGCGGACGCGGCCGACCCCGAAGAGGCCCTCGCCGCGCGCACCGACACGCTGCGGCGCAAGGCGGACACGCTCCGGGGCGCGGTGATCGACCCCGAGGCCCGGGCGCGGATGGAGGCTGGTGTTGCGGTGGGCCGATAGCGCATTGCACCGCGCGTCCCAAATCGCTATTGCGCCGGGCAATATGCGACGATCCCGGTGAGAAGGACTTCCCCAATGACTGACAGTTTGCGCCTTGGCATCGCAGGGCTTGGCACGGTCGGGGTCGGCGTGGTGAAGATCGTCCGTCGGCAGGCCGCATTGCTGTCGGCGCGCACGGGCAAGCGCATCGAGATCAGCGCTGTCTCGGCGCGCTCGCGCAGCAAGGATCGCGGCGTACCGCTGACCTCTTACGATTGGGAAGATGACCCGGTGGCGCTGGCCACCCGCGACGATGTCGATGTGTTCGTCGAACTGATGGGCGGCGAGGATGGCCCGGCCAAGGCAGCGACAGAAGCGGCCCTGACGGCGGGCAAGCACGTGGTGACCGCCAACAAGGCGATGCTCGCGGTGCACGGTCAGGCGCTGGCCGAACTGGCCGAGACGCAGGGCCGCAACCTGCGCTTCGAAGCCGCCGTCGCGGGCGGCATCCCGGTGATCAAGGCGCTCACCGAGAGCCTTGCGGGCAACGAGATCATCCGCGTGCTGGGCGTGATGAATGGCACGTGCAACTACATCCTGACGCGGATGGAGGAGACGGGGCAGGGCTATAACGTGCTTTTCGACGAATGCGCCAAGCTTGGCTATCTCGAAGCCGATCCGAACCTTGACGTGGGCGGCATCGACGCCGCACACAAACTCGCCCTGCTGTCGGCCATCGCGTTCGGCACGCAGCCCGATTTCGGCGGGATCGAGATCGAGGGCATCCAGCGCGTCACGCTCGACGATATCGGCCACGCGGCCGAGATGGGCTACCGGATCAAACTGCTGGGCGTGGCGCAAAAGACGGGCCGCGGGCTGGAGCAGCGCATGATGCCCTGCCTTGTCCCGGCGAGCTCGCCCTTGGGCGTTCTGCAAGGCGGCACGAACATGGTGGTGATCGAAGGCCACGCGGCCGAGCAGATCGTGATGCGCGGCCCCGGCGCGGGCGAAGGGCCCACGGCCTCGGCGGTGATGGGCGATATTTGCGACATCGCGCGCGGGCTGTCCGTGCCGGTCTTCGGCCAACCGGCCAGCACGCTCGAAAACGCCCCCGCCGCAAGCTCCGTTCTGCCCGCGCCCTACTACCTGCGCATGGCGCTGAGCGACAAACCCGGCGCGTTGGCGAAAGTCGCCGCCGTGCTCGGCGAGGCGGGCGTGTCGATCGACCGGATGCGCCAAGGCAGCCATGACGGCGATCTGGCCACCGTCATCATCGTCACCCACACCTGCCCCCGCTCGGCGATCAACACCGCGCTCGGCGCCATGGATGGAACCGGCGTGGTGGATGACGCACCCGTCGTGCTGCGGATTGAGAACCTCTGAGCCCTCACCCCCTATCTGACTGAACAGAAAGATTTTCCCATGAACACCGACATAGATTTCAACGACCGCCTGCTCTCGCTCGGCCTCGCCCGCGTCGCCGAGCAGGCCGCGATTGCGAGCGCCGCCTGGATTGGGCGCGGCGACGAGAAGGCCGCCGATCAGGCCGCCGTCAACGCGATGCGCGAGCAGCTCAACAAGCTCGACATCAACGGCGTCGTTGTGATTGGCGAGGGTGAGCGCGACGAGGCCCCGATGCTCTATATCGGCGAGGAGGTCGGCACCGGCAACGGCCCCGGCGTGGATATCGCCCTCGACCCGCTGGAAGGCACGACGCTCACCGCAAAGGACATGCCCAACGCGCTGACCGTGATCGCCATGGGCCCGCGCGGCTCGATGCTGCACGCGCCCGATGTCTACATGGACAAGCTCGCCATCGGGCCGGGCTATCCGGACGATATCGTGACGATGGACATGCCCGTCGCCACCCGCGTCTCGGCGCTTGCGACCGCCAAGGGCTGCCATCCGCGCGACATCACCGTCTGCGTTCTGGAGCGGCCGCGCCATGACCAGATCGTGAACGAGGTCCGCGCCACCGGCGCCTCGATCCGCCTGATCACCGATGGCGACGTGGCGGGCGTGATGCATTGCGCCGAGCCAATGACCGGGATCGACATGTATATGGGCTCCGGCGGCGCGCCCGAGGGCGTTCTGGCCGCCGCCGCGCTGAAATGCATGGGCGGGCAGATGTGGGGCCGCCTGCTGTTCCGCAACGACGACGAGCGGGGCCGCGCGGCAAAAGCCGGGATCACCGATCTCGACAAGATCTACAGCCGCGACGAGATGTGCACCTCCGACGTGATCTTCGCCGCCACCGGCGTGACCGGCGGCACGCTTCTGCCCGGCATCAAGCGCGAGCCGGGCTGGGTGACGACCGAAACCCTGCTGATGCGCTCCAAGACCGGCTCCATGCGCCGGATGAACTACCGCACCCCGGTCTGACGCGCCTTTGGCGCGTGCGAGAGGCTCTGCCCAAGCCTGCCGCGCCCAAGCCTGCCGCGACAGCGGCGGGCGGAGACCGGCAGCATATCGGCGCAGCCGATGTGCGAGAGGGGGCGGCGGGCGTAGACCGGCAGCCTATCGGCAGAGCCGATGGGCGAGAGGGGGCGGCGCGCGAAGCCCATGTAGGGTGGGCAATCTGCCCACCATGACACAACGAAAAAGGTTAACGCGCCCCCACCGCGCGGTGCCTTAACCTTGTCAAATCCCGGAACGAATCGTGATTTGTATGTACAGGTGCCATACGCGGAGCCATACGCCGAGCCATACAGGTGCCACACCTTGTTTTTATGGCGTTAACGCCCGAAATCACGTTTTTCGCGACTTAACCCGCGCGCAACGTTCGCTGCGTTAACCTTTCGCGGCGAAAACCCGCGCCCGGCTTTAACTGTGGAGAACTCCCACGCGCCTCTGGCAAGCGGCGCCTCTACCCGATAGGGTGGGTCCATGAACAGCCACCCCCATATGTTGCAAAAGGAGGCCTTTCTCGGCGTCGAGCGCTCCCTCACCGGGCGGCGCTGGGTCGGCCCCGATGTCGAGACCGACCGCGCGGCAGAGGCGATGGCGCAGCACACCCCCCTGCCCCGCCCGCTCTGCCAGATCCTCGCCCGGCGCGGCGTGCGTCCCGAAGAGGCTGAAGCCTTTCTCGCCCCCGCCCTCCGCGACCTTCTCCCCGACCCCCGCAGCCTCAAGGACATGGAGCGCGCAGCCGCCCGTTTGCTCCAAGCCGTGCAGCGCCGCGAGCGCATCGCCGTGTTCGCCGACTACGATGTGGACGGCGGCGCCTCCGCGGCCCAACTTCTTGTTTGGCTTCGCTTTTTCGGCCTCACTGCGACGCTCTACGTGCCCGACCGGATCGACGAAGGCTATGGCCCGAACGAGGCCGCCATGGGGCAATTGGCCGCCGACCATGACCTGATTGTTTGCGTCGATTGCGGCACGCTCTCGCATGGCCCGCTGGAGGCCGCAAAGGCCGCGGATGTGATCGTGCTCGACCACCACCTCGGCGGCGAGACCCTGCCCCCGGCGCTGGCTGTGGTAAACCCCAACCGGCAGGACGAGACCGGCGATCTGGGCCATCTCTGCGCCGCCGCCGTGGTGTTCCTCTGCTTGGTCGAGGCAGGCCGTCAACTGCGCGCGGCTGGCGCGCAAGGCCCTGACTTGATGGCGTTTCTTGATCTCGTCGGCCTTGCCACCGTGGCCGATGTGGCGCCGCTCACCGGCGTGAACCGTGCCTTCGTACGGCAGGGCCTGAAGGTCATGGCCAGCCGCGCCCGTCCCGGCCTCGTCGCGCTCTGCGACGCCGCGCGCATGGACAGCGCACCCGCCGCTTATCACCTCGGCTACGTGCTCGGCCCCCGGGTAAACGCAGGCGGGCGCGTCGGCGCAGCGGATCTGGGCGCACGCCTGCTGGCCACCGAAGACCCGCACGAGGCACAGGCCCTGGCGGCGCGCCTCGAAGAGCTCAATGCAGAGCGCCGCGAGATCGAAGCGGGCGTGCGCGCAGCGGCGCTCTCACAGGCCGAAGAGCGCGGCCTCGACGCCCCGCTCGCATGGGCCGCTGGCCCCGGCTGGCACCCCGGTGTCGTCGGGATCGTCGCCTCGCGCCTCAAGGAGACAGCGGGCCGCCCGGCCATCGTGATCGGGCTGGAGAACGGCATCGGCAAGGGCTCGGGCCGCTCGGTTGCTGGGATCGACCTTGGCTCGGCGATACAACGCCTTGCCTCGGAAGGGCTACTGCTCAAGGGCGGTGGGCACAAAATGGCCGCCGGGCTCACAGTGGCGGAAGACAAGCTCGAAGCGGCTATGGAGCGGCTCAGCGTGCTTCTGGCCAAACAGGGCGCAGGCGATCTGGGCCCTTCGGATCTGCGCCTTGATGGCCTGCTGATGCCGGGTGCGGCGAGCGTGGACCTGATCGAGAAACTGGAACAGGCCGGCCCGTTCGGCGCCTCGGCCCCGGGCCCTCGCTTTGCGTTTTCAGAGTGCGTGGTTCATCACGCCCGCCGGGTCGGCGAGAGCCATCTCAAACTGAGCTTCAGCGACGGACAGGGCCCCCGCCTCGACGCGATCTGTTTCGGCGCCTTCGACGGCCCACTCGGCCCGGCGCTCGAGGGCCATGGCGGCGGCCGTGTGCATTTGGCCGGAAAGCTCGACATCAATAGCTGGCAAGGCCGTCAAAGCCCGCAACTCCGGCTTGATGATGCAGCCTTCCCCTGAGCGGCAATTTCTCTGTGAAGCGGTGTTTTTATGCTTGCGCCTCCCCGCCCGAACCCCTAAATGACCGCTCACGATACAGAGTGGCCCGTTCGTCTATCGGTTAGGACGCCAGGTTTTCAACCTGGAAAGAGGGGTTCGATTCCCCTACGGGCTGCCACTTTTTCCGACAAAGCAATGATAAACAATGGCTTTTCCGCACTTGCGGCGCCCTTCCCATCAATTTGCCCATCAACGAGTAGTTGGCCCCTCTGCTGTATCAGGCAGTCTCATCCCGTTGCATGCCGTGTCATTTGGCTTTTTTGTCGTGGGACGATCCGAAACAAACGTATTCTCAACGGCTGACGGTTGGTAAGTAGCAGCTAGAACTCGCAGAAATCGAACACGCTATGCGGCTTCCTTCTTGTCTGCAGGTTCATGGTGCAGAGAAACGACCTTGTGTCTTACTCGGAACGGCAAGCCCGACGCATCGTGTTGATGCTCCGACCAAAATGCAAGCTCGTTGCCCACAGGGTCATCAAATGTGCTTACGCCTTCATTTCTATCGTCAAGTTCACTACGCCAGCGGGCTAGCATAGCCTTGGCATCCCGGTTTTTGCAGTAGATGACGACTTCGCCTTGATCTTGGCCATGCACGCCAGTCGAGTACCGAGTGGAGAGTTGCTTGAAGCCTTTATCCAACCATGCGTAGCTGGTGTGCCACTTCGCTTCAGCGAGCCACACAAACAGGTCCTTACCGCGAATAACGATGTCGCAATGCCCGCCAACTTGTTCGTCATGTCGCGGCTGAAACCCAAGACCGTTCAGGTACTGACAAATCTCTATGGTCAGCTGATCTTCGCTGAGGTTCTGCTTTAGGTGCTTGTTTACCTCCAACTCGTTGCAGGCATGATCTAATGCGGTTCTTACGGCCTCCAGCCTCGCCTCATGCGATTGGGCAAGGGTGTACTTGTTTGCGGCTTCGAGCGCCGTACCGCTTTGTAGCAGCAGCAACGTATCTACAGTAATGTCCTGTCCCACTAAGACGCACCCTCTGAAACCGCCCCTTCTCGTAGCGAGAAGAAAGGACAGACTTTGGTCGCCGCGTCTTCGACAGGTTGCCCAAGATCGGGATGAATTAGAAAATTTCTTCGGACAACAGCTTCAAATTCTTCAGCCGTCAGTTCGTGGCTCTCGTCGTCCTCATCGATGAAGAAACCACCTGCATCCAAAATGGCAAATTCAGACGTCGTCAGAACATTTAGCGCGGCAACCAACTCGGGCGTGACGTGATCCTGACCGGTCAGGTCGAGAAGGTTACGATACGTAAGCGCAGCGGCTGCCTCGGGTTTGATCGACAAGATGCGCTCGACAAGCAATAAGCACATCTTACCGACCGGAGAACGCCCCCAGTTCTGTTCAATTCCCTGCTGTAGCTCTTCGCGTTGCACAGTTATCAGACCTAGTCCGCTTATTTGTCGCCACCACTGCTCAAGTGATGAACCAGCCTCGCCTTCACGTGTTCATAGTCAACGTTTCCGATGCAGTTCTTGATGACTGCACCTGATACGAGCTGCCCCGTGACGGTTCCTGCCACACTCTGCTGCCCGCGAGACGTTCCAGCCAGCGTAAGTTCCGGATGGTAGTCTTGGCCATCATGCTGAAAAGCCCATCGGATACTCACCTTGAAGGGTTCGATCTTGGTACCGAGCGCGTCTTTGCCGCCCTTGTGATACAGCTCTTTGCGCAGACACAGCCTAGTTCGACGCATCTTCTCATTTTTGATTGATGCCGTCGAGGTCTTGAAACTTAGCTCTACGACAGTGCCTTCGTCCTCGTCCTCGTACATAGCTTCGATAAGCGGGAAAAGGTCGATTGGCTGGTCAAGGCCGGGTTCGGTCAGCAAGCTATTGGCGATGGCCTTGTACTGGGATTGGATTTCATGGACTAGTTCTTGCCGCATCCCCTTGGGGTAATCAGTTCTAACCTCCACAAAGCCGTCATGGTGCGGAACCCAGATCACGTTGAATAGCTGAACGGATTGAAATTTGAGACCAATAACTTCGTCGTATCTTTCTTTAATATCCTCAGGGTCTTCGAAGACATCGCTTATAGGTATTTCCTCGCGTGAGGTTAGTTTGATAGTAGTCGCATAGACTGCGCCAATTCCATCGTCTGTACGCTCTACGCTGACCAGCACCGGTTCTGAATTGAATTCTCCTAGTTGTGCTTCGCTGAGCACCAACGGAAACTTGTCTGTGAAGGCATGTTCCGCAACCTCCAGCCCGTCGATTGCTTCCCTCAGTTCGTTCTGCACGTCTTCCTTTACCGGATACAACTTTGTCATCTTTTCGCCGCACAGGGCGTGCTGTCGAAGAAGCTCCTTCAAGAAATTCTCTGCATCAGCGTGATCGACTTCTTGATACTTTTGACGTGCTCCATCCCAGCCTTGCGAGCCATCTAGCCCAGCCCGTTTCATTGCCCGATTGGCAAGCGTCCAAGGCATCCTAACTTCAAGCGTATCAAAGATATTATTGTCCATTTTTGCCTATCCTGCTCTTATGACTAAGTTGACGCTACTATGTCATCCACCTCGTGCGGCTCGTAAGCAACGGCCCAAGACCACTGCCCAAATCTTTTCTCCTCGTTGACTGCCGCGACCCACTCTTCGAGAGCTGCATGCTTCGCATCATTCTGCGGTGATTTCTGACCCTTAATTTCAAGAACCAAGAAGTACCCGCTCGCGGTTTCAACTATGAAATCCGGCACATAGCGACGCTTTGAGCCATTCCACAGATAGTAGATTTCGAACCCAAGATGATCGTTTTTGACATAGGAGCGAACCTTGTCTGATTTCTCCAAAACATTTGCGGCATATCCCTCCCAACCGGCATCGCCGACCACATGGCTGATGTGAGATTTGGTGGCCACCATTGTTGGTTTGGTAGTATACCATGTACGCATGTCGCCTGTTCGGCCTATCGGCTCATCCTCATCGAAGATTGGCTCAAGCGCGGTGCGGTTTTCTTGTCGCAGATACTGGCTGACGTGCTGCACAATTAGGTCGATGTTGAGACCAATAAGTATGCGTTTGCGAAGCGGTTCTCGGTGAAACAGTGAAGGGATTTCGAGCTTGTCCGAGGCGATGAACGTCTCGACGTGTTTGATGAGCTGCTTAAGCAGCAGCTCTTCACGGCCAACAAAGCTTCCCGCCATACCTGCGAAGCATTTTCGAGCAGCGAGAAACGTCAACCGCTGAAGTCGGAACCCTTCCGGAACCTTCTCCAAATCGATTGGTACAGTCTGGCTCATGTCGGACGCCCCGGTCATGGCTGGGGCAATTTCGGCGGAAATCACCGTGGAAGCTGGATCAAGCTGCAAAGCAGGTAGCTTGTCCCAATCAACTTCCAGCTTGTGCTTCAGAACGTGGTCAACGCGCAGAATATTCGGCCATTGAAGTTCATGTTCTGCGCGCTCTGGGACTACTTCGATCTGAACGCTCGGTTTGGGGGGAGGCGGTGGTGTCGGGTCGCCAGTGGTGTCTTGGTAGATGGACAGCGGAACGCCAAAAACGTTTACGTACTCGGTCACGAACAACCCGTCCCGTTCGCCGCCGACCTCTTTGTCATATGAAACACGCCGCAAACCGCGCCCGATAACCTGCTCACACAAAAGCTGGGAGGTGAACGCCCGCAACCCCATGATGTGAGTTACGTTCTTTGCGTCCCACCCCTCGGAAAGCATCGCAACCGAAATCACGTTCTGAAGGCTTTGCCCTGCCCCGTTCCGCTTACCGACATTGTCCACGATTTCGCGAAGCAGTTCTTCTTTTTTTAGCTCCAGCAGCTCAGCTTTGCGTGTGCTCGGCAAGGGTGATGCTTGGATAATCTCGTGAAGACGCTCTTCGTAGGGCTTGTCCGCAGTTGCTTTTTCGCCGACTTCGGCTTTCTCCAGAACCTTACTGTCCACGCGAAGCGTTTTCTCCGGCGCTTGCAACTCGGGCCAATACGCTTCCCCGGAATTGAAGTAATGTTCGATCCTCGCGGCGGTTTCTGTTCGATTACATACTGTTAAGAGCACCGGAGGGGCGTAGTGGCCGTCTTCCGCCCATTTCTGCTGGTAGGCCCGCCAATCCGCCGCAAGCAGCGTGTACGCCTGCTGTACGAGCTGTGGGAGGGCTTCGTGCGGTTCGGCTCGCCGGTTGAGGTCTTCCGAGACTGAGCTGTCTCTGTAAATATGATAAAGCTTCGGCTTAAGGGTCGCCGCATCCGGAATGGCATCATCGCGGACGACCACGCGCGGCGTCTTGACCAATCCCGCTTCGATGGCGTCATTCAAGCCGAAGTCTGATATGATCCACGTGAACAACGCGTGATCTGAGCTGGCTCTTCCTGACGGTGAAAACGGCGTTGCTGACAAATCGAAGCACCGAGAAATCCGACGTGTCTTGTGTAGTCGGTCCAGCCCTTCGATCCATCTGGTGGCTTCATCAACATCCAAGCCCATTTCTTTGGCTTTGTTCTTGCCCACTTTGTCAGCGGGGTTCTGTCTGTAGGCATGGTGTGCTTCATCGTTGATAATGACGATGTCTTTGAACTCGGACAGTTTTTCAAGAACGCGGCGCGTGTAGGCTTCGTCTGTCTCCGGACCTTTCTTGACGACTGAGCGGTCGGGTTCTTTGGCTGGCATGAGCGTGTGCCAGTTCTCGATAAGAACCTCGGCTTGGTTCAATTTCTGCCGCGAAGCGTTATCTGGACAGATGTTGAACTCGTCATAGTAGCTGCCGTCGGTCGGCAAGAGCACCTGTAGCCGCCCCTTTACTGTGATACCTGGGGCTACGATGAAAATTGCGCGGCTGAAATCCTTGTTCCTCTTGGGATAGGTCACCGCGTTCAGCACCTGCCACGCGATGATCATGGCCATCACAGTGGTTTTGCCTGCGCCGGTGGCCATTTTGTTGCAAAGACGCTCCCAAGGCCCGCCATCACCGGGGATAGAGATGCCTTGTTTGTATTCCGCCGCGCCTTCGACCCACCAAATGAGGGTTTCTATGGCTTCGAGCTGACAGAAATAGAATTGCAGCTCACGGGCGCTCTCATCGTTCCAGTGATCCAGCAGCTTACGGGTGACGATGGTGACACCCGGATAACCCGCTTCACGCCATTGATCGACGCGGCCACGGATCGTGTTCACCAGCGCGATTTCTTCAACGCGTCGCGTCTGGTCGCGGGTGTTGATGATTTCATAGGTCGCGGGACGGCGCTCGTGCTTTAGCTCAAGCTTGCCGTCATGAACCTTGTCCCAGTACTTCTGGGGCACCTCGGTCGGCTTGTTGATGATCAGCGACATATCAGTCGTCCAGCGCGATGATTTTCAGGCTTTCAATGCCCCGGTCATCCACGATCTTGACCGCCACCTTATTGTTTTCGCCTGCCTCAAAAGGCAGCGAAATCGTGCCGTGGAACTGGTCCAGCATGTCTTCGTCCAGCTCGGCGCGGATCGTGGCTTTCAGACGGTTCCACCCGTCTTTCGCCCCGGCCATTGGGAAGAAAACCTGATGCGGAAAGAGCGAACGTTCGTTGTAATCAGTGTCGAGCGACCACATGGCAATCTTGCTCTTGCCGCCGCTGTCCAGCTCTCCGGTCTTGGTATTGAAATAATCGAAGCCGTTGACCTCGACCTCCCATTTCCCGTCCTTGCGCTTGCGCAGGTCCACGTCTGGTTGACCCATCAGCCAGAAGCTTTGGTTGCTCGCTCGCTTTTTCTTCAGGTCTTCGGTCAGAAGATCGGTGTTCATCTGCGCCTTGAGCAGCGTCACACCGGGCCAGTCTAGCTCATCAATGTCCTTTGCGGCCTCCGGATCGAAGGTAAACGCGCAAAACACGATCACCTTAGGCGCTGGGCGCAGCTTTTCCGCTTCTTGCAACGCCAATTCGACTTGGCGCTGTTCAAGAGCCGCATGCTCGGGACCGAAGCTGACAACAACGCGATCCCCGCTTTCCGCCAGAGAGCCACTGGTATGCAGGTTTTTGAGACCGGGGATCACTTCCAGATCGGCAAATTCAAGCATTTGCCCACCTTTGCCACGGATCCCAGTCTTAAGCAGTTCATCTCGCCACGTAGCTTGTCGCGAGGTCGCGCCAGAGCGAGCGATACTATCATCTGGTTCCCCGGTTGGTTCAGCATCTTCTAGCCCCATCACAACAGGTGCTGGAACCGCCTCAACCGTGAACTTGCCAGTTACTCGTAGCTTGGTTTTGTCTGGTTCCGGCTGATTGTAGAGTGTTGCTTGATCGGCATTGTCCGCGATACTTTGATCCATCCGTGTTTGCATGTACCGGCGCGCGCTATGAAATGCGTCAAAAGAAGCCTTTGCGCTTTTGGGCCAATCCTCGGGCCATCCAAATGGCACTTCCCATTCTTGAAGCGTATCTCCGTCTTTGAAGTTGACGGCCTTACCTTTACGAACTCCTTGCGTCGGCTTGATCGCATTTGGTGGTGAGGCGGAAAGAGCAGAATTTAAGTCAGACAAAGCCGAGATGATCTTCGGATGCTCTTCGTCATAAATTGTATCAATATCGGGGTTGTTTGCGATAGATTTGAGAGTGATGTGCGGAACGGTTTGATAAACAAATCCTCCCTTAATTCCTTCTTCTGGGTAACGAAGCAGGTAGTAATCAAACGAGGAGGCCATCAGACGTTGCTTTGCTAGCGTTACCGCCACGCGCGACGTATCACAAGTAATCCAACGCCTACCCCATTTTTCAGCTACAAATGCAGTAGTTCCAGAACCGCATGTCGGGTCTAGCACCAAGTCTCCGGGATCGGTTGTCATTAGAAGGCACCGTTCGACCACTCTAGTGTAAGTCTGCACAACATAGTCTTTTTCGATGGCAAACGTGCTTTGAACCGTGTCGTCCCACCAGTTCGTAATCGCTTTGACCGGGAAATCATCGCTAAGACGCTTGTAAGTGAGCGTTTTTCCAACTGGTAGAAGCCTTCCACCTTTTGCCAGCCGGGCCATTCCGGACTGGTTCGTCTTCCAATAGGAATTGGCGGAAGGTTTGAGAGCCATACCTTGAATAGCCACTGGGAAAGCAGTCTTTTCACCACCACTTTGTGAGGTGATGTTTGACGTCCGGAATAGTTTTCCCTTGAACGATCCCGTGCGTTTTTCTGCAGCCGTCAATCTGCGCCATGAACCATCATCAGCCTGTAGCGCTGGAAATGCGTAGGTGTCCCCATCAACTCGCTGGTAAAGTTGATAGTACTTCACAGACGGCGTCTTGGAGTACCAAACGAGGTAATCGTTGATTTGATCTAGGCCAGAGCTTCCGACAGAGGATGTCTTTTTGAACGGAATTATCGCTTGGAAATGCTCCGCACCCATAGTTTCATCCATCAACTCCCGGACATGGTGCAAATTTTCGTCCGAAATCTGCACAAAAACCGACCCACTGTCAGTGAGTAGTTCTCTGGTTAGCACCAGCCTATCGCGAAGATATGTCAAGTAAGAATGGATACCTAACTCCCATGTATCTCGAAACGCCTTAATCATCTCTGGCTCGGCAGTTAGGTCTGCGTCCGAACGGTCTTTAACATCACGCTTGTTCGTAAAGGGCTGGAAGTTTGACCCGTACTTAATCCCATAGGGTGGGTCGATATAGATCATCTGAACCTGACCGCGCATGCTCTCCTTTTGCAGCAGCGAGTTCATCACCAACAGGCTATCGCCGGAAATCAGGCGGTTCGACCAGTCTTTGTCGTGCTTGTAGAAGCCTAGTGCTTCCCGCAGTGGCTTGTCTTCGAAGGCGGGATGAAAGAAGTCGAGCTGTTCCTCGGCCATGCCTTCGCCCGACATCCGCTTTTTGACACCTTCAAGGATGGTTGCTGGGTCGATCCGCTCATGCACATGCAGCGAAACCGTGTCGATTTCGAAGGATGTCCGCTCCGCCTTCCCCGCCCAGTTCAGATACGGTGCTTGCATCCGCTTCAGCTCTTCCAGAGCATCGCGCATCGTGTCCTGATCGCCGCTGGCCAAGGCGTCATCGATCAGGCTCTCGATTTGCGCCCGCCCCATGTCGAACTGCAGCGCTGGATCGATGTGCGGGTCATAGGCCCATTTGGTCTTGCGCGCCTCCGGATCGTTGTCCGGTTTAACCAGCCCAACCTCGGGGTTCATCACCCTGCGGTCATCATGCGTGTAATTCGTCACCTGCGGCGGCGTCTTGGGTGCTCTGGCCATAAAGGGTGCCCCGGCTGCTAATCGTTGATTTTGAAACCTGTTTCGCGAAAACGGGTGTTCAGCCCACTTAAGCAGTGGGAAAGCTTCGCTGCAACTACCGGATGAGACTTGCGACGCTGTCATCTGGTGGTTTTTGCCCGCGACCGACTGAGCTTGGCGGGCTGCTCTTGCGGTGAAAGACGCAACTATATGCAGCTTGCAATCGATTGCAGCTGCTACGCAAGCATATGCCCGAGCAGCCATATGACCCCGAAAAGCCGCAGTGCCCTCAAGGTTTGAGTTTCAGCGCGCAAGGAACAGCGTTTGGCGTTCTAGAGGGGATTGGGTGCCCGGATGATGTAGCTATCGATTTTCAGCACCATAACGGTAAAACCTCCAGCTAGCCCGCTGAAGGCAAAGTGCGCCCTACACCAACCGCAGATTTCTACGAGCGTACTCGAAGCGTCTTTCCACGACATAAATATCGCGATCAGTACTTAACGTCCGCAGAACCGGGCGGCTCAACTTTGCCAGCCGTCTTACGGTAGGCCGCAATGGGTCACCCTTCTTGAGCGCAATGCGTCCATGTTTGGCTAAGTTGTAGATAATTGCCGTTGCGACGAAAGGGTCTTCTGCTGCTGCCACAATCGCTGCTCGCAACTGATCCGGCGTTGCATCAAGATTGTGCGGGTCCACCCAATTCCAAAGGTTCGCGAGCACGTCATTAAGGGTATCAGCAGCTTCAATCTTCAAGCGCGAGACCGCTGTCACGAGTTCTTCTAAAGTTCCGAAAGTTGACCTCCGATGGTTTTTACTGCGGTAGCCATCCGGGAATGTCACTTCAAATCGGACGCGCCGATTAGTCTTCGCATAAACCTTTACCTGCCTTTTGCGAGTTAGATAAATCGTAGCGCTCTGGCTCTGCTCTGACACCTCGGCTCCGATTTGGTCGAGATGCTTTCTTGTGACCCGCATGCGTTTGGCAACGCGCGGAAGGTAGTGTGTCAGAGTATCCACAAAAGCGATTGGAGCCTCGTGATCAAACTCCCAGTAGAACTCGATGTCGCCGAGGGCGTATTCCCTCGGATCATAGATGTTGTCAGGGGTATCTTCCGGCAACTCCGCTGGGAGAACGTCGCAAGCAATCAATTGCTGAACGAATAGACCAAGCGTTCCGCCCACATAGGTCCGAAGATGTTCTTCTACAGGTTGGCTTAAAGCAAAAGCAAACCGGCTACCTTTTCCAATGATTATGTTGTCATCAGCGACAAGAGGCATTTCCCAGCGCCACCAGTCGGGTTTTGGTTCGATGACGAAGGGGAAAACCGAAGCCGCTTGTGGTCGGTGCAGTTTAGTCTTCCTTGGAAATTCGTGAGCCTGTAAGAAACGTGTGAGGTTCCATGATCCATCGATATGAAACACACATCTACTGACTGTTTCGAGCGAAGAAGTTGCTGCGCTCAGGATTTGGACAACCACCTGCCCCGAAATAAGCGGATGGACGACATTTCGATTTGGACCACGCCCAGATTTTCGAAATATCAGATAATATCGTGATCGATCTGCGGAAAGCTCGGCATCCTGAAAGATATTTGATAAATCCCCAGACGCTGTCTCCACTTGCCACGCAGACAGGTTGCCAAATCGAGTTGCAAGCTCGGGGCGCGTTCCCTCTGCCTGCCATCCGTCCACTCTTAGTTCAAAGCGGTCGATCATCGCGTTATCCGGGGAAACGCGCGTCCGAGGCCCTATCTTTGGTACCAACCGCTCTCGCTGTGTCATCTGTTATGTCCCTAATTACGGTCTATACTAGAGGGCACGCATTGTGGCCGGGAGCTATGAGTGAATCTGGTGTCCGGGTGGTTTGAATGACGGCGGTGCATCTGGTTGGTTTGTTGTTGCGACACAA